>JBEKWU010000033.1:0-44704 GCA_049512775.1 Bryobacteraceae bacterium
GTCCGCCGCAAGCGCCAGCGCCTTCCTTCTAGTCTCCTTATCGAAAACGGCCCTGGCGCTGACCGCTCCGTCTTCGCCCGGACTTTCCCGCGCCGGGCCGTTTCCGATCAAGGCTAGCGACTTTTCGCTCATGTGGATCGCTTCCGGACTGCCGACGGTGCACCCGGAGAATAGTGGGCAAGCAATCTGAGGCGCTGGTACCCTACCCCTCAGGGGCGCAGCGGAGCCGCTTGGAATGGGAAAAGAGCAAACACGGTCTGAAACTTGTCCGGTGGGTGTACAATCGAGGTGGCCAGAATGAGCAAAACGGAGATCCTGGCCTGAACCCCTGATATGGAGGAAGCACGTGCAGACGGACGAAAACCGAGGGGAGCAACCGGCCAAGGGCGGCTCTCTGGAATCAGAATTGGTGCCGGAGAACGAAGTCATACCGTTTTTCCGATGGTCTGCTCGGGTGCTTGGTCTCATCGTAGCGGGATTCTCGCTGTTCATGTTCATCGGGGAGACCTTCTTCGGAACGCGACACGCGTCTTCCCATCCGATTGAACCGGGGGCGCTAGTTGGGCTCATCCTGGGCGGCGGTTATGTGATCGGCATGTTCCTGGCGTTGAAGTGGGAACGCGCCGGCGCGATACTTGGCGGAGCGTCTCTGGGGTTATTGGTGATCGCGTTGCTCGGATCGGGGTTTCATGGTTCTGGCGACCCGACACTTGCGGCACTCTGGGGTAGCATATTGGGACTCGTGTTTTTCCTTCCTGTAGTGTTGTACATACTCTGCTGGTGGCTCGAAGATCGGGACCGTAAACGATACAGGGCGGCGGGATCATAGAGCCGATCAATTCCGCGGCTCCGTCGACGGCTGCCGAACCGCGATAAATCACATTACTACCGACGTTGCTCGCGTAGATTGTGTCGGCGTGAGCCGGTAGCGGACTTGATAACCAAGCAGTGGCAGCGAACGCTACTGTCCAGAAAATTCGACCCACGGCACGCATCCCCAATTAAACGAATTCCGGTTAAGACGGCGTGACGAGGCAGCGTGTGCTCCGTTTGAAGGTGAATGATTGCTCACAACCGTTTACCGATTGTCCGTAAGCGTCAGATCTTGCGTTGCGCCTGGATCACGCCAACCGGAACTTGGGCGACGGCGTCAAGTTGACCGAAAACGCCCTCACCGTAGATGTGAAGCCAAGGGCGCCGCAAATCTGGTTCTGCGAACCCGCTGAGCCCTTTCAAACCGACCTGCTACCGGAGTTTCGGATTCCAAGGGCGCGGTTTGGGCCGCGCCCTTTTTGTTTGGGCCCGCCCCACTTTCGTCTTTGCTATATTCAAAACATCGATTCCGGAAGGAACAACAAGGAGGCAGGCGTGAGTAGAAAGAAGGAACCCGAGGAGGAAGCCACGACCAGGGCCGGCCTATCCCGCCGCGGTTTCATCCGCGGAGTGGGTTTGGGGAGCGGCGCGCTGGGCGCCGGCGTCCTGGAGAGGGAGGCGGCGGCACAGGCGCCGGGGGCCCAGGTGGCCGGTCCCGGTGCGGCGCCGGTGACGCTCAAAGTGAACGGCAAGGAGCACAAGCTGAGCCTGGAGCCGCGGGTGACGCTGCTGGACGCGCTGCGCGACCGGCTGGACTACACCGGGGCCAAGAAGGTGTGCGACCGCGGGACCTGCGGGGCTTGCACGGTGATGCTCGACGGCAAGGCGGTGTACGCGTGCAACGTCCTTGCCATCGAGGCGCAGGGCAAGGAGATCCAGACCGTCGAGAGTCTTTCGGAGGACGGCGCGATTCATCCGCTGATCAAGGCGTTCGTGGACAACGATGCGCAGCAATGCGGGTTCTGCACGCCGGGATTCGTGATGGCGGCCAAAGGGTTTCTGGAGCAGAATCCGAGCCCGACCTACGAGCAGGTCAAGGCCGGTCTGGGCGGTAATCTGTGCCGCTGCGGAACCTACATGGGCGTGCGCCGAGCGGTGTTGCAGGCCGCCAAAGAAATGAAAGGAGCGCAGCATGCCTGACACTCCGGATTACAGTTGGCCTCCGGTGGAGAAACGGCGGGTGATCGGCAAGCGTACCTCGCGCCTGGACGGCTTTGCCAAGAGTTCCGGGAGGGCGAAGTACTCCTACGATATCAAGCGGCCGGGGATGCTGTATGGCGCGGTGCTGACCTGCCCTCACGCGCACGCGCGGCTCACCGGCATCGACGCGGGCGCGGCCGAGAAATCCCCGGGCGTGACGGCGGTCGAGTTGCTAGCCAAGCCGGGCGAAGAGATCCATTACGCGGGCTATGAAGTGGCGGCGGTGGCCGCGACTGCGGAAGAACTGGCCCGAGACGCGCTGCGGAAGATCAAGGTGGAGTACGAGGTGCTGCCGCACCTGGTCGACGAGCGGGACCTGAGCAAAGCGGGCAGCCGCGCCAAGCCGAGCGGCGAGCAGGTGACGGGCGATCCGGACCAGGCGTTCAAGGAAGCCGACGTGGTCTCGGAGGGCTTCTACGGCATCCCGGTGCTCAACCACTGCTGCATGGAAGCACACGGCCAGGTGATCGAGTGGAAGGGCGATCAGTTCGAGTACTGGCCCACGACCCAGAACCTGTCGGGCATTGGCGGCGACCTCGCGAAGGTGCTGGAAATCCCCGCAACCAGCGTGCACACACACATGGAGGCGATGGGCGGAGGGTTCGGCAGCAAGTTCGGGCACGACCGCTGGGGCGAGTTCGGCGCGCGCCTGTCGAAGAAGAGCGGGGGGCGCGCGGTGAAGCTGTTCCTGGACCGGTCCACGGAGTTGCAGATCGCCGGCAACCGGCCGTCGTTGTTCGCCAAGGTGAAACTGGGCGCGAAGAAGGACGGCACGATGACGGTGTGGCAGTCGGAGAGTTGGGCCACCGGCGGGGTCGGGGGGGGCGGTCTGCCCGCGGGCCAACTCCCATACGTATTTCGCGGCGTGCCGAACAAGCGCATCACGCACACCTCGGTATCGGTGAATGCGGCCGAGGAGCGGGCCTGGCGCGCGCCCAACAACCCGCAGCTTTCCTATCTGACATGCACGGCCATGGAGGACCTGGCCGCCAGGCTGAACATGGACCCGGTGGAGTTCTTCTTCAAGAACCTCGAGTACGCAGGCCGGATCCCGGGGCCGGAGGTCTATCGCGCGCAGTTGAGGAAGGCTGCGGAACTGGCGGAGTGGGCCAAGCTGTGGCATCCGCGCGGGCAGTCCGGATCGGGTAGCATCAAGCGGGGGCTGGGCATCGGCTTCAACCAGTGGGGAGGCCTGGGACATCAAAGCAAGTGCCTGACGACGATCCATGCGGACGGCACGGTGAAGGTGGAGCTGGGGAGCCAGGATCTGGGCACCGGGACGCGCACGGTGATCGGGATGGTGGCCGCCGAGACGCTGGGGCTGCCGGTGGGCGCCGTCCAGGTGCGGATCGGAGATAACAAGTATCCTCCGTCGGGGGCATCTGGCGGTTCGACGACGGTGGGCGGGGTGTCGGCTTCGACGCGGAAGTCGACCATGAATGCGCTGGTGAAGCTGTTCCAGACGGTGGCTCCGGCGCTGGGCGTTCCGGCGGACCAATTGGAGGCCGCGGACAGCAAGATCCAGGTGAAGGGCAACCCGTCCAAGAGCCTGACCTGGAACGCGGCATGCAAGAAGCTGGGGACGAAGACCATCGCGGAAATGGGGGAGAACGCGCAGCGCGGCCCGGGCGGGTTGATCGGCTCGGGCGTGGGCGGAGCGCAGATCGCCGACGTGAGCGTAGACACCGAGACGGGCATCGTGAAGATGAACCGGGTGGTGGCGGTCCAGGACTGCGGGATGATCATTAACCCCAAGACCGCGGAGAGCCAGTGCTTTGGGGCGGTCTTGATGAGCATCAGCGGCGCGCTCACCGAAGAGCGCATTCTGGACCCGGTGACCGGGCGGATTCTGAATGCCGACATGGAGTTCTATAAGCTGACCGGGATCGGCGACGTGGGGGAAATTATCGTGCATTTGAACCGCGAGCCGGAGTACGACAAGCGGGGCGTGATCGGGCTGGGCGAGCCGCCAGTGATCGGCGGGATCGCCGCGATCGCCAACGCGGTGACCAACGCCATCGGGGTACGCCCGCCGGTGGTTCCGCTGACGCCCGCGAGAGTGCTGGCGGCGCTGGAAGGGAGGAACGCCTGATGCAAGCCTTTGAATACGCGAATCCGACGACGGTGCGGGAGGCCGTGGGCCTGCTGGGGAAGCGCTGGGATGACGCCAACATCCTGGCGGGTGGAACGGACCTGCTGAACCTGATGAAGGACTACATCCAGACGCCTAAACGGGTGGTGAGCCTGAAGGGCGTCAAGGAGTTGGGAGGGATCGAGAAGACGGCGGCGGGGCTGCGCATCGGCGCGATGGTTACGCTGGCGGAACTGCTGGGGAACGCGGGGGTGAAGGCGGAGTACCCGTCGCTGGCGCAGGCGGCGCACGGGGTCGCGAGCTTGCAACTTCGCAATGCCGGGACCGTGGGCGGCGACCTGTGCCAGCGGCCCCGTTGCTGGTATTTCCGGCTGGGCTACGGGCTGCTGGCGAAAGGTCCGAACGGGGAGAGCCTGGTCGAGAATGGCGATAACCGCTATCACGCGATCTTCCACGGCGAGGGGCCGGCACGTTTCGTCAGCGCGTCCAGTTTCGGGCCGGCGCTGGTGGCGATGCGGGCCAAGGTGAAGCTGGTTTCGGCCGGGGGCAGCCGCGAGCTACCGGTGGAGAAGTTCTTCCTGGCGCCGCAGGACGAGAAGGGGCGCGAGAACGCGCTCCAGCCGGGCGAGATCCTGACGGAGATCCTGGTACCGCCGGCCGCGGGCCTGCGGAATGCAACCTACGAAGTGCGGCAGAAGGAGGCACTGGACTGGCCGCTGGCGACGGCTTCGGTGGCGCTGAAGATGAAGGGCAGCACGGTCGAGCGCGCGCGGGTCCTGCTGGGCCACGTCGCGCCCGTGCCGTGGCGCGCGCCGGCAGCGGAACGGGAGTTGGCCGGCAAGACGGTGAGCGCGGCGGCGGCGGAAGCAGCCGGGAAGGCGGCGGTCGAGGGCGCCACGCCGCTGAGCATGAACGCCTATAAAGTGCGGTTGGCGCAGGTGGCGGTCAAGCGCGCCCTGCTGGCGGCGGTGCAAGCGAGGATGTGACCATGGAGGAAACCGGTTTCCGCGTGATTGGCAACGACCGTTGCGAGAACCTGCGCTGGAAAGGCATTTTCATAGATCCCGACCAGGAGGCGTCCAGCGGAGGCGACCATATCTTCTGGTGCCTGAAGACGCAGCTCGTTCTGGGGCCGGACGGCAAGCTGGTGGACCAGTACGGGTGCAACGCGGCGCGGAGCTGCTACAAGACGCTGTAGCGACGCAGGCGCAGGCTGAAGGCCGGGCCACCTGCTATACGCGGCGTCATAAATTCTTGGGCATCAGACCAGCCGCTTGCTCACGCGCGCGGCTCAGTACCTTGGCCGAGCCGCGACCGCGTAGCGGGCAGGACCTGCCCCGCTGGCACGCGTGATACCATCGAAATGCAATGAGTGGGAAACGCGTGCTGATCACGGGAATCACGGGCCAGGATGGCTCCTACCTGGCGGAGTTTCTGCTGGAGAAGGGCTACCAGGTGCACGGGATGGTGCGGCGGGTCGCGCTGGAGGACCCGGAACACCGGCTGTCGCGGCTGCTGCCGGTGCTGGGGCGGCTGCAGTTGCACGCGGCCTCGCTGGAAAGCTACGCCAGCATCCACACCCTGGTCGAGAAGGTGCAGCCGGAGGAATGCTACCACCTGGCGGCGCAGAGCTTCGTGAGCTATTCCTTCGACGACGAGTTTTCGACTCTGAACGCCAACATCAATGGGACGCACTTTCTGCTGGCGGCGTTGAAGAACCTGGCGCCGCAGTGCCGGTTCTACTTCGCGGGGTCGAGCGAGATGTTCGGCCACGCCATCGAGGTGCCGCAGAATGAGCGCACGCCGTTTCACCCGCGCTCCTCATACGGCATCAGCAAGGTAGCGGGCTTCCATCTCACGCGGAACTACCGCGAGGCCTACCGGCTGCACGCCTCCAACGGGATTCTGTTCAACCACGAGTCCCCGCGGCGGGGATTCGAGTTCGTGACGCGCAAGATCGCCTCGGGCGTGGCGCGGGTGCTTGCGGGCAAGGCCGGGGAGGTGCGGCTGGGGAACCTGGAGGCGAAGCGGGACTGGGGGCACGCGCGGGAGTATGTGCAGGCGATGTGGCTGATGCTGCAGCAGCCGGAGCCCGACGATTACGTGGTAGCGACCGGCGAGTCCCATTCGGTGCGGGAGTTCGCCGAGCTGGCCTTCGACTGCGTCGGGCTGGACTACCGCAAGCACGTGGTGGCGGACCCAAACCTGTACCGGCCGGCCGAGGTCAACATGCTGCTTGGGGATGCCAGCAAGGCGCGGCAGAGGCTGGGGTGGCGGCATAGCATCGGTTTCCGGGAGCTGGTGCGCGAGATGGTGATCAGCGAGTGCCGGTCGCTGGGAGTGGATCGAGCGGTGCAGGGCGCCGTGCAGAGCTGATCGGGTGGCGCAGTCGCGCGCGTACTTCCTTGCCGCGACATCACCGCGAGTTTTCTCAGGTGGTTCACCGATTCCCCTGGCCCAAGCGCTTCCCTAGAATGGGACTGACGCTTGCGAAGTGCGTCAGCGACGAGCCATGCAGACAGTTCTTCTGGCCGACGATGAGCCGATCGTTTGCAGGATCGCCCAGTTGACGCTGGAGGCGAGCGGGTTTCGTGTCCTGGCTGCGATCGACGTGGAGGAGGCCCGCGCCATGTTCGAGCGGGCGCGCGACCAGATCGACCTGCTGCTGTGCGATGTGGCCATGCCCCGGGTGACCGGGCCTGAATTGGCGGTGGAGTTTGTGCGCAAGAAGCCCGGCCTGGCGGTGCTGCTGATGTCGGGCTGCGTGGCCGAGGCCGAAGTGGAGGCACCGTGCGAGACCCGGTTCCCCTTCATCGCCAAGCCGTTTCTGCCATCGGCGCTGGAACAAAGAGTGAAGGAGATTCTGGCGCCGGCGTAGGCCCCGGAGGATGCCGGCACCGCTTCCTCTTGACCGGGTTCTCCCAAGACTCCATCCCAGACTCCACGAGCTATTGTGGTAGTCTCCAAGTATCGGACGAGAACGGGCTCGCGGAGGCGGGGTTCTGTGAAACTGGTGAGCGCCAGCCGGCGGACGGACATTCCAGCGTTCTATGCCGCGTGGTTCATGAACCGGATCCGGTGGGGGTACTGTCACTGGATCGATCCATTCGGCAGACGGGTCCATCGGGTGATGCTCACGCCGGAAGAATGCGCGGGGATCGTCTTCTGGACGCGCTATCCCGCTCCTTTGCTGGGCGGGCTTGGCAACCTGCGGGCCCGGGGATTCCGGTTCTACTTCCACGTCTCGATCAACGGATACGGGAAGCCGC
This sequence comes from Bryobacteraceae bacterium, assembly GCA_049512775.1. Lineage (GTDB taxonomy): Bacteria > Acidobacteriota > Terriglobia > Bryobacterales > Bryobacteraceae > Fen-330. The sequence continues at coordinate 7,435 of JBEKWU010000033.1, forward strand.
TGGAAGCGCGCAACCCGAACCTCACGAACGCCCTGCGCGCATTCCGGGCGCTCTCGGACAAGATTTCCCCGGCACTGACATTGTGGCGCTACGATCCTATCCTGCTGTCGGAGGGGACGCCAGTCGAGTATCACCTGAGGAACTTCTCGTCGCTGGCCCGCGAACTGGCGGGCTACACCGGGCGCTGTTACTTCTCCTTCGCGGATTTCTATGGAAAAACGCGCCGCAACCTGGGGCAGGCCGGCGTTCAGTTTGTCGAGCCGGATCTCGAGGCCAAGCTGTCGCTGGTGAGGGAGCTGAAGAGCATCGCCGAGGCGCACGGGATCGCGCTGTACTCCTGCTGCGAGGACGCCGTGCTCGCGGCCGGCGTGCGGAAGGCGCACTGCGTGGACCTGGAGCTGCTGCGCTCCGACCTGGTGCTGAAACCGTGCCCCACGCGCAAGCAGTGCGGCTGCGTGGAGAGCGTGGACATCGGCGCCTACGACACCTGCGGATTCGACTGCGTGTACTGTTACGCCACCAACAGTTGGGAGGCCGCGCGGGAGCGGGCGCGGCGCCACGATCCCAACGACCCGGCCTTGTGGCGGCCGACGGGTCCGGGGACAGGGCTGTAGGCCTATCCTACGCGATCGCCACCTGGCGCACTGGCGCCTCGGGGGGCGGGAGCACCGGGTTGAATTGCACCGAGACTAGCTTGGAGACGCCGGGCTCCTGCATGGTCACACCGTAGAGGGCCTGGGCCGACTCCATGGTGCGCCGGGCGTGCGTGATGACGACGAACTGCGTCTGCCGGGCCATGTCGGCGATCAGGCGCGTGAGCCGCTGGATGTTGGGCTCGTCGAGCGGAGCGTCCACCTCGTCCAGGATGCAGAACGGGCTGGGCTGGAACTTGAAAACCGCCATCAGCAGCGCCAGCGCGGTGAGGGCTTTCTCGCCGCCCGAGAGCAGCAGGACGTTCTGGAGCCGCTTTCCGGGAGGCGAAGCGACAATGTCGATGCCCGAGTCGGCCGCGTTGGCTTCATCGGTCAGCCGCATCTCCCCGGCACCGCCGCTGAACAGCGTCGCGAACAGCTCGCGGAAATGCGCGTTGATGGCCGTGAAGGCCTCCGAGAAACGCTTCTTGGATTCGACGTCGATCTCCTGAATGGCCTTCTCGGTGTCACGGATGGAATCCAGCAGGTCCTGGCGCTGCGTGTTCAGGAATTCGTAGCGCTCGTGCGCCTGGCGGTACTCGGCCAGGGCCTCGGGATTCACCGGGCCGAGGGCTTCGATGCGCCCGCGGAGCTCCTCGTACCGGCCCTCGATCTGGGCCAGCGCGTCGGCGTCCGGCACGGTCTCTTCGCCGCCGGCAAGCTGCTCCACCGGGAGGCCCAACTCCTTGCGGCTGGATTCCTCCAGGTACTTGAGCTCGGCCTGGCGCTTCACCAGCTCGACCTCGATGTGCGAACGCGATTCCTGCGCCTGCTGCACGCCGGCGCGCAACTGCTTGAGGGTCTCCTCGAGAGCGGCCAACTCCGCCCGCAGGCTCACCTCCTCATCGGCCAGGCGAGTGACCTCGAGCGCGGCCTGCGAGTGCTCCTCGGAAAGGACCTTGAGGCGCTCATCGAGTTCGAGGTTGCTGGCCAGCAGGCGGGCGCGCTCGAGACCCAGCCGCTCGAGGTCGCGCGCGATCTCCTGGGCCCGGGCGCTCAGCTCGTCGCGTTGGGATTCGAGGCGGGCCATGGCCGTGCGCTCGGCGCGGCGGCGCTCTTCGAGGCCGGCCATCTCGACGCGCAGAGCGGAGTGCTCCTCGGTGACGCGCGCGACTCCGGCCTTCAATCCCTCCAGATCCTCGCGCGCGGCCTGGAGCGCGTGCTCGTGCTCGGTCCTGGCGCGCTCCTTCTCTTCCACCGAGGCCTGGTCGCGGCGGCGCCGCGTCAGGGAGCGCTCGCGCTCCTTGGCCAGGCGGTCCAGCTCGAGGCGCGCCACGGAGAGCCGCGAGCCGGCCCGAGAAAGCTCGTCGGCCAGCTTGCGCATCTCGTGATCCAGGGCCAGCGCTTCTTTCTCCTGGCTCTGCTGGGCGGCGCGAAGGCGCTCGGTCTCCTGCTCCAGCCGCGCGATGTCGCGCTCGAGGCTCTCGCTCCGCGCGGCGGTTTCCTCGAGGCGCTTCTGGCGCGCCTGCACCTGCGCTTTCACTTCCCGCAACTCGCGCTTGAGCGCCAGCGGGCCGCTGGAGGTCTTCCTGCCGCCGCTTACGGCGTGGCCGTGATAGCAGACGCCGTCGGGCAGAAGGAAATAGAGATCCGGGTACTCCAGCGCCAGGCGTTGCGCCGCGGCGCGGTCGGTGGCCACGAAGCACCGCGCCAGGCGCCGCAGGCACTGCACGTCGTAACTGCCGAACCCGTTGGTGAGCCGGAGGACCTGGTTGAGCCGGGCGGCCACGCCCGCCGCCTCGTCCAGGGGAGGCTCGGGCGAGGGGCCGCTGGCGGGCTCGCCGGCAGGCTCCGGATGCACCAGGAACGTGGCCCGGCCTTCCCCGCTAGCGCGCATGAGCTCGATGCCGCACTCCGCCTGCCGCCAGTCCCGGACCACAATGTATTCCAGCTCGTCGTGGAGGAACTCCTCGGCCGCCTTCTCGTAGGCCGGCTCGACCTCGACGAAATCGGCCAGCACGCCGAGCGGGCGCAGCTCCTGGGCCTGTCCGCGCTCGATGGCGGTGAACAGGCGCTTCACGGAGTCCGTGGTGTAGGCGCGGTGGGAGAGGATCTCCTCGAGCGAATCCCGCCGCGCCTTGAGCCGGGAGAATTCCGAGCGCTCCCGGTCGAGGGCACGGCGCATCTCCGCCAGCTCGCCTCTGCTATCCGCCAGTTCCTGCTCGTAGCGGGCGCGGAGGTCGGAGATCGACTCCAGCTCCAATTGCCTGGCGGCCAGCTTGAGGGAAAGCTCGGCTTTCGAGGCTCCGATCCATTCCAGGTCGGAGGCGGCCGACTGCTCCTCTTTCTGGGACTTGGCGGCGTCGCGGTCGAGCGCGGCCAGGTAGGTGTCGATCTGCCCGAGCTGGTTCTTGAGCGAGGCGGCCTCGCCCAGCAGCCGGAGCACGGCCTGGCGCGAGGACTCGATTCCCCGCTCGCGATCCGCCAGGGCGGCCTGTAGCGCGTCGCGCTCGCGCCCCTTGGTCTCGAGCCGCTGGCCCGCCGCCTCGGTGCGCGCATCCTGTTCGGCGACGCGCTGGCGGCCGACCTCGAGCTCTTCCCCGAGGCGGCCGAGGCGGCCGTCCAGCTCCTGGGATTCGGCCTCGCTCTGGGTCATGCGCTGCTCGATGGAGCCGACCTGGCTGGCCTGGTAGTCGAGCCGCCCGCGGGTACGCTCCAACTCAAGATTGAGCTCTGAGAGCCTCTTGCGAGCTTCGGTGAGTTGGGCTTCGGTCTGGTAGCCTTGGGCTTGCGAGCGGCTGTATTCCTGTTCCTTTGCGGCGGCCTCGGCCGAGAGGGCGTCGAAACGGGCCGTGGCCAGGTTGAGGTCCAGGGCGATCCGGGCGGCCTCGCGCTCGAGCATCTTGTAGCGGCCGGCGAGCACCCGCCGCAACTGGGCGTTCATCTCCGCTTTCAGCTCTTCGTAGCGGCGCGCCTTGGCGGCCTGGCGCTTGAGCGAATTGGCCTGCCGGCCCACCTCTTCGAGAATGTCGAAAACCCGCTCGAGGTTGTGCTTGGCGCCCTCGAGCCGGGCCTCGGCCAGCCGCCGGCGCGACTTGAACTTGGAGATGCCCGCCGCTTCCTCGATCACCGCGCGGCGGTCCTGCGGGCGGGAGCTGAGGAGCTGGCCGATGCGGCCTTGCTCGATGATGGCGTAGGATTCCGGGCCCAGCCCGGTGCCCATGAAGATGTCCTGAATGTCCCGAAGCAGCGCGCGCCGTCCGTCGATCAGGTACTCGCTGTCCCCGGAGCGGAACAGGCGGCGCGTAATGGTGATCTCCCTCTCGTCATGCTCGAAGCCCTTGCCGTTGGTGGGGGCGCCGTTGGTCGGGTGGACCGCCCCGGCCGTGCCGTTGGTCTTGCCGTTGGCGCCGCCGTTGGTCTTGGCGGCAACCTCCAGGAAGTGGAACCCCGGGTCGACCATGGTAATGGTCACCGAGGCCAGACTGAGGGCCTTGCGGTCGCGGGTTCCGGCGAAGATCACGTCCTCCATGCGGGCGCCACGGAGGGTCTTGGCGGACTGCTCGCCGAGCACCCAATTGATGGCATCGGCGAGGTTGGACTTCCCGCAGCCGTTGGGTCCGACAATGGCAGCGACTCCGGAGCCGGGAAAGCGCAGCTCGGTGCGGTCCGGGAAGGACTTGAACCCCTGAAGTTCGACACGTTTGAGTTTAAGCAAAGCTCGCAGTCTCCTCAGTCAAACGGACAGTCCTGCGGGACCCGACGGGGTCCCGGCTCTCGGGGGCTGAGACCATGGTAAACGGGAACGGGGAAAAAGTAAAGCACCTTGCGTACACCATAAGGGGCCCTTTTCGAAGATGGCCCAAAATGTTGGGGCCAACACGCGGAAGGGAGGCCAAACCGCCTGCCCCACGCGACCTCTGCTTGGCTCCATTCTAGCCCCCGCCGGGCGCATCTCCAAAAAAAGTCCGGCAGTATCCGCACATGGAATCGAATGTGGTATAGCAGACAGTATAGATATGCCACCGCACACCGTTCCCTACGTTCCCTTCCGCACCTTCCTCACCGCCCTGGAGACCCTCGAGCGCGGCTGCCCCAACCAGCTCGACCGCTCCCTCTGGCCCTCCTATTCCGGAGCGATTCAGGGACAGTTGCTGGGGGCGTTCCGGTTCCTGGGCCTGATGGACGAGGCACAATGCCCGACCGCCGAGCTGCGGGAACTGGTGGCAAAGAAAGACAGTCGCAGGGCGCTGCTTCGCCGCATTCTGGAGCGGAACTACGCTGCGCTGGTGGCTCTGGACCTGAGCCGGACCTCCCCGCACCAGCTCGAAGAGGCGACGCGGCAGTACGGGCTCACCGGCGCCACGCACAAGAAGGCGCTGTCGTTTTTCCTGCAAGCGGCGCAGTACTCGGGGCTGCCGCTCTCGGTTCTGCTGCGCGCGAAGACCCGGGGCAGCGGCCCGCGGCGGCACCGTGCACCAACAGCGGACGCCCCCGCGGTCGCCAAGACCGTCCACCTGAAGAGCGGGGGAACCGTGACGCTCACGGCCGCCGTGGATCTGTTCTCGCTCAGTGCCGCCGACCGCGACTTCGTCTTCGAGTTGATCGACAAGGTGCAGAGCTACGCGGAATAGTGCAACAGTTTCGACGCATCGATGGGTATCGTGCTCTACCGGGACTGATTTCAGTGCTCGATGGTCAAAGCGGGCCTAGTCGCGCCGGGACGAGGGTCGCGTAGCGGGCAATCTCTGAACAATCGCCGCAGGGCTGACGCATCGCCGTATGTCGAAAGGCGTGGCCGAATTGTGGGTCTGGATAAACCCTGCGGCGTTACAGAGGGCTTATCCGATTCGAAGCTGGGCCCATGTCCGGTTCGGGTGTTCGGCAAAGGGCCGTTACACAGCGGAGGGCTCTCCAGAGGCACGCCGAAGAGAGCTCATGCGTTGAAACTCTGCTGTCTGGAGTTCACCGCAGCCTTGGCAGCGGAGTGCTATAGTGTGTGTCATGCCGGATGGCGCACCCTCGGCGGAAACGGTGCGCGAGCAACTCGAACATATCCTGGCAAATTCGCGTTTTCGCGCTTCGGAATCCCTTCGCCGGCTGCTTCGGTACACGGTCGAAGCGGCTCTGGCGGGCAGAGGCGACAGCCTGAAAGAGTACACGCTTGGTGTCGAGGCGCTGGGCCGTCCCGAGTCGTTCGATCCGCGCCAGGATACGATCGTCCGGGTACAGGTGCGGAAGCTGCGGGAGCGATTGGCGGGTTACTACGCAGCCGAGGGCGGCGGCGAATCCCACCGGATCGTGTACCGGCCGGGCAGCTACCTTCCGGCGTTCACCGCCGCGCACGAGGCAGTCGCGAAATCGCTGAGGACGGTCGCCGTCTTGCCGTTGTTGAATCTGACAGCGGACAACGCAGCCGGGTACTTCTGCGATGGTTTGGCCGAAGAATTGATTGATCTTCTGGCCCGCACTGAAGGTTTAAGGGTGGTCGCGCGGACATCGAGCTTCCAATTCAAGGGCGTGCAGCAGGACGTCCGCGACATCGGCCAACAGCTCGGCGCCGATCTGCTGATCGAGGGCGCCGTGCGCAACGCGGGCGATCGCTATCGCATCACGATTCGGCTGCTGTCCACCGCCGATGGCTGCGAGATCTGGGCGTCGCGGTACGACCGGACACCGTACGATGTGCTCGAGCTCGAGGCGGAAATTGCGGCTTCCATCGCGTCCGCGCTGAGTTCCGGAACCCCGCCAGCGGTTTCGGCTACGGATGCCGAAGGCGCCATGCTCTACCTCCAAGCGCGCCACGCCTGGAACCAGCGCACGGCAACCGGCTTCCGGCGTGCGCTGGAGCTGTATACGGCCACCACCGGGCGCGATCCACGAGCCGCCAAGGCATGGGCCGGAATCGCGGAGTGCCACGTCCTCATGATGATGCACGGCCTGGCGCTGCCGCATGCCTGCATGCCCGCAGCGCGGGAGGCGGCCTTGACGGCGCTCGCGGTGGATCCGGAACTGGCCGCGGCACGATCCGCGTTGGCGGCCGTAACGGCGCTGTACGATCGGAAGTTCGAGTCCGCCGAAGAGCACTGGCGTAAAGCGCTGGAATCGGATCCCGCCTACGCCACTGCCCACCACTGGTACGCCTGTTTCGGTCTGCTCCCCATGCAAGAAATGAACCAGGCACTCGACGAGATCCGGGAAGCGGAACGGCTGGACCCGCTTTCGGCGCCCATCGCGGATGATGTCGGGTTCGTTCTCTACCGGAGCCGGCGCTTTGACGACACGATCGAACAGTGCTGGAAGACCATCGCCCTGCATCCCGGGTTTTACCGGACGCACATTCTGCTCGCGAGGGTGTATGCGGCCCAGGGCAGGTATCTGGAGTCGGTAGACACCTGTCTGAAAGCACGCGAGCAGTTAGTTGGGGTCTCCTTTCTGCCCCATCTGCTCGGCACTCTTGGGTTTGCCTATGCATCGAGTGGAAACCCAGAAGCCGCGCGGGAGACATTGGGAGAATTGCGCCGCCTGGAGGCGCATGGCGCCGTCACCGCCCACGAGCGCGCTGTTGTGGATACGGCGCTGGGCGATTGGGACGCCGCGATTGGCGAGCTCGAAACGGCGTATGAGCAGCGCACTGGCTGGGCGGTATGGGTCCCGGTCGAGCCTCTATTCGATGCCCTGCGCGTCCGGGGCTTACTCACCGCCCGTTCGCTCCCGTGAGCGTCTATCCCCCGCTGGCCGCTGCGTTCACGTGAACGTTCACCCCCTGCTCACGCGTGAACTCTTGCGGAGAGAGTCATGCAGGGCTCACTCTGTGAGCGGCAGGTAACGGCGTCTTCGCCGCGAGGGCTTTCCGTTCCGGAGAGGCGCGACCTGACTAATACCAACTCTAGACGAAAAGGAACATTGTATGAAACTCGCAACTATTGCACTGCTGGGAATCCTGCTCCTGGCGTCACTCCCCTCAATGATGGCCGACGAGAAGGCTGCCGGCCCCGCTGGCGCTGGGCAGGTGGCCCTGGCCTTTACGGGTGGGTCGGCTTATACCACCGCTACGGGTGGAGTCTGCATTTGGTACCCCGTGCTCCTTGGAGATCTCAACCTGGGGTCCTTGTTCGAGTCCTTGTCGGGTGCCCCGAAGGTCGACAAGGAACATGCTTACCTCATCTGGGTGTCAGACTTCAGCGGCGTACAGCTACAGCCGTTCACGCTGCCGCCGTCCTCCCCTGGGACGTCGTTTTTCCTTCAACTGGTCTCCACCGGAACCGCCACCATCTATTTCAGCAACAGGCCCGATACCCGTCAGTGGGGTAACCTGACTGACCGGTCGAGCTGGGGGGCACCCGTGGCCACGTTTGTCAGGAAAGCAGGAATGTTCCAAAGCGCCGATGGCGGATGGTCGGGCACTATGACTAACTCGGCGGAGCTGGTGTCGAGCAAACCCTTCAAATTGAACGGGAAAACGTTCAACTTCAGGGACCTGATCCCGAACGGAATGACCTGCTTCGAGACTGGGAGTGGGATTGGAAATAACTTTGGAGATGATGAGGCCGGCACCTGCATCGCAATCGGCGGCGGGCAGTAAGAGACGGGTCACGATCGGTTCCCCGGCGACGGGCGGTGGGGCACGCGCCAGGCCCCCAACCTTCGAAATATCCCTGGCATATCCTTCGCCCGTCTCCCGGCAAGTTGAGACCAAGAGGCATTCTGTGTCGCGCGCGGCGGCACCCTCCGCGCCAAGGCAGTGATGCCGGCGTCTCTCAGGTCAACTGAGCGCCGCCGCGCCGGGCCATTCGCGGGCGGGTTCTCTATGATGCCGGGCCTCGAATCCCGCCCCACTTGTCTGAAACTCATTTCGGGAGCATGCTATGACAGGAGGTCGATATGATCCTTGTGGTGGGAGCCACCGGACTCCTGGGAAGCGAAATCTGCCGGCGTTTGCGCGGCGCGGGCCACTCCGTTCGGGCGCTCGTGCGCGCCAATTCAGCCAGAGATCGAATCTCGGCGGCCCAATCGGCAGGAGCCGCCACGACGATCGGGGATCTGAAAAGTCCAGCATCCCTCGCACAGGCCTGCGAGGGAGTCTCGGCGGTGATCACAACCGCATCATCCACATTCTCACGGCAGGAAGGAGACTCGATCGATACGGTGGATCGGCAGGGCCACTTGCACCTGATCGATGCGGCGAACCGCGCCGGAGTCCGGCAGTTCCTTTACATATCGATTCCGCCGGACCTGCACTACGATTGCCCGCTCTTCCAGGCCAAGCGCGAGGTGGAAACCGCGCTGGCCCGTAGCGGAATCGAATACACGGTTTTGCTGGCGAACTACTTCATGGAGGTCTGGCTGAGTCCCACGCTCGGGTTTGATTACGCGAATGGCCGCGCGACGGTTTACGGCAGCGGTGAGCAGCCGCTGGCCTGGGTGTCTTACCGCGACGTAGCGGGCTTCGCAGTGGATGCGCTCGGGAATGGCGCGGCGCGCAACCGCATGCTGCTGGCAGGCGGGCCCGAGAATCTCACGCCACTCCGCGTGGTGCGTATCTTCGAGGAGGTAACCGCGCGGTCTTTCACGGTGGAACACGTTCCACAGGCCGCGCTGGAGAAACAATATGCGGAAGCCAGGGACCCGTTGAGCCAGACCTTCGCCGCACTGACGCTCGAATACGCGCATGGCTGCCCGATGGACATGCGCGAGACGCTGGATTTGATGCCGCGGCCGCTCACGACCGTCCGGGACTACGCAGCCACAGCGGGGAGGAGTTCATGAAAGGCGCTGAGAGATTCCACATCGGCGATTATGACTGCTGGACTCTGGCCGACGGCGAACTGACCTACCCCGGATCGCTTGTCCTGCCGCCTGAGAGCGGGCCGCCCGCGGAGCTGTCTGTTCCCTACACCGCGATGCTCGTGGATACGGGATCGACGCGAATTCTGATCGACACGGGCGCGGGCGCACTCGGCCCCAACACGGGAAAGCTGCCGGAAAGCCTGGCTTCGACGGGCTTCTCGCCGGAAGATGTCCATACGGTGATCCTTTCCCACGCGCATCCGGACCATATCGCCGGAGTGCAGCTATTTCCGAATGCGGCGGTGGTCATGATGCGGAAGGAGTTCGAGTTCTGGATGTCCGCCGAGACTCAGGCCCGGCTGGAGGCCGGCGAGATCTACGGCGTCGGGCCGCTGGAGGCTTTGATGGCGCCCTCCTTTCGGGATCACGTGGCGCCAGCGAGGGACCGCCTGCGCCTGCTCGATCGGCCGACGGAAATCGCGGCGGGCATACTGGTGTTTCCGGCGCCGGGCCACACACCCGGGCATGCCGCCGTGCTAGTTTCTTCGGGAAGGCAGCAACTGCTCTACGTGGGCGACGCACTGGTTCATCCGGCGCAGTTCGAACATCCGGAGTGGGTCTGCGCCTTCGATCTGTCTCCCGTGGAAACGGTGTGCACGCGAAAACAGTTGCTGGAGCGGGCTGCGGCCGATCGGTGTCTTCTCGCGGGCTTTCACCTGCCGGGCGGGCTGGGCGCGGTCGAAGCGCGGCAGGCATCGTTTCGTTGGGAACCGGCTGTTGGCGCCAAGATGAACGCCTGAGTTCACTTGCCGGACGAGCGGGAAACACGCGGCTAGGTAGGTTTGCCAAGCCCTCAGTGGACGAGTAGTCGCCAAGCGTTGACCTATGAAGTTTGTAGGTCGCTTCGTTGGGCTCCAGCACGTGAAACGGGCTTTTCGGAGCAGGGGCAGCAAGCCCGAGGCTTCGAGCCCAAACCAAAAGGAAAAAGGGGCGGGCCGCTGTGGCCCGCCCCTTTTGAGGAACCGCCGTAGACAATACGCTCCGGACTAGAACACGAACTTGACGGTGAGCTGCAAGCGCCGGGCGTAGTTGTTCTGGGTGGAAGCGTTGATCTGGCCGAACCCGGTGTCCTTCGCGTTCTGGGCGGTTGTAACCGTCATAAGCGGGTTCGGGAAGTAGGGATGGTTAAAGGCATTGAGGGCCTCGGCACGGAACTGAAGGTTCTTGCCTTCCGTGATCCGGGTGTCCTTGATCACAGCCAGGTCGCAGTTGTTCCCCCGCGGTCCGCGGATCTGGCTGAAGCGGTAAGGCCACACCCGAAGCGCAGTGCTCCGCGGCTGCTTGTTGGAGTCCATCTCGAACAAGGCGGTGTTGAACCAATGCTCCGGGGTGCGCTGGTCGAGCGGCAACACGATGTTCGACGGATCGCCGTAGTAGATATTGTTGCCGAAGGCCAGCGGGAAGCCGCTCTGGAGAGTCCAGAGGCCCGAAATCTGCCAGCCGCCCACGATGCGCGAAAGCACCGGGTTGGCATTGGCGAGCAGAGGTTTGCCCTTCCCGAACGGCAGTTCCCAAACCGCACTGATGTTGAAGCGGTGCGGCGCGTCGGATTCCGAGATCTCGTGGACCAGCGCCGTGTCGCCTGCATTCAGCCGGCTGACAGCCTGCATCCACTTAGAATACGTGTAGCTGAAGTTGACGGTGTAGCCCTTCGAGAAGCGCTTCTGGAGGTTGGCCAGGAGACCGTGGTACCAGGCAAAGCCGATATTGTCGGTGGTGTAGAGGGCGTTCGATCCGAAGGCCCGGTAGGGCGAGAGAAGCGTCTGGCGCGTGATGTTGCTGCTGGTGTAAGTTCCCTGGGTATTGCCCGGCAACAGGTTGTACATCGGATTGGAGATGTTGGCGGTCAGGTAGTTGTACCAAGCATCCGAGGTTGGGGTGCGCAACTGCTCCGTGCTCAAGTACTGGTCCGGAAGGGCATTGATGTTAGTCCCCAAGGTGCCGCGGTCGCCGGTGTAACTCTCCAGGTGGTTGGTCTTGCTTCCGACGTAGCTGGTCTCGAGAACGAAACCCTTGAACTCATGCTGGAGGCCCAGTTGCCAGCGCAGCGTGATCGGGATCTTGGGATTCTGATTGAAGAAGGTGAAGCTCTGTCCCAGGTAGGTCTGGTATCCGTTGGCCGCGCCGACGGGCTCGGTGATGCCATTGTTGAAGGGGTTGGCGATGGTGGTCAACCAGGTCAAACCGCTGTCGGCGGTGAGAACCATGTTGGTGTTCTGGGTGAAGCCGTTCTGGAACACGTCTCCGCGGCGCTCGCCCAGGAAGCCGTCGAACATGCCGAAGCCGGCGCGGAGCACGGTGGTTCGTGCAACCTGGTAGGCCAGACCCACGCGCGGCATGAAAATGTCTTTCGGAGTGTTGTAGAGGGCGCCGCCATGACCGCCCGGCGTCGGAAAGGTCATGCCGCCCAGCAGGCTGAAGGCGCTGACCGGAAGCTCGGGGAAGCCACCTGAATAAGTGGGGTACTTCGTGGCATAAGCAGCAGCCGCCGCCGCCGAGATGGGCTGCACGTAAGTGGTGTCGAAGCCCAGGGTGCTGCGGTTGTAGCGCTCCTTCAGCGGCGTCTCGAACTCATAGCGCACGCCGAGATTCAAGGTGACCTTCGGGGAGACCTTCCAGTCGTCCTGCACGAAGAACCCCCAGTTTCCCGACTGTTCAACGTAGTCCGACTGGCGGGTGATGCTGGCCGAGTTGGGCAGGCCCAGCAGCAGCGCCGCAATCGATTGTCCGTAACCGCTCGGCGCGGCGGTCGAGTTGTCCAGCGGCCCGCCGGTCCAGGTGCTGCCGAATGTGAACTGACCGGTCTGCTGGTTGCTCTTGAAAGCGTCGGTTTCCTGATACACGCGGTATTCGAATCCGCCGCGGATGGAATGCGTGCCGGCCGCCTTCGACAAGGTGGCGGAAACCGTGTGGTTCATCACCGGCCGGTTCTCCACCGTGAGGCCGTTGCCGATATAGCTGGTGCTGGCGTAGTTGATGCGCGGGAAGCGCGCCATGTTCTTCGGGACTTGGCTGACGTAATTCGACGAGAAGCCCAGCGTGCTGAGGTCGAACCCACTGGTCTGGCCCGGAAAGTCCGTGGCGCGGATGAAGCGGTTATAGCTGTATCGCGTGTTCAGCACCATAGTCGGCGAAAGCGTGTACACATGATCGAACATCGCCGTCTTGGAAAAGAACCAGAACAAGTTGCCATAGAAGGCGTTGTGGAAGTAGTCGTTGTATTCGCTCGCGCGAGAATACATGCTGTAACGAACGAAGAAGCGCTGCTTGTCGCCGAGGTTCTGGTCCACGCGCGCGGTGAGGTTCCAATACTTGGCCCTCTCCGCCAGGCTGGCATCCTTGTAGTTGCTCAGACCGAGGGGGTCGCCCGGGGTCGTCTCGGTGGTCGGGTAGTAGCTGATGATGGCCGCGCCGACCGGGGTAATCCGGTCCTTGGGAACAATGTTGCCGGAGAACGGACTCTCCTGATACCGGCCGTTGGCCAGCTTGACGCGCGTGGCCGGGTCGTAGATCTGGTAGCTGGAGCCGCCGTTGATCAGCAACTGCGAGAAGTCCCCGTTGTGCATGGCCGGGAGAGGGATCGTGTTGGTGGCGTCGTCGTGCCGCGGCCGCGAGTCGTGGATGCCCTCGTAGCCGAACAGGAAAAACGTCTTGTTCCGTCCGTCGTACACCTTGGGGATGCGCACCGGGCCGCCGATGGAGCCGGTCCACCGGTCGAAGCTGAAATTGGGCGTCGGAAGCCCGGCCTTGTTGTTGAAGAAGTCGTTGGCCCACATGCTCGGGCGCTGGAACGAGTAGCCCGCGGTGCCGTGGAACGCGTTGGTGCCCGACTTGATACTGATGTTGGTGACGCCGCCTTGCGTCTGTCCGAATTGCGCGTCGAAGGTGGCCGTCTGAACCTTGAATTCCGCCACGATGTCCGTGGGCGGCACATAGGACGCGATCACCTCGTTGGCGTTGGCGGTGGCCGTGCTAGGCGCGCCGTCTATGGTAATGTCGTTCAGGTTGCCGCGCGTTCCGCCCATCGAGAAGTTCACGATATGGGTCGGCTCGAACGGGCGGTCCAGGCGGACGCTGCCGTTGAAGGTCACGCCCGGGGTGAGACCGATCAGCAGGAACGGGTCGCCGTAAGACAGCGGCAGGCTCGCTACCCGCTTGGAGTCCACCACCGCGCCCATCGAGGCGGTGGCAGTAGTCAGCAACGGCGCTTCTCCGGTCACAGTGACGCTTTCGGCCGCTGCGCCGACTTCCAGCGTGATGTTGATCTCGATCCGGTCGGCGACCCGGACCTCGACGCCATCGCGCACATACTTCTTGAAGCCCGGCGATTCCACCGTAATCTGATACATGCCGGGAATCAGGTAGGAGGCCTGGTAGAAGCCCACGTCGTTGGTGGTCAGCGAGAGCTTGGTACCCATGGCTGCACTCACCACCTGCACCGAGGCGTTCGGAATCACGGCGTTCTGGGCGTCGGTGACTCGGCCCACGATCGTGCCGCGGGATTCCTGCCCCATGCATACCCCCACCGCCAGCAGCATGAGCAAAACAACGATAAAGCTGCGATTTCGCATTACGTCTCCTTTTCGTTCAAAGTGTTCAAGGGCTGGATGCCCTGTCTGTGCTTGCCGGGCCAGTGCCCCGGCAAACATTCCGGCTGCATAGTACTTGCTCCGCAACTCGCATGCACAGCACAGCCACATCTCAGGCGTTTGGCTGCGCGAGACTGCCCCACATTATACACCAGTCTGGCCGTACCACCACTCAAATTCTGCAAGCGCTTGAATCAAGATGAAGATCTGTTTAGCTTTGTAAGTTATTGAAAACACATGTGTGGCAGACCTGTGTGGGGCAGAGTACTAAGAGTCCTATCGGAAATTTCTAGGGTGAGATCCGGCCGCGTCGGTGCGCTAAACGATTAGTCGGCCGGACCGGCACAAAATGGCGCCACCTCGGGTGCCGCGGGAGGAAGATGGAGCACGCCGGAGTGGCGTGCCAACACCGGCTCCAGACCGCCGTCAGCCGAGTCCCGGGGGAGAGGCTATTTCAAGGGCTTCAGGAGTGGTATCCCGGCGGGCAACACGAACAGGGTCTGGGCCAGGCCCTGATTGATCTCGACGCTTTCCGAGTAAATCTCGAAGATTTTCTCGTCGTTGCGGAGGCGCTGGATGTCGAAGGGCCATTGGACGCCGCCGCCGACATCCCGGTACTTAGAGAAGATGGTCACCTCTTCGAACCTTTCTCGGGTCTTCGGATCGCGGCGCACGTAGAGCTGGCGCAGCGGCAACTTGGTGAGGTGGTCCAGATACACGGTTACCGTCCGGTTATCCGCGTCGCTGATGTCGACCATCTCGACAGGCCGGTTGTCGACGATGTCCGGACCCCGGTAGTCGAAGGCCAGCCCCGGTTCTCCGAGCCGCTGCCGCAGAATGTAGAAGACGTTGTGGAGAGTGGAGTCCTGGTAGCGGTCGAGGGTTTCCTGGGGCAGCGGCCGGGCGCCGCGGAAGGTGATCTGGTACCCCTTGTCGCCTCCAAACAGGACCGCGCCGCTGCGTTCGTTCTTGCCGAAGGATTGGCGCTCGCGCAGCCATAGCGTGCCGGGCTCGGGCGGGTCGGGGCGCTGGACGTAGCGCGTGTAAATCGTGGCGCGAGACAGGCCCGACAACTGTTCCCGGTAGAAGGAGTAGGCCCGGCCGGATTCGGTGCGGTCCTGGACGGCCAGGAAACGGTCGCCGCCGAGCGCCGCCAGCGTCGCGTCGATGGTGCGTTTGCCGCGTTCCTGCGGGGTTTGGGCCAGCGCGGCGGCCAGGGACAGAACAAGTAGCAGAGTGACTCTCACGCCTGTAGGATATCGCTATTTGGCGGCCGGCTCGGGGATGGTCAGATCGATCGGGTGCAAGGGCAGCCCGAGGGTGGAGAGAGGCTTTCCGAATTCCGCGGGATGGCCCACCGCCACAATCGTGAAATCCTGGGGCCGCAGGTACTGGCGGGCGACCCGCAGCACATCGGCCTTGGTCACGGCCTCGATGGCTTTCCGGTACTGGAAGATGAAATCCTTCGGGTAGCCGTAGTATTGATAGCGGAGCAGGCGGCTCAGCGTCTTGGCCGGCCTGTCGAAGTGGAAGACGAAGCCGTTGAGCGCGGCCTCCTTGGCGGTTTCCAGCTCCTGGCCGGTGACCTCGGCGGAGCGGATGCGGTCCAGTTCCTGGAGCACCACCTGGATGGTCTCGGTGGTGGATGAGGACCTGGTGCTGCCGGAAACCTGGAACAGGCCGGGGTGGTCGTAGGCGGCGCCCCACTCCGCGCCGATGTCGTAGGCCCAGCCCAACTGCGTGCGGAGGCGCAGGAACAGGCGGCTGGAGAACCCGCCGCCGAGGATGTTGGCCATGATCTCGAGCGCCGGCTCGTCTGGGTCGCGCAATAGGCCGCCCAGGTGACCCACCGAGAAAACGGTCTGCGTCACGTCGTCCTTGGCGGCCAGGAAGACGCCGGGGTGAGGTTTGCCGCGCACGGGCGGAAACGGCGGCACGGGCGGCTGCACAGCGTCCCAACCGCCGAACAGCGCCTCGAGCCTGGCTTTCATCTCGGGCGCGGCGAAATCGCCGTAGACCGCCAGCAGGATGTTGGCGGGGAAGAAGTGCCGGCGGTGGAACGCGACCAGGTCGTCGCGCCGGATGCGCGCCAGGGTGCCGTATTCGATGCGCCAGCCGTAAGGCGTATCCTTACTGTAGACGGTTTCGGCGAACTCGCGGGCGCCGAGGGCCTCGGCGTCGTCGTTGCGCCGCGCGATCTCGGAGCGCAACTGGGTCGTGGCGAGGTCGATTTTGTCTTGCCGGAACCGCGGGCCGCCGAGCACGTCCCTGAAGATTTCGAGCACCGCGCCCGTGTTTTCCCGCAATGCGGAGAAGCTGACCTCGCCGGCGGTCTCGCCGATCGAACTCTCCACCGACGCGGCCACGTTCTCGAGTTCTTCGTCGAGCTGGTCTCCGGTCTTTGCCGCCGTGCCGCCGGAGCGCATGACCACGCCGGTCAGGGTGGCCAGCCCGACTTTGTCCGGGGGATCGAACAGGTTGCCGGTGCGCACCAGCGCCAGTCCGCTCACCAGCGGCAGTTCATGGTTCTCGAGCAGGTAGACCCGCAGGCCGTTGCCCAGGGTGAAGGTCTCCACCTTGGGGATGGTCACCGGACCGAGCGGAGGGAAGCGCAGCTCGGTCTCCTGCCCCAGCGCGGCCAGAGTTACTGCCAGCGGCAGCCAGAACCGTCTCATTTCCCTTCCCCTTTCGGCGCGGAGGTGTACGCCACGGTGCGGGCGCTCTCGACGAAATACTGGCGCACCACCCGCTGGAGGTCGCCGGCGGTGACGCGGCCGATGTCCTCGAGGCCGAGGAACAGCTTCCGCCAGTCGCCGTAGTTGACGCGATAGAAGGTGAGCTGCACGGCCATGCCGGCATTGCTGTCCAACTGGCGGATGAGGGAGGCGCGCAGCGCGGTCTTCACCCGCGCCAGGGCATCGGCGGCGACGGGCTCCCGCTTGAGACGATCGAGGATGTCGTAGCAGGCCTTCTCGTTTTCCTCGACCGAATGCCGGGCGTTGGGGACCACGTAAATCAGGAACAGGTTGGGATAGCGGCCTGCGGGGAAGGTCGCGGAGGCGGAGGCGGAGAGCGCGATTCGCTGGTCGCGGACCAGCTCTTTGTACAGAATCCCGGTCCGCCCTTGGTCCAGGATGCCGGAGAGGACGTCGAACACCGGGTCGTCCTTGTGGTTCTGCCCGGGCCGCTTGTAGACGATGGCCAGGAAGGGCTGGCTGGAGGTCTCAACCTGGACCCGCTTCTGGCCCTCCTGGGGAGGCTCGACAGTGGGGAGCGGCGGGGGCAGCGGGCGCGCCGGCAGCGGCGCGAAGTACTGGCCGGCCAGGCGCCGGGCCTCCCGCGGGTCCACGTCCCCCGCAATGCCGATGGTGATGTTGGCGGGAACGTAATACCTGAGGAAGAATTCGCGCGCCTCTTTCGCACGCAGGCGCTCGAGGTCGCTAGCCCAGCCGGCGGTGGGCTGGCGGTAAGGATGCGCGGCGAAAGCCGTCGCCAGCAGCATCTCCATCAGCTTGCCCTCGGGACTGGACTCGACCCGCATCCGGCGCTCCTCCCGCACCACGTCCCGCTCCTTGTAGAACTCGCGGAACACCGGGTGGAACAGGCGCTGGGATTCGAGCAGGAACCAGAGCTCGATGCGGTTTGCCGGCAGGCTGTAGAAGTACTCGGTCGAGTCCTCGCCGGTGTTGGCGTTCAGCCCGACGCCGCCGTTCTGCTCGATGATCCGCGGGTAGGCGTTCGGCTCGACGTAGGATTGGGCCTGGGCGATGGCCGCCCGAACCTGGTCCTGGAGCGCCTCGATCCGCGCGGCGGGCGGACCCTTGGCCTGCTCGGCCTCGAGCTGGTCGTAGGCCCGCTCGACGGCTTCGAGCGCCTCCGCCTCCTCGCGGTAGTTGCGCGTGCCGATCCGGTCGGTTCCCTTGAAGGCCATGTGCTCGAACATGTGCGCCAGGCCGGTTTCGCTCGAGGGATCGTCCACCGACCCGGCGTTGACGTAAGTGTGGAAGGAGACCACCGGGGCCTCGTGGCGCTCGAGGAGAAGGAAGCGCAGGCCGTTGGGAAGCGCAAACTCGGTGACCCGCTTTTCGAACTCCTTGAGGTTCTGGGCGGCCACCGGAAACAGGAGGCAAAGCAGCAGGGCCACCCTGGCGCGCAGGCTCATTGGTTCACCGCAGACATTCTAGCGGATGCAGAGGGCGGGAATCTGGTTGCTCCCGGGGCGGGAAAAACTGGTACAATTCAAGTGCGTTTGAGTGTCCCGCGAAACCTGGCCGAGAAATCCGTTCTGCCTCGTAGAGCTCGCATGAAAGCGTAAGGAGATCACTTGAAAAACATCTTTGTAGGCAACCTGGATTTCAGCGCGACCGAAGAATCGATCCGCGCACTGTTTGAACCATACGGACCGGTGGACAAGGTGGACGTCATCACCGATCGCGACACCGGCCGTTCGCGCGGTTTCGCGTTTGTGGAGATGCCGGATACCGATGCGGCCGAACGCGCCATCGCCGGCCTGAACGGAACCAACTTCGGCGGGCGAACGCTGAATGTAAACGAGGCGCGGCCGAAAGCGGACCGCGGCGGACGCGGGGGGGGCGGCGGCGGTGGCGGCGGCTTCTCGCGCGGCGGTCCCCGGCAGCGTCGCGAACCCCGCTGGTAGACAACCTTCTTTCCGCGTGATGGGGCAGGCCGCCCGGCTTGCCCCGTCACTTACCGATCCCCATCCGCCACTGGCCGAAAAAGGCCCGAAACCGTCCCCCCGCGAGTGCTACGCTTCCTGCATGGAGAGCGATATGAGGGAAAAACCCGCGATCACCCCCGGACTGGTCTTCGGCCTGCTCATCGTGGCGGTGGGCACGATCCTGTTTCTGGACCGGCAGGAGCTCATCGACGCGCACCAGATCTTCCGTTTCTGGCCCCTGGCGGTCATCGGACTGGGCATGGCCCGCCTGTTGCAGCCGGGCCACTCCGAGCGGGTCCAGGGCGCCATCCTGATGTTTGTCGGCGCGCTGCTGCAACTCCACATCCTGGGCGTCCTGCACCTCCGGTTCCGGGAGCTCTGGCCCTTGGCCCTGATCGCCCTGGGCGGGCTGCTGGCCTGGCAGGCGATCGAGGCGCAGCGGAATGGAAGACCGGGGAACTCGGCTTCCTTTCTCAATCGATGGACGGCGTTCGGAGGCGGCGAAATTGTCAGCGACGCCAAGGACTTCCAGGGCGGCGACCTGTTTGCCCTCTTCGGCGGATACAGCGTGGATCTGCGGGGCGCCTCCATGGCTGGACCATCCGCTACCATCCACGTCAATGCCGTGTTCGGCGGAGTGGAGCTGAGGGTTCCGGAGACCTGGAGCGTCTCGCTTCGGGGCCAGCCGATCTTTGGCGGCTACAGCGACACCACTCGGCACCCCAGAGCGGACGGCGAGACCAAGCATCTGATCGTCACCGGGTTGGCCATGTTCGGAGGCGTCGAAGTCAAGAACTGAGGCCACCCGATGCACCCGTTGCTGGCCGGAAAAGACAGGTTGGGCCTCTACCTGCTGGCGTGGGTTCCGCTGGCCGCGCTGCTGGCCCGGATGCTGGCCGCCGGGGGCGAGCTGAGCTGGAGCGAGACCCTTTCCATCGTCCTCCCGCTCGCGGCCATCTACGCATTTGTGTGCCTGTCGGCGTGGTATGTTTGCCGGTTCGTTCCGATACGGCCGGCGGGGATTCCGCGTCTGCTGCTCGCGAACCTGGCCGCCGCGGCGCTGAGCAGCGGTCTCTGGGTCATGGCGGGCAGAGCCCTGGCAGCGGCGTTGGGGCTGGAGGCGAAGTACGCGCGCCATGTGTCCACGCTGTTCGGAATGGGCGCCCTGCTGTACCTGCTGTCGGCCGCGTTCCATTACCTCCTGCTGGCCGTGGAGGCCTCGCGGGAGGCGCGGGCGCGGGAGGCCGAGGCCCGCATCCTGGCGCGCGACGCCGAACTCCGGGCTCTGAAGGCGCAGATCAACCCACACTTCCTGTTCAATAGCCTGCACTCGATTGCCGCACTGGCCGCCGCTCAACCGGGCCGGGCGCGGGAAATGTGCGCGCTGCTCTCCGATTTTCTGCGGGCCAGCCTGGGACTGGGCGAGCGGGAGTCGATTCCGTTCGCCGAGGAGCTCGCGCTGGCGAACCGCTTCCTGGCCGTCGAGCAGGTGCGGTTTGGCTCGCGGTTGCGCGTCGAGGAGCGCGTCGAGGAGGATACCAAGGACTGCCCCGTGCCGCCGCTGCTGCTTCAGCCGCTGGTGGAGAACGCGGTGCTGCACGGCATCGCCACGCTGGTCGAGGGCGGCGCGATTGTGATCGAGGCGCGGCGCCTGGACGGCGGCGTGTGGATCGCGGTCGAGAACACCTTCGACGAGAGCGCGCCCGCGCGCCGCGCCAATGGCGTGGGCCTGGCGAACGTGCGCCGGCGGCTGGAGGCGCGTTACGGAACCGCGGCCCGCCTGGATGTGCGCATTTCCGGCGGCCTCTACCGGGTGGAATTGCTGGTGCCCGCCGAGGCGGAGGTGCCCCGGTGATTCGCGTGGTGATTGTGGATGACGAGGAGCTGGCGCGTAGTTACCTGCGCGAGCTGTTGGGATCGCACCCCGAGATCGAGGTGGCGGCCGAGTGCTCCAACGGCTTCGAAGCCGTGAAGGCGGTGGCCGAGCTGAAGCCCGACCTGTTGTTTCTGGACGTGCAGATGCCCAAGCTCGACGGCTTCGAAGTGCTGGAGCTGATCGGCTCGGAAACCGCGGTGGTGTTCGTCACGGCTTACGACCAATACGCGCTGAGGGCCTTCGACGTGCATGCGGTCGACTACCTGCTCAAGCCCTTCAACCAGGCGCGCTTCGAGGCCGCGCTGGACCGCGCCCGGCAGCGCATCGGCGCGCGGCTGCCGCCGGCGGCGCAACTGGCTGCCGCGGCCCGGCCTCCCCTGCAATACCTGGAGCGGATTGTGGTCAAGGACGGGGCCAAGGTCGACGTCATCCCTTGCGACAAGCTGGACTACGCGGAAGCGCAGGACGACTACGTGCTCCTCAGGAGCCAGGGAAGGAACCACCTCAAGCCGCAGACCATCTCGAGTCTCGAGGCGTCGCTGGACCCAGGCAAGTTCCTCCGCATCCACCGCTCCTACCTGGTGAACCTGGAGCGGGTGGCGAAGATCGAACCGTACGCGAAGGACAGCCGGATCGCGATTCTGACGGACGGCACGCGCCTGCCGGTGAGCCGGGCCGGCTACGCGCGGCTGAAGGCGCTGCTGGGGGAGAGGTAGCCCGGGCTTACCGGCATGGCCGCTAAAATAGGCGCGGCGGGAACGACAACGGCGATGAACCTCTGGTACGATGGGCTGTGATCGCCAGGAATCCGTAAACCCTTGGCGACTACCCGCGGGTGATCGTGGGCGCCCCACCGGTTGATGGCACTTCAGCGGGTCGCCTACCACGGGTCAAGCTGGAGGAAACGTTGCCCAGCACTAAGAAGGTAATGTTGGCTCAGGTCGGGACGTGTCTTGAGGCGCCGCAACGGCTGTCAGACCGGACCATCCGGTGTTTGATTCAGCATCCACTTGAAGTCAACGGGTTTGCCCCGGCGCGCCAGTTCTTCAGTTTGGCGCACGAGTTCCTTCACTCGGGCTTCGAATTGGCTCTCAAGATCGCTGAACCTCACCGACCAGTTTCTCGTGTGGTAGACAAGCCAATAGGGGATGTCCTGGGGGTGCTTGGGTCGTAGAAAATCTGAATTCATGGACTTCAGGAAGTCTCCCCAAGTCCGGCGCATCAGCTTCACCGTTCCGTGAAGATGTTCGTGCCCTTCAAAATGGGCGTGGGTCTTGGAGGCGCGATCCCGTGAATAGGTCATGTGAGAGAGAGTCTTGTTGATGGCCTTGATCAACCTTCTGTCGTGGCTGAAAGCCTCTGGTTGCCACCCGACCGACAGACAAAAGTCCACGGCGTAGATGTTGTCTCGGGGACGCTCGGGCGGTGTCTGCGCCTTCTTAAACTCCGGTACTCCTTCACGAAAAAACTCCGCTAGGTTCCGCACGTGTGCAAGAAAGGCCTCCTGAACGAAGTGGTTCATCGGTGAACAGTGAGCATTCGCCATTTCCAGCGCTGATCCGAGGAGGGTGACATATTCCCACGCCACGTCCTTAGACGCGCTCTTGATCTCGTCGCGGCAAGGTGGCGGCATCAACTTCCTGCACCTCGCGAACCATGGCTCCGTCTCAAGCGCAGAGCGCAAAGGTGTGCTCACGAAGTCAGGGGCGCGCCAGATGTACTCCGCCGCCTTCGCCTTCGCCTCGGGCCGCAGGGTCTTGAGGTACGATACGGCGGCCCCCACCTTGAACGGCTGCTCGGCCTTCTCCTCGAAGTTGCTCTTCAATGCTGTCCAAACGACAGCATCGAGTTCCTTGGACTGAGCCCAAGCACCGATCGGATCGCTGGCTGCTCCAGGAGTCACGAGCTCCGCCCCCCTAGAAACAAGCGTCCGACCAATGTTCTCCAGCGTTGTGCCTTCACGGAACCGCAGGTCGCAGACAGCGTCGTCCATGTTGGTGCGCTTGCTGAGGCACCATGCCACCGTCGTTGAGGTTCCGTGGTCCTCGTCAATTATCAGCGTAAGAGCACCGAGGCGCGTCTTTGAGACGCGTGAAAACTCGAGCTTCAGCGTCGGTCCGTCCCACTCCCATGGATCGTGCCATTGTTCGAACTCCGAGCCTCTCTCCCACAACAGAGATCCCCAACCGAGAATCCCGATCTTCATCGTCGTTCCATTCCGACCTGCACTGGCAGCTACAAGATCCACGCGTCTCCGCCAAGAACAGTTCGATTATAAGTGATCGCTCCTCCCAGACGCCGTAGTGTTTAGGAGGCCGTAGCTGTCACGAAATCCCCATCTACGCAAGAATCGGCTCAGCGGCTCCTGACTTGACGCCTATGGCCCTTACCGGTTTCTCTCTTTCACCGACAGCACAATCACGCTGCCAGGTGCGAAAGTGACGTTGGGCCCCTTGGTGCCAACCTCAATGAACACGATCGCGGCGGCCGCTCCCACGCCCGCGCCGACGGCCGCGCCCTTCCCGCCACCGATGGCGCCGCCGAGCAGCGCGCCGGCGCCCGTGGCTATAGCCGCTTTGCCCAGGTTGTTCTTCTTCTCGATCACCCGGCCTTCCTCGTCGACGTTCTGCTGGCCCTTGGAGTTGAGGAAGGCCTTGACCTGGGACTCGATGGGGATCGCCTGGCCGCCGTGGTTGAGGGTCTGGTAGGTGAAGTTCAGCACCGACTTGCCCTTGATCTTTCCGCCGCTCTTGGATTCCTTCACCTCACCCTCGACCGTGTCGCCCTCGAATTCCTGGGGGCTGATCACCTGGGAGGCGATTTTGTCTCCCTTGCGATTGGTCTCGGTGGAGAGCGGCGCGAGCAGCTTCACGCGAAACTCGGTGTCGGGCTGGATGGTCTGCGCCCGGCCGAGACCCCCGGAGTAGAGCGCCGGCAAAGCGGCTAGGACAAAACTGGCACGAATTCTCATATTCCTGCTCCTGCTATCTCACAACTGTCCATCGAATGGTGACCACCGTTCGCCGGTTGACCCGGCTGCGGAGCACCATCCGCTTCCAGCTATTGGCGGGTGACGGCGCTTCGGCCATCCCAACATCGCTGGGCTGGATGCCGTCGATCATCACGGGGACGCCCGGCAGTTCGCCGGTGAGCGAACCAGTCGAGGCCTGGCCGCCGTCGATGGTAAGCATGCCGTTCTTCTGCAACTGGCCGGACCAGAGGATGGTACCCGAAGGCGGCCCGGCATAGACCGGCCCGGAGGGCGCCGCCGGCGGGGCGGCGGGCGCGGGTCTCGGGATTTCAGTCCGGGGCGGGGGCGCCGGCGCGGGGGCGGGCTCTGGGAACTCCTCGCGCATCTGTTGCGGCCTCGGGACGGCAACCTCGGGCGCTGCATGGCGGACGGGTGCGGGAGGCGGCCTTCTGCCCCGTATATACTGCTCGGCATCTGGCGCGGCCGCCATGGCGGGCGCGTGCGGCGGTTGTGTCGCCGCGCCCGGGGCCGGCTGCGCGGCCGCCCCGGGCTCCTCGGGCGGAAGGGGCGCGGGCGCCGGCGCGGCCTCCTCGGCTTGTGGCGCCGCAGCCTGCTGCGGAGGCTCCGGAACCTGGGCCGTCTCGGCGGGGGCCGGCGGTTTCGGGACGTTGTGCCGCTTGTACCACAGCCACCCGCCGAGTCCCGTCGCGATCAGCGCGAGCAGGACGATGGCGGTCACCAGGACCGCGGGACCGCGTTTGGGCTGGCGCCCAGCAGCAAAAGGCTCTGGCGTGGGCGCCGGCGCGGCAAATGGAGCCGGGGTGGCCACCTGCGCGGGAAACGGCGCCGAGGTGGGAGCCCGGCAGGCGTTGCAGAACGGCTCTCCCGGCCAAATGATCGCCCCGCACTTCTGGCACACGCTCAGCCCGGCGGCGGGAGCGGCGGCCGGGGGCGGTGCAGCGGGGGGCTCCGGCGGAGCCGACTCGGCAAGCGCCCCACATCCGGTGCAGAACTTCTCGCCGGGCCGCAGCATCGCTCCGCACTTGGTGCAGTGTTCGGCGCCAGGGGAGGCCGGAGCAGTGGCGGCCGGGGCCGGCGGGACAGCCGCAGGCGGCGGAGCCGGGGGCGCAGGCGGAGCGGCCGGCTGAGCCGAGGGAACGGGCGCTCCGCAGGCAATGCAGGCGCTCTCGCCAGGCCACAGCAGCGCGCGGCACTTCGGGCAGGTTCCCTGCTCGGCCGAGGCTGGAGCCGTGACGGCCGGCGCAGGAGCGGCCGGCTCCTGGGGCGAAACCGGCGCAGCGGGCGGCGACGGTCTGGCCGGCGCGTGCGCGCCGCAAATCGTACAGAACCTGGTCTCGGCCGCGAGAGGGCTGCCGCACTTCGCGCACACCGCTGGGGCCGCACTCTGAGCCTCCGCCAGGTTCATTCCACAGCCGGTGCAGAACCGGACCGCCGGATCGTTTTCCTTTCCGCATCGAGGACAAGAGGGCATGGATTCTCCTGACGGCAAGGCGCTGTGTTTCAACGGCCTCTTCGCAGCTCCTTGGGCCACAGTAACGGAAATCGCGCCGCGCCGCAACCAGCTACTCGACGGCGCGGCTGCCGGCCGGAGCCAGGGGCCATGAATGCTCCGAGAAGATCACCGCGTCGTAGAGATCCGGCAGCGGCGCCTTCACGCTGTTCATCTTGCGGAAATGCCGCGAGAACCAGTAGGTATCGTCGTACTGCCTGGACCACTGCGGGCGCATGAGCCAGCGGTCCAGCACCTCATCGCCGTGCATGGAAGCAAGGTCCACGAAGAACACCAGAGAGCCGACGCGGGACAGGGCGGCGGCGTAGTAGCCCGGCGGGGCGGGCTCGACGGAGTACATGTTCAGGCCCGCCGGGCCGCGCGACCGGAAGCTGCCCTGGTTGAACTCGAATCCGATGCTGTACTGCCGGCTCCCGAAGAGGCGATCCAGGTAGTCGCCCATCCGTCCGGGCAGGCGCGCGACGTGCGAGCTGCCGGCCCACAGGAAGGCCTTGGATTGCGGGCCCTCGCGATCCAGAATCCACTTCACGTTGGCAGCCATGCGTTCCTCGCGGCCCGCCCGCGAGCCCCCCGGGATCTGGCCGTCGAAGCAGTAGAACTTGAGCTTGGGGCGGCCGGGCTGGGCCTGGTTGTAGTCGCGCATCCAGCCGAGCAAGGCCAGAGACTCCTCGGTGTTCCAGGCCCAGTCGCCGATCTGGCGGAGCGCATCCCCAGGTTCGCCGGCGCCGTCGGCCACGTAGCGGCCCGCGGCGAGCCCCGCCTCGTAGGGCGCCTCCACGGCCAGCACGGTAAAGCCCATCTGGCTCGCCAGGAACTCGAACAGCCGGTGCTTCATGGCGAAAAACTCGTGGCTGCCGTGCGTCGCTTCTCCGGCCGCGACCAGCCGCTTGCCTTCGACCAGCGGCTTGAGGAACCGCAATTCCTCCAGCCCTCCCTTGCCCGGCTCGACGGTGCTGAGCGGGCGCGCGCTGCGCCGGATGGCCGCCACCGTGCCGGGCTCGAGCGGCTGCGCGGAATCGTCGAACCAGTTGCCGTAGCGCACGAAGAACCAGACCACCCCGGCCGCCACCACCAGCAGCGCGATTTTGACAATGCGCATCGGCGAGGAGACAGTGTAGCGCATGTGCCGGGCGGGTGGAAATCCCCGGGAACATCTCGGACCGGGCCCGGCGGCTGCTGCGGCGGCAACGCATCGTGGCGAGGGGCAGGAGAGGCCCGCGGATACGAGGCGTGCGAGAGGCGACGCCCGCAGGCGTACTTGACAGCAGCGGAAGGATCGAATGAGACCAACGGCTGCACGGGAGGCGGTTGGATGTAAAATCCATGCTGGCCAGGATGGCATAACGGGAATGCTGGGTAAGATAGAGAGATCCAGGAGCCTGCAATATGCATCCTGGAGGGAGGGTTTGTGCATGTTCGCCGCGCTGCCACGATTCGCTCTTCTGCCGGGCACGCTCGCTTTGCTGACGCTGTCAGCCTGGGCTCAGACAACTGTGATCAAGGGCACGGTCGAGGACCAGGATCACCAACCCCTCGGTGGTGTTCCCCTCAGGATCGAACGCCAAGACCTACGGGGCGTCTATCCTGCCCGCAGCAACAGTAACGGCACGTTTTTTTATGCCGGCCTGCCCATCGGCGTCTTCCGCGTGTTCTGCGAGGCGGACGCGGACAGTGCCGTCGAAGTCCGAACACAGGTGGGCGATCCGGCCGTCGTCCGATTGACCTGCACTCTGGGCGGGATTCGGCAACCGGACCAGGGCGATCAGTACCGCGGATTCGGCCGGGGAATTCTGGACCGGGTCCGCGCCGACCTGGACCGCGTGGCGGGAGATGTGAGTTCCTTCTCCGAAGACGAGATGCGCCGGTTCAACCGCGTGCGGGACCGGATCGCGGAGTTCCAATCGGCGTGGGAGGGCGGACGCTTCGATCGGGAGATGCTGAGCGAGGTCATCGGCGGCCTGAATGCCATCATCGAAAGGAGTCGTCTCCGCGCTCGCGAGCGGGATGACCTGGCCGAAGATCTCGGCCGGCTCAAGGAACTGCGGGAACGGCAGGATCGATCGAGTGACCCGGGTGCGTCCAGACGAGCCCTTGAAGGCGCATTCAACGAGGGGTTAGCGGCGGAGAGGGCCAACGATTACCGCGCTGCGATCGCCGCCTTCCACCGTGCCTTGGTCATCGACCCCAGCCAGCATGTCATCTGGGCTCACCTGGCCGAGGCATACACCCGCGTGGGCTCTATGGCGCCGGCCGAAGACGCTCTCGCTAAAGCCGTGCAACTCAAGCCGCAGGACGGCGCCTACCGGAACAACTACGCGATCGCGCTGGCCAAGTCCAACAAGTTGGAGGAGGCCTGGACGCAACTGGAGGAGGCCGCCCGGCTCGATCCAGCCAACGCCGGGCAGTACTTCTATAATCTGGGCGCGATCCTGGTGAACTTGGGACACACCCCCGAGGCCGGGCGGGCTTTTCGCAGAAGCATTGAGGCGAACCCGGGGTACGCCGAGTCCCATTACCAATACGGCGTGTGGTTGATGGGTCAGGCGACGGTCTCTCCTAACGGGAGAGTCCGCGGGGCGTCGCGTGCGCGCGAGGAGTTCGAGACCTACCTGCGTCTGGCCCCCAACGGTCCGCATGCCGAACAGGCGCGCCAGATGTTGAACACCATCGATCCCTATTGAGGTCGGCAGAGACGGTCCCGTATCATGTGATGCGCGCCGCCTGCCCGCCTCCCCCTATTGAATCTTCTTCGCCGTAAACTCCTGGCCGTTCTGCCAGCCCTTGAAAGAGACCACCTTGCCGGCAGCGTCCTTCTCGAAGACGATCTTCACCGGACCCTCGACCACATAGAACTCGGTATCCGTGGCCGGGAGGAGCTCGACGGGCGTTTGTTCGCCCACCTGGGAAATCAATTGGTTCCCGGCCCTCTTCACCTTGACGACCAGGCCCGGCGCCACCTCGTATCCCCCCACGTAGGAGTCCAGGATCTTGGGATCGATGGCGCGATCGGGCCTGGGGGCGTGCAGCACAACGCTCTTCGCTCTCGCCTCGGCGTCGCCCGGCAGAACCAGCCCGTCCTCGACCTGCCAGCTTCGATTGAACCAGCCGCCGGCCACCCACACCTCGGCGGATGACACACGCCGGCTGCCCCCCGCCACGTGCCCGTCTTCGATGGTGAAGTCGTACTCCGCGTTGCGCAGGCGGTCGGGAACCCAGAAATACATGCCATCGGCGGAGGTCGCCGCCACCTCCAGCACATACCTCTGGGCGTTGAGCGGGTTGGGGAAGATCATCTGAACCCGGGCGTCGGACGCCGCGAATGACCGGCCCCCGATCTTGACGTGGTCCGCAGCCACCTCGAGCGGCACCTGGCCCGCAAGCCGGCGCGCCACCAGGTTGGCCTCGGGGCCGCCGATCAGCAGCAGCGAGTACCGCGCCGCATCCGCGCCGGACAGCTCGGAATCCTTGAAGACACGCGGCGGCTGCCGCTGCCACTGCTTCCAGTAGTTGACCAGCGCGTCGGTCTTGCGCTGGCAGATCTCCCTCATCGCCGGGTCGGACGAAGCCGTGCCCGTCACCACCGCAAAGGGAGTGTTGAAGATGTCACCCAGCGGGCCAGCCACCTTGGAATTCTTTTCGAGAGCCGCTTCCTTATAGCCCGCCGCGCGCAGCCCGAGCCGGCCGCCCTCGGCCCGGACAACCTGCGCCTCTCCGTTCCAGACCACCTTCACATCCTTGGCGGGGTCGATCAGCGCCGCTCCGGGCGACAGGGTGAGCGCCAGCACGTTCTGGGAATCCACGCGGATGGTGTTCGGGGCGACCACCTCGGCATCCACCACCATGAACTCATTCGGGCTGGCCGCCTGCTCCACCTTGGCCCAATACGCCGAGGCGTTCTGGAGCTCCGCCGAGCGGATTCGCACGCTTCCGGGATTCGCATCCCGCCGGTGCTCCAGGAACCACTCGATGATGGTCTGCCAGGCATTCAAGTCCTCGTGCCCGTAGCCGGGAAACTCGAGGTAGCGCACGTTGAATCCCCAGCGCTGGAGCAGCCGCACTCCGTAGCGCGAGAAGTCCACGTTCACGCTCCGGTCCACGTCGCCGTGAAGCACCAGAATGGGCATGTGCAGCAAGCTCTCGGCCATCGACCACGAGCTTTGCTTGTCGAAGACAAAACGGTCGACGGCGGTCAGCTTCGCCAATTCCTCTTCCGAAAGCTGCGAGTGGTAGTCCGCTCCGCCGAAGATTGGCGCAATCGCGGCAAACAGATCCGGATGCCGCGTCGCCACGTTCCAGGTGCCCCAACCGCCCATCGAGTCGCCCATCAGGTAGACGCGGTTTGGGTCAACGCTGAAGCGCTCCTGGGCCAGCTTGATGACCCGCACCACGTCCTGGTCTCCGAAGCCCAGGTAGGTGGTGTTCCCGCGCCCGTGCGGCTCGATGTAAATGATCCCCTGGCGCCCCTTGAACTCGGCGTCGGTGAAACCGTAGTGACGCGAGTCCGCCGCCCACCAACGCACGTACTCGGGGTTGGCCGGGTTGTACCCGTGCAGTTTCACCACCAGTGGCCACTTCTTCGAACGGTCGTAGCCTCCCGGCAGATAGGCGCGGCAGAACTGCGGAGAGCCGTCGGTGTCGTCGCGATAGGCCAGGCGGACGAAGCCGTAGGGCCGCTCGCGCGCCGCCGCCTTCCCCGCCGCCTCGAGCTTCATCTCCTCGAACTCCATCAGCGGCGAGTGAATGGCCCACCAGGGATTGCCGGTCACGCTCAGGCCGTCCTTCCCCAGGCGATCGATCACCATGTCCGCCAGCATCTTGGTGGTGAACCCTTCGGGCGTCCGAAGGTCCGCCTTCGCTCCCGCCGCCACCAGCTTGCGCGCCGCGGCGATCGAGTCCCCCTTGTACCAGGGAATATGGGTGGCCCAGAGCAAGCCGTTCATCCTGTGCGTGGAGCAGCGGAGCTCGTATGCGCCGTCGGGCCACCCGGCGGGATCGAAGCGCACCGTCTCGCCGCGCCTGACGCTCCTCTGGGCGAACACTCGCCCGCCCGCGCCCACCACCTGAACCGCGACCTGGTCCTGGTCCGCGCGGTCCTTGTTGATGTCGGTTTGAAGCACCACGGCAGTCTGGGAGTAATCCATCAGCGACGGCCCGATCTCCTGGATTCTCGGCGCGATGGCCCCGGGCTCCAAAACTCGGGCGGAGAAAACCCACGGCCCAACCCGCTGTTCGAGCTTGACCAACAGCAAGTTCTCCCCCGCCTTCATGTCCACCTCGAGCTGGTCCTCATCGAAGGTAAGCTGGCGCTGGGTGCGCCGGTCGAGCACCAGGGCGCCATTGAGCCACACGCGGATGCTCTCATCGCTGCCGATCTCGAGCAGCGCCTTGCCGCTCTCCTTCCGCGAGACGGTCGCGAAGGCGTAACCGACCAGGTCGCGCTTCAATCCCACCCCGTCGGAAAGGTCGGTCACGTCGCCCCAGGCGGTGACCGCGCGCCAGCTTACCTTCGAGCCGTTCGGAAGCTGGTGGGTCATCTTCTCGGCCGGCCGGATCGCAGCCTCGCCTCCGTGCTCGCCGAGCCAGTCTTTCTCGAAGCCGTCCGGAACACCCGCGACGGGGATGTCGCTGAGAACCAGCCAGCGCCGGATAAACCGCTCGTTGCTGCGGGCCCACGGCATCCGCATCTCCTCTTTCAGGTGCCCGGAGCTCGGCGTTTGACCGCCCATTCCCTGCCCCGCGAGAGTCGGGGACGCCATAGCCCAGGCCAGAACCGCGATCAGACCAGACACAAAGCGACTTTGCACAGTGCCTCCTTTAGTTCAGCTTAAACGATTGAAAACGAGGGGAACGTCCGGAAGGTTTCATCGATCGGAGTCCCTCCACGTTCGTTAGGTAGTGTATCCTCAATCCAGGAGGATCATGGTGAGATCGCGAATCGTCGCAGTTCTGTTCGTCTTGACCGCCGTTGTTGCCACGGCTCAACTGAGCGACTACAGCGGCTACAAGGATCCCGCGCTGTTCACGCGCCTTCCGCACTACTTCCTTTCCGCCGAGGGCTCTTTTGTCGACACCCCGTTCGGTGCAGTTGAGTTCATGGTCAAGACCGGGAATCAGCGCGTCGAGGGGCATCACCTGCGTTACGACTACGGATTCGACGAGTCCGCCGGCAGGACCCCCAGTTACCTCCAGATCATCCGCAACTACCAGGCGGCCGCGAAGAAGATCGGTGGCCAGGTGCTGTACGAGGACGAGCGCCGGACAACCATTCGCATCTCCAGGAACGGCCAGGAGACCTGGGTTGCGCTGGAGGGGTTCAACGAGGGCCGGGAATACCAGTTGGACATCATCGAGGTGCAGCAGATGCAGCAGGAGGTGGTGGCCAACGCCGACGCGCTTCAATCCGGCCTGAAGGAGAACGGGCACGTCGAGGTGCCGGGGATCTTCTTCGATTTCGCCAAGTCGGAGATCAAGCCCGAGTCGGGGGCGGCTCTGGACGAGGTGGTCAAGCTGCTCCAGGCAAGCCCGGCGCTGAAGGTGTGGGTGGTCGGGCACACGGACAACGTGGGTTCGGCGGAGGGCAACATGGCGCTCTCGGCCGCGCGGGCCGCCGCGGTCGTCAAGGCTCTCGCGCAGAGGGGCATCGACGCGAAACGGCTGTCGCCGCACGGAGCCGGACCCTACGCGCCGGTAGCCTCGAACTCGACCGACGATGGCCGCGCGCGCAACCGCCGCGTCGAGCTGGTCGCCCAGCCGTAGAATGAGTGAGGATGGGAAAGGTCAACCTCATGTTCGACAATCAACTCTCCAGACGCAACTACCTGGCGATGCTCGGCGCCGGCGCCTCGCTGGCCGCCTCCGCTCCCGCCGCTTTCGCATTGCCGGGCGACGAAGACCGCGCCCGCCGCATGAAATGGTGGCACGAAGCCAAATTCGGCATGTTCATCCAC
Organism: Bryobacteraceae bacterium; assembly: GCA_049512775.1. Taxonomy (GTDB): domain Bacteria; phylum Acidobacteriota; class Terriglobia; order Bryobacterales; family Bryobacteraceae; genus Fen-330. The sequence continues at coordinate 39,509 of JBEKWU010000033.1, forward strand.
TGGGGCCTGTACAGCGTGCTGGGCCGCCACGAATGGGTGATGGAGAACGAAGGCATCCCCGTTCCCGAATACGAGCAACTAGCCAAGCGCTTCACGCCCAAACCCAATGCCGCGCGCGACTGGGCCAGGCTGGCCAAGAAGGCCGGCCAGAAGTACATGGTCATGACCACCAAGCATCACGAGGGCTTCTGCCTCTTCGACACCAAGCTCACCGACTACTGCGCGCCCAAGCAGGCCTGCGGCCGCGACCTGGTCAAGGAATACGTGGAAGCCGCCCGCGCCGAAGGGTTGCGCGTGGGCTTCTATCACTCGCTAATGGACTGGCACCACCCGGATGGCGCCCGCTGCGCTGAGGATGAAGCCGCGCGGCGGCGCTTCGTCGATTACGTCCACGGCCAGATCCGCGAGCTGCTCACCAACTACGGCAAGATCGACATTCTGTGGTACGACGTCGCCTGGCCGCTGGACGCCAAGGGCTGGGAGTCGGAGCGGATGAACGAAATGGTGTTCCAGCTCCAGCCCGACATCATCGTGAACAACCGCAACAAGCTGGACGGCGACTTCGCGACGCCCGAGCAGCGAATCCAGGCGGAGAAGGGCGGCCGGGCCTGGGAGTCCTGCATGACCATGAACGACAGTTGGGGCTACCAGGCCGCCGACGACAACTGGAAAAACCCCAAGACGGTGGTTCGCAACCTGGTCACCTGCGCGCGGGGCGGCGGCAACTACCTGCTGAACATCGGCCCCAAGCCCGACGGCTCGATTCCGGAAGAATCGGTGCGCATCCTGAGCGCCGTGGGAAAGTGGATGGACCGCAACAGCCCGACCATTTACGAATCCGAGCCTTGCCAGATGACCCGCTCGAACTACGCCGGCTTCACGCGCAAGGGCGACACGCTTTACATGCACGTGTACTTCTGGCCGGGCGATACCGTCGCCATCGGCGGCTTGCAGACGAAGGTGACCTCCGCGCGGCTGTTCGCCACCGGCAAAAAGGTCGAGTTCGAGCAGGGGCGCTTCCGCGTGCGCTTCACCGGGCTGCCGCGGACGGCGCCGGATGATCCGGTGACGGTGATTGCGGCGGAGTGCGACGCCGAGCCCACGCAGAACATGGACCTGGTGCGCAAGGAGCGGCCGAGAGTGGGATAAGCCTTCAGGCTTGTCCAGGGACAGGGCTGCAGCCCTATCCTACTTCTTGCGCCAGGCGTCGAGTTCCGCGGCCAGGCGGTCGCGCACGGTGACGAAGGCCGGGTTGGCGTACTGGTTGAGTCTCTCGCGCGGATCGGCGCGCAGGTCGAACAGCTCGTTCGGCCCCTTGCCCTGGTTGCGCAGCACCAGCTTGTAGCGCGCCTCCCGAGCCATCTCGACGCCTTGGAACTCGGCAAACACCAGGTTGCGCCAAGGTTGCTTCTTGGGAAACGGCTGGTTGAAGACGGCAGGCAGGTAGCTGCGGCCGGGCAGTCCGCGGCCCCGCGGCGGCGCCACGCCGGTGAGTTCGCACAGGGTGGGCAGGAAATCGCAGGCGCTCACCAGCTCGGGCCGCGCCGCCTCCACCGGAATCTGCCCTTGCCAGTTCCAGATCATGGGCGTGGCCACGACTTCCTCGTACATGTTGACCGGGTCGGAGGCCAGGCCGTCGCTCCACAGACCGTGGCGGCCGAGCAGGAATCCGCTGGCACTGGTGAAAACGATTAGCGTGTTGTTGCGCAGCCCGCGCTGATCCAGCCGGGCCACCAGCGGCGGGATCCCGGCGTCGAGCGCGGTGACGGCGGCGGCGCACCGGCGGATGTTGGACACGGCGCTCGCGAGCGCGTCCTTGTCGCGGGCGGCGTGTGGCGCCGCGGGTTCCCAACCGATGGCATCGAACGGCGTCTTGGCGTACATCTCGCGGTACTTGGCCGGGATGGTGCCGCCGGGGGCGAGCAGGTGCGAATAGTCCAGCGCCAGGAAGAAGGGCCGATCGGCCTTCTGCACATCCAGGAATTCCAGCGGGTTGGCAGAACCGCAAACGTATCCCGCGCTCGCCAGCAGATCGGAAATCCGAGGATCCTGGCTGCCCTGCTGGTGCGGCGGGCGCCCGGTCAGGAGAGCCGTGCGGTTGGTCTCGCCGGCCGGGGCGCACCCGATGTGGTACAGGAAGCGCGTGCCGCCGCGCGCCAGCAGGTCGATATTCGGCGTGCGGATCTCCCGGTTGCCGTAACAGCCGAGCATCCAGGCCCCCAGGTCGTCCGGCGTCACCAGCACGATATTGGGCCGCCGCGCGACCGTCCTCGCGAATGCGGGCGCGGCGGCGGCGAGCAGAACTTCACGACGTGTCAGGCGCATGCTATTCCCCGATGACCGCCCCGGTTCCCTGAATCTGGTAGTAGGTTACGGCGGAGGTGATCGACTGGGGATCGAAATTCCTCCCGTTGGCCTCCGCTTCGTGCTTGGCCCGGGCCAGGGCTTCTTCCTTGGTCAGCTCGACCTTGGCCAGTTTGCCCTCGGCGGTGGCGGTCTTTCCGATGGCTTCCTTGGGGAACTTGATCTCGCCGTCTTTCACCTGGACCCGGATGCTCTTCCCGCTCTCCGGGTCGACCAGCTCCATCCAACAGCCCATCCTGCGGCAGACGTCCCGCACGGTTCCCTTCACCTGCACCACCTTGCCGACGTATTTCTCGGGAGCGGCGGTGAGCTTGTCGATGCCGATGGTCTCGTTGATGCTGAACGGCTTGCCGAGCCTGACCTCGCCGGCCAGGGCGACCGCCAGAGCCAGGAACGCGAGAAACAGCGATTTCATCATGCCTCCAAGGAAGCTACTATCGTACAAGGTTTCGGGCGCCGCGAGTTGGCGCTAGAATGTTGTCGGATAAGGAGCCAAACCATGCAGGCTGTGTGGGTCGTCCTGGCTTATGTTTCCGCGGTTGTCGTGGCGCTGGCCCTGCTCTATGCCTTCGACACCCGCTGGTATTGGCACGTGCTGAGCGTCCTGGCGGCTCTGGCGCTCGGACTGACGCCGCCACCGGAGGGCTGGCAACCGCCCGACCTGCTGGTTGGGTCCGTGTTTATGTTCCTGCTGGTCTGGGGCGGTGGAGCGCCATTGTTCCGAGCGCGCCATCGCGATTCGGAGTTGCACTTTCCACGCCACACCTGAGGCTTCGCCCGGGCGTGGCGGCTTCAGACTGCGGAGGCCAAGGCCTTGGCGGTACCCTGGAAGTGCTCGGCGAGATCGGATTGAACTATCCGCCGGCGGAGGGTTGATGCACGAGTTGGGAATCGCCTGCTCGATCCTCGAGGCCGTTCGCGCCGAGAGCGCGCGGCGCCCCGGAGTGCGCGTTCGCAAGGTGGGGGTGCGGATCGGGGAGTACTCCGGCGTCGACACCGAGAGCCTGCGCTTCTGCTTCGAGACGCTGGTGAAGGAGGACGACCTGGCGCCGCTGGCCTTGGACCTCGAGTATTGCCCCGCCGGCAACGGGACGCGGGGAGACGAGCTCGACCTGAGCTACCTGGAGATCGAGGAGCCCGAGACCTCATGAAGCGAATTGCGCTGGAAGGAAAAGTCCTCGGCGAGAACGACCGGATCGCCGCCGAGTTGCGCCAGGCGTTCCTCGAGCACGGGATCCTCTGCCTCAACTTCATCAGCTCGCCGGGCTCGGGGAAAACCTCGCTGCTGGAACGCACGCTGGAGGGCTTCGCCGCCGGCGCCCGAGTCGCCCTGCTGACCGGCGACATCCAGACCGACAACGACGCGCGCCGACTGGCCCGCTTCGGCTTTCCCGTGCGCCAGATCACCACGGCGGGAGCGTGTCACCTGGATGCCCGGATGGTCGAGCGGCACCTGAGGGAGTGGGACCTGGCGAAACTGGATCTGCTGCTGATCGAGAACGTCGGCAACCTGGTGTGCCCGACCAGTTACGACCTGGGCGAGGCGGCCAAGATCGTGGTGCTGAGCGTCACCGAAGGAGAGGACAAGCCGCTGAAGTACCCGGGCATTTTCCGGAAGGCGGAGCTGATGATCCTGAACAAGACGGACCTGCTGCCGTACGTCCCCTTCGACGTCCAGACGGCCCGCGAGAATGCCCGCGGCATCAACCCCAGAATTGAGATCCTGGAGCTCTCCTGCCAGACCGGCGCGGGGCTGGACGGCTGGAGGCGCTGGCTCCAGGGGCGGATGGAGACCGCGCGCCAGCGGGTTCCGGCGTGATGTGGATCATCGATCGCCACAACCCCGGGTGCCGGGTGCAACCCCACGGGGTTTCGCATATCGTGGAAACGGATGGGCGTCGACGAGTCGTTGCTCAACGAGATTGTGCGGAGGGTGTTTTCCGTGGCGCGCCCGGACAGGATCATCCTGTTCGGCTCGGCGGCGGCGGGCCGAATGACCCGGGATAGCGACATCGATCTGCTGGTGGTCGAACCGGTGCCGTCCAATGCCCATGAACGGAGCGTGGAAATCCGGAGCGCGGTGGGGGACATCGGCTATCGTGTCGACGTAATCGTGATGCCCACGGAACGATTCGAGGGGACCAAGCGGGTGATCGGCGGCATCGCCTATCCGGCCAACAAGTACGGGCGTGTGCTCTATGAAGCCGCTTGACCCGGAGGTCGAACGCCTGCTTGGCCAGTGGCTCGCGAAGGCTGACGCCGTTTGGCGTCGAGATCCGCTACCCAAGCGATGCCGCCGAGATGCTGCCGGGCGATGAAGTCAAGGCGATTGAGATCGCTCGCCGGGTCAAGAAGGTCGTGACCGGGATGCTCGCGGCAGCGTGAGATTCGGCCATCCTCTCCTTCCGCGTGGAGACGGCCCGCGAGATCGCCCGCGGCATCAACCCCAGGATTGAGATCCTGGAGCTCTCCTGCCAGACCGGCGCGGGGCTGGATGCCTGGAGGCGCCGGCTTGCATCGCGCCCCTCCGGTGCGGTTTCATTGGGCCCATGAGAACTCGCCGGCACGCGTGGTTATTGGCTGCGGGGCTGCCGGTGGGGTTCGTCTTCGTCTTCCTGTCGGTCTGGGGCATCGGCGCGCCCTTCTTCCGGGCGCACCACAGCGAGTCGGTGCGCCGCTTTCCACAGGTCGCCTGAGGATCCGGGGCAGTAGCATTTTCCAATCCAAGAATGAGCCTGGAATCTGATTTTATTTCCAACACAGGCTGAGCCTGGAAACGGCCTTGGTTTCGAATGGTCGATGAGCCTGGAATCCGGACTGTGCCAGAGTGGC
>JBEKWU010000034.1:0-43323 GCA_049512775.1 Bryobacteraceae bacterium
TTCACACGCAGGAGGTCACAGGTTCGAGTCCTGTCGCGCCCACCACTTATCGGCCACTTCCGGTTTTCGCGCGCCCCTCGTCGAGAAAGCCGGATTCCACAAGATGGAATTCAGGTGCCGGCGGGCGCCGCAACCAATCCCTGCAAAGGCCTGCGCTCATTGGCGTGGCCGTTCCACGGTGCAGAATTGGGCGCAAAGCCGGGGAACCGCGCACTCGGGTGCGCGCCGGACAGGATAAGGTAGGAAGGTGCGCATGTCTCCCGCATCATCGGCCCTCTCGCGCAGAGCCTTTCTGGGAGCGGCCGCGTCCTTGGCCGTGGCAGACAGCCGGCGCGCTCGGGCCCGCGAAGCGCCCGGTGGCGGACGGAGGAAGCTGCGGGAATTCGGCTACGGGCAGGTGTCCCTCACCGGCGGACCACTCGCCAGCCAATTCCAGCGCATCCAGGCTTCGTATCTGGCCCTCGACGATGACCGGCTGTTGAAGGTGTACCGGCAGCGTGCCGGCCTTCCGGCGCCCGGCGAGGACATGGGTGGCTGGTACGACGCCAACGGGTTCGTGCCCGGCCACCTATTGGGCCAGTTCATCTCCGGGTTGGCACGGCTCGCCGCCAATACGGGCGATGCCGCCGCTGCGGCGAAGGCCCGGGCGCTGGTGGAAGGGTACGCCGCCGCATTCGAGAAGGACCGGAACCCGTACGCCAGCCCCAAGGCCTCCACAACCTGGCCCTGCTACGTCCTGGACAAATACGAAGCCGGACTGCTGGACGCGGCGTCGTTGGCCGGCATCGAGCGGGCTGGCACGCTTCTGCCGCGCGTGGTCGAGGCCGCCCTTCCCTTCATTCCGGACCATGTTTACGACCGCGGCCCCAACAGTCCCAAGCAAGCGCCGTATGACGAGCCGTACATCCTGCCCGAGAACCTGTTCCGGGTTTTCGAACTCACCGGCGAGCGGCGCTACCTGGAACTGGCGAGGAAGTACCTGCTGGACGCGGACTACTTCGATCCGCTGGCGCAAGGCCGCAACGTCCTGCCCGGAAAACACGGCTACAGCCACGTGGTCGCGTTGAGTTCAGGGGCCAAAGCCTACGAGGTGCTTGGCGATCCGAAGTACCTGCGGGCGATTCAGAACGCTTGGGACATGCTGGAGCAGACGCAGGAGTACGCGTCGGGCGCATGGGCGCCGAAGGAGACATTCGTCCAGCCGCATCAAGGCGAGCTGGCGGCCAGCCTCACCTCCACCCACGACCACTTCGAGACGCCGTGCGGATACTACGCCCACTCCAAGCTGGCCCGGTATCTGCTGAGCTTCACCGCGGACGCGCGCTACGGAGACGGCCTGGAGCGAATTCTGTGGAACACGATTCTGGGTGCGACAGATCCGGGTGGGCAGGGCAATTTCTTCTACTATTCGGACTACCATGCCCAGGCGAAGAAGGGCTACTATCAACGGAAATGGCCGTGCTGCGCGGGGACGCTGGTGCAGTCGGTCGCGGACTATCCCATTGACCTGTACTTCCGGGACGACCGCTCGCTCTACGTAAACCTGTATGCCGATTCCGTGGTCCGCTGGAAGGTGAAAGGGGTGCCGGTGAAGATCGTACAGCGCACCAGCTACCCGGAGAACGAATCGGTGGAGTTGCGGATTTTCCCCGAGACGCAGGCGGACTTCACGGTTCACCTTCGGGTTCCGGGATGGCTCGAGCGGCCGCCGCAAATCCTGGTCAACGACAGGCCGGTTTCGGTGAAGGCCGAGCCGGGGACATTCGCCGCAGTCCGCCGTAGATGGCGGGCGAACGACACGATACGCCTCACGCTCCCGTTCTCGTTCCGCACCGTGGCGATCGACGACCGGAATCCGCGGATCGTGGCCGTGATGTACGGGCCGGTGATGCTGACCGCGGTGAATCCACCGGCGGAACTCTCCGCAACGGCCGCGCGGCTCAAGCACATGAAGGCTGTGCCTGGCCGCGCGCTCGAGTTCGAATGCACCACCACGAGCGGGCCGGTGCGGTTCAAGCCGTTTTACCAAGTGCGGGAGGAGACCTACAGCACCTACGTTCTGCTGGTGTAGGGTACTCCGAGTGTTCACTGGCGGCTGCCGTGTCAGCACGGACGGAGCAACCGGTCCACCGCGTCGAGCGCATCCTCCAGCACGCGCTCGGGGTCGCGGTCGGCGGCCGGGATGACTTCGATCGGCCCGGGACCGGTGGGGCGCCAGCGGGCGGTGAAGCGCGGGCAGGGGGCTCCGGCGAAGATGGTCACCAGCGGGACGCCGCAGGCCGCGGCCGCGTGCTGGCCGGCGGAGTCGTAGCCAACGTAGAGGCGGCTGCGCGCGATGATGCCGGCGAAAGCCGCGAACGATCCCTCGAACATCCGGATGCGGTCCTGGCGCGCGCCGATGGCGCGGCGCACGCGCTCCTGCTCTTCGCCGCCCGGACCCGAATCGACGACGACCTCGAGCCCGCGGCCGGCCAGCGCCCCGAGCAGGTGCTCCTCGAACTCGGGCGGCAGGCCTTTGGCCAGGTTCTCTCCCACGCCGAGGCTGACTGCAACGTCCGCAGCGGATGCAGGCGGCGCGGCGGGCGCGATCCAGGCGCGCGCATCGGGGACGCCGAAGGTTTCGGCGATCCAGCGCCGCGCCAGGGAGCCGAGCGGTTCGTCGGTATCCGCCCCGTACGCCCGGCCCTCGAAGAAGTAGTAACTCTCCTCCGGGCAGACGGGGACGAGGCCAAGCTGCGTGAGGCGCGAGTCGGGATCGATCACGATGCTGCCGCGCTCCTCGATTCGCGGGCAGGCCTGCAAACGCTCGCGCAGGGTTCCGCGGCGGTAGGCGACGGGCAGGTGCTCGATGCGCGGATCGCCGGCGAAAAGCTGATAACTCTTCTCCCCGCCCGCCAGCACGATGCGCGCCGCCGGGAAGCGCCGTTTGGCGGCGTCCAGAACCAGGCTGGTGATGGCCACGTCCGCGCCCAGCGTAACTCGCGAGAGGACGTACACCGCCTCGGCGTCGCCTTCGAATCGCCGCGGCCGGCGCACGCGCCGGTAACGCGCCAGGAGCTCGGCGACGCACGATCCCGGCAGCGCCGCGGCAATCACCTCGGAGAACAGCGCGGCGTAAGCGTCCACCAGGCGCGGCTCGAACCGATCCGAGAGGCCCTCGGCCAGGATGCCGAACAGCGCGCGGCTGCCCTCCTCGCTCGCCGCCTCTTCGATCAGGCGCTCGACAGACGCAACGGGCCACGCCTGGCCGCGAATCGAGCAGTCGAGAATTCGCCGGGCGGTCTCAGAGATACTTTCCAACGAGCAGTTCCAGTTTCTTCCGCGTGGCCTCGGGAACCAGGCTGCGGTCCGTGATGATGGCGTGCTGGAGCGCCGAGCCGCAGGCGCAGGCCCGCGCCGCCTCCAGCTCCGTCACCGCCCGCGCCACCACCTTGCAGGCGTTCTCCGCGTTCTTCATGAGGTTGCGGATGATCTGGTCCACGGTCACGGCGTCGTGATCGGGATGCCAGCAATCGTAATCCGTCACCATGGCCACGGTGGCGTAGCAGATCTCGGCCTCGCGCGCCAGCTTGGCCTCCTGGAGGTTGGTCATGCCGATGACGTCCATGCCCCAACCGCGGTACACGTTGGACTCCGCCTTGGTCGAGAATTGCGGGCCTTCCATACACAAGTAGGTTCCGCCACGCTTGGCGCTCACGCCCTCCGCCAGGCAGGCCTGGTAGACGGCGTCAGCCGTTTGCGGGCAGATGGGGTCGGAGAAGCCGATGTGAACCACCAGCCCGTCTCCGAAGAAAGTCGAGGCGCGCCCTCGCGTGCGGTCGAAGAACTGGTCCGGAAGGACGAAATCCAGCGGCCGGTGCTCCTCCTTGAGCGAGCCGACGGCGCTGAGCGAGATGATGCGCTCCACCCCGAGCGACTTGAAGCCGTAAATGTTCGCGCGGAAATTCAGCTCCGAGGGAGAAATGCGGTGGCCGCGCCCATGCCGCGCCAGGAAGGCCACTTGCTTGCCACCCAGCGTCCCCACGACGTAGCTGTCCGAGGGCCGCCCCCAGGGCGTCTCGAGGGCCAGTTCCTGCTGCAACTCAAACCCGGGCATGGAATAGAGCCCGCTGCCGCCGATGATTCCGATTTGTGCTTTCAAGTGTGCGCTCCGCCGAAGCTACAGGGGTGAGTATTCGAAATCCACTCCGGTCTATACGATCTCTTCCTTGTCCGGATCCCAGCGCACCGTTCGGCCTTTCCGGTAGCTTTCCACCGCCATCCGGCAGGCGATGGAAACGCGGAAACCCAGCTCGAACGGGCAATTCGGCTGGTCGCCCGAGCGGATGCAATCCAGGAAATTCCGCATGTGCGCGTTCTTCCGCGTGGCGGTCTGCCCCAGCATTTCGGCGCCGTCCGGCCGGTTCACCTTCTGCGGCGCATAGCGGATCTGCTGGCCCCTGGAGACCGTACCGTCGCCGCCGAGCACATCCTCGGTGACACCGTAATGGCTGTTGCCGAAGCCGGAGTCCCAGGTGAACAGCAGCTCCTCGGCGTGCTCCATGGCGACGCTCATCGTGTCCGGCACTTCGCGCCCATCCTTCCACAGGAAGATGCCGCCGGTCGCGGTGAGCGCCTTGGGGATTCCCAGGCCCAGCACCTTGTACCAGAAGGCAAGCTGGTGGCACATGTTCTCGTGGAAGTTGCCCCCCGAGTAGTCCCAGAAGAACCGCCAGTTCAGATAGCGGTTGGCGTCGAACGGACGCTTGGGCGCCTCGCCCAGGAACGAGTTCCAGACGATGTTCTCCGCGGTCATGCCCGGATAGACCGGCCGGCTCCACTGCGGCTTGCCGTGCGGCGTGTTGCGAAACATGTGCCCGTGGATGGCGGTGATCTTACCCACGTACCCGGTGGCCAGGATGTTCACGGCGTCGGCGACCTGCCCGGTGGAGCACCACTGGTGGCCGATCTGGACCGTGCGCCGGCCCGCCTTCTCGACGGCCGCGCGCATGCGCTTGGCGTGCTCGACGGTGAAGGCCATCGTCTTTTCCTGGTACACGTGCTTGCCGGCGCCGAGCGCGGCGCAGAATTGCTCGCAGTGCAGGTGCTGCGGCGTCGCGATCAGCACGGCGTCGATGGAGTTGTCCTCGAGCAGGTAGCGGTAGTCCAGGTAGGTCTTGGCGTTGGGCGCGAGCTTGCCGGCCTCTTCCAGCCGCCCGGTGTACACGTCGGCGAAGGCGGCGAACTCGGTGTCCGGGCACTCCATCGCCTCGCGCACCAACTGCATGCCGCGCTCCCCCGGCCCGATCACCCCGAGGCGAATCCGCTCGTTCGCACCCAGCACCCCGGAGGGCGCCGCGAGCGTGCCCGCCAGTCCGCCGGCGAACTTCCCAATGAATCTACGGCGTGAATCCATGCTGGCTCGACCTCATTCTAGCATCGCAACCGCTGGCTGGCGCGCGCGGTTCGACGCTCAGTGATCCCGATCCGTCACCAGTTCCGTGATGGCGCACAGCGCGCGCTGATACGGCGATTCGGGGAACTCGCCGATGAGCGCGCGGGCCTTCTCGGTAAACCGCCGGGCGCGCTCCCGCACCCGCTCGATGCCGCGTCCCCGCCGAATCAGCTCCAGAATGCTGGAGAACGGTGTCCGCTCGTAGTTGCGATCCTCGAGGACCGTCGCCACCATGCGCCGCTCCTCGGGGCCGGCTTCCTCGAGCGCGTAGATGAGCGGGAGAGTCACCTTGCCTTCCCAAAGGTCGTTGCCCACCGGCTTCCCCAGAACGTTCTCGTGGGCCGTGAAATCCAGAATGTCGTCGATGAGCTGGAAGGCCATGCCCACGTTCCAGGCGAATTCTCCCAGCTTGTCCTCGCTGGCCGGGTCGGCGCCCGCGACGATCGCGCCCAGCCGCGCGCAGGTCGAGAACAGGCCCGCCGTCTTGCGGTCCACCAGGTCCATGTAGTCCGCCTCGGTCACCTCCATCGAGCCGATCCGCTGGAGTTGCAGCAACTCGCCTTCGACCATGGTTTGCGTTACGCCGATCAGCAGGTCCAGCACGTGAAAGCTGCGCGTCCGCAGGGTCATCTGGAAGGCCTGCATGTAGAGCCAGTCGCCCGCCAGCACCGAGGTGTGGTTGCCCCACTTCATGTTGGTCGAGGGCCGGCCGCGGCGCGTTCGGGCGTCGTCGATCACGTCGTCGTGCACCAGCGTGGCGCTGTGGATCATCTCCACCACCGCGCCCAGCCGGACCGCGCTCTCCCCGCCATCGCCGATCAGCTTGGAAGCCAGCAGAACCAGCGTAGGACGCAGCCGCTTGCCACCGCTGGCCTGCAAGTACTGGCCGATGGTGGTGATCGCTTCCACCGGCGCGATCCACTCCAGGCCGATCTCCCGCTCGACCTGGCGTAATTCCGCCTCGACCAGCCCGACGATCTCTCGCGCCGCCAGCGACTCCCCGGCTTTTCCGGACTCCATGGATTCCTTCCAGTCTAGCATCCGCTCCCGCGTTCCAGCGGGTGGGCCGCCGCAGCAGGTTGACAAGGTGTCCGATTTAGATGTAGTCTAAATCAGAGTGACCCGTTTGTCGCCCCAGCAGTTGGATGCCCTGGCCCGGGCTCGCCACCTCAAGATCACCCCGCAGCGCCGCGCCATCGTCGAATACCTGGCCTCGACCGAGCATCACCCCACGCCGGAAGAGATCCTGTCGGCCGTGAACCGCCGCTTCCCTCTCACATCCCGCGCCACCGTGTACAACACCCTCAGCCTCCTGAAGGAAAGCGGGCTCATTCGGGAGGTCTTCCTGGCGGGGGTTCTGCGCTTCGACTCCAACCTCGGCCCGCATCACCATTTCGTCTGCCGCCGCTGCGGGAGGGTGGAAGACATCCGCTGGGAGGCCGTGAAGCCCTTTCCAGTCGGAGAACTACCGGGCAAGCAGGTCGTCGATTCGTTTGAGATCACCCTGCGCGGGCTGTGCGCCGCCTGCCGCAGAAGGACTTGAGTTTTTCTAGGCCTGTAGATTAGACTATATCTAAATTTAGACATCAGCCAGATAAGGAGCACAACCATGGACCAACCCAAGACCATGACCACCGTCACCGGCATTCCCGTCGGCGATAACCAGAATTCACTGACCGCAGGCCCGCGCGGGCCCGTTCTCATGCAAGACTACCTGCTGAACGAGAAGATGGCCCACTTCAACCGCGAGCGCATCCCCGAGCGCATCGTGCACGCCAAGGGCTCCGGAGCGCACGGAGTCTTCGAGGTCACCCAGGACATCACCCGCTGGACCAAGGCCAAGCTGTTCGACCAGATCGGCAAGAAAACCGAGGTGTTCGTGCGCTTCTCCACCGTCGGCGGCGAGAAGGGATCGGCGGACACCGAGCGCGACCCCCGAGGCTTCGCGGTGAAACTCTACACCGAGGAAGGCAACTGGGACATGGTGGGCAACAACACCCCCGTCTTCTTCATTCGCGATCCGCTCAAGTTCTCGGACTTCATCCACACCCAGAAGCGCGACCCGCAAACCAACCTCAAATCGCCCACCATGATGTGGGACTTCTGGAGTCTGTCGCCGGAATCGCTGCATCAGGTGACGATTCTTTTTTCGGACCGCGGCACGCCCTGGGGCTTCCGCCACATGAACGGCTACTCCAGCCACACCTTCTCGCTCATCGACGCCAAAGGCGAGCGGGTGTGGTCGAAGTGGCACTTCAAGACCCTGCAAGGGATTCGAAATTTCGTCCGCGAAGAAGCCATCGAAATGGCCGGCCGGGACCCGGATTTCGCGCAGCGCGATTTGTTCGAAGCGATTGAGCGCGGAAATCACCCCCGCTGGCGCGTGTGCCTCCAGATCATGACCGAGGAGCAGGCCCGGACGTTCCGTTACAATCCTTTCGACCTGACCAAGGTGTGGTCGCACAAGGAGTATCCCCTGCACGAGGTGGGCATCATGACCCTGAACCGCAACCCGGAGAACTACTTCGCCGAGGTCGAGCAGGCCGCCTTCGCGCCGGCCAACGTCGTTCCCGGCATGGGCTTCTCGCCGGACAAGATGTTGCAGGCTCGCATTCTGTCCTATCCCGACGCGCACCGTTACCGCCTGGGCGTCAACTACGATTTGCTCCCCATCAACCGGCCCAAGTGCCCGGTCCACGTCTACCACCGCGACGGCGCGATGCGCTTCGACGAGAACGGCGGCGCCGGCCCGAACTACGAGCCAAACAGCTTCGGCGGACCGGTGGAGGACCCGAGCTACAAGGACCCGGCTTGGGACCTCGGGGAGACCGTCGCCGCGCGTTACGACCACCGCGCAGGCAACGACGACTACACCCAGGCGGGCGACCTGTTCCGGCTCCTGAAGACCGAGGAACAGCAACGCCTGATCCACAACCTCGTCGCCAGCATGAAAAGCGTCCCCAAAGAAATCCAGCTCCGCCAGCTCGAGCACTTCTTCAAGGCCGACCCGAAGTACGGCCAGGGCGTGGCCCAGGGCCTGGGCCTGGCGCCATAGGCTCCCAGGCCGCGGGCTGGTGGCGCACGCGGTATCAGGGCAATCGGAGAGAAACGCGCATGAACCCTGTCCCCCCCAACCAGCAGCAGGCTCTGGTCGAGCGATTGATGAAGGCGTGCGGCGGAGCGTATCCGCCTGAAACGCGCCGCAAGTACTTCTTGTCCGGACCCCAGTGGGCCGCCGCCTACGAGGGGCAGGCCCTGTTCCACGCCCCCACGCGCGAGCCGATCGGCTTCGAGGAAATCATCCGCCATTACGGCGAGATGGGCATCGCCAACTGGTCCACGCACGACACCGATGTCATTCCCACGGAGATGCTCGGCAAGGAGGAACAGTGGGCGGTGGTCGAGCGCATCAAGAAGGCGCTCCGGGAGAACGGCCTCCGCTGCTCGATGGTGACCACCGAGACGTTCTACCACGCGGTCTGGGCGGCCGGGCCGGCCGCCGAGGCGCCGGAGGTCCGCGAGTACGCGAAATTCCGCCTCAAGAACACCGTCAAAATCGGCCACGAACTGGGCGCCAGCTATGCCGTCTATTGGCCCGGCTCGCTGGGCTACTCCGTTCAGGGGGCCATCGACGAGACCCAGACGCTACGCTGGTACGCCGACGCACTCAACGCCGTCTGCGAGGCGGACATCGAGATCGCTGCGCACCGCGGTCGCCCCACGCTCAAGCACTGCCTGGAGGCCAAGCCGTTCGAGCCGCAGGCGGAGATCCTGCTGCCCACCAGCGACGCCATGCTCGGCTTCATCAATTCCGGGCTGCTGACGCACCCCGAGATGGTCGGTCTGAACCCCGAATACCTGCATGAGCTGATGTGGGGAGGCGCGGTGCGCGCCGCACTGGCCCGGGCGCTGCTGGCCGGCAAGCTGTGGCACTTCGACATCAACGACGGCTACAAGCTGAAGCATGACGTCGACATTGCCATCGGCCTGGTCAACCCGCTGGACTGGCTGAACATCCTGGTTCTGCTGCGCAGCCACGGCTACAACGGCCCCTTCAACCTGGACTTCAAGCCGCCCCGCACCACCAGCAATTTCGGCGTGTTCGAGGTCAGCTTCCCCTCCGCCGTGGATCGTTTCATCACCCTCTGGGAGATGGCCGGCGAGGCGATCGAGGACCCGATCGTCAAGGAAGCCACCGAGGCGCTCAAGGCCGGCGGCGGCGCCGCCGACCCGCACGACGCCGAGGCCGTAACGGCCGCCAACAAGGAGCTGCTCACCCTGCACGAGCTGATCGCGCACCGCCTGGTGCAGATCCTGCTCGGCCTGCACCGCGGGCGGATGTACAGCGTCTGAGTAGCCGGGCGCACAACTAGGATCGGAACGTTCGCCTATCCAACATTGACAATGCTGGACAGGCAGGGTATGGTCGTATCAGGAGTCCCAAGGGAGGACGGCTTCCATGAATGTCAACCTTACCCCCGAGTTGGAGCGGCTGGTGCGGAAGAAAGTCAAGACGGGCCGCTATAATTCCGCGAGCGAGGTAGTGCGCGAGGCGTTGCGACTGTTCGAAGAACACGAGCAAATGCGGCAGATGCGGGTGGCGGAGATGGGCCGCAAGATTCGCGAAGGCTGGGATTCCCTCCGGCGTGGCGAGGGCGCCGACGGTGAGCGGTTTATGACGCAACTCGGAGCAGGCCTCGACGAGATGGAGAGTGGAAAAAGGGCCCAGTGAGCCGCTTCAGGCTCTCCTCCCCTGCTCGAGCGGATTTGCGCGAGATTCGCGACTACATCGCCCAAGACAGCGTTCCCGCCGCCCGGGACTTTCTGGCCAAACTCACGTAGACCTTTCGAGGCCTTGCGGAAATGCTCGGCAAGGGCCACATCCGCGAAGACATAACCGACCTCCCCGTGCGCTTCTGGCCGGTTGGTTCTTACCTCATCGTTTACGACGCAGGGAAGCGACCGATTGAGATTCTTCGGGTCCTTCATGGCGCTCGGGACGTGGAAAGCATTCTTGGAAGCCAGTAGGCAGCGACTCCACACCAGCTCGGCCTGACGGAATCGCACGCTCGCCCCGGGGACTCAGCCACAATGAGAGCATGACCGGATTCGGGCGCACCCTCATCGCGATCAGCGCGATTCTGGTGATCGCCGGGCTCCTGCTGACGCTTGGCGCGCGCCTGCCCTTCCGCATCGGCCGGCTGCCCGGCGACATCGTCATCCGCGGAAAGAGCTCGGTGTTCTATTTCCCGTTGACGACCTGCCTGGTGCTGAGCCTGGTACTATCGCTGGTGATGTGGCTGGCGGGACGGCGGTAGGCCGAGTTCATTGCACCGCCCACCACACTGGCGCCGTCGGAGAATGTCCGTAGAGGAGTCTGTGACGGAATACGGTTACACCACCATCTTCGAACCCCTGCCAGAGGGTGGCTTTAACGTGTCCGTACCGGCCATCCCCGAGATCTGCACGTACGGCGAGACCCTGGAAGAGGCGCGCGAGATGGCGCGAGATGCCATCCGCTGCTTCCTGGAGAGCGCCGTTAGGGCCGGCGAGTCTATCCCCAGCGACGTTCACCACCTCACCACGGAGCGTGTGGCGGTCACCCTCCCGTAATCTCGCCGGATGCCGCCGAGGCTCCCGGTTCTCAAGCCCAAGCAGATACAGCCCCTGTAGCCCGGCAAGCCGCCTGCGCGCGCCGGCCGGAGGCAAACCTATTTCACCGGCCCTATTCTTTCCAGGGGCCAGTAGACGAAGACGGCTTTGCCGTAGATGCAGCTCCGGGGCACCAGCCAGCCGTTGCGGCTGTCGTTCGAGGAGTTGCGGTGATCTCCCAGCACGAAGTAATTGTCCGGGTCCACCGTTCGCGCCGGCATGGACAGGTAGTCGCGGTATTCCCTGGGCACGTAGTCCTCCTGGAGCGGCCGGCCGTTCAGGATGAGCGTGCCCCGGTCGACGGCCACGGTATCGCCGGGAACCCCGATCACGCGCTTGATGTAGGATTTGGTCTGGTCGCCGGGAAACCAGAACACGATCAGGTCGCCGCGCTTGATCGAGCCGATCCCGAAGCGGTAAACGAACTTGTTAACGAAGATGCGCTCCTGGTCCACCAGCCCGGGCATCATGCTGGTCCCCTCGACCTTCACCGGCTGGTAGATGAAGATGATCACCACGAAGGCGATGACCACCGAGAGGGCCAGGTCGCGCGCCCAGGAGAAGACCGCCCTTGCCGCCGAGGGCCGGCGCGGCTGAGAGGGGTCGGGCAGGCGGGCGTGCTCTTCGTTCATACTTCTATTCTCGCGCCGTTTTTCGCGCCAGCAACCGCCCCAGCACCGGCAGCGGCACCGCGCCCTCCCCGAGCGCCCGCTGGTGGAACGCGTCCAGCCGGAAGTCGTCGCCCAGCGCCTGGCGCTCCTGGTCCCGCACGCGCAGCCAGTCCCGCCAGCCCACGTAGTAGGTCGGCAACTGGCAGGACGACAGTTGGGCGCGCTGCAATTTCGCCGCCGCTTCCTCGGTCTCCTGGAAGGTCTGCCGGGTCATCAACTCGAGCGCCTGTTCACCGGTCATTCCGGTGGTGTGCAGCCGGATGTCCAGGATGGCGTTGGCCAGCACACGCAGTTCTTCCTTCTGGAAGGTCAACCGCAGCTCCGGCGAATCGTCCAGGTAGCCCGCGTCGAGCATCATCTGGGTAGCGTACTGCGCCCAGCCCTCGACGTAGGGACCGTTGCCGAATACCGATCGGAGCACCCTGCGCGACCTGGGATCCATGCCGTTGGCGTACTCGGCCTGGACGTAGTGGCCCGGCACCGCCTCGTGCATAGTCAGCAGCTTGAGCTTATAGAAGTTGTACTCCCGCAGCTTGGATTCCTGGCGCTGCCTGGGCCAGTCCGCCGGAATCGGCGTGATCCAGTAAAAGGCCCCCAGCTTGGGCTCCAGCGCCGGCGCCGGCATGAATCCTCCAACCGCGTAGATGCCCCGCAAGAACTCCGGAGTTTCGATCACCTCGAGGTTCTGGTGCATCGGCAGCACCAGCAGGTCATGCGCACGAACGAACTGCCGCGCCTCCTCGAGATCGCGCTTCGCCTCGGCGAAATACGTCTCCGGCTGCGCGTGGCGGTCCGCGATGGTGCTCAGCACCTCGCGGATGGTGGTGTTCGGGTCCGCGTGCGCGGGGTGATCGGGGTGCCACTTCTTGTGCAGCGGGCCGGCCAGCTCCAGCATTCGCGCGCGCACCGCCTTGAGGTCCGCCTCCGCCGCTTCCAGCACCTGCTCCGGCGTGCGGTCGGCGCCGAGCAGGTAGCGGAACTTGGCCCGGTAATTCTCCGGCCCCAGCCGCCAGGCGTCCTCCGCCGCCGGCCGCAGCTCCGACTTCAGCCAGGCGCTGAAGCCCAGCAGGGCCTGGATGGCCGGCCCGGCCGCCCGGTCGTAGAGCGCGCGCAGATCCTCGGGAACCGCGCCGCGAATGGTTCTGTCGATCAGCGAAACGTTGCCGGCGTTCTCCTCGATCGCCACCCTGGTCCAGATGCCGGGCGAATCCACCAGATTGCGCTTGGCTTGCTCGAGGAACGCCGGCAGCTTCTCCAGCCGTGCGATGATCTGGCGCAGCCGGGCCTGGAGGGGCGCGTACTGGAGCACGTAGGGCGAGAACAGCGCGTTTCCCGCCAACTCCACGTAGACCGTCGGGTTGTGCCGGTAACTCCGGATCCCGTCCAGCTCGAGCAGCGCCAGCGAGATCTGGTCCCGGACGATCTCGTAATCCGCACGGTCCTCCGCGCTCCATCGCGCCGGGTTCAGCTTCGACAAGCGCTTCTGGAAGCCGCGGTAGAACCGCCGCTGCCCTTCCAGCGCCACCGGGCTGAAGTCGTCGAGCATTTCGTCCAGGTTCTTACCCGGGCGTTGGTGGCATCCGGCGGCCGTCGCCGAAACCGGCGAGAACTCCAGCGTCGAGTAGACGAACTCCTCCGCCAGGGGCCCGAAGGCCTCCGGTTCGCGCGCCCTGTTGCAGCCACTCAAACTCAGCACCAGCAGTCCGGCCAAAGTAGCGTATCTCATCACGCTATAATTCTCTCTCGGACCGATGCAGAGGAAAAGAGCATTCCCGCTGATCGCGCTGGCGCTGTTGCTGGCCGCCTGTGGCCGCAAGCCACAGCCTCCCCAGAACCTCTCGGTTACCTTCTTCGATGTCGGGCAGGCCGATGCCGCGCTAATCCGCACCCCGGAAAACGAGACCATTCTCGTCGATACCGGCCACAACGGCCGGACCGCCGAACTGCTGCGCCAAGAAGGCGTCTCCAGCATCGATCTCGTGGTCCTCAGCCATGCCCACGCCGACCATACCGGCGGCCTGGCCGCCATTCTCGACGCCTTCCCCGTGCGCGAGATCTGGTATTCCGGCCTGGACTACAGATCATCGTTCCGCCCCCTGCTGGGACGCGCCGAGCGCTTCGAGGCCGTCACCGCCGGCGCCGAGAAGCGCTTCGCCAAGCTCACCCTCACCGTGCTCCACCCCGAATCGCTCCCGCTTCGCCCGCGCTCCAGCTCCGTCAACGACCACTCCCTGGTGCTCAAAGTCGCCTACCCCACGGCCCAGTATCTTTTCCCCGGCGATTGCGAGATGGAGTGCTGGGAGGACCTCTTCAAGTACCACCGCTCCGAACTCCGCGCCGACGTCCTCAAGGCCGCCCACCACGGCTCGGAAACCGGGACCAGCTCCGGCGTTCTCGGCAACGTCCGCCCCAAGACGTTCGTCGTTTCCTGCGGCCGCGGCAATGAGTTTGGCCACCCGCACGAGATCGTGCTCAAGCTGGTCGAAGCGCTCGGCGCCCGCATCTTCCGCACCGACGAGCAGGGCACGATTCGCTGCCTCGGGACCGCCTGCGCGGGGGCGCGCTGAGCGCGGCCTGGTCTCGGTCTCAGCTTGCTTTCACCAGGTCCAGGAAGGCGCGGGCCGCGTGGCTCAGCAGCCGGCGCGCCGGATACACCAGCCGGATCTTGCGCTCCGCGCGCAGCTCCTTCACCTCCACCTCGCACAGCAGCTTCTGCCGGACCTCCTGCTCCACGCACATCCGCGGCAGGAACGCCACGCCTTCGTTCCGCTGCACCATGCGCCGGATGGTCTCCACGGTGGGCATCTCGACGTCCATGTTCAGCGTCACCTTGTGCCGCTGGAACTCCCGCACCACCGTCTCGCGGTACGGCGAGACCACGTTGTGCGCGATAAACGTCTCCATCCCCAGATCGGCGATCGACACCGGCTTCCGCTTCGCAAAGCGGTGCTTCGGCGAGACCACGAAGGCCAAGTGATCGGTGTAGATCACGCTCGATACCAGCCGTTCGTCCTGGGGGTCGTAGCTGATCACGCCCAGCTCCAGGTCGCCGTCGATCAACTGCGCCGGCACCCTGCTCGACAAGCTCCGCCGCACCTGCACCTTCACCTTGGGATAGCGCCGCCGGTACTCCTCGATGTGCTGGAGCAGATACAACGCCGTGGATTCGTTGGCCCCGATGACCAGCCGCCCGGCCGCGTGGTCCTTCAGCTCCGCCAGGGCGTTCTCCAGGTCCCGCCCGAGGTTTTCGAAGCGCCGCGCGTACTCGGCCACGATGCGCCCCGCGTCGGTCAGCAGCAACTGCCTGCCGCTGCGGTCCATCAGTTTCGCGCCCAGCTCGTTTTCCAGCCGCTGGATCGCCAGGGAGACCGCCGGCTGCGTCCGCAGCAACTTCTCGGCCGCCCGCGAGAAGCTTTTCTCGCCGACGACGGTCAGAAAGGTTCGGAGGAGGTAGAGTTCCATAGAGAGCGCCAGCGCATAAATCCCATTTATAACATCAAATGCATTTATGCGCAAGTCTAGAATTATCAATTTGCCAAATTCTGCCCGCTCCCCCATAATCGTTTTAAGTCCGTTGCCGGAGAAACAGGCCGGCCGCGGGCCGTATCCCCCATAGCGCGGGCGGAAGCTCATGAACGATCGCGTATACATTTTCGATACGACCCTCCGGGACGGCGAACAATCACCCGGTTGCAGCATGACGGTTCCGGAGAAAGTCCGAATGGCTCACAAGCTGGTCGAGCTCGGCGTCGACATCCTCGAGGCCGGGTTCCCGATCGCATCGGAAGGCGACTACCAGGCCGTCGATGCGGTGAGCCGCGAGTTCCCGTGGGTGCAGGTGGCGGCACTCGCCAGGGCCTGCACGCTGGATGTCGAACGGGCCGCCCGCGCTTTGGAGCACGCCCAGCGTCCACGCATTCACACGTTTATCGCAACCAGCGATATCCACCTCAAGTACAAGCTCCACAAGAGCCGCCAGGAGGTTTTCGATCAGGCCGTCGCGGCCGTCGAACTGTCGCGCCGCTACGCCGACGACGTCGAGTTTTCCGCGGAGGACGCCACCCGCACCGATCCCGAGTATCTGGTGGAGATCTCCCAAGCGGCCGTGGCCGCCGGGGCCCGCACCGTAAACCTGCCCGACACGGTCGGGTACTCCATCCCCGAGGAGTTCGGCGCCTTCATCCGCCGTGCCGTCGAGGCGCTCGGCGACTCGGCTATTGTCAGCGTGCACTGCCATAACGATCTGGGCCTGGCGACGGCCAATTCGCTGGCGGGCGTTCAGGCGGGCGCCCGCCAGATCGAGTGCACCATCAACGGCATCGGGGAGCGGGCGGGCAACTGCGCGCTCGAGGAAGCGGTGATGGCCTTCAAGACCCGCCGCGACCTGCTTCCGTATCGAACCGGCATCGTCACCGAGCAACTCTACCCGACGAGCCGGTTGCTGGCCAGCCTGATCGCCTTCGGCCCGCAGCCCAACAAGGCCATCGTCGGCGGCAACGCCTTCGCCCACGAGGCCGGCATCCACCAGGACGGTTTCCTCAAAGAACGCACCACCTACGAGATCATGGACCCCCGCTCGGTGGGGGTGCCGGAGAGCAAGCTGATCCTGGGCAAGCACAGCGGCCGGCACGCGCTCCACCAGCGCTGTCACGACCTCGGCTACTCCCTCTCCAAAGAGGAATTGGACGCCGTTTACGAGCGCTTCATCGCCATCGCCGACCGCAAAAAAGGCGTCCTCAACGAGGAGATCCTCGCGATCCTCGAAGAACGGAAGGCGAGCGTCGTCGCGGCAGACTGATTCGGCAGGCCAAACGGCCTGCCCCACGAAGGCCGCTATACTGGTTTCTCCACGATGAAACTCAACGTACTCGCTCTCCCTGGAGACGGCATTGGCGTCGAAGTCACTCGCGAGGCCGTCCGCGTGCTCCAGCACGTAGCTCGGAAACATGGTCACGCGCTGAGCCTGACCGAGGGGCTGCTGGGCGGCATCGCCATCCACCAGACCGGCAACCCGCTGCCCGAAGAGACGCTGCGGCTGGCGCTCGAGGCCGACGCCACGCTGATGGGCGCGGTGGGTCTGCCCGAGTTCGACCGGATGCCCCCGAGCCAGCGTCCCGAAGCCGGGCTGTTGGGCCTGCGCAAAGCGCTGGGCGTGTTTGCCAACCTCCGCCCGGTGCGGGCCTACGCCGCACTGCTGGACTCGTCGCCGCTCAAGAACGCGCTGGTCGAGGGGGTGGACATGATCATCGTGCGCGAGCTGACCGGCGGCATCTACTACGGCACACCGCGCGGGATCACCGGCGACACCGCGGTCAACACCATGGTCTATACCCGCGCCGAGATCGAGCGCATCGCGCGCATGGGGTTCGAGCTGGCTCGCAACCGCCGCCGCAAGGTCACCAGCGTCGACAAGTCCAACGTGCTCGAGAACTCCCAGCTCTGGCGCAAGGTGGTCACTGAAATCGCGAGCGAGTACCCGGACGTGGCGCTCGACCACCTGCTGGTGGACAACTGCGCCATGCAGCTGATTCTCAATCCACGGCGCTTCGACATCGTGCTGACCGAGAACATGTTCGGCGACATTCTGAGCGACGAGGGCGCGGTGCTGGCGGGATCGATCGGCATGCTTCCCTCGGCCTCGCTGGGCGAGAAGCACGGCCTCTACGAGCCGGTGCACGGCTCGGCCCCGGACATCGCGGGGCAGAACAAGGCCAACCCGCTGGGCGCCATCGGCTCGGTCGCCGCCATGCTCGAATACACATTCGCTCTCAAGGAGGAAGCTGCGGCCGTCTACACTGCCATCGAGCAGGTGCTCAACAGCGGCCGGGTCACCGCCGACCTCCGCCCCGCCGGCCCGCCGGCGACCACCAGCCAGGTGGGGGAGGCGATAATTGAAAACTTAGGGAATTGACGATTGAAGATTTTCGCATTGACGATTGCCCGCGCCGGGGGACACAACATTCGTCAATGATGAAATCGTAAATCGTCAATCAGGTCGTCTATGAATCATCCTCGCACGATTATCGAAAAAGTATGGGACGCGCACGTGGTTGCGGAAAACCCCGGCGCTCCCACCCTGCTCTACATCGACCTCCACCTGGTCCACGAGGTCACGTCGCCCCAGGCGTTCGACGGCCTCCGCAGCCGCGGCCTCAAGGTGCGCCGCCCCGAACATACGCTGGCCACCGCCGACCACAACGTTCCCACGACCGGCCGCTCGCTGCCGATCCTCAACCAGACTTCGGCCAAACAGATTGCGCAGCTCGAGGCGAACTGCCTGGAATTCGGTCTGACCTGCTACGGCCTTTCGAGCCAGCGCCAGGGCATCGTCCACGTCATCGGCCCGGAGCTTGGCCTCACCCAGCCCGGCATGACGATCGTTTGCGGCGACAGCCACACCGCCACCCACGGCGCCGTCGGCGCACTCGCCTTTGGCATCGGCACCAGCGAAGTCGAGCATGTGCTCGCCACCCAGTGCCTGCTCCAGCGCAAGCCGAAGACGTTCCGCGTCGAGGTGTCCGGCGCTCTGCGACCGGGCGTCGCCGCCAAGGACGTCATCCTGGCGCTGATCGCCAGGATCGGCGCCGGCGGCGGCACGGGCTGCGTTTTCGAGTACTGCGGCTCGACGATTCGCGCGCTCTCGATGGACGAGCGCATGACCATTACCAACATGTCGATCGAAGCCGGCGCCCGCGCCGGCCTCGTGGCCCCGGACGGCGTCACGTTCGAGTACATGTACAGCCGTCCTTACGCGCCTCACGGCGCCGATTGGGACCGCGCCATCGCACGCTGGAGACAACTTCCCAGCGACGAGGGCGCAAGCTACGACAAACAGGTGGAAATCGACGCGGGCCAACTGGAACCGATGATTACTTTCGGCACCAGCCCCGGCATGGGCATCCCCATCACCGCCGCGATCCCCGATCCCGCCGCGATCGCCGATCCGATGGAGCGCGAAAGCGTCCGCAAGGCGCTCCGTTACATGGGTCTCGAAGGCGGCAAGCCGCTGCTCGGCCATCCCGTGGACGTGGTGTTCGTGGGAAGCTGCACCAACGGCCGCCTGGCCGACCTGCGCGCGGCCGCCTCGGTGCTCGACGGCCGCAAGGTGAGCCCCAAGGTGCGCACGCTGATTGTCCCGGGATCGAATGAGGTCAAGCGCCTAGCCGAGGCCGAGGGCCTCGACCAGGTCTTCCGCGCCGCCGGCGCCGAGTGGCGCGAAGCCGGCTGCTCGATGTGCCTGGCGATGAACGACGACCGCCTGGAGCCGGGCGAGTACTGCGTTTCGACCAGCAACCGCAACTTCGAGGGCCGCCAGGGCCCCGGCGGCCGTACCTTCCTGGCCAGCCCGCTGACTGCCGCCGCCGCCGCCGTCACCGGCGTGGTCACCGACGTGAGGACACTGCTATGAAACCCTTCGCCAAGTTCGAGAGCCGCCTGGTTCCGCTGCCCATCGACAACGTCGACACCGACCAGATCATTCCCGCCCGCTTTCTGAAGACCATTTCGAAGGAGGGTCTCGGCGACCAACTCTTCTGCGATTGGCGCTACGACGCCGAGGGCCGGCCCAACTCGGATTTCATCCTGAATCAGCCGCGCGCGCGGGGCGCCGAGATCCTGCTGGCGGGCGACAACTTCGGCTGCGGCAGCTCGCGCGAGCACGCGCCCTGGGCCCTCGCCCAGTTCGGGTTTCGCGCCGTGGTGAGCACCTCGTTCGCGGACATCTTTCGCCAGAACGCGCTCAAGAACTCGCTGCTGCCGATCGTGGTGCCGCGCGAGATTCACGCCGAACTGTTCGCGCTTCCGCCCGGCGCCACCGTCACCGTCGATCTGGCCGCGCAGACGCTCACGCTCCCGGACGGCCGCGCCATCGAGTTCCCGGTCGACGCCTTTGCCAGACACTGCCTGCTCAACGGAGTCGACGAGCTCGGCTACATTCTCCAGCAGGAAACTGCCATCGCGTCCTACGAAGCACGGCGCGATCTGGTGGTCGACACCCTACGATCTTCCGCGTAGCCGGGAGCCATCGAGCCCAGCGAATGTTAGAATCGTAATTCAGCGACTCCTTCCGCATGGATTTTCTCATCTTCGACCTGGACGGCACGCTTATCGACTCCAAGCTCGATCTGGCGCACTCGGTCAACGCCACGCGCGTCCACGTGGGTTTGCCGCCACTGGAAAACGAATTGATCTCGACTTACGTCGGCGCGGGCGCGCACGTTCTGATGCTCCGCGCCCTCGGCGCCGAGGCCAGCGAAGAGGAGGTCGAGAAAGCGCTCGAGTACTTCCTGGTCTATTACGACGACCACAAGCTCGACAACACGCGCGCATACCCCGGCATTCCCGAGGCGCTCGAAGCCCTCCAGCGCGATGGCGTCCTGATGGCCGTGCTCACCAACAAGCCCGTGCACATCAGTGGCCGCATCCTGGAGGGGCTGGACCTGGCGCGCTACTTCGTCCGGGTATACGGCGGCAACAGCTTCGAGCAGAAGAAACCCCATCCGGTCGGCGTGGACACCCTGCTGGTGGAACTGGGCGTCGAGCGCAGCCGGACGCTGCTGGTCGGCGACAGCGCCGTGGATGTGCGCACCGCCCGCAACGCCGGCGTCAAGGTATGCGGCGTCAGTTACGGGTTCCAGCCGGAGACCCTCGAGGAGGATCCGCCGGATATGATGGTGGATCGGCCCGAGGATCTGGCGCGGGCCGTAATCGCCGAACGAAACAAGCGAGGTGCATCGAACTCATGACCCACAAACCCGGGACCCCGGCCCCCGCCACCGGCATCTACTGGTGCAGCGTCTGCAAGCTGCCCGCCGCCTTCTCCAAGAACCAGGCTCTTCCCCAGTGCAAGAACAAGTGCGGCCGCGGCCGCTGGGAACTGGTGAAACCCGCGGAACAGCCGCCGGCGAAGAACTGATTCGCGGCGGCGGGTTAGAATCCCCACTGGAGACGCCGTGGAAGCTTGCGAGATCTGGCAAGACATGGAACGGATTCGGGCGGAAGCGCCGCTGGTCCACAACATCACCAACTTCGTGGTCATGAACACCACGGCCAACGCGCTGCTGGCCATGGGCGCCTCGCCGGTTATGGCACATGCGGTCGAAGAGGTGGAGGAGATGGTGAGCATGGCGCGCGCTCTGGTGATCAACGTGGGAACGCTGAGTTCGCCATGGATCGAAGCGATGAGGAAGGCGGCGCGGGAGGCGCGCAGGAGAGCCATTCCGATTGTCCTCGACCCGGTCGGCTGCGGGGCGACGCGGTTTCGTACCACCACCGTGCAGACGCTGATGCGGGAAACTCCGCCCACCATTGTTCGGGGCAACGCCTCGGAGATCATGGCCCTGGTCGACGCCGGGCAGAGCACCAGAGGGGTGGATAGCGCGATGGCATCCGGCGAAGCCCTGGCGGCAGCTCAGGCACTTTCAAGATCTTGTCACTGCGTCGTGAGCGTAAGCGGGGCGACGGACCTGATCGTTGCGGACGACTCGATCGCCCGGGTCCGGAACGGCCACCCCATGATGCCGCGGATCACGGGTCTGGGATGCACCGCCACGGCGCTGACCGGTGCTTTCGCGGCCGTGAACCCCTCGCCGTTCCGCGCCGCCGTGCACGCCATGGCCTTGATGGGGATTGCCGGCGAAATCGCGGCCGAGCGGTCTCCCGGTCCGGGGAGTTTCCAGGTGAATTTTCTGGACGCGCTGCACCTGATCCAGGCATCCGACATCGAGCGGCGATTGAAGCTGGAGGCGGCGTAAGGCAGCAGACCGAAGCGCGCCCGCTTCAGCATTTTCCAATCCCAGAGTGAGCCTGAAACTCCCTATCCAGAAGCCGCCCGCGGGCCGGGCGAAAACGCGCTGTTGATTCCGGGGTCCACTTTCACGTATACATTGGGTATAGCCTCAGGAGGGGCAGATCCATGCGCATGATGCTGAAGGTTTCGATTCCGGTGGAAACCGGAAACGTGGCAGCCCGAGATGGAACACTGGGACAGACGATTCGGCGCATCCTCGATGAGTTGAAGCCCGAAGCGGCGTATTTTTCCGCAGAAGACGGCAAGCGAACCGCGTACATATTCTTCGATATGAAGGATTCGTCGCAGTTGCCCGCCGTTGCCGAACCCTGGTTTCTCGCGTTCAACGCCAGCCTCACCGTTCGCCCGGCCATGAGTCCGCAAGACCTCGCCGACGCGACTCCTGGAATACGCCAGGCGGCGGAAGGGTACAGCTAACAGCCAGGCGCAGGCGAAACCGCCTGCGCCACATCTTCTCGGGTGTGCGGCGGACTGCGCGGACAGGGACTCACACCCGAGAGAACCTCCGGCCGAAACGCGCTACCCTGATCTGGAGAGGAATTCTGCGGAATGTTGATACGGAAAGAAGACGCAC
This sequence comes from Bryobacteraceae bacterium, assembly GCA_049512775.1. GTDB lineage: Bacteria > Acidobacteriota > Terriglobia > Bryobacterales > Bryobacteraceae > Fen-330. The sequence goes on from JBEKWU010000034.1 coordinate 22,140, forward strand.
TGGAATACCATTCCACTCCGACTGCCGGCAAGCTGGCCGTAACCCCGACCAAGCCCTGCCGGACTCAGCGCGACCTCAGCCTGGCCTATACGCCCGGCGTGGCCGTGCCCTGTTTGGAAATCGAGCGCGACCCCTCGCTGGCCTACAAGTACACGGCCAAGGGCAATTTGGTCGCCGTGGTCTCGAACGGCACCGCCGTCCTCGGTCTGGGCAACATCGGCGCCCTGGCCGGCAAGCCCGTGATGGAAGGCAAAGCGGTCCTGTTCAAGCGCTTCGCCGATATCGATGTGTTCGATATCGAGCTGGCCACCGAGAATCCCAGCGAGGTGATTCGAGCCTGCCAGTTGCTGGAGCCGACCTTCGGCGGCATCAACCTCGAAGACATCAAGGCGCCCGAGTGCTTCGAGATCGAGGAAGAGCTCAAGCGCACCATGAAGATCCCTGTGTTCCACGACGACCAGCACGGCACCGCCATCATCTCCGGGGCCGCCCTGTTGAACGCGCTGGAACTGGTGGGCAAGCCCATCGGCGAGGTCAAGCTGGTGTTTAGCGGCGCCGGCGCCGCCGCCGTCTCCTGCGCCGAGCATTACATCCGCCTGGGCCTCAAGCGCGAGAACATCACCATGTGCGACACCAAGGGCGTCTTGTATCGGGGCCGCACGGAGGGCCTGAACAAGTACAAGGCGCGCTTCGCTAAGGAAACCAGTGCGCGCACCCTGGCCGACGCCCTCCGCGGCGCCGACGTCTTCGTGGGCCTTTCCTCGGGCAACTGCGTCACCCCCGAGATGCTGATGGGGATGGCCAATGACCCCATCGTGTTCGCGATGGCCAACCCGGATCCGGAGATTCCCTACGACGTGGCGGTCAAGGCGCGTCCCGACATCATCATGTGCACGGGCCGCTCGGACTATCCCAACCAGGTGAACAACGTCCTCGGCTTCCCGTTCATTTTCCGCGGAGCGCTGGACGTGCGCGCCACGGCCATCAACGACGAGATGAAGCTGGCCGCCACCCGCGCCCTGGCCGCCCTGGCCAAGGAGGACGTGCCGGATTCGGTCCGCGCCGCCTACGGCGTCGACCGGATGGAGTTCGGCCGCGAGTACATCATCCCCAAGCCGTTCGATCCGCGGGTGCTGCTCTGGGAGTCGGCTGCGGTCGCCCGCGCCGCGATGGAGACCGGCGTGGCTCAGCGGCCGGTCGATATCGAGGAGTACAAAGAGCAGCTCGAGCGGCGCCTGGGCAAGGCCCGGGAGATCATGCGGGTCGTGATCCACAAGGCCCAGCGCCAGCCCATGCGCGTGGTCTTTCCCGAAGGCGAGGAGACCAAGATCCTGCGGGCCTGCCAGATCCTGCTGGACGAGCGGATTGCCACGCCGATCCTGCTGGGCCGGGAATCCCTGATCCGGGAGTGCATCGAGGAGTGCCGCCTCACCCTGGAGGGCATCCGCATCATCGACCCGCGGACCTCACCGGACCTGGAGCGGTACTCCGACCAGCTCTACTCGCTGCGCCAACGGAAGGGCATCACCCCCATCGAGGCGCGCGAATGGATGGTCCAACGCAACGTGTTCGGCTCGATGATGGTGCACGCCGGCGACGCCGATGCCCTGGTCAGCGGGCTCACCCAGCACTACCCGGATACCATCCGGCCGGCCTTGCACGTCATCTCCGTGCGCGAGGGACTGCACAGGGTCTCCGGCGTTTACATCCTCATCACCGCCAAGGGCGACGTGTACTTCCTGGCCGATTGCACGGTGAACATCGATCCCACCGCCGAGGACCTCGCCGAGATCGCCATTTGCACCGCTGAGATGGCGCGCCGCTTTAACGTCGAGCCGCGGGTGGCCATGCTGTCGTTCTCGAACTTCGGCAGCACGCGCCATGCGCTCGCCGACAAGGTCCGCCGCGCGGTGGAACTGGTCCGCCGCCGTGAGCCCTCGTTGATCATCGATGGCGAGATGCAGGCCGATACCGCCGTGGTTCCCGAGATCATCGACGAAACCTATCCGTTCAGCGTGCTGAAGGGCGGCGCCAACGTGCTGATCTTCCCCACCCTGGAAGCCGGAAACATCGCTTACAAGCTGCTGGCGCGCATCGGCGGTTGCGAAGTAATCGGCCCGATCCTGACCGGAACTTCGAAACCCGCGCACGTGCTCCAGCGCGGCGCCGAGGTCAACGACATCGTCAACGTCGCCGCCATCGCGGTGGTGGATGCGCAGGCGGTGGCCAAGCGGGCGGTTACCACGTAACCGGTTTGCCCGGCTCGAGCGGCCAGACCTCGGTCGTGGTCAGCGCGGCCAGTTGCTCCGGCCGGCCGGTGAGCGGCGGAAAGGTGCCGAAGTGCATGGGGATGACCTTCTTCGCCTTGAGCAACGAGCAGGCCAGCGCGGCTTCGAGCGGGCTCATCGTGAACAGGTCGCCGATGGGCAGGATGGCCAGCTCCGGATGGTAGAGCTGCGCGATGAGCGCCATGTCGGAGAACACGTTGGTGTCGCCGGCGAAGTATAGCGCGCGCCCGTCGGGCAGCCGCAGCACGTAGCCCGAGGCTTCGCCGCCATAAATGATCCGCTCGCTGTCCAGGATGCCGCAACTGTGCACCGCGTGCGTCATCGTCACCTTGACGCCGGCGACCGTCTGCGAGCCGCCCTTGTTCATCGGGCAGGTGTTCGCGACGCCCTTCGATCCCAGCCACTCGCAGGTCTCGTAGATCGCCACCACCTGCGGCGAGAACTGTTTGGCCAGCGGCACGGCGTCGTGGATGTGGTCGAAATGCCCGTGCGTGATCAGGATCGCGTCGATCCGCGAAAACTCGTGGCCCCTCGGATAGGACGGGTTCCCGTCGATCCAGGGGTCCATCGCAAAGACCTCGCCTGTCTCCAGGCGGAACTGGAACGTGCCATGTCCAAGCCAGGTGATTTCCATACCCTGATGATATCAACGGGGGAGCTGGATGCCGTCGCCGTACTTGGCGATGCCGGGAATGGTCACCGGGAGGCGGCCCTGGATGGGAATCTCGCCGAACAGCGCCTTCACCGCCGCGATCTCCGACGGCGGCACGGTGCTGTAAGTCGTGAGACAGGCGCCCGCGCCGGGGAAATTCCGCATCAGGTAGGGATTGCCGAGCGCCGCCAGGATGACCGGGCGCCCGCCGTCCAGGAGGGCGTTGAGGAGCGCCGGGTAGCCGCCGGCAAGCGCCGTGCTGCCCCGGTAGGCCGCTACGGAAGCGAATACCGCCGCCACCACCACGTCGCAGTTCTTGGCCGTGACGACGGCCTGGTCGAAATCCGCCTGGCTCGCCGCCGGCTCGAGCGTCACGATCGGCGCGTTGGGCGAGCGCTTTCGGACCTCGGCGGCAAAGGCCTTGCCCTGCTCGCTGTTGCGCCCCTCGGGCAGCAGCAGAAAGCAGGCCGAGCCGCTCTGGAGCGGCACCAGCGACTTCTCGTTCTTCACCAGGGTGACGGCGCGGTCGGCGATCTCCTGGACCCGCGCGATGTCCTCCGGCGAATCCAGTTCGTCCATGGCCGCCTCCGGGTCCACGAAGCGCCGTCGGTTCAGCCCGAGACGGACCTTTACGGCCAGCAGCCGGCTCACGCTCTCGTCGATGCGCTGCCGCCGCAGCGCTCCGGTCTGCACCGCGCGCACCACGGCATCGACCGCCTGTTCGGGATTGGCGGGCATCAGCAGCACGTCCGCGCCCGCATCCAGCGCCTTGACCGCCGCCTGCCCCACGCTCCAGTGCTTGGCGATGCCGTTCATGTCCAGGGCGTCGGTGACGATCAGCCCCTGAAAGCCAAGCCCCTCGCGCAGCAAGCCGGTCAGTATGGCGCGGGAGAGCGTGGCGGGAGTTCCGGGGTCGTCCAACGCCGGCACCGCGATGTGCGCCGTCATCACCGCGTCGACGCCCGCGGCGATCGCGGCGCGGAACGGAACCAGCTCCAGCGCCTCTAGCCGCGCCTTGTCCACGGTAAGCACGGCCAGCGCCAGGTGCGTGTCGGTGGCGGTGTCGCCGTGCCCGGGGAAATGCTTGGCCGTCACTAGCACGGGTCCGGGCGTGCCCGAGTGCGCGCCCTCGATGAACGCGCGCACGTGCGCGGACACTTCCGCCGGGTTCTCGCCGTACGAGCGGATGTTGAGGATCGGGTTATCCGGGTTGATATTGACGTCGGCGACGGGCGCCAGAATCCAGGGCACGCCCAGCGCCCGCGCCTGCCTCGCCGTCACCGCCCCTTCATACCGGCTCAGCGCCGGATCGCGCGTCGCCGCGAACGCCATGGCGTGCGGGAACAGGGTCTGAGAGACCACGCGCATCGAGTCGCCCCGCTCGAAGTCGCCGGCCACCAGCAGCGGGACTTTGGCCGCCTTCTGCATGCGGTTCAGAAAGGCGGCCATGGCGAACGGCTCGGCATGCTCGACGGCGCCGTTGCGCACGCGGTTCACCAGCACCAGCCCGCCCAGGCGCAGGTTGCGCACCCAGCGCAGGTACTTCTGGTATTCCTGCGAACGGGTGTTCGGCGCTTCGCCGTAGAAGGACGCGAAGACCAGTTGCGCGACCTTGTCGCGCAGGCTCATGGAGCGCATCCACGACCGAGCCGCCGAGGGCGCTTTGGGGCGGCTGGGCCGGCGCGCCGGCGCGCCGAAACCCAGCAAACAGGTGAGCAACGCGGCGGTGAGAGCTTTGGCGGGAAGACTCAAGAGACCAATATAGCGTTACTACGCGCCCTGGCGCTTCACTCTGGCCGGGCGGCGCTGTGCGGCGGGCGGCTTCTTGGGCGTGGCGCGCCGCAGCAGCCGGTTCACCGAGCGCACCAGGTGCGTCACCTCGTTGGCGTTCTTCGAGATCACGGCGTCGGCCCCGGTGTTGGCCTCGGTCATGCCCAGCGCCTCGGCGTAGCCCGAAACCAGGATAATGGGAGCACCCGCCGCCAGGCCGCGGATCCTCTGGATCAGTTCCAGCCCATTCATCTTCGGCATCTTGTAGTCCGTGATCACCAGGTCGAAGGCGCCGCGCGAGAACAACTCGAGCGCCTCCTGTCCCTCCACAGCGGTGGTGATCCGGTGGCCCAGCTCTTCCAGAACGGATTTCCGGGCGATGAGCCCCAGCTTATTATCATCGACCAGCAGGATGTGCGCCGGGGCAGGAGAACGCTGCGCGCCATCTTTCATAGGAACACGCGAAAGTACCAGACTGCGTGGCCCGCTGTCAACGCATCTGTAACGAACTGGAAAAAGGAAAGATCAGGCGCTTGACTTTTGTGGATGAAGAGTTTCGTATCTGGATACGGCAAACGCCGGGCGCGGCTGAGGGCGTCCGCCCCGCATCTTGGCCCTATTCGACCTCGCGCGGCGCGGTGTAGCCGTTCTTGGCGATCACGTGGTACTTGATCGGCTTGCCCTTCTCGTCCTTGATGGGCAGCGGCTGGCCGGTCGCGGGATTCACCAGGTCCACCTTGATCTTGCGGAACTTGCCGTCTCGGACCTGATTGGCCGGGCTGTAACTGAGCACGTACTGGTGACGCAGCGCCTCCGAGATCGCGCGGAAGATCCCCGGAAACTCCCCGTAGAAGCGCGGGAAGAACGCCATGCCGCCGGTTTCCCTGGCGAAGGTGTTCATCTGGTTGTCCGCCTGCAAGAAGTCCAGCCGCGCGATCGGCCCCAGCATCCCGTAAGCGTCGTAGCGTTCCCGAATCGCCTGCATCAGGCCGATGGCGTACACCGGCACCCCGGCCTCCTGCATGATTCGCCGCGTCTTGTCGAAGGTCAGCTTGCTGAAGGTGTCCACCCCCGAGGCGACCAGTACGATGGCCTTGCGCCCCTCGATGTCCGACATGCGCTGGGCGGTGTCGGTGAGCGCGTCGAACAGGTTGGACTCCGAGAACCCGGGGATCTGGAGACGCCGCATCGCCTCATACGCTTCGCGCTTGTCGGTGGTGAAGTCGCACAGCGTCTCCGGCCGCATGTCGTAAGCCCGGATGGCCACGTAGTCCTCCGGCTTGAGCGTCTCCAGGAAGCCGTAGGCCGCCGACAGCGTCTGGTACCACGTCTCGGTCCAGTAGCGCTGGAACAGGTTGCTGAATTCGATGACCATGCTCACGGTCATCGGCGCTTCCCCGAAGTTGAACCCGGTGACCAACTGCGGCACGCTGTCTTCCAGGATCCGGAAATTGCCGCGAGGAATGTTGGGGATGAAGTGGCCCCGGTTGTCCAGCACCGCCACGTCCACGGTCACCGCGACGACGTCGCTCTTAAAGCTCGGCACGCCGCCCGGCAGCGGCTGCTGCTTGCTCTTGTCGAACCGGGACGGAATCTTGGGACCTTCGGGCGTCGTCTCGGCCGCCTTTTCGCCCTTCTGCCGCGGCTTGGCGACAGTTTCGCTCCCCTCCCTGTTGGGGCCCTGCTGCGCCGCAATCGGGACCATGCCCGCCGCCAGGCCGATCGCCAGGCCCAGCGCCATTCCGACATAGGATTTCATGAGTGCCCTCAAGACCGACTATACCAAAGGGTTCGACGCACAGGGACGCAGAATGTATACAGCAATTCTCGGCCTCAGTTCATCCACCGGTCGCGGTCCCAGTGCTGCTTCTTCATCTCGACCTGGAACTTCCGCCGGGCGCGCTGGCGCTTCCATTCCTGAAGCTGGCGGCGGAGCCAGCCGAGCGGGTGGCTGCGAATCCGCTTCAGGCCCATCTTCAGGTAGAGGTACCCGAAAACCATGCCGCCCAGGTGGGCCACGTGGCTGACGCGGCTGCCCGGCTGCCACGAGCCGAAGAAGGCAATCGCACCATAGATCATGGCGACATACTTGGCCTTCATCGGGAACATGAGCATGAACAGGATGATCCGGTCGGCGTACACCACGCCGTAAGCCAGCAGCACGCCCAGGACCGCGCCGGAAGCCCCGAGCGTCGGGGATCTCATTTCCTCCGGGCGCAGCAGCGCCGCCAGCACCACGCAAACACCGGCTCCGATCCCGCAGAGAAAATAGTAGTTCAGGAAGCGTCTGGTGCCCCAGTCCCGCTCCAGATCCACGCCCAGCATCCACAGGAACAACATGTTGAACAGGATGTGCCACACGTTGCCGTGCAGGAACATGTAAGTGGCCAACTGCCAGAACATGCCGTGGTGCAGGACGTGATCGGGCACCAGCCGGAAAAGCCAGAACAGGTCGGCTTCAAACCAGTTCTGAGCGAAGAAGTCCACGCCGAAGACCGCGGCGTTGACGATCAGCAGCCACTTCACTCCCTTCGGAAAGATGCCCGGAGAGTAGCCCCCAGCTCGAAACCTGTATTGCATGACGGAAGGAACGCCCCTTCATTGCCAGCATATCAGATGGAACGCGGGCCGGGCGCGCCCGCCTTGGCTTGGTGCTGCGCTACAAAGCGCCTACGGCCAGAGACTCCAGAAAGGCGCGCTCCACCGGCCAATAGCCGATCACGCGCCGGCCCCGTTGCTCGAAGACGCCCGCCGTGAGGATGCCGCTCAAGTCCCGCGGGTTCGGCGCCTGACGCTCCCGGGCGATGAGCTCGCGCAGCAGTGCGGTCACGGCGCGGAGCTGCACGGCCAGGGCGGCTGCGTCTTCGGCGGTGTTGCAGGTGGCGTCCAGTTGCAGCCGCAAGCGGGGGCCCTCGGGAGCACCCGAGAGCACGATCTTCTGTGTGCCCTGGAGCGCCCGCGCGAACATGCGCATGCCCGCGGGCAGTTCGGCGCTGTCCTTCAACACGGCGGCGGGGATGACCGACCAGACGGGATCGGCGAGGACTTCGAGGCGAGGGCCGGGGTGGCGAGTTTGCAGCCGGCTGGCCGCGTCTCCATCCGTGCTCACGGCCAGGGCCATGATATTCGGTTGGAGCGGGAAATAGGAGATCTGGCGCTCGGCAGTGCTGCCCTCCATGCGACAGAAGGAGTTGTTGCACCTGCCACCCTGCGCGCGAACGTACTGGCTGATATTCCTCCAGTCGAAGCGCCCGCGGAGCAGGAGGTACTTGCCTGTCTTGTGGAAGGAGACCAGGGCGGAGTCCAGATCCTGAAGATAGTTGAAACCCGTCGATTCGACGAAGGCGCGGTATTCGGGTTCCTGGGCCACAGCCGAGGAGGCGAACAGATCGAGCACCTCGGCGCGGCGCAAGGCCGCGAAGTCGATGTACAGCACCACGGCGCCCTCGGAGGGGAGCCGCTGGAGAAGACCGGCGGTCGAGTACTTCTGGGAGCGCAGGTAGGCGACGGCGACGATGATGCTCACGCAGACGCCCGCGAGCAGCGTCAACACCAGCCAGGGCGAAACGCGATGTCTCACACTATGAAGATACCCGATTCGAGGACACCTTTGATCCGGTACGGCGGGCGTCAGGGCGCGCGGGAGGCGCCGCGCCCCTCGCCGACTGTGCTATAAAGCCACGGATGCCTCCGTTTCGGTTTCTTGAACGCCTCCCCCAGCGTTGGACCACCGTGCTGTACTGGGGGCTGCCGCCGGTGGTGTGCCTGATCGTCTACTGGTATGGCTTGCGAAGCTGGTTTCTGGGCGACGATTTCTTCTGGCTCGGAATCCAGGACCGAATCGGAGCCGGATCGAGCTTCTGGTACGAGGTTTTCAAGCCGGCCCAGCACGGCACGTTCCGGCCCCTGAGCGAGCGCCTGTTCTTCCTGGTATTCCATTGGGCCTTCGGCCTGCACGCGCTGCCCTACCGCGCCTGCGTCTTCCTGACGTTTTTCGCCGACCTGGCGCTGCTGGCCTCGATCCTCAAGCGGATCACCGGCTCGCGTGCGGTAGGATTCTGGGCCGCGATCTTCTGGGTGCTGAACCCCGCCATGGCCACCGAGATGACCTGGAGCTCCGGCTACATGCAGATCCTCTGCGGCCTGTTCCTGCTGCTGGAGTTCCACTTCCTCCTGCGGCACATCGAGACCGGACGATGGCGCTACTGGGTGGCGCAGGCGGCGGTCTTCGTGGCCGGCTTTCTGGTCATGGAGACCAACGTGGTCTACCCGCTCCTGGCTCTGGGCTACACTTTCTTCTTTGCCCGCAAGTACGTTCTCCGGACGCTTCCGCTGCTGCTCGTTTCCCTCGTCTTCGTGGCGCTTCACATGGCTCTGGTCCCCAAGCAGTCGAGCGGCTACTACGCCATGCATTTCGGGTGGCGGCTTGCGGTGGTGTTTTGGGCCTACTGGCGCGACGCGGTATCGCCACCCCAAGCGGCGGCGGTTCTGGGACTGTGGTGGCGGATCGTGCCGCTTGGCGTGCGGGCGATGACACTGGCGCTGGGCGCGTTCTTGGTGTGGGAGACCGTGCGCCGGCGGTTCCTGGCGGCGGTTCTGTTCTCCTGGTTCGCCCTGCTGCTGGCGCCGGTGCTGCCGCTCGGCGGGCACTTGCAGTACTACTACCTGACGCTTCCGCTGATGGGTTTGGCGGCGTTCGCCGCGTACGCGCTCTGGCGAGGCTGGAGCCGCGGCGGCCTGATGCGGCTCGTCGCCGCGGCGCTGGCCGCCGAGTTCATCCTCGTCTCGGCGCCACTGGCCTGGAAACTGACCCGCGAGCGCTACCAGTGGACGCAGGACGCCCGGCAGGTCCTCTCCCAGGTCGCAGCCGTGAGCCGCGGGCACCCCGGGAAGGTGATTTTGCTGTCGGGTGTGGACGACACCATGTTCCAGCGGGTGATCGGCAACAACCCCTTCCCGCTGGTGGGGGCCCAGCGAGTGTATCTGGTTCCCGAAGCGCGGGCGCAGATCACGCCGGTCCCGGGAATCAATCTGGACGACTTCACGCTGCCGGTGGCGCCGACTCGGGCGGACTTCGAGCAGCAGCGGTTCGTGGTGCTGGCGGTGAACCGCGGCATGGAAGACATCACCGGCGTCTGGGCCCGGACGGGGGTCTCGCGGCCCGGACTTCTGCCGCGCAAGGTCGATGCGGCAAACGATCTGAGCGCCTCCCTGCTGGGCCCGGGCTGGTACAACTCCGAGCAGACGCACCGCTGGATGGGGAAGCGCGCCAGCTTGCGCATCGGCGCTCCGGCGCGCGAAGGCGCGAAACTGGTGCTGAACGCGGGCTGCGCGCCGGCACAGGTTCAGCAAGGCCCACTGCGGATCGGCGTGTCGGTGGAGGGTCTCCCGCTGCCGGCCGCCTCAGTCGCCTCCTGCGGTGGGGAGAACTTCGAGCTGGCGTTCGATCTGCCGCCGGGGCTGACGCAGAAAAGCTGGCTGGAGGTGGTCGTCGAGGTGGACCGCACCTACCATGCGCCGGGCGACGAGCGCGAACTGGGGCTGGCCTTCGGCAAGTTTGAGGTCCGCTAGCCGCGGCAGGCTTGCCAACGCAGCCTTTCAACGCTAAAGTTGGAAGTCGAAGTTGGGAGTGTCCGTGCCCGATCCACCATCCGATTCCGGGCCTCTCCAGGAGACCGAATACGGCGCGTACTCCGTTGAAGGACTGCCGGTTCACATCGAGTACGCGCAGCCGGTGCTGGAAGAGATCTGCGCCTTGGCCGTGGATGGTCTGTACCAATTTCGCCACGGCGGCATGGAAATCGGAGGCGTCCTGTTCGGTGTCATCGATCCGGGCCTGGTGAGCATCTCCGCCTCCCGGCCGCTGGCCTGCGAGCACGCTTTTGGTCCCCGCTTCGTGCTGTCGGATCGCGACCGGGCGGCCATGCTGGAGCTTCTCGACCTGCCGCTGAGCGACCCGGCGCTGGCCGGCCTCGCGCCGGTGGGCTGGTACCACTCCCACACGCGCAGCGAGATCGCCCTGTCTCCGCGGGATCTCGAGATTTACGACCGATTCTTCCCCCGCCCGGGGCAGGTGGCGCTGGTGCTGCGCCCCGAATCTTTTGGATCGGCGCGCGCGGGGTTCTTCGCGCGCGGGCGGAACGGAGCTGTAAGCGGAGAGGCGTATTGCGAGGAGTTCGTGCTCCGGCCGACTCGCAATGGCAGCCCGCCCCCGCGGGAAACCGAACCGGTCCCGCCGGAACCCGTCCGGCGGGGGAGGAGCGAGGGCCCCGCGCCGGAGCTCCAGGGGGCCCCGGCAGCGGCCACGGCGCCGCCCGCGCGGGAGGCTCAGCCCGAGTCGCCCCCCCTTCCTTCTTTCACCCAGGTCGAGCCCCTTCGGAGCCGCAGATCGAGTTGGCTGGCGGCGGCGATCGTGCTGGCGCTGCTCGGCGGCGCCGCGGTGGGAGCCTTCTACCTCTACGCCGCTCCGCAACCGCCCCTGGTGTTGTTTGTGGCCGACGTCGGCGGCCAGCTCCTGATCGAGTGGGACCGCGCCTCCAAGCCCGTCCGCGAGGCCCAGAACGCGCAAATCGAGATCCTCGACGGCGGCGAGCGCCGGGTGATCCAGATGGATGGCGACCGGCTGCGCGAGGGCAGCGTGAACTACGCCCGGCATTCAGAAATCGTCGACGTGCGGCTGAGAGTGAATCCCCGCGGCGCCAAGCCGGTCCAGGAGTTCGTCCGCTTCATCGGCCAGCCGGTCAGCCGCACTGGCACGCCCGAGGAGGCCGAGGTGGTCCGCCAACGGGACGCCTTGAAGGCGGAAGTCGAGAAACTTCACGCGGAGATTCAGCGCAGAAACGCCCGTGCGCGGCGGGCCCGGGCTGCCGCCGCGCACGCCAAACCATAAAACTATGCTCCTGCCTTCCTTACGAGAAGAAGTGCTCGAGGCCAACCTCGAGCTGGCGCGGCGCGGGTTGGCGGTGTTCACGTTCGGCAACGCCAGCGGCATCTCCCGCGAAGACGGTCTGGTGGCGATCAAGCCCAGCGGCGTGCCGTATCAGACCATGCGGCTGCGGGACCTGGTCATCACCGACCTGGACGGCCGCATCGTCGAGGGCGAACTCCGGCCCTCCTCGGACCTGCCCACTCACCTGGTGCTGTACCGTGCGTTCGCCGCCGTTGGCGGCGTGGTCCACACCCATTCGCGATACGCCACCGCCTGGGCGCAAGCCGGGTGCGAGATTCCCTGCCTGGGCACCACGCATGCCGACTACTTCTACGGCGCCGTTCCGGTGACCGCGCCGCTGGAGCCCTCCCAGATCGAGGGCGCCTACGAGGAGAACACGGGGCTGGTCATCGTCGAGCGCTTCCACGGCCTCGATCCCGCGCAGGTGCCGGCGGTGCTGGTGGCCTGTCACGGCCCCTTCTGCTGGGGCCAGTCGGCCGCCGAAGCCGCGCACACCGCGGTGATCCTCGAAGAAGTGGCCCGGATGGCCTGCTGGACGCTGGCCCTCAATCCGGCCGCGCATCCGGTCTCGGGCGCGCTCCTGGACAAGCACTTCCTGCGTAAGCACGGGCCGGGGGCCTACTACGGGCAGAAGTAGGCTGCGTCGCCAGGAGTGGCGACACGGCGCGCACGGGTGCGCGCGCCACGGTTACGATTTACCCCCGCACCTCGGCTGCGATTTTGCGGAGGGTGGGGAGGACGTCGCCGATTGACGCGGCGGCCGAAGCCGGGTTGCCGAGGCTGAAGTAGAGCTTGCGGTACAGCGGGAAGAGCCTCTCGTAGACGGCGGTCTCGCGGGGGTCGGGCTCGACGGTGCGGTAGTGGGGGCAGAGGGCCTGCTGCGCTTCCTCGATGGTCTTGAAGGTTCCTGCCGCCAGGAAGGCGAAGATCGCCGAGCCCAGGCTGGTCACTTCGTCCTCGGGCACGAGCACGGGCTTGCCCAGTACGTTCGCGTAGACGCGGTTCAGCGTCTCGTTCTTCTGCGGAACGCCGCCGCCGTTGATCACGCGGCGGATGGGGACGCCGTGCTGGCTCATGCGCTCGAGGATGATGCGGGTGTGGAAGGCGGTGCCTTCGATGGCCGCGAACAACTCGTCCTGCGCAGTGTGCGTGAGGTTCCAGCCCAGCGTCACGCCGCCCAGCTCGGCGTTGACCAGCACGGTGCGGTCGCCGTTGTCCCAGGTGAGGCGCAGCAGACCGGTCTGGCCGGCGCGATAGCCTTCGATGTCCTTGGAGAGCGCCGCCACGCTCGAGCCCGCGCGCCTGGCCACCGCGTCGAAGATATCGCCGGTGGCCGAGAGCCCGGCCTCGACTCCGAAATAAGCCGGGTGAATGGATCCCTTGACCACGCCGCAGACGCCGGGGACCAGATCCACTTCTTTGGCGATGGCCATGATGCAGGTCGAGGTGCCGACCACGTTCACGACGTCGCCTTCCTTGATGCCCGCTCCGATCGCATCCCAGTGCGCGTCGAAGGCGCCGACCGGAATCGGGATGCCGGCCCGCAGCCCGAGCTTTTCCGCCCACTCCGGCGAGAGCGCGCCGGCAATCTGCTCGGAGGTTGCATAGCGCCCGGCGAGCTTGGCGCGCACCCCGGCGAGCAACGGGTCGACCTTGACGAGGAACTCCTCGGGCGGCAGGCCACCGAGCGCGGCGTTCCACATCCATTTGTGGCCCATCGCGCAGATGCTGCGGGGCGCTTGAGCCGGATCGGCGATCCCGCACAGGACCGCCGCCACCATGTCGCAATGCTCCAGCGCCGTCGCCATGCGCTCGCGCCGCTCCGGGTTGTGGCGCAGCCAATGCAGCAGCTTGGCGAAGCCCCACTCGGAGGAGTACACGCCGCCGCACCACTGGATGGCCTCGAGATTCTCGCGGCGCGCGGCCTCGGTGATCTCGGCCGCCTCGCGCTTGGCGCGGTGATCGCACCACAGATAGTAGTCGTCGAGGGGAACCAGCCCCTCGCCCACCGGCAGCACGCTCGACCCCGTGGTGTCCAGCGCGATGGCGGCCACCTGGCCGCCCGAAACGCCGGCTTCGCCAAGGGCCTTCTGGGCCGCCGCAACCAGCGCCTGCATGTGCGCGGCGTGGGATTGCGTGGCGTGGTCCGGGTCTTCCTTCAGCCGCACCAGCGGGTACTCGCCAATCGCCGAACCCAGCCTGCCGCGCTGGCTATCGACGATCGAAACACGAACGGTCAAGGTACCAAAATCGACGCCTGCCACGATGGCCATGGAACTCTCCTCGGTAAGCGTTTGCATGACAGCAAACGTTGATTGTACAACGTGGCGGCTCTCCGAGGAACCCACCGCGCCGCTCCCTGGCGGCCGGTGGAGGGAATCACGGCGTCGTCTGCTTGCCGGGCAGGTTCTTGAGGTCGTAGTGAAGCGTCGAGCTGACCAGCTCCTTCAGTTGGTCCAGCGCGATCGAGCCCACGATGTTGACCACGGTCAACTCCTTGGGCTCAGCCACCAGAACCAGCAGCCCCCCGACCTGATCCCCCTTGCTCATCAGGTAGATCTCGACGCGCTCCTCTTTCTCCTTCACGCGGATGAGCCGGGCCCAGGCGGAATCGTCGCGGACCTGTTGGAGGACCGACTCCACATCGGCGTCCGTGTACTCGCCGGGCTTGGCGAATTCGAAGTTTCGGACATAGACGCCCTTGAGTCCGACGAGCGCCTGCTTGATCTGTTCGGTGTTCAGCTCTTTGGCGGGTTTGACCAGGTTCTGCAACCCCGATTTCAGCGCCAGCTCCAGTGCCGAGCCATCCAGATCCACTTCCGCCGACTCGGCCGCCTTGGCCTTGAGGTGATCGAACTTCAACTCCAGCTTCTGGCCCCACGCAAAGGGGGGCACAAGCACACCGGCGAGGAAAACGGTCAGGGTGATGCGCATTGTCTTCTCCTACCAGACAGATACGCAGCGGAGTCGCGGACGGCTGCACTTTCTTGGCGTCAGCGGCGGATGGCTTGCTCGCGCAGGCGCTCCAGCACGGCTCGCGGCACCGCGACGTTTCCGTCGATTCCGGTGCCCAGCGCGATCGCCGGCTTGGTCCCTCCGTGGAAATCGGTGCCGCCCGTGGCGGCCATGCCCAAGCGCCGCGCCAGATCCAGGAACTGCCCGACGTCCCTGGGGCTGTGGTCGCTGTGGTAGGCCTCGATGGCGCCCAGACCCAGGCCGCGCATCTCGCCGATCAGCCTGTCCACGACGTCCGAGTGCCTTCCGAGCCGCGCGGGATGAGCCACCGACGGCAGGCCGCCCGCCTCCCGAATCCTGCGGATCCCCTCGGCCAGGCCAGGCTCGTCCCGTTCCACGTAGGCCTTGCCCGATTCGCCCAGATAGAGGTCGAAGGCCTCCTGCGCCGAGGAGACGTACCCCTTCTCGAACATCAGGCGCGCGAAATGCGGGCGTCCCGCCAGGCTGCGCCCGAGCTTCTCGACTTCCGCCAGGGTGACCGGCAAGCCCAGGGATTCGAGGCGCGCGGCCAGTCGCCGGTTGCGATCGCGGCGGCTGTGCTGAATGCCTCCCAGCCACAGGCGAAACTCCGTGGTGGGAACGCCGTCGATGAAATAGCCGAGCACGTGCACCGCCTTGCCGCGTCCGCCGGGATGGTGGCGCAGCTTGGTGCTGAGCTCGATGCCGCAAACCAATTCCAGCCCCGCCGAGCGTGCCTGTGGCGCCGCGCGGTCATAGCCCGCCAAGGTGTCGTGATCGGTGATCGCCAGCGCCTCCAGGCCCAGTTCCACCGCCGCCCGCACCAGTTGCCCGGGCGAGAGAGTCCCGTCCGATTCGTCGCTGTGCGTGTGTAAATCGATCATCTTCTCGCGGAAGAGCCGGGCCGATGAAGTACTCCAGTGTACCGCGCGCCGCGCTGCCCCGGGGCAGGCGGCGTTGCCGGTCTCCGACTCATCTATGATGGTAGTAGTTCGCATGCAGTTGGGCGCTCGGAACTTCAAGATTCCTCGGTGGTCTGTCGCCGCCCTGTTCTACGGCATCTCGATCGCCAGCCTGGTGTGGGTGTTTCGCGGCGTGGATCTGGACGCGATGCGGCAGGATTTCCGGTCCATGCATTGGCGCTGGCTGGTCCTGGCGATGCTCTCGGACATCGGGGTCTACGCCTTCCAGGGCTGGCGCTGGGGCCTGTTGCTGCGGCCGGTCGAACGCGTTCCCGTGTGGCGCTCGATTCAGGCCATTTACGTGGGCTTGTTCGCCAACGAGGTTCTGCCGTTCCGGCCGGGGGAAGTGATCCGTCCCTACTTGCAGGCCCGCTGGAGCGCGATCCCCTTTTCGGTGGCCTTGTCCTCGGTGATCATCGAGCGCATCTTCGATGGCCTCTGGCTGACCGCGCTGTTTGCCATCACCTACGCGCACGTATCGTTGCCGAGGAGAGTGACCGATCTGGCTGTCGGGCTCGGAGTGGTCACCTTGCTCGCCGCGGTGTCTCTGGGCGTGGTGATGTTTGGCAAGCGCCATGCCCATGCGGCCCTGTCCGCCACCGGCTGGGGGCCCAGAGTCAAGGTCTTGGTCGAGGACCTGCACCTGATGGGCAGGTCGTTCTCGTTTTACGCGGCGGCGGCGGCGAGCCTCCCCTACCTGCTGATTCAGGCGATTCCAGTGTACGCCATGATTCGGGGCTACGACCTGGACCTGACGGTCTGGCAGACGATGGTGGTTCTGGTGGTGTTCCGCCTGGGCACCGCCATCCCGCAACTGCCCGGCAACGTGGGCTTGTCCCAAACCGCGATCGTGATCGGTCTGGCGCTGTTCGGGGTGGACAAGACCACCGCGGCCGGCCTTTCGATGATGACCTGGGGCGTGATCACCGCTCCGCTGGTCGTGGCCGGGTTTGTTGCGCTGCTGCTGACGGGCGGCAATCTTGGCGAACTCCACCGGCGCGCGAAGGAGCACGTCAGCGCGCCGATGGTTGCGCCGGGAGCCGGGAGGCGATGAGCGAATCCGATCCGTTGCGTTCTCTGCCTTCGGTGGACGAGCTGCTCGCGCGCCTGGCTCACCTGACGGAGTACTTTCCGCGGCCGGTGATTGTGGGGGAGATCCGTCGCGCGCTGGAGGCGGCCCGCGCCGCCATCCGCGCGGGAGGAAGGCCCGCCTCTGCGCCGCTGGAACACGTGGTGGAGGGCAGTCTGACGCGGCTGGCCTCGACCTCCTTGCGGCGCGTGATCAACGCCACCGGCGTGGTGCTGCACACCAACCTGGGCCGCGCGCCGCTGCCCCGCTTCGAGCCGGTATTCGGGTACTCAAACCTGGAATACGACTTGGCCGCCGGCGCGCGGGGCAGCCGCGACGTCCACATTTCCGGGCTGCTCGAGCGGCTGCTCGGCAAGCCGGGGATCGCGGTCAACAACAACGCCGCGGCGGTCTTCCTGGCGCTGCGGGAACTGGCCGCCGGCGGGGAGGCGATCGTCTCTCGCGGCGAGTTGATCGAGATCGGCGACGGGTTTCGGGTCCCGGAGATCATGGCGCACTCCGGCGCCGCGATGCGCGAGGTCGGCACCACCAACCGCACCCGGATCGAAGACTACCGCGCCGCGATCGGCGAGCGCACCCGTCTGCTGCTGCGGGTCCACCCCAGCAATTTCCGGATGATCGGTTTCACCGCGCGGCCGGCGCTCGAGGAACTGGTGGCGCTGGGCCGGGAAACGGGGATCCCGGTCTACGAGGACCTGGGCGGCGGATGCGTGGCGAACCTGGAGGCCTGCGGGGTCGATGAGCCGGCGCCCGCCGCGAGTCTGAGGGCGGGCGTGGACCTGGTGTCTTTCAGCGGCGACAAGCTGCTGGGCGGCCCGCAGGCCGGTATTCTGGCGGGCGATCCGCAACTGGTCGCGCGCCTGCGCCGGAATCCCGTGTACCGGGCGCTGCGCCTGGACAAGCTGATCCTTCAGGCGCTGGAGACCACGCTGCGCAGTCTGCTGCTAGAGCGCTGGGACGCAGTGCCGGCGCTGCGTATGATCCGCCAGACCGCCTCGGAGATCCGCGTCCGCGCCGAACGCCTGGTGGAGCGACTCGAGGGCCTTCGGGCCGAGGTCGTCGCGGGGCAGTCGGTGATCGGCGGCGGGACGACCCCGGGCCAATCCCTGCCGACCTGGCTGGTCGCGGTTTCTTCCAGCGACGTGGCCGCACTCGAGCGCGGGCTGCGCTCCGCCGCCCCGCCCGTGATCGCCCGTATCGAGCAGGACCGGCTCGTGCTCGACCTGCGCACGGTGTTCCCCGAAGAGGAGTCCGAGTTGGTTGCGGCGCTGCTCGCCGCCCACGCCGAAGTTTCCCGCGGCGAAAACTCCTTGTGACTTCCCGGGTTCCGTGGAATCCGACGAGTCTCAGAGGGCCTGGAAGGATGTGGGCGCGGGCCGCTCCGCACCCGAGCCTTTCATGTAGACGCCGCACTTCCCGCTCGGCAGGATCGTTTCCGGACCCGTCCAGGCTTGAGACAACTGACGCGAGGTCAGCTCCCGGGCGCCTTGGAGGTTCGCTCCCCGAAAATCCGCCGACTGCAGGATCGCTTCCCCGAAGCGCGCGCCTCGCAGCACCGCCCCGCGGAATTCCGCGCCGCGGAGGGTGGCCTCGCGGAAATCGGCGAGCGACAGATCCGCCCAGCAGAACGATCCTCCACTCGGGTTCGCCTTGTGGAACTTGGCTCCGATCAGGCGTGCGTTTCGGAAGTCCGAGCTCTCCAGCACACAGTGACTGAAGTTGGCCTCGGCCGCACGGACGTCCCTGAACCGGCAGGCCCGGGCGCGAGCGTAGTTGAAAAGCGCGCGTTCCAGATTCGCATCCGAGAAGTCGCACTCGAAGATCTTGGCGTGCTGCAACACCGCCGACCTCAGGGAAGCCTTCTGGAAGCTGCACTGGTGAATGTTGGATTCCAGCATCCTGGCGCCACCCAGGTTCGCCTCCCGGAATGTACTGGTGGAGGCGGCCGCTTCGATGAGAACCGCCTCCGTGAGATCGCACCCGTCGAGATTAGTGTCTTTCAGGATTGCGGCCGACAAGTTGGCTTGGGCCAGGCGCGCTTCACGCAGATCGGCGCTTTCCAGCACCGCGCCGCTCAAGTCCACACCTTGGAGGTTGGCTGCGCGCAGACTCGCTGACTTGAGCAAAACTCGGCGAAGATCGCGCCCGCGGAAGTCGACACCGTCCAGATTGGTGAAGGCGAAGTTGCCCCGAATGCCGGCAGGCTCTCCTTCGAGCCAAACCCGATGCGCGGCCAACGTGCGGCTCAACTCCTCTGGTGTCAAGACTGAAGATGACATTGCCCATCCAGGCGGATTGCCACACCTTATATATCGGCCCGGCTCTTGCGATTGCTTAGGGGAGGCGGTGGTGGAGAAACGGCGGCCGGTCCCGCTGCTTTCGAAACCCTTACGCGCGCTCCTGATAGGTGCCTTCGGCGGTGTTGACGCGGATCCTCTCGCCGGGGTTGATGAATGGGGGGACCTGCACCACCAGGCCCGTTTCCAGCGTGGCTGGCTTGGTCACATTGGACACCGAGGCGCCCTTCAGTCCCGGCTCGGTCTCGATCACGGTCAGATCCACGGTGGCCGGCAACTCCACGCTGATCGGTCTGCCTTCGTAGAACTCCACCGTCACGTTCAGTTGCGGGACCAGATACTGAACGGCGTCGCCCAGAATCTCCTTGGTGAGATGCGTCTGCTCGAAGGTCTCGGTGTTCATGAAGTGGTACGACTCCCCGTCGTCGTACATGAACTCCATGTTGTGCTCCTCCAGGGCGGCGCGTTCCACGCGGTCTTCCGAGGAGAACCGGTGTTCGATCATGTTCCCGCTGCGCAGGTTGCGCATTTTGGCCTGGACGAAGCCGCGCAGATTGCCAGGCGTGCGGTGGAACACGCTGAAGACCGAGAACAGCTCGTTGTTGAACTTGACGACCATTCCCGGCCGCATTTGGGTGGAGGAGATCATTGCCGGAAACGCTCCTTAGGGCGTGCGACTGGCCAGAATGTTATTGTAACAAAGCTACCCCACCGGCCAGCCCATCACGACCAGCGCGGTCACCATCAGCGCCAGCCCCGCGCCGAGGTAGCGGAACGCGCGCTTGTCGGCGTTCTTCCACTCGCCGGTGAGAAGACCCCAGAGGTTCGCCACCAGGACCATGGTGGTCATAAGAACCGGCCAGCCCACCACCGTGCCCATCGAGCCCAGGCTGGTGACGCCGATCCCGTATAGGAAGAAGCCGAACAGCCACATGCAGCCCATGGCGGTGACGCAGGCCAGGTTCCGCAGCCGGTCGGAAGCGGCGCCCCGCGCCCAGGTCTTGTTCTTCGCCAGCAGGTACGCGGTATAGGCGGCATTCACTATAAAGCCCGCGCCGACGGCGATCGCCAGAAGCGTGATCGAGGCGGCGCCGGGATGGGCGCCCAGCCGAGTGGCCTGGTCCTGGATGGGCTTGCCGAATGTGAAGGCGAAATTCATCATGGGCGAGGTGACGCCCGAGCCGATGCAGATCAGCAGGCCGCGGGTGAAGTGGCCCTTGGCGGCGGCCGCGCCGGCGTCCTTCAACGCCCCGGCCTTGGAGCAGAAGGCCACGCCGGCAATCACCAGCAACAGTCCTCCCATGAGCATCAAGCCCTTCGGGGAGGTGAGTTGATCGGGGTGCTGGATGGCCAGTGGCACCAGCATTCCCAAGGCGGCGGTGAGCGAGATGATGATGGCGAAGGCCAGCGCCATGCCCACCGAGGCCACGCCCAAACCGAACAGCACGTTCCCGATGCCCCAGCCCGCGCCGAACAAAGCCGTCTCCACAAGCACGCCGCTTCCCGCGTTGGAGTAGACCTGCCCGGGCTGCGGGATCACCAACCCCACCAGCAGCCAGGGAAGGATGACCAAGGCGACGATGCAAAACAGCAGCCACATCTTCTCCCAGGCCCAGCCGCGGACGAACTTCTGCGGCAGCGCCCAACTTCCCTGCATGACCGCGCCAGCCAGCACGATCAGCCACCCGACAACGGATGAACTCATGCAGCCTCCTTCTCTCAGCTCTTCTTGCCCCGCGCCTTCGTGGCTTTCTTCGGCGCGCCGTCTGTTTCCGCGGCCGCCGGATCGATCGAGGAGAGGACTTCCTTGAACAGGGCCTCCTTCTTGGCGTCCTTCTTAGGCGGCGCCTCTTCGTGACGGTAGTCGTGCTCGTGGTAGCAGGTCCGGCAGCGAACCTTAGCCGGCTCGCGGTTCACCATCGACACCACGGCATGATTGGTGATCCGGCGGCACTTCACGCAGTAGTCGTCAATCACGTCACCCAAGCGTAGATCCGACATGCGACCTCCACTCCACGGCTCCGCTACTTCTCCGTGGCCGCGATTGCTGAGTATAGCCCCTCGCGGGGGCGGGTTTCAAACCGGCGAATTGGGTCGCTTAAAATGTCACCAGGACTCGAGCCGTTGGGTCACGAAGAAATGTAACCCAAGTGGGCGCGGGGCATGACACCTTCGAGGAGTGGACATGCACGCGCAGAAGCAG
>JBEKWU010000035.1:0-43072 GCA_049512775.1 Bryobacteraceae bacterium
TTGGTAAAGGGGTTAGGTCTGCACTACAACGCGGTTGACGTCAGTGGCTCCGCAAACAAAAGACTTACGTTTTGTCTTTGCCCGATGTTCGCCTCGAAATCCGGGGAACTGCGAAAGTAGGGCTAGGCGGTGATAGAATCGCCTTATGCCCGGTGCTAACGGTCCGGCCGCCAGCAGCCAACCCGTCACGATTCTGGTCGTGGACGATGAGCCGCCGCTTCTTGCGCTCGTCGGAATGATGCTGTTGAGGGCGGGCTATCGGGTGCTGGAGGCGTCCGCGCCCAGCGAGGCTCTGCGCCTCTCGGCCGAGCACCCCGAACCCATTCGGCTGCTGCTGACCGATATCCTGATGCCGGAGATGAACGGGTTCGAGCTGGCGGAACAACTGAGAGCCGTCAGGCCCGAGGCTAAGGTGCTGTTCATGTCCGGCTACACCGATCAGATCCTGCTGCACAACACGGGCCGGTCTCTGGGCGATGAGCCTCTGCTGCGCAAGCCGTTCACGCAATACAAGCTAATCACCAGGATTGCCGAGCTGCTGGAAGACCGTTCTTCGGCCGCATGAGGCGGCGCTATCCGTCAGCATAAGAATTTCTGATCGCATCCATAGAAATGTTCTGCTTGGCGGGCGTATCGCGCCGATGCATGATGAGGGTGAGGCTCTCTTAAAGTGTATCGATGGAACCCCGTTGTTCTTGTGGCGCTGCTATTGTCCGGAGCGGCGCTGGGTCAAACGGTTACGGATAGCGACGCCCGGTGGGCGGCGATGCAGTCCGCGGTGAAGGCGGCGCAGTCGGCGGGCGACAACGCTTGGATGCTGGTGAGCTCCGCACTGGTGCTGATGATGACCGGGCCGGGGCTGGCGCTGTTTTACGGCGGCTTGGTGCGCAAGAAAAACGTCCTGGGCACCATGATGCAGAGTTTCATTCTCATGGCCGTGGTCACGGTCATTTGGGCGGTGGCGGGCTACAGCCTGGCGTTCGGAGAGGGAAACTCGTTTATCGGCGGTTTCCGTTACCTGTTTCTCAACGGAGTGGGAGCGGCGCCAAATGCGGATTACGCGGGCACGATTCCGCAGCAGACGTTCATGATCTATCAACTCATGTTCGCCATCATCACGCCCGCGCTGATCAGCGGCGCATTTGCCGAGCGCATGAAATTCAGCGCCATGCTGCTGTTCATGGCGCTCTGGTCGCTGCTGGTGTACTTCCCGATGGCGCACATGGTATGGGGCAAGGGCGGGCTGCTCAACGCGTTTCAGGGCGGCCGGTTCCCCTGCTTCGATTTCGCCGGCGGCACCGTGGTTCACGTCACCTCGGGTGTTTCCGCGCTGGTGTGCGCGCTGTACCTGGGCAAGCGCCAGGGGTATCCCAGCGAACCGATGAAGCCGCACAACCTGGTGCTGAGCGTCATCGGCGCCTGTTTGTTATGGGTCGGCTGGTTCGGATTCAACGCCGGCAGCGCCCTGGCGTCCTCGGCGCTGGCCACCAGCGCCTTCGTGGCCACGCATTTCGGCGCGGCGGCGGCGACGCTGGGCTGGGTGCTGGCGGAGTGGATCAAGGGCGGCAAGCCGAGCGTGCTGGGGGCGATCTCGGGGGCCGTCGCCGGACTGGTAGCGATCACGCCGGCCTCGGGATTCGTCACTCCGCTGGCGGCGCTGGCGATCGGCTTCGCGGCGGGCGTCGTCTGCTATTTCATGGTCACAGCGTTCAAGCGCCTGTTCGGCTACGACGATTCGCTCGACGCGTTCGGCGTGCACGGCGCCGGCGGAACGCTGGGGGCGCTGCTGACCGGCGTGTTCGCCACCTACGCGGTGAACGATTCCCTCAAGGACGCCTCGGGCCGGCCGCTGGCCCTCGGGCTGGTGGACGGCAACCCGGGCCAGGTGGTGAATCAACTGATCGGCGTCGCGATCGCCTGGGCGCTGGCCGCCGTCGGCACCCTGATCATCCTGAAGATCTGCGACCTGCTGATCGGCGTGCGAGTGGAGCCGCAGCATGAAACCGAGGGGCTGGACCTGAGCATGCACGGCGAGGAGGCCTACAACTTCGAATCGTAGGGCAGGCCATGAAAAAAGTTGAAGCGATCATTCAACCATTCAAGTTGGAGGAAGTCAAGGAGGCCCTGAAAGCCGTCGGAATCGACGGCATGACCGTCTCCGAGGTGCGCGGACACGGCCGCCAGAAAGGTCACAAAGAAGTCTACCGGGGCCAGGAATACCAGGTCGATCTGCTTCCCAAGGTCAAGCTCGAGCTGGTGATCGCCGATGCCCGGCTGCAAGAGGTGATTCGGACCATCGCGCAGGCGGCGCGCACCGGCAAGATCGGCGACGGCAAGCTGTTTGTTTACGAGGTGGCCGAGGCCATTCGAATTCGCAACGATGACCGCGGAGAATCGGCCTTATAGCGCCGCGCTCGACCGGCGCACCGGCCTGGTCGAGGGCCTGGTGGCCGAGGCCTACGGGCGGATTCTCGCGCCTTCCGTGCGGGAGGGGCTGGCGCTGGCAGCGGTCGCCGGATTCGGCCGCCGCGAGCTGTTTCCGCACTCGGACGTGGACCTGTTACTGCTGGTGGAGCGCCAGGCGCTGGCCGAGCGGCAGCGGGGGGCCATCTCCGCGTTCTTGCAGGAGCTCTGGGACCGCGGCCTGCGTGTGAGCCAGTCGGTTCGCGTGCCGGCGGAGTGCTGCGAGCGCAACGACCAGAACCTCGAGCTGACCATCAGCCTGCTCGACGAGCGTTACCTGGCCGGCGATCGCGGGCTGTACGCGCGACTGAGCGCCGGCCTGCCGCCGTTCATCCACGCCCAGCGGCAGGCCATCATCCGCGGCCTCTGCCGCATGGCTCGCGAACGCCACGTCAAAGCCGGCGGGTCCATTTTTCAGCTCGAGCCCAACATCAAGGAGAGCCCCGGCGGATTGCGGGATTACCAGCTCGTCGGCTGGCTCGGCCAGCTCCGCGGCGCACGGCCCGATCGGATTCCGCGCCCCTCGCCGCCGCCCGAATTGCTCCCCGCGCGCGATTTCCTGTTTGCGCTCCGCTCGGAACTGCACCAGCGCGCAGGAAGAGACACGAACCTGCTCACGTTCGATCTGCAGGAGGAGATCGCCGAGCAGTTGGCGCTCGACCCAGCCCGCTGGATGCGCGAGTTCTACGGCCACGCGCGGGAGATTCACCGCGCCGCCGTGCGGGAAATCGACGCGGCCGAGGAGAAGACGAGTACTCTTCTGGTGCAGTTCCGCGAGTGGCGGTCGCGGGTCTCCAACGCGGACTTCTACGTGTCGCGCGAGCGGGTCTACTTTCGCGCGCCGCACCGCCTCGAGCACGAACCGGGGCTGGCCCTGCGGTTGTTCCAGTTCGTGGGGCGTCACGGCCTGCGCCCGGCTCCGGAAACCGAGCGCCGCCTGGCGGATCAGTTGGCGCGCCTGCGGCTCCACTTGTCCGCGCCTCAAACGCGGGCCTGGCCGCAGTTCAAGGAGCTGCTCTCCTCGCCACACTGCGCCCTGGCGCTCCGGACCATGCACGAGACCGGCATGCTGGCGGCCCTGCTGCCGGGCTGGGAGAGCGTCGACTGCCTGGTGATCCGGGACTTCTATCACCGCTACACGGTGGACGAGCACACGCTGGTCGCCATCCAGAACCTGGAGCAACTGCGCGACGCCCAGGACCCCCTGAAGCGCTCCTTCGCCGAATTGCTCTCGGAAATCGACGACCCGGCGCTGCTGGTGCTGGCGCTGCTGTTCCACGACCTCGGTAAAGCGAAACCCGACGGGCCGCACGTGCCCGAATCCGTACGGCTCGCCGGCATCGCGATGGAGCATCTCGGGGTGCCGGAGGATCAGCAGCGCGCCGTCCGGCTGCTGGTCGAACGCCACTTGCAGTTCTCTCTCATCATGACCACGCGGGATCTCGACGACCCGGCGACGATCCGGCTCCTGGCCGATCGCGCCGGCACCATCGAGCTCGCCAAGAAGCTGGCCGTGCTGACCTACGTGGACATTGGCGCGGTCAACCCCACCGCCCTGACTCCCTGGCGCAGCGAGCAGCTCTGGCGCGTGTACGTGGCAGCCTACAACGAACTGACCCGGGAACTGGAAGAGGACCGCCTGGCGCAGGCCCCGGACCGCGCCGCGTTTCTCGAGGGTTTTCCCGTGCGCTACCTGCGCACCCATTCCGAGGCCGAGATCGCCGCGCACCTGGAACTGGAGCGGAACAGCCGCGAGCGCGGCGTGGCGGTCGACGTTCACAAGGAGAACGGCTTTTACCGCCTCACCCTGGTGGCGCGCGACCGGCCGTTCCTGCTGGCGTCGATCGCCGGCGCCCTGGCCAGTTTCGGAATGAACATCCTCAAGGCCGAGGGCTTCGCGAACCGGCACGGAACCATTCTCGACACCTTCGTATTCTCGGACCCGCACCGCACGCTCGAGCTGAACCCCAGCGAGGTGGACCGCCTCCGTTTGATGCTGCAACGGGTGACGCTGGGCAAGCTGGACGTCAAGACGCTGCTCCGGAACCGGCCCAAGCCGGCCCCGCCCAGCCGCCGCGCGCGCATTCGGCCGAACGTCTCGTTCGACAACCAGGCCTCCGAGTCCGCCACCCTGATCCAGGTGGTGGCCGAGGACCGCCCCGGACTGCTCTACGACCTGGCCTCCGCTATCTCCTCGACGGGCGGCAACATCGACCTGGTGCTCATCGACACCGAAGCGCACAAAGCGCTGGACGTGTTCTACGTCACCGCGGGCGGCAAGAAGCTGGACGCCCCCGAGCAGGCCACCTTGCGCGAGCGCCTGGTCGCGGCCTGCGCGCAGTAGTCCCGCTCAGGCCAGGCGTCGCAGCAAATCCTCGGCCCGGGTTCTTCTTCGCGTGATCGGCGTGTCCCGGGAGTGATCCGCATCGGGCTCTGGTTGAGGCATGGCCGGAGACAAGCCGACTTCTCGGGACCAATCGCGACAGCGTCTCCAAATAGTCGACGCAATCCCGATGTCTCAAATTTGATACAGTAGGATTGTGCGGCCGATCATCCTCCATCCGAAGGCGCGGGAGGTAATACGCCGGTTTCCGAGAGAAGTACGAATTCGCCTGGGGAGGGGACTCTTTCGCCTGCAGATGGGGGGCAGCTTGGAATGCCCAACTCTCGGCCAATGCCGGGAGTCGCTGCTGGAGTCTCGGAACTCCGGGTGAAGGGGGAGGACGGCAGTTTTCGTGCGTTTTACTACACCGCCTCATCGCAGGGTGTTCTCGTTTTTCACGCCTTCGTCAAGAAGACCCAGCGGACGCCTCCTCTGGAAATCGAGGTGGCCAGGAAACGCCTGAAGGAGCTTCTCGATGCATAAACTAAAACCGATCGTTGCAAGAACGCCAGAAGAGCTGGCTGGCGCCCTGGGACTCTCCGGCGTCGCGGCTAGGGAATGGCAGGTTCAGGATGCCCTGCTGAAGCGACTGAAGGAAATCGCTCGACAGCGGAAGATCACTCACGCGGACATCGCGAAGAGAGCAGGCACTTCACGAACCCGGGTGACTGCGATCCTGAACGATGATCTCCAGCATGTATCAACTGACCTTCTGATTCGCATCCTTGCCTCCCTGGGCTATCGCGTGAGGGTCTCGGTGGTCAGATCAGATACCGCGGCGTAGGCGCCCCGCCTGGCGCCGAGGACCTCGCCGGACGCTACCGCCTGACGGGCCGTTTCTGGACGTAGGCCGACTTCTCGTCCCTAATCCCGAACCGAGACCGCAACAACGCCAATCGACGGATGGCCGCCACGCCAACATGCAGCGGTAGGAGCGGCAAGCCTGGACAGATCCCCTTGAACACGCAACTCTAAGAACCAACTCGTCGAGAAGACCGTGGATCTGAGAAATGTGCCCATTCTCCACCGCGAGTTGAGTTAGCGCTCAGTTCCGCGCGCCGCTTGGGCGCGGCCTTTCCAGACGCCGCCGCGGCCCCGCCAGTAGCGCAGGGCCGAGTGGACCGTCGCGGCGGTGTAGAACAACGCCACCAGGGGCAGGGCGGGCGCCCACAAGAGCGAGCGCCGGTAGAGACGCAGCACGGGCACGTACGCGGCCATCATCATCAGCCACGCCAGCGCTGCTAGCCACGACCCGAACCCCAGCAGCAGCACGGGCGCGAGCAGGTAGATCGCAAACATGCCGGCGACCGTCCCGGCGAGCAGCAGCGTCGAGTAGCGCAACTGCGTGAAGGCGCTCCGCGAGATCATGCGCCCGGTCTCGGCGAACGTGCCATGCTCGCGGATGCTGCGCGTCGCGGAGGTCAATCCGAGCCAGATCCTCCCGCCCGTCCGTTTCACGGCTTTGGCCAGGGCGCAGTCGTCGATCAGTTCGCCGC
This sequence comes from Bryobacteraceae bacterium, assembly GCA_049512775.1. GTDB lineage: Bacteria > Acidobacteriota > Terriglobia > Bryobacterales > Bryobacteraceae > Fen-330. The sequence continues at coordinate 6,343 of JBEKWU010000035.1, forward strand.
GAATGGCGGCAATCCCGCCGATACGCTCGAGCGCCTCCCGGCGCACCAAAATGCAGCCCCCCGCCGCGCCCGCCGTCGAACGCTTCGCGCTGGCGATCCACCGAGGCGGGTAGAGCTTGAAAAAGAAGAAGACGAAAGCCGGAATGAGCGCCCGCTCGGCCAGCGTCTCGCATCGCAGTTGCACCATCAGCGAGGCCAGGTCGTATCGGCCGGCTTCGGCCAGAGCCACAAGCCGGGCCAGGCTGTCGGGGGCATGCACGACGTCGGCATCGGTGAGAAGGAAGTAATCGGGACTGAACCGGCCGGCCTCGCGAAGGCCCTCGGAGAGCGCCCAGAGCTTCCCCGTCCAGCCGTCGGGAAGCGGCGCGGCGCTCAGCACGCGCACGCCCGCCTGATGTGCGATCTCGGCCGTGTCGTCCGCGCTGTGGTCATCCACCAGGAAGATCTCGAACGGGCCGGCATAGTCCTGCGCGGCTACAGAGGCGACCGCCTGCCCAACCACTCGCGCCTCGTCGCGGGCCGGAATCACGATGGCAACGCGGCGCGGCGGCGCAGGTCCGCGGCCCAGGTCCGCCTCCCGCATCCACCAGAAAAACCCGCGCCAGAGCAGCAGATAGAGCCAGAGAAGAACCGTGAGCGCCGCGGCCAAGTCAACAAGCCAGCGCGGGTGCAAATGTGCGAACACCACTACCTGGGTCCACCACAGCAGCGGAACGCAACGCACCGGTAACCCCTCGTGGCGCCGAGCAGTTCAAAACGCAGGCCGGAACGGGCCAGAAGCTCCCGGAACGCGCGGGCCTCATCCTGCGGAACGCAGAACTCGTCGAAGTACAGGAAATCGCCGGCGCGAAAATGGGGCTCGAGGGCAGTCAGAATCTCATGAGCCGAGGAATAGAGATCCGCGTCGACGTTGACAATCATGACTTCTCGTTCGGGTGGGGTGTAGGTGCGCAGGGTCTCCCGGAACCAACCCTTAGAGAACCGCACGCGCGGGTCGTCGATTACGGGTACGCGGCCCTGCGTATCGAAGGCGCCTCTCGGGAATCCCGGTTCCCAATCCACGGGGAGCCCCTCGAAGCTGTCGAAGCCGTGCAGGGCCGAATTGGGGTTCGTCAACAACCGCGACCAGATCCGCATCGACTCCCCCTCCCACACCCCGAATTCCAGATAGAGTGCGGGCCGGGAGCCCACCTGCGCCGCAATCCCGTCAAACAGCTCTTCCCGCGAGCGCGCGTAGGAGCGGCACTGCAACTTGCTATCGCGCAGCCATCGGCCGAGCTCGAGGGTCGAAGCAACCGCCGTGGCCGCATTGAGCAACCCGGTGGGCAGAACGCTCCCACAGCGCAGAACCACGTGCCGTTTCCAGCCCACGTCAGGTACACCTCACAACCGCCTGCGTGGGACTGAACGGGTGGGAGAGCATACCGGGTCGTCGCTCTTTCAAGGAATTCCAGACAACCCTAAGAATAACGCAGAGAACGCCTCGGCAGTAGGTACGATATCATGAGCATGAAGCAACGGTTCGCAGCCATCCGCGATGGGGTTGATCACCATATCCGGCCAGCCGGGCTGCCGGCACGAAGAAGTGGCGCGCCTCACCGCGCAGATGCTGAGCTTCGAGCTGGTGACCGATTCCCGCCTGCGCGGGATGATCGACCAGGAGTTCGGCGGCGAAGCCTCGATTCCCGATAAGGCCTTTCCGGACGCCGTGCTGTCGCTGGTGGCGCGCCTGGCCACCCAGCATCACCTGGTGGTCGCGACCGAGGGCGCCGAATTGCTGTTCAAGAGCTTGCCCGGCGTGCTCCGCGTCCAGGTGGTGGCGCCGGAGTCGCGCCGCCTGGGCACGCTGATGCTCGAGCATCGCCTGGACCGCCCTTCGGCCCGCGCATTGCTCCGCGACCTCGAGCGGCAGCAAAGAGATTACCGCAAGCGCAGACTGGGGAAGGCTTCCACCCCGGTGGACTCCTTCGACCTGGTGTCGAACACGGAGTTCCTGGAGGCCGAGGGCGTGGCCGGGCTCATCCGCGGCGCGGTGAGCGCCCGCGGGCTGCTCGAGCAGGGCCTGCTGTCGGCCGCCGCCGAGGCCCACCTGCAATTCAAGGCGCGGCTCAAGCTCTCCAAGTACGGCATCGTCGCCCCCGCCAAGGCCAGCCTCAAGAAGAACGCGTTCATGCACCCCAGCGAAGAGATCTTCGCCAACCTGCTCGACTTCTACCAGGTGGCCTGGGAGTACGAGCCGCGCAGCTTCCCCATCCAGTGGGACAAGGACGGCCGGGTGCTCGAAGCCTTCACCCCGGATTTCTACCTCCCGGAATTCGACCTGTTTGTCGAGCTGACCACCATGAAGCAGTCGCTGGTCACCCGGAAGAACCACAAGGTCAAGCTGCTGCGCATGATCTATCCCAACGTCAACATTCAGGTGTTCTACCAGAAGGATTTCGAGAACCTGATCTTCAAGTACGGCCTGGCCGAACGGCTGGGCAAACAACCCGAGGGGTTGGCTGCGCGATGAAGCCTGATGCCACTTGCTTTCGGCGCTGGCCTCGCGTGGGGCAGGCCGTTTGGCCTGCCGAATCACTGCACCCGCCAGTGGCAGGCGGAACCGCCTGCCCCACGGTGCAGGGACAGCAAGTGGCATTCCGATGAAGCCGCCGGCGCCGGAAATCGAGCGGATTCTGTACACCGAGGAGCAGGTGTCCCAGCGGATCGCCGAAGTGGGGGCCGAGATCTCCGAGAAGTACCGCGGCCGCGAACTCAAGCTGATCGGGGTGTTGAAGGGATCCGTCTTCTTCCTCACCGCCCTGGCCAAGCAGATCGACATTCCGGTGAAGATCGATTTTCTGGCGATCTCCAGCTTCTCGACCCAACCCTCCGCTCCGGGCCTGGTGCGTATCGCCAAGGACCTCGACGACATCATCGAGGGCCAGGACGTGCTGCTGGTGGAAGACATCGTGGACACCGGATTCACCGCCCGCTACCTGCTGCGCACGCTGGCTGCGCGCGGCCCCAATACCCTGGCGCTGTGCACCCTGCTGGACCGCACCTCCCGCCGCATTGTCCAGATTCCGGTCGAGTTTCGCTGCTTCGAGATCCCCGACCGCTTCGTCATCGGCTGCGGCCTGGACTACAAGCAACTCTACCGGAACCTGGGCTACATCGCGGTGATGAAGCACGAGAAGATCCAGTAAAGTACGAAGTAGACCCCGGATGGCGTGAGTGGAGGGAACGTGGCTATCGCGATTACAAACCCTGCCGAAGCGAAGGCATTCCTGTATTGCCTCCTCGATGAGGGATGGCGCGTCAAGGAGTTCGAGTCCGATGAATACGGCTATCAGGCGATGGTCACGCTGGGTGGTGGCCAGTTCGTCATGGCGTTGAGCCCAAACGCGGAGCGGGCGCAGGCCTTCTGCGACGCAACCTGGCAGAAGGCCCTCGCAGAGGCGCAACGGGCGCATTTCAAAAAGCTGGTTGTGAGCCCGCAACCGCACGCTTTCTGGGACCGGTATCTGGCGCAGGGCGGGGCGGGACAGCAGCCGTTCTTTGGGCTGAAGGGGCCGGTGCAGGTCGGCGACTACCAGTTGACGTTCGCCGCGCCGGCACCCAGCGGCAGGGTGACGGAAGCCGTTCGGGAAACGGTCGACATTCTCGGGCACCCGAAACTGGAAGACGTCTTCGAGGGGGAACTCGCGGCGCAGCGTCCAGGGAAGCTCGGGCCCTGGGCGGTCGCCGTGGGGATGCTCCTCTCCGCGCTGGTAGTCCTGTCTGCCAGCGAACCCGTCTTCTCGTTCAAGATGTCGACGCCGATTCCCAACGCGGTGAGCGCTCTCTTCCTGGTGCTGGCCGGCGCCCTGGCGCTGAGCCGTAAGATTGTTCTGGTCTGCTGGTTTCTCATCTGCAGGGCGGTGGTGAACGCCGTGACGATCTGTACCGCTTACGAAGACCACAGCTTTCGACTGGCAGCCGGAATCACCGTCACCATCGTGATCGCAGCGATCCACCTGGCTGCACTGATTCTCGTTCCGATTCGCGCCAAGGATTTCGGCTACGCACGCCGTAGAGAGTTCTTCCGGGCGTTCTTCTTCTGAGGCGCCGATGGGCTGGTCCCTGCCGCTGGCGATGTAGCGGCCTCCGGACTGCTCTCGCTTCTATAATGGTTGTTCCGGCCCAGGAGACCCCATGTCGCACCCCATCGCCGCTTTTGTCGAGCACAACAGAGAGCGCTTGCTGGAAGAACTGACGGCGTTCCTGCGCATTCCCAGCGTGAGCACGGCCCCGGAACACTGCGTGGACATCGAGCGCGCGGCCGAGTTCGTGGCCGCGAGCCTCCGGGAGGCCGGCCTGGAGCACGTTGAAGCGATCGCCACCGAGAAGCACCCCCTGGTCTACGCCGACTGGCTGCGTGCGCCGGGCAAACCCACTGTCCTGTGCTACGGGCACTACGACGTCCAGCCGCCGGATCCTCTGGAAGCCTGGATCAGCCCGCCCTTCGAACCCACCGTGCGGGACGGCAACCTGTACGCGCGCGGCTCGGCCGACGACAAGGGACAGATGTACATGCATGTCAAGGCGGTCGAGGCCTTGCGCGCCGTCCACGGAACGCTCCCCGTCAACCTCAAGTTCCTGGTGGAGGGCGAAGAGGAGATTGGGGGCGCCTCGATCACGCGGTATGTGGCCCAGAATCCGGAGAAGCTGCGAGCCGACGCGGCGCTGGTTTCCGACACGGCGCTCTATGCCGAGGGGATGCCAACCCTGTGCGTCGGGCTGCGCGGGCTGATTTACCTGGAAGTGGAGGCCAGCGGGCCGGCGCACGATCTGCACTCGGGCCTGTACGGCGGCGCCGCCCCGAACCCCGTCTTCGGCCTCATCGAGCTGCTGGCCAAGGTCAAAGACGCCGAGGGCGTGATCCGTCTCCCCGGCATCTACGACGACGTTCAGCCCCCGGCGCCCGCCGAGAAGGCAAGCTGGGAGAGCCTGCCGTTCGACGAAGACGAGTTCCTGCGGGCCGAGGTCGGTTCGACGAAACTGACGGGCGAGCGCGGCTATTCCGTGCTCGAGCGCATCTGGGCCCGGCCGGCGTTTGAAGTGCATGGCATCGCGGGCGGCTTCACCGGCGCGGGCGCCAAGACGGTGATTCCGGCCAGCGCCACCGCCAAGGTCAGCTTCCGGCTGGTCCCGAAGCAGGACCCCGGCAAGGTCATCGCCTGTTTCCGGGAGTTCGTCGCGGAGAATACGCCCGACGGCATCCGCACCGAGGTGCGGGTGCTCAGCGCTTCTCCGGCGGTGCTGGTGGACCCGGAGCACCCGGCGATCCGCGTGGCGGCGCGCGTGTTCGGCGAGGTCTTCGGCCGTCCCACCGTGTTCATCCGCGATGGCGCCTCCGTGCCGATCGTTGGGGATTTCGCGGCGCACCTGGGGATCCCCAGCGTGATGATGGGGTTCGGATTGCCCGACGACGGCCTGCATGCCCCCAACGAGAAGTACCGCCTGGAGAACTACTATCAGGGCATCGTGACCATCGCGCGCTTTCTCGAGCAGTACGGGCAGCAGCCCTGAGAAGCACCGATGAAGGAGACCCGCAGTTCCGAGGATGCCGCCGGACAGCAGCAGATTGTCCGCGCGGCGGGGGTGGTTTCCGCCGGCGTGCTGCTGAGCCGAGTGAGCGGCCTGCTGCGCGAGACCGTGATGGCCCACCTGTTCGGAGCCGGCCGGGTCTACGACGCCTTCTCTCTGGGCTTCCGCATCCCCAACCTGACGCGGGACCTGTTCGCCGAGGGCGCCCTCTCCTCCGCCTTCGTGCCCACCTTCACCGAATACCTTGCGACCAAGGGCCGGAAGGAGGCGGCCGAGCTCTCCAACCTGGTCGGCACCGCCGTGATCCTGATCGTGGGCGCAGTGTGCGTGCTGGGGACGGTTTTCAGCCCCGCGCTGGTGGGCCTGCTGGCCCCCGGATGGGCCACCGCGGACCCGGGCAAGTTCGAGCTGGCCATCAGCATGACCCGTATCATGTTCCCGTTCCTGCTGGTGGTGGCCCTGGCGGCGCAAGCGATGGGCATTCTGAACGCTTGCGGCCGGTTCGCGGTGCCTACCCTGGCCTCGACCTTCTTCAACATCGGATCCGTGGTTTTCGGCATTGCGCTCGGCTTCTGGCTGGGCCCGCACCTCGGCATCACCCCGATCGCCGGGATGGCTTGGGGAGTAGTGTTGGGCGGCACTCTGCAACTTCTCTGGCAGCTCCCCAGCCTGCGCCGGCTCGGGTTCCGCTTCCGCCTCCGCCTGGACTGGTCGCATCCCGGACTGCGCCACATCATCTACCTGATGGGCCCGGCGATCATCGGCAGCGCGGCCGTGCAGGTGAACGTGGCGGTCAACACCAACCTGGCCTCGACCATCGTCGATCCGCTGCGCGGCGTGAATGGCCCCGTGAGCTGGTTGCAGTTCGCTTTCCGTTTCATGCAGCTTCCCCTGGGCCTGTTCGGCGTGGCCATCGCTTCCGCCATGCTGCCTTCCATTTCGCGCAGCGCCGCCTCGGGCAACCTGGAGGAGTTCCGCAAGACCGTGTCGCGCTCGGTGGGCATGGTGCTGCTGCTGACCGTTCCTTCCTCGGTCGGGCTCATTATTCTCGGCAATTCGATGATCGGGCTGATCTACCAGGGCCGCAAGTTCGAGGCCTACGATACGCATCAGACCGCGGTCGCGCTGGCCTGCTACGCCATCGGGCTGGCGGGCTACGCCGCGGTGAAGATACTGGCGCCGGCCTTCTATGCCCTGGGCAGCGCGCGGGCGCCGATGCTGGTGAGCCTCGCCTCGATCTTGATCAACTACCTGGTGGCGTGGTCGATGACGCGCCACACGGGGCTGGGACACGCGGGGCTGGCGCTAGCGACCTCGGGCGTGTCGCTGTTCGCCTCGGCGGCTCTGTTCTGGATCCTGAGGGAACGAATGGGCGGCATTCACGGCCGCGCTTTGTTGCGCAGCACGCTGAAGATCGGCCTGGCCTCCGGGGTGATGGCGGCAGCGATCGCGCTGGCCAGCACCGGGATTCAGGGCTGGTTGGGGGTCTCCCGGCTGGCGCGCCTGGTCGAGCTGGCCATCTCGATTCCGCTCGGCGTCGCGGTGTTCGGCGCGGTGTGCCGCGTGTTGCGGGTGGCTGAACTCGAGACCGCCGGGCGTGCGCTGGTCGAGCCGCTCCTGCGCTGGCGCGCTGCCAGGGCGTAACCTTGGGGAGCCGCTTGATACAATGCCCCTTTAGGAAAGCCTTGTGTCCCGCGGGACTTCAGCTCTAATCGCCGCCTTGGTACTGTGTGCCGTCACGCTCACCTATTCCAACCACTTCGAGAACTGCCTCTTCTTCGACGATTTCCACACCGTCAAAGACAACGTATACATCCGCTACCTCGGCAACATCCCCAGGTTCTTCACCGACGCCACCACCTTCTCCGTGGAGCCCGCGAACCGCTCCTGGCGGCCGCTGGTGACCACTTCGCTGGCCATCGACTACTGGCTGGGCGGGGGACTGGAGTCCACCTTCTACTTCCACCTGTCCACCTTCCTGTGGTTCCTGGTCTTGCTGGTGCTGATGTACCTGCTCTACGCCCAGATCATGGAACGCGTCCGGCCGCATCCCCACAACCCCTGGATCGCCTGGTTCGCGGTCGCCTGGTTCGGCCTGCACCCCGCCATGGCCGAGACCGTCAACTACATCATCCAGCGGGCCGACCTGCTGTCCACCCTGGGCGCGGTGGCCGCATTGGTGGTCTATGCCCGGTATCCCCAGCGGCGGCGCTCCGGCCTGTACCTCATCCCCTTCGTCCTGGGAGTGCTGGCCAAAGCTCCCGCCCTGGCCTTCCCCCTGCTGCTGCTGGCCTACGTGTTCCTGTTCGAGGAGCGCCTCTCGGTTCGGGGGCTGTGGGCCGCGGCGCGGAAGTCGGCTCCGGCCATCGCCGTGGGCTTGTTGCTGGCCTGGCTCTCCAGCGCCATGACGCCCAAGAGCTTCGTCGGGACTAACCAGCCCGCCTACGGATACCTCATCACCCAGCCTTTCGTGGCTTTGCGCTACTTCCGGTCGTTCTTCCTGCCCACGCATCTCAGCGCGGATTCCGACCTGAGAGTCCTCCCCTCGGTCCTGCGCCTGGAAGCGCTCGCCGGGTTCCTGTTCCTGGCCGCGCTGCTGTGGGCGGTCTGGGCGACGGCCAGGCGCTCTCACACCCGCCCGATCTCGTTTGGCCTGGTCTGGTTCGTGGTGGCGATGCTGCCCACCTCGCTCTACCCCCTGAGCGATGTGGAGAACGATCACCGGATGTTCTTTCCCTTCGTCGGCCTGATGCTGGCCGTCACCTGGGCGGGAAGCCTGATGCTGCTGCGGCGCCCGTTTCGGGATCACCGCTGGAGCACTGCCGCTGGCCTGGCGTGCCTGTTACTGCTGTGTGCGCTGGGAACGCGCGGCAGGAACGAAGTCTGGCACACCGAGAGGAGCCTGTGGCGCGACGTCACCATCAAGAGCCCCAGGAATGGGCGCGCACTGATGGGTTACGGAAGCATCCTGTTGGACCAAGGCGACTCCGCGGCCGCGCTTCCCTATTTCGAACGGGCCAACGCCCTCCGGCCGAACGATTCCAGGATCGAGATCAACCTCGGCATCGCCAACGGCGAATTGAATCGCGACGCCGAAGCGGAGCGGCATTTCCGCCGCGCCATCCAACTGGATCCGAAGGAGCCCGACCCGTATTTCGGCTACGCACGCTGGTTGAATTCGAGGGCCCGATCCGAGGAAGCCGCTGCCGCCCTGAGCACTGCGCTGGCCCTCAATCCGTCCTTAATGGGAGCCCGCTACCTGCTCCTGCGGGTCTACGCGGAGCATGGCCTGTGGGGTCCGCTGAAGTCGTTCGCGGGGGAGTGTCTGAAGCTGGCTCCGGAGGACCCCGTCGTTCTGAGGTACCTCGGTATGGAGCGGCAGTTGGAGGTACAGGTCGCGCGCGCCGAGGCGCTGGCACAAAGCCGCCCATCGCCCGACAATTTCCTCGAGTTGTCTTCCTTGTACCATCAGGTCGGACGCTATCAGGACTGCATCGCGGCGGCCAGGCAGGCGTTGCGCCTCCGGCCGGACTTCGCCGAAGCGTACAACAACATGGCCGCGGCATACGCCTCCCTGGGCCAGTGGGACCAAACCATCCGGGCGGCCAGCGAGGCTCTCCGCATCCAGCCGGACTTCCAGTTCGCACGCAACAACCTGGAGTTCGCCAGGTCCCAGAAGAACAAGGCCGGTGGCGGATCGAAGTAGCCGGCGTTGCCCAGCCCCGCTCGGGATCATTCGTAGCGACGCAGGATGTCCCAGTAGGCCCCCCGGCAGCCCTGGCCGATGGCGTCGATGAGACGCTGGTTGGCGTTGTAGTTATAGTTGCGATCGGGCCGCGAGGAGTCGAAGAAGAAGAAACGCTTGTCGTCGCCGATGAGCGCGTCGAGCAACGGGAAGACCAAGGGCGCGATCTCCGGCTCGAGATAAAAGAGCGGCTCGGTGCCCTGGGAGGGCGCCACGCGCGCAGCGAGCTCGGTGCCGGGATAGACCCGCACACCCACGGAAACGCCGACCCGGTCCGGGTCGGCCCGCTGCATCAATTCCATCGTCCGCACCAGGCTTTCCCTGGTCTCGTGCGGAGAGCCGAGCAGCAGGTCCAGCATCACGGCCATGCCCGTGTCCTTGGACCAGCGGGTGGCGTTCAGGATGTCGGAGGGGGCGAATCCCCGTCCCAAGCGCCTCAGCATCTCCTGGTCGCCGTTGTCGGCGCCGAAGTTGATGCCCACGCACCCCGCCCGGCGCATGGCGCGGGCAAGCTCGGGCGAGAACGGAGCGGGCGAGCAATAGGCGTACCACCGCAGCCGGTCGCCCAGGCCGCGGCGAACCATTTCCTCACAGACCTCGAAAGCGTGCGACATCGGCAGGTTAAACTCGCCGTCGCAGGTGTGCAGGTGATCGATGCCCTGTCCCAGCAGGCTCTCGAGCTCGTCCGCCACGGCGCCGGGCGGCCGGAGCCGGGTTTGTTTTCCCTTGGCCACCGGGTCGGCACAGTAGATGCACTGGCCCGGACAGCCGCGCTTGGTTTCAAAGCCAGCCTGTCCCCCCTGCCGGAAATAACGCCGATTGTCGACCCAACTCCGGCTCATGGGAGGTAGACCGGCCAGGGGCCAGGAGCAGGGTGCGTTGCGCTGCCAGGCCGCGCCGCGACGCCAGACCAGATTGGGCAGTTCGCGCCATTCCTGTTTCCGCTCCAACCGGGCGGCCAACTCCGGTAGCACAAACTCACCTTCCCCCCATACGCCGATCTCGGCGCGGGAGAGGGCCAGCACCGGCTCGGGCATGACCGAGAAGCCCACGCCACCCAGCACGATCGGGGCGCCGGTGTGTGCGCGGATCGCATCCACCAGGCCGGCGAACTCGGGCAGAAACGACTGGCGGCTGGTGTAGGCGCAGTCGTCGGTGTTGCGCAGCGTAATGCCGGCCAGTCCGAACTCCGCGCCCTCCAGGAATCGGGCCACCGCCGCGTGCGGGTCGGCTTCCCAACACAGGTCCAGCACTTCCACGCGGTGCCCGGCCGCGTGCAGCGCCTCTCCCAGGTAGTCCAGTCCGATGGGGGCGATCGGGGGCTGCATCCGGTTCGTATTCACCAAGGCCACGCGCATGGGGATCTTCCTTTATACATCGCCGCAGGCAGCCCGAGGGCGCGGTTCTAGGCTAAACTGGAATGCGTGAGGCGGGTTCTCTGTTGATTCGCGGCGTCCTGGCGGTTGTTCTCTTCACTAGCTCTTCGGCTTCGACGGCACCGCAGTCCCCTATCGAACAGGGCCAACTGGATGCCAGCCCGGCGCTATTTGCGGTGCTGGCGGCCATCAACGCGGCGGGCTACGATGCCGATCTCGAGTCTCCTGCCAATTCCCCCATTCGCGCGATGGTGCGCCGGGAAGTGGCGGCAAAGAATCCGGCCTGCCTGCCGGAGCTGAGGACCTTCTTCGCCGTCCACCGTCGGGAAGACGCGACAGCGGAGCTGAGCCAGTACGTATCGTTCGCTCTTTCGGTGAGTGGCCCGCCGGCTTTCGAGTTCCGGTACAGGACCAATGAGCTGCCGCCCGACGTCGTGGCCCTGGAAGGATTTCAGACGCTGCTCCGGAAGTTCTACCAACAAGCGGGCGTCGAGCAGTTGTGGCGCAGGTCGCAGCCGGCTTTCGAGGAGGTGATCGCGCGGTATCACCGGCCGGCGATGGAAGCCCAGCTCCAGGTGAACGCCTACGTGCGGTCTTCGACCAGCCCGGCCCTCGGCTCCCGCTTCCAGATTTACGTGGACCTGCTGGCGGCGCCCAACCACATCCAGACGCGCAGCTACAAGAACGACTATTTCGTGGTGCTGACACCATCGGCCGAGCCGCAGGCCGAGGACGTGCGCCATGGGTATCTGCACTTCGTGGTGGACCCGCTGGCGGTCCGGTACTCCGAGGAGTTGGAGAAAAAGAGGGCGCTGCTCGACTACGCACAGCCGGCCCCGGCGCTGGAGCCTTACTACAAGTCGGATTTCCTGCTGCTGGCGGCCGAGTGCATGATCAAGGCAATCGAGAGCCGGCTGGCGCCGGCGGCGAAACGGCCGGCGATGGTGGATCAGGCATTCCGCGAGGGTTTCATTCTGACGCCCGCTTTCGCCGAGTCGCTGCCTGCCTACGAGAAACAGGAGCAGTCGCTGCGGTTCTACTACCCCGAGCTGGTGAAAGCGATTAATCTGAAGCGCGAGGACGAGCGGCTGGCAACGGTTGAGTTCCTCGCCGAGCGTCCGGCGCGCAAGGCCAAGGTGGTGCCCGCGGAGAAGCCAGTCGAGCCGACCGGCGCCCGGAAGACGCTGGAAGAGGCGGAGCAACTTTATCGGGACCGCGACCTGGAGAAGGCCCGGGCCGCCTATCTTCGGGTGCTGAAGGAGAGCGACGAGAAGCCGCTGCACGCCAAGGCCTACTACGGGCTGGCGCGGATTGCGGCGCTCCAAAGCCACCGGGAACTGGCCGAGCAACTGTTCCGCAAGACGCTGGATTCCGTACCGGACCCGCAGGAAGCCGCCTGGGCCCACGTGTACCTGGGGCGGCTGGCGGACGCCGCCGGGGAGCGCGAGCAAGCCACCCGGCACTACCAGGCCGCGCTGGACGTCCAGGGAGGCTCGGAGGCCGCGCGCAAGGCCGCTCAGCAGGGCCTGGGCGAAGCGTTCCACCGGAAGGTCCAGCAGCCTTAGGCGGGAAAAGAATACAATCAGCAGAGCAACCAAAAAGGAGCGATTGGATGAACAAAGGAATTGTGGTTCGAGCTTTATTGGCACTCGTAGCCGTCTCGATGGCATTCGCCGCGGTGCAGGCTCAGCCGGCCGCCCCGCCCGTCAAGCAGCCCAGCGTCAAGTCGCCGGCCGAGGGGCAGGCGCTCCAGGCGATCTTCAAGGCCCCGGACGCCGACTCGCGCATTAAGGCGGCCACCGATTTCGTGGTCAAGTACGCGGACTCGGAATTCAAGGCTCTGGCCCTGATGGTTACGGCGGAGATGTATCGCGAGAAGAACGACTACCCGGACATGGTCATCTACGCCGAACGGACGCTGGAAGCCGATCCGAACAACTACATGGCCATGCTGATGCTGGCCAGCGGCATCGCGGAGCACACGCGCGAGTTCGATCTCGACCGGGAGGAGAAACTGGGCAAGGTGGCGAAGTACGCGAACGGGGCCATGGAGCTTCTGAAGACCGCGGCCAAGCCCAACCCGACAATTAGCGACGAGCAGTGGACGCAGGCGAAGGAGACGTTCTACGCACAGGCACACGAGGCGCTGGGGTTGGCGGCGATGGTGCGCAAGGATTACGACACTGCAATTGCGGAGCTCAAGGCGTCGCTCGAATCGAGCAAGCCGCCGGACCCTGGCACGCAGGTACGGCTCGGCGCGGCGTACCACGGGGCGAAGAAGTACGACGAGGCGATCGCGATCCTGGATCAAGTGATCGCTACGCCCGACGCCAGCGTCCAGGTGAGGCAGATCGCGCAAGCCGAGCGGGTGCGCGCGATCCAGGCCAAGGGCGGCCCCCCCAAGCCGGCTGCGCCTCCCGCGACAGCCCCGGCGCCGGCGGCGGCTCCGGCGCCGGCGGCTCCCGCGGCAATCCCCGCCCCGGCCGAGCCCAAGAAGCCGTAATATCGTTGGTGGATGCGCGCGGATCTGGAGGTCTTGGAGGAGGCGGCCGGCTACCGTTTCCGCAGCCGCGATCTTCTGATCCGCGCCCTGACCCACACCTCCCACGCCTACGAGCAGGGCCAGCAACCGCTCAACGACAACGAACAACTGGAGTTCCTGGGCGACGCGGTGCTCGGCTTCCTGGTCAGCGAGTGCCTGGTGAACCGGTACCCCGCCTATCGCGAGGGCCGGCTGTCGATCATCAAGAACTACCTGGTCAGCGCCTCGCACCTGCATGAGGCCGCTCAGAGGCTGGAACTGGGCGAGTACCTGCTGCTCGGCCGGGGCGAGGAGCTGAGCGGCGGCCGGATCAAGAAGGGACTTCTCGCCGACGCCGTGGAAGCGCTGATCGCTGCCATTTGCCTGGACGGCGGCGTCGAGGCGGCGCGCGAGTTCGTCGTCCGGCACATTCTCGCGACGGGCCCGGAACACGAGGAAAGCGCCGGCGCGCCGTTCACCAACTTCAAGGGCGCGCTCCAGGAAATCGCCCGCTCGCTGAACCTGCCGTACCCGCGCTACGCCGTCGTCTCGGAGCACGGACCGGCGCACGCGCGGCGATTCACCGTCGAGGTGCGCATTGGAGAGAACCTGGTGGCGCAGGCCGAAGGCGACTCCAAGAAGGGCGCCGGCCAGAAGGCCGCCCGTGTGGTTTTCGAGCTGCTGATGGAGCAGGCGGGGTAGGAGAGCCCGCAGCTCCGCCCGGCGCTGGCCGGACTCTCCGCGGTCACGCAACTACGGCGGCCACGAGCGTGGTCGCGCTGCCGCGGGCCAGCACCCAGCTATGTGCCACGGCCTGACTTCTTCAGCTCGATCGAGAGCTGCTGGCATTTCTTGTAGAGGTGGCTGCGCTCCAGGCCCAGGGCCTTGGCGGTCTCGGTCATCTGGTAGTTGTGGCGCTCGAGCTCGGCCAGCACGGCTTCCCGCTCGAAGGCTTCGACTCGCTCGGCCAGGGCTCCGCCGGGCGTGCGGCCCGCCGCCGGCAAAGCCATCTCGACCGCGTCCCGATCCACGCGCGAATCCGAGAGCAGCAGCAGCCGCTCCACCACGTTGCGCAGCTCGCGGACGTTTCCCGGCCAGGCGTAGCGCCGCAGCTCCTCGATGGCTTCGGGAGCGAAGGCTTTTTCCTTCCAGCCGTTCTGATCCGCGATCTGGCGCGAGAAGTGCTCCACCAGGACCGGGATGTCCTCCAGCCGCTCCCTCAGCGGCGGAAGGCGAAGCGGAAAGACATAGACGCGGTGGTAGAGGTCCTGGCGGAAGTTGCCGCCCTGGACCAGTTCATCGAGGTTGCGGAGCGTGGCCACCAGTACGCGGGCATCCACGGCGACGGGCTGGCCGCCGCCGACCCGCTCGACCTCGCCTTCCTCGAGCACGCGCAGCAGCTTGGCCTGCATGGCCAGCGGCATGTCGCCGATCTCGTCCAGGAACAGCGTGCCGCGGTGTGCCTGCTCGAACTTGCCCACGTGGCGGACGGCCGCGCCCGTGAATGCGCCTTTCTCATGGCCGAACAGCTCGGATTCGATGAGCTCGGCGGGAACCGCGGCGCAGTTGAGCGTGACGAAGGGGCCGGCGCGCCGGGGGCTGCGCTCGTGCAGGGTGCGTGCGATCAGCTCCTTGCCAGTGCCGGTTTCGCCCAGGATGCAGACGCGCGTTTCGCTGGCCGCGACGCGCTCCACCTGCGCCATCACGCGCCGCATCGCCTCGCTGGCCCAGACGATTTCGTGCCGCCCTACGCGCTGCCGCAACTGCCGGTTTTCTTCCTCCAGGCGCGCCAGCTTGAGAACGTTCTCGACGGTCAGCAGCAGCTTCTCGGTGGAGAGCGGCTTTTCCAGGAAGTCGGCCGCGCCCAGCCGCGTGGCGCGCACGGCCATCTCGACGTTGGCCTGGCCCGAGATCATCACCACCGGGCTCGCGACGCCCGCCGCCTTCAAATCCTCGAGCAGCGCCAGGCCGTCCTTGCCGGGCATCACCACGTCGGAGAAGATCATGTCGAAGCGCTGCGCCCGGGCCAGCTCGAGCGCGCGGGCGGCCTGATCGCACACCGTCGCTTCGTGCCCGGCCAGGCGGAAGGCCCGCGCCAGCGAGGCCAGCGTGTTGGCATCGTCGTCGACAATCAGCAAGCGCGCCACGGCGGAGCCTCTATCCTACCTGAACCAGGCTACAACAGGGTGATGGCGGGGATGATCATCGGGTGGCGCCCGGTGCGGTCCAGAATGACGCGCTTGACGGCGCTCTGGAGGGCGGTCCGGGCGGACTCGAGCTCGTCCGGGCCGGAGATCTCGGCGTCGGCAATCGCACCGCAGACGGCCTTTCGCACGGCCTCGGCGAACGGCTCGGCGTCCTCGGCCGAGACCACGCCGCGGGCCACCACGTCCGGCCGCCCCACCACTTCCCCGCTCTGCCCGTCTACGTTCACAACCACAACCACCACGCCCTCTTCGGAGAGATGACGGCGGTCGCGCAGAACCGCCTTGCCGATGTCGCCTACGCCCAGGCCGTCCACCAGCACCCGCCCGGCGGGCACCTTCCCAGCCAGGCAGGCGCCCGCGGCCGAAAGCTCCAGGACATCTCCCGATCCCAGCGTGAAGATGTCTTCGCCGGGCCATCCCATGCCCAGCGCGAGTTTCTTGTAGCGCGCGATGTGCCGGAACTCGCCGTGGACGGGAACCACGAAACGCGGCCTGGTGAGCGATAGCATCAGCTTCAGCTCCTCCACGTTGGCGTGCCCGGAAACATGCACCTGCGCCTCGTCGTTCAGCACGACTTCCGCGCCCAGCCGGCACAGGCGGTTCACCATCCGGTAGAACTGCCGCTCGTTGCCCGGAATAGGGTCGGCCGAAATGATCACCAGGTCGCCGGGACCCAGCTTGAGCTTTCGGTAGGAACCGGCCGAGAGGACGCTGAGGGCCGAGGTGCGCTCGCCCTGGCTGCCGGTCGCCAGGATTGTGACCATGCCGTCCGGCACCGAGGCGACGTCGTCGATGTCCACGAACCACTCGCCCTCCGGGTAGTGCAGGAACCCCAGATCGTGGGCCACCTCGACGTTCTCCCGCATGCTGCGGCCGATCAGGCAGATCTTCCGCCCGTGCTCGACGGAGAGGTGGAACACTTCCCGGATGCGGGCGATGTTGGTGGCGAAGCTGGACACCACGACCTTGCCTTCCGCCGCCGACATCAGGTCGTGCAAAGTCCGCGCAACATTGGTCTCCGACGGCACCCAGCCGGGGTCGCCCGAGTTGGTCACTTCGGTCATCAGCGCCAGCACGCCGGAGCGGCCCGCGAGCGCGATCTTCTGGATATCGGTGCTCGGCCCGGCCAGCGGCGTGTGCTCGAACTTGAAGTCGCCCGAGTGGATCGCGCGGCCGGCCGGACAATCGATGATCAGCCCGACCGCGTCCAGGATGCTGTGAGTCACGCGGAAAAAGGAGATCGTGAATTGGCCCAGTGTGAGAGCGCGATCGGGATCGATTTCATTCAACTCGCAGCTCGCCAGGTGCGGATGGTCGGTCAGCTTCCGCCGCACCAGGCCCAGGGCGAAGCGGGTGCCCCACACCGGCACGTTCAACTGCTTCAACACCCACGGCAGGGCGCCAATATGGTCCTCGTGCCCGTGGGTCAGCACGATGCCGCGCACGGAGCCCGCTTTGCCGAGGAGGTAGGTGATGTCGGGGATGACGACGTCCACCCCGAACATCTCCTCGTCGGGAAACGTCAAGCCGCAATCGACCACCAGAATGTCGTCGCCGTATTCGTACACGTACAGATTCTTGCCAATCTCGCCGCTTCCCCCCAGGGGGATGAACCGCAACGGCATCGCCTGCGGGACCATTTCCGTCAGACCTCCTGTCGAGCGCCGGGCTGGAACTCGCGCCACGGCATGAACGGGCCGTCGATGCAGGAAAGCGCGCCGGAGGGACTCGAGCACTTCCCGCAAATGCCAACACCGCAACTGGTCATGTACTCGATGGCGCCGAGGATGCGGTCCTCGGAAACCATTTCCTGCTGGATCTCGAAGCAGCGCCGGACCATCGGCTCCGGGCCGCAGTTGATAAAGGCGATTCGCTGCCTCTCGGCGGCCGGAATCCCCGCGACGACTTCCGGGAGCAACTCCGGAACGAAGCCGCGGCGCCCCAGGCTGCCATCGTCGGTCGAGAGAAAAACGGGCCCGAGGCGCTCGAACCTGTCGACGTCGAAAAGGTGCTCGCGGGTTCGCGCGCCCAGCAGGAACACCTGGCGGTTGCCCGGTCCCAACCGGTGCGCAATCTCCAACAGGGAGGCGGTTCCCGTGCCGCCGCCCACGTGAACCAGCGTGCTGTCCTCGAAGCGCGGCACACCGCGCCCGTACGGCCCCCGAAGCAAAATCTCAGCGCCGGCGGAGAGGCCGGCAAGATGCTGCGTGAACTCCCCGACCGTACGAACGATGACGCTCTTCTCGGAGGCCGAGAAGATAGCGAAGGGCTTCTCGCCGACCCCGGGACAACACAGGAAGAAGAACTTCCCCGCGAGATCGCCGTCGCGGTAATCCCCCGGCAGGCTTTCGAGAATCAATTTGAACAGCGACCCGTTGTAGTCCACGCGCGCGCCGATGCGGGCCTTCACGTAATCCATGGGGACGGGAGATTCGCAGGTGCGCCGGCAGGTCTCCTGGCCGTGGCCGCCGCAGGCGTCGCGCTGAAGCTGCGCCAGGTACTCTCGAAACTGCACGCTGTCCAACCCCGTGAGAGCGCTGCCGATGCCGAACAGATCCGCGCCGGCCAGAGCGTACTGGCGGACGTGCTCGGCGGAGGCGATTCCTCCCATCCCGATGATCACCGGCTCCTCTCCCACCGCCTGCCGCACCTGCTCGACGGCCCGCAAGCCCAGCGGACGGATGCCGTCCCCGGACAGGCCGCCGAGCCTGTTGTGGAGGATTGGGTCCGCGCCGACCGCCACCAAGGCCGGACCGATGGTGTTGGTGACCGTGATGCCGGCCACGCCCGTGGACACCGCGGCAGTGGCGGTTCCGGCCAGGTTCGGGAGCATCGCGGAGAGCTTCACGAAAACGGGCGCCTCCGCGATCCGGACCACCGCTTCCGTGATCCTCCGGAGAAGCTCGGTGTCCTGGCCGACCTCGGCTCCGTAACCCTTCGCGTGGGGGCAGGACATGTTGAGCTCGAAGCCATCCGCGATCGGCTTCAACGTGCGGGCGGCTTCCACGAAACTCTCGACGTCGGAGCCGAAAATCGAGACCAGCAGAAACTTGTCGCCGGGGATCTCGATGCCCTCGAACTCGGCAACGAATTGCTCGGCGCCGGGGTTCGCCAGGCCCACCGCATTGATGTAGCAGCCGGGAGCGTACCGTGCGTAGATCGGTTCGCGATACCCCTTCCGCGGCCGCGCGCTGATGCTCTTGGTGGTGACAACCCCAATGGAAGGTACTTCCAGGAAGCACTTCCGGATGGTGGCGGCGTGCGTGCAGCGGATCCCCGAGGGGATCAGAATGCGTCCGCGAACGGTCTTTCGTCCGAGTCTGAAAGGCTGGTCGAAGGAAGAGCGCAGCATGGTCGGAAAACACTCAAATGATAGCAGGAACCCACCCGAGTCCTGGCGTACCCGCCGACTACAATGTATTCAAGGTTCCGGCCGTTCAACGAGGCGCAGAGATCCTCGAAGTCCTTCCGAGGCTACATCGGCGCGGACCCCTCGCAGCCACTCCAGGTACTCGCGCCGCAGACGTTCGACCTCGGCAATCCGTTCCACGGGCGGGCGGGTCAGCCAGTAAGTCAGTCTGGCGTTGGCCGTATTCAACTCCTCGAATGTCGTCAGCCGCATTACCCGATCCACGATTCCACGATAGCAGCAGGCGCGCGCTGATGAGGCGCCAGGATGCCCGCTGGCGCCACCGGGAACCCGACCGCCCAGGCCGGCACCGCATCGCAGACTGCATTCCCAATCAGCGCGGCGAGGCTCCTCCGCTCGTGAAATGCACTCCTTCGGTGACCGTGTAGCGCAGGCCGGCTCTCTTCAAGCTACAGCAGCTTTCGAAACTGGTCGATGGTCAGGCCTGCGTCCCGAATGATGCCGCCCATCGTGAAGGCGTTGATGGGATTGTTGCGCGGGACCGTAACAATGCGGATGCCGTCGGACAACACGACATGCTTGCCCTGGCGGGCAACGTGGAAGCCCGCCTTCTCCAAAGCCTTGACAGCCTGAAGATGAGGGATCCCGGCCAACTTCCCCACAGTTAGACTCGAACCTCGACTTGGCGAAGATTGGCGCTCTCAACCAGCTCGCTGGCGGCTGCCAGATACTCCTGGATGGCGCTCCGAATGTTCTCGAGCGCTTCCTGCTCGGTTTCACCCTGAGACCAGCATCCAGGGAGTCCAGGACACCACACGCTGAAGCCTTCCTCGCTTTGTCGCAAGGCCACCGTGTATACCATCGCACCAGCTCCCTGCCTCAAGTATAGCGCCGCCCCGAGTCCGCGAGTGGCTGCGAGTGCTGATGTCGACGCCAAGACGGCGCCAGAACCCGCACCCTCACCCCCAGCTTCGTCGCCCCCCTCGGAAGAGCCATACGGAGTCGAGACAATTCGCAGAATCCGACAACCGCAACCGGGCGGCGTGAGAAGGGCGGTTGCTCGTGGTAGTATTGTCATCGACAGTGCGGGAGGGGCCCAGTTGAAAGCCGTTTTTCTTGGAGCCGGGTCTTCTTGTGGAACACTCCGTGACTCAAGTGTCTGTCCACCCGTGGCGGCTGATTTTGGCAGCCAGCTCGCCAAACGTGCCCCGTGCTCGGCCACCAAGTATCCAGCGCTTGCAGGAGTCGCCAGGCATTTGGGCATCGAACTGCCGTATTCATGCCTCGAGCAGATCTGGACCTGCATAGACTACTATGCGAAGCTCAATCCGGCCCTCCCTTGCCAGTCTTGGCTGAAGGACGCGCCTCGCGAGCTGACGCAAGCGCTGCTTTGTCTGTACGGGCGAACGTGCGACTGGGTTGCGGACAAGCTCCCGCTAACAGAGGACTATACACTCGGTCGCCTCGTCAAGGAACTCAAACTCGGTGATGTTGTGGTTTCTTTCAACTACGATACGCTGTTCGAACGCCTTGCCGTTCGATGCAGGCCTCGTCTTCCTCTTCGCACATTCTCGCGTGAGTTGCGGCGCGACGTTGTCAATTTCGTGAAGCCCCATGGTTCGACGTCGTGGTGCCTGGACTTCAACAAGAGGCGTCTCTTCTCCGCCGCGGACGATGGCTCACCCCTCTTGGATTCCCTTGCCGAGGAAGACGTTGATTGTACAAGAGCGCCGCTTCTGCTCGGCGCGGTTCCGATTAAGAGCGAGCTGATACAAGAGGTCCAAGCTCAATATGGTGTTTCTGAGGTCTTCGATGCTGTCGTGCGCCAGTGGAAGGCGGTGGTGGCGGCCGTAAGCCAAGCCAAGGCGATTGTTGTGGTCGGATACAGGTTTCCCCCGGAGGATCAGTACGGCAGGTTCCTGCTTGCGGAAGGAATGCGCCTGCGGCCGAAATCGATGCCTGTCAATGTCGACTACTACGAGCTGGAGCGCTGTCGTGAAGATACATCTCGTTCGATCCTGGACGCCTTCCGCTGGAGGATTGGTGAATTCAATTGGAAGCGTGAAGTAACAGCCGCGCGTATCACCTGAGATGCAGAGACCGGTCGTACCTGAGGAACGCTGGCCCCCATCCCGAGGGACACTTGACTGCTGTTACCGGTCCAGAGGCAAGTTTCACCCCCTCTTCAGCGCCTCCTTGATGCGCTCGGGCGTCATGGGGAGTTGGAGCAGCCGGGCTCCCACGGCGTCGTAGATTGCGTTCGCGATGACCGCGCCCATGGTGATGATCGGCGGTTCGCCGCAGCCCGAGGCCGGCAGTTCCGGGTTGTCGATCAGGATGGTCTCGATCTTGGGCAGCCACGAGAAGCGCGGGATCTGGTAGGTGTCGAAGTTTCGCTCCAGGACTTCCCCGTCCTTGAAGTGGACCTCCTCGGTCAGCGCGTAGCCCAGACCCATGGTGATCGAGCCTTCCATCTGCTGGCGCGAGCCGTCGGGATTGACGACGACGCCCTGGTCCTGCGCCGTGACCACCCGCTGGACCTGCACCCGCCCGGTGCTCTTTTCGACCTCGACCTCCGCCATGGTCGCGACGTAGGTGCCCGAGTAAATGCCGCAGGCGACGCCCACGCCCCGGCCGCTAGGCGCCCGCCCGGGCTCCCAGCCAAACTGCTTCGCGACGGCTTCGAGCACGCGCCGCATACGCTTGTCGGAGAGGTGGCTCAGGCGGAACTCCAGCGGGTCGCGCCCCACTTTGTTCGCCAGGATGTCGATGTGCGATTCGCGGGCGAAGGTGTTGGTGTTGACCGAGGGCGCGCGCCACGGCCCGACCGCGAACGGGTGCATGCCGGGAGGGTTTCCGCCCATCCAGCCGCCGGCCGAGCGCGCGCGCTGGTTCGGGATGTCATAGAAAGGCTTGGCCTCGCGGTCGCCGGCGCCCCAGACCTGGTAGTCCCACAGGACCATCTTCCCGTCGGCGGCCACGCCCGCGCGGACCTTCACCACCGCCGCCGGCCGGAAGGAATCGTAGAAGAACTCCTCGGCGCGGTCCATGACCACCTGGACCGGCCGGCCCGTGATCTTCGCCAGCCACGCCGCTTCGATGGCTTGCTGAGAGGCGCTCTTTCCGCCGAAGCCGCCGCCGACGTAGGGCGTTATCACCCGCACGTTTTGTTGCGTCAGGCCCAATGCCTGCACCACCTGCTGCTTCAGCGGAAACGGCGTCTGGGTCGAAGCCCACACCGTGACCTTGCCGCCTTCGATCCTGGCGACCGCGGAGTGGGTCTCCATGGGTGCGTGCGCGACGTAGCTGTTGAGATAGGTCTCCTCGAGGATGGACGCCGAGAGCTTCTCCCCTTCCGCCAGACTCCCGCTCTCGCCCACCACCTGGAGAGGCGGCGCGGCCTTGAGCAGGTGGTCGAAGATGGTCTTGTCGTCGAAGGTCGGCTGCGGGCGGTTGAACTGCGCCCGGATGAGCCCCAGCGCCTTGTCGGCCAGGTCGGGCCGCTCGTGGAGCACGGCTACGAACTCGCCGTCCTTCACCACGCGAACGCCGGCCACCTTCTCGGCGGCGGCGGTGTCGACGTCTTTCAGGGTCGCGCCGTGTACCGGAGGCCTGAGAACCCGCGCATGCAGCGTTCCTGGAAGGGCCATGTCGGCCGCGTACCTGGCCTTGCCGGTCACCTTCTCGAGTGCGTCCTTGCGCCGCGGCGACTTCCCGACGACGGTGAACGCCGAAACGGGCTTCACCGGAACCTTTTCGAGGTGACGCTCGATCCGCTTCCCCTGAACCAGCTCCGCGTAGGTCACGCGCTTGCCCGCCGAGGACGGGTCGCTGACCACGCCAGCCTCCACCTGAAGCCGCCCGGCCGGCGCTTCCAGTCGCTCGGCCGCCATCTGGAGGAGCACGGCCCGCGCCTCGGCTCCGGCGGCACGCAGGGCCGGCCCGAACATCCGGACGCTCAGCGAGCCGAAGGTGCCCATATCCCAGGGACAGAGGTCGGTGTCGCCCATCACCATATCCACCGAGTCAAACGCGACGTCCAGTTCCTCGGCCAGCAGTTGCGCCAGCGCCGTCATCGATCCCTGCCCCAGCTCGACCTTGCCGACCATGCACCCGACCCGGCCGTCCGCGCCGATTCGAAGGTAGGCGTTGAAGTCGGTGGGGTAAAGCTGCCGGGAAGGCAGCCGCGCCGGCTCCTGGAACGCCTCGATCGGCTCCACTCGGAAGAACACGAACAGCCCGGAGCCTGCCAGCCCCAAAAAGCCGCGACGGCTCAGATCCGCTTCCGGTCTCATTTTGCGCCTCCCTTCATCGCGCCGGCGGCCTCCTGGATGGCGTCCACGATGCGCGTGTGCGAGCCGCAGCGGCACAAGTTGTCGTCCATGAGCCGGATGATCTCGGCGCGCGCCGGCCGCGGAGTCTTCAGCAGCAGCGCATAGGCGTTGAGGATCATCCCCGAGGTGCAGTAGCCGCACTGGAACGCGTGGTGCTTCAGGAACGCCTCCTGGATCGGGTGCAGACCGCCTTGCTGGCTCAGGCCCTCGATGGTGAGCACGCGCTTCCCGGCGACCTCTTTCACCGGGGTCGAGCAGGACCGGACGGCTTCCTGGTCCACGATGACCGTGCAGGCGCCGCAGAGCGCGGCGCCGCAACCGAACTTGGTGCCGGTGAGGCCGAGGTCGTAGCGCAGCACCCACAGCAGCATGCGCTCGTCATTGACCGTCACCCGCACCGGCCTCCCGTTGAGGGTGAATGAAATCGTTCGCTGCATTCGAGCCTCCCATGGCCGTCCACCTGGCCACCCAAAGATGGTACACCAGGCCGCCTGCTCCCGGGGCCCCAATGGAGGCGATTAGCGAATCGTTTCCGCGCGAAGAACGGCGCGATGGATGGGGATCGCGCGAATCGCGTCGATCCGGGCAATCTCATCCCCGGCGAAGCGCGGCCAGACCTCCAGGAAGGTTCTGGCGCTCTTCTTCAGAGGCGTGATCTCGAGCAGCGCGCCCTGGGCCAGAATGGTTGGCGCGAAGCGCCTCAGCCCGATCCTCCAGGCCGGCCCGCTGTAGAACCGGTCGCCCAGAAGGCGGCTCCCGTCCGCGGACCACAGCCGCGCCACGTCGCCGGTGAACTGGACGTCGACATATACGTCCACCAGCCCGTCCAGCGCGTCCTTGGGCAGCTTCAGTTTCCATTTTCCGCCGCCCTGAGGCTCCGCGGCGACCTCGATGGCCCTCGGCCGGACCGGGAGTTCGTAGCGCGTGAAAACGCCGTCGGCCGCTTTCGCCAGGGCAGCCGGGCCCGAGCCGCTCAGCCGCGGAACAGCGGGGTACACCGCCAAGCTGATCGGCCCGGAGCCGGTGGAATCCACCGTGACCCGGTCGCGGTCGAACTGAAGGTCATCGGCCGAGAGGAAGACGTGGTCTTTGCCCGCCAGTCTGGCCTTCCAATACTGCCGGGATTGCTCGTTGGTGAGCGTCAGAATCCGAACCCTCTTGCCGCTCGCCGTCTCGATGCGCATCAGACAGCCGGTCCCGGGGCTCAAGGCCGAAACCTTGGTCAACCCGCCCATCGATTCGATCATGCCGACGCAATCACCGTCGACTCCGCGGAGGGTCCCCGAGTCGAAGAGGAACTCGGGGGCGACGCCCTCGGAGGCGAAGAAGAAGTAAGTGGGAACGCCATCCGCGCCGGCGACGACGCCCAACGGTTCGGCGGTCGCGTAATGCAGCAGAGCGTCGCCGAGGCTAAGATTGATGGGCCAGATCCCAAACGTGTCTTTCTTCAACGTCGCGGGAACCAGCACCCGCCCGTCCTTGAGTTTGATCTCGAATTGGAGCGGTCCGAGGTCCGTCATGCGGACGCCACGATGATAGTCGCTCCAGAACAGAAAGCCCTTCCCGTCCGCGGCGCGAACGATCGACCGCAGGGTGCCGGCGTCGGCCGGCTGGGAGGGCATCTCGGACGGCAGCACCGGCAGGGTGGCGGTCATCTGGGCGCTGAAGTCCTCCAGGAACAGGTGCAGCGCTCGGAGGCGGTGGTAAGACTCGCGGGCGTCCCCGAACTCGCCGAGCGGCGCCTGGAAATCGTAGGAGACGGCAGGACAGCCCGGCTCTTCCATGCCCGTGAGCTTGCCGCGCGGCTGCGACCCGCCCTGAAACATGTAGTAGCCCAGGAGGTTCGCGCCCTTGCCGAGCGCGGTGTAGGCCAGCGCGGCGATGTCCTTGGCCGTCACGACCGGACGCCGCCATTCAGTGATCTGAATGCCGCCGCCCAACTCCCCCATGGCGTAGGGGAGCCCTTTCGGAAGCCAGACGGCTTTGTCCAATAGGTTCTCGGACTTCAACCGGGACAGGTCGAGGCCCGCTCCCGGCGCATCCATCATGTTCACTGGGAACAGGTCCAGGCCACTCGTGAACAGGTATTGCTTCCGCGGGGGAATTGGCGCGGGCTCGTTCCTTTCCCAAGGCATGTCGGGATAGCCGGCCCATACCGGCAGCAACTCGCCCTCCGGCAAACTCACCGACATCCATGCCGTCGCACTGTAGAATGGAACGTCGAATCCGACCTCGCGGGCCATTGCCTTCAGGGTCCGGAGGTGCTCGGCGTCGGAGGTCAGCTCGTTTTCGATCTGGACGCCGATGACCGGACCGCCGTCCTTGAACAGGAGCCCCCGGCATTGCCCGTAGATCTGCTCGTAGAGTTTTCGCGCATAGGCGAGGTACCGGGGATCATTCGTGCGGGGCGTGAAGCCTTTCGTCAGAAGCCAGTCGGGGAAGCCGCCGTTACGCGCCTCTCCGTGCGCCCACGGGCCGATGCGGACAAACGCGGTCAGGCCGTGTTTGGCGCAAAGCTGGAGGAAGTCCCGGAGCGACTTGCCATCCGCCCAATCCCATTGGCCTTCGATCTCCTCGTGATGGATCCAGAAGACATACGTGGCCACGGTTTCGACTCCGCCGGCCTTCATCTTTAGCAGCGCCTCCTCCCAGTACTGCCGGGGGTAGCGGCTGAAATGGAGTTCCCCCATGATGGGGAACCACGGTTTGCCATCTTTCAAGAAATAGCGGCTGTTAAGACCGAGTTCCTGGCCCGCCGGGCTTCGGTTCGCGCCCAGCTTCAGCGCGGCCGGGGCGATCGGCTCCGGCTTCCCGCTCAGGTCGAAGTGATAGACAGCCGTTCGACCGGTTTTCCGAGGAGTTGCCGGCGGCCCCGCGTCAACGGCGGTGGCCAGAACGGCGAGCAAGGCGAGACCAGAGCTTCTCATCCAGATGTCCCTTTTGAGCATGCGCGAATCTCTCGGTGGGGTTGAGGTGCTCGGAACCGCGTCCCGGCCGTCCTGTCCGTGGACCCCCTCTCAACCACGGATGGCCCCCTCGGGACTCTGAGACGATGGGCTCGAGACAGGCGCATAATGGCCGCCGGAGTGAACCGTGCGGATCGCCTGAAGCAGGTCGCAGTGGGCCATCCCCTTCAGAACGCATCCCTCCGCTCCCGCCCGCAGCGCGCGCTGGACGCTCTCTTCCGCCTCGTACATGGCGTATACCAGAACACGGCTCTTCGGGTGCTGCTGCCGAAGCCGTCCCAGCGCCTCGGCCACGCCGTCATCCACCAGGGAAGCTTCGATCAAGGTGAGGTCCGGAATGTGCGCGAACAGCAACTCCACCGCATCCTGGGTGCTGCCGGTCTGGGCGATCACCTCCATGTCCGGCTGGCTATCGATCATGATCGTCAAACCCAGCCGGTCCGCAGCCTGCGTGCTCACCACCATGGTCCGGATGCTATCTGGTTTGCACATCGACGAATTCCTCTGGTTCTGGAGTGCGCATTGGCATCCGGGTCGGCCCAAGCGACATTATTCGGCTTTGAACTCCTCGGTGACGTGGGAGCCCTTCACCAACGAAGTATCCAGGTTGAGCCGCAATCCCCCCCGCGCAACGGACTCGCGCGGGGGCGACTGAATCAATTGTAGGTGGCTGCGGAGGACGGGAAATCCGTCGAAAGTTGGAGGGGCAAAATTAAACTATTTTAATCGTCAATGTGCGCAATGCCCCGTTGCAGGGCTGCCACCACCGCTTGTGTACGATCATTGACGCCCAACCGGTTCAGGATCACGCTGACGTGGCACTTGACGGTAGCTTCCGTGATCCCCAGCGACGCCGCGATCTCCTTGTTGCTCTTGCCGTGGACGATCAGCGCCAGCACCTCGCGCTCCCGGAGGGTGAGCTCCGAGTTGGGCGTGCGCGCCGCCAGGCTGCGGACTACCGGCGCCGGAAGGAACCGGATTCCGGCATGGACTTTCCGAAGCGCGTCCACAAGCGCTTCGTGCGACATGCCCTTCACCAGATACCCCTGCGCGCCGGCCGCCAGCGCCTGGTGGATATCCTCGTCGCCCTCATAGGTCGTGAGCACCACGAAGCGGGCGCGCGGATACACTTCGCGAATCGACCGGATCGCCTCCACCCCACTCATCCCGGGCAGCCGGAGGTCCATGAGCGTCACGTCGGGTTTGTGCTGCCCGAACAGCTCGATGGCTTCCTGTCCCGTTCCCGCCTGTCCGACGACCTGCATGTCTTGCTGGGCGTTGATGATCGCCGCCACACCGAGGCGCATGATGGGATGATCGTCGACCACCAGCACCTTGATCTTCTCGGGCTTGCTCATGCCTGCTCTCCGGACGCAACAGTCGCCGCCACCGCCTTCCTCAGCGGAATGGCGACTTCGATCTGCGTTCCCTTTCCTGGGGCGCTCCTCAGGATGAACTCCCCTCCCAGGCGTTCGATTCGCTCGCGCATGCCCACCAGTCCGTAGTGATCGCCGGGAGGCGGGTCCGTCGAGGCGGGCTCGAATCCGCAACCATCGTCGACCGCGTACATGCGGACCTTGCGCCGCTCGAAGCAGAGACGGAGTTGCAGATTGCCCGGATGCGCATGCCGCACCGAGTTATGCAGCGCTTCTCGGGCGACCATGAGCAGATCGCGCTCCACCTGCTGATCCAGAGCGAAGGGCTTGCCCGAAGTCTCAAACAGCGTGGGGATCCGCGATTCCAGGCCAACCTCCTGAGCGATCTGCGACAAGGTCGAACAGATGCCCCCGGCGGCGGTCGGTTTTTGCCGCAGATTCCAGACCGCCCGCCGGGCTTCGTCGATGGTGGCGCGCACCTGGGCCCGGGCGCAATCGAGCAGCTCCCGCTGCATCTCCGGCGCCGAATCTCCGAGCGTGGAGGAGGCCTCCAGAAGCGCCGAGACGCCCCCGCATCCCTGGATCAGGGTGTCGTGCATCTCCCGCGCCACCCGGCTGCGCTCCTCGAGCACCCCCTCGAACCGGGCGTGGATCTGCTGCAAGTGGAATCGGTAAGCGCCCCAAGCCCCCGCCACCAGCAGCGCCAGGCACAGACCAAAGAACCACGCGGTGCGATAGAAATGCGGCTGCCAGTCGATCGCGACTCCCGTCTCGGACGCCCTCTGGGGCTCGCTCATCTCGAACGCCGCCACCCGGAACCGGTATTCGCCGGGCGGGAGGTTGGTGTAGTAGGCTACGCGACGGCCGAACGCTTCGGTCCAGTCCGGATCGAAGCCCTCCAGAATGTACTTAAACCGGATACGTTCCTGCGACCGCAGGCGGATCGCGCTGTACTGGATTTCCAGCTTCCCGTTCCCAGGCGGCAGCACCAGCTTGGCGCCCAGCGGCATCTGGCGTCCGTCCGCGACCACCCGCTCGATCACCGCCGAGGGCAGCTCGCCGGAAGTGGCCAGCTCCGGCTTGATCCGGACGGGTCCCTTGTTGCTCGGAAACCAGACCTCTCCCTGGGCTGTCAGGCACCCGGCGGGTTGAACGCCGCCGTGCATCTGCGTCGTCTCCAGGCCGTCCGAAACCCCGTACAGCGTCACCGCGGGACGGTACGACGGCGTTTCGGCCACCCGGTCCAGATCGCGGCGGCTCACCGAAGAGATGCCGTTGGGGCCGCTCATCCAGAACCGGCCCCTGTGGTCCTCGAGGATATGGTAGATGCTGTTGCTCGCCAGACCCTGCGCGCTGGTGTAGGCGGTGAGTTTCCCCCGCTTCCACCGAAACAGCCCGCCGCCTCGGGTACCAAACCACAGCCCGCCCTCCGGGTCCTCGTGGATCGCCCAGATCTTCTCGCTGCGCAGACGCTCGATCACGGCGTCGTGAACGAACGCGCCCGCGTGAATCCGGCTCACGCCCCTCTCGGTTCCGATCCACAGGTCTCCGTTGCGGTCTTCCAGAAGCGCCCGGACGCTGAAGTAAGAGAGCCCCTCGCGAACTCCATAATTGGCGATGCCCTCCGGCCGCCAGCGACTCACACCCTCGTCGGTGCCGATCCAAATGCTGCCGTCCCGGCCTTGCAGGAACACGCGCACGAAGTCGTTGATCAACCCCTGCTTTTTCGTGAATTGCAGCGGTTGCGACCCGCTCAGGCGGAACGCGCCGTGTCCCTCCGTTCCAATCCACAGCACCCCGGAGCGGTCCCGGAATATGTTGCGCGTTCGGATGCCGGCCAGGAACCCGGGAAACCGGTACGGGACTGCCTCCTCCCCCGCAAACCGGTACAGACGCGTGCTGGCGACCCAAAGAGCGCCGTCGCGGTCCTGATAGATGGTGCCGAAATCCGAATCGGCCGCATCGGCCAGCGGGAACATGCTCACTGCCGTCCGGCTTAACCGCAGCAGGCCCGTCTGCGTGCCCACCCAGACATTCCGCTCCAGGTCCTCGAACAGGGACAACACGGTGTCGCTGGGCAGGGTCTCCGGCGCGGTGAGCTTGGAGTACTTGCCCTCATGCTGCAAGATGATCCCCTCGCCGATGGTGCCGATCCACAGCATCCCGTCCCGGCCCTCCCGGAGCACCCGCACGGTGTTGGAGACTTCCGGCACTCGGGAGAAGCCGCTGCCGTGACGCTCCATCCGTTGCAGGCCCGACACCGTACCCACCCAGAGCGTCCCATCCCTTGTCTCGAGGATGGACTTGATCCTGTTCTCGCTGAAACCACCCTGGAAGCGGTGCTCGACGGCTGAGTCTCCCTCCAGCATCAGCAGCGAGGAGCCTCCCACCCACAGCCGGTGATCGCTGTCCTCCCGGATCGCGTGTACGGCTACCGCGGGAATGCCCGAGCGGCCGTCCACCCGCACCAGCGCATTCCCGGCCATCCGGAACAGACCGTCGTCGGTTCCCACCCAGACATCTCCGGCGTGGTCCTGATACACCGTGCGAACAAAGCCGTTGCTCAGGCCCTCTTTCCCGGAATAGGACCGGAAGACCCCGCTCTGGTAGCGCACCACCCCGCCGCCGTCGGTGCCGATCCAAAGGGCGCCGTCTTTCGACACCATCAGGCAGAAGATGCTGTTCTCATGGAGGGCCGGGGTATTCTCGCGATCGAAAACCACCAATTGGGCGCCATCAAAGCGCACCAGGCCGCCGCTGGTGCCGATCCACAAATACCGGTCCGGGGTTTGCGCGACTGCCTGAACGGTCTCTTCCGGGAGGCCATCCTGCGTCTGCCAGACGCGCCGGGAATAGCCCTCCAGCCCGCGCCGCGGCGGCGCACCCGGCATCCGCAACGCCAGCGCCACCACCGCAACACACGTGAACCGCAGGCGAGCCACGCTCTTCACCCCGTGGAGGTATTGTACCCGATGCCGCATCGTCAGGCTGCCGCGCCTGACCCCAGGCGCGTCGCCAGGCCGGCGAGTGGGCCCAAGGATCGGCTCGGACGGGGAGAGCCTCAAGAACTGGTGCTGGAGGTGGGGGTCGAACCCACATGCCCAGTGAAGGGCGCGGGATTTTGAGTCCCGTGCGTCTGCCAGTTCCGCCACTCCAGCACGGCTACAAAAAGATGGTAGCAGAAAAGCCCTGCTACTTGATCGCGCCGCGGTTCCTGAGCCAGTCGGCCAGGCGATCGGGCCAGGTCGAGAGGATGGGGTCCTTCTGCGCCAGTCCCACGCCGTGATTGCCGCGCTCGTAGATGTGCATCTCGGCCGGGACGCCTGCCTGGCGCAGCGCGAGGTAGAACCGGACGCTGTTTTCCGGCGGCACGGTCTTGTCCCCGTCGGTGTGGAAGAGGAACGTCGGGGGCGTTTGCGCGGTCACCTGCCTCTCGTTCGACAGCAGTTCCACCAGCTTGGGGTCGGGGTCGTCGCCGAGCAGGTTTCGCCGCGAGCCTTTGTGCACGTACTCGCCGTCGAGGGAAATCACCGGGTAAGCCAGGATCATGAAGTCGGGCCGGCAACTGACGCGGTCGATCGGGTCCGGGGCGTTCGGGTCGCCGGCGTCGAAGTGCGTGCCCAGAGTCGAGGCCAGGTGTCCTCCGGCGGAGAACCCCCAGACGCCGATGCGATCGGGCGCCACGCGGAACTCGGCGGCCTGCGCACGCACCGTCCGCAGCGCGCGCTGGGCGTCGCCCAGCTCGATCGGGTGGTGGTAGCGCGGGCCGAGCCGGTACTTGAGCACGAAGGCCGCAATCCCACGCGCGTTCAGCCACTCGGCGATCTGCTTCCCCTCGTGGTCCATGGCCAGGTGCCCGTAGCCGCCGCCCGGGCACACCACCACGGCGGCGCCGCTGGTCTGGTCCGCCGGGGGAAGGTAGATGGTGACGCTTGGCATATCGCTGTCATTGCCGCCCAGTGCGCCGGACGCGCCGCCGGGCCAGAGCAGCCTGGTCTGGGGCGTTTGGGCCAGGGCCGCCGCAGCGGCGATAAGGATCAGTGCAGTCGTTGGTTGAGCCATATGCTGTCAGGATACGCCGAGCCAGGGCCACGCCGCCTTCGGCTTCTCCCGGAAGGCTTGCACTCCTGCCCGGGAATCGAAGTGC
Organism: Bryobacteraceae bacterium; assembly: GCA_049512775.1. Taxonomy (GTDB): domain Bacteria; phylum Acidobacteriota; class Terriglobia; order Bryobacterales; family Bryobacteraceae; genus Fen-330. The sequence goes on from JBEKWU010000035.1 coordinate 37,956, forward strand.
GCCGCGCACGCACGGGCCCGCAGTGCGCTAGGATACTAGGCATGTTGGGTTTCGATGCACGACCCGCGCGGGCGGCTTGGACCGTGTTTCTGGTCGCGCTGCTGCTCGTCGTCCTTTACTACATCCGCACGGTCTGGCTGGTTTTCGTCCTGGCGATCCTGTTCGCCTACATGCTTTCCCCGATTGTGAACTTGGTGGACCGGATGCTGCCCTGGACGAGATCCCGCACCTACTCTCTGGCAGCCGTCTACACCACACTGATCGGGCTGCTGATCCTGGTCGGCGTGCTGGTGGGGAACCGGGTGGCGCAGGAGGCCTCGAATCTGGCCACCGGGTTCCCGGAGCTGCAAAAGACGGTGGTGAAGCGCCTGCAAGAGCCCTGGCCGGCATGGTTTGAGCCGTTAAGGCAGCAGGTCCGCGAGGGCGCGCAAAACCTCGGCCCGCTGCTGGTACCCCTGATGCAGCAGGCGGGCGCCGGTATTCTCTCGGTACTCGGCAGCATGGTTTTCGTCGTGCTCATTCCGATTCTGAGCTTCTTCTTCCTGAAGGATGGGAAGGAACTGCGGGAGCAGGCGCTGGCGCTGGTGAGGCCGGACCGCCGAGAGATGTGGGACGACATAGCGGGGGACATACACGTGTTGCTCGGCCGGTTCATCCGGGCACTGGCGATCCTGGCGCTGGCGACACTGACCTCTTACGGCATTTTCTTCACGGCCATCGGCCTGCCCTACTCCTTGCTGCTGGCAACAATTGCCGGCACGCTCGAGTTCATCCCGCTTTTCGGGCCGGTGGCGGCGGTGGCGATCGTCGTTCTGGTGGCCGTCTTCAGCGGTTTCGGGCACGTTTTATTGATCCTGGTTTTTCTGGTGGCCTATCGCATGTTCCAGGACTACATCCTAAGCCCTCACCTGATGAGCGCTGGGGTGGCGCTGCACCCGTTGCTGGTGGTCTTTGGCGCGCTGGCCGGTGGAGAACTGGCAGGCATCCCCGGCATGTTCCTGTCGGTTCCGGTGATGGCGACGCTGCGTGTCCTCTATGTGCGGGTGCGGAAAGCCCGGGAAATGGTCACGCTCACAACGTCGGCGACAAGCCCGTGAGCTCCGCGGGCAACCTCAGGTGCAGGACGTCCGCTCGAGCTGAGCCACCACGTCGTCCACAGATTCCTTCGAGAATACCGGCACCAGAGTCCAGGCTGCGGAAACCACGATCAGGGCTGCGCGCGTTTGTCCATCAGCGCCAGGTCCGGACGCTTGGTCTCGGCGCCGGCGAGGGCCTCTGGCCCGGAGTGGGCGATGGAGACAGCGTACCCGAGGCGCCCCAGGTTGCGCTCGATGTCCATCGCGACAATGGCTTCATCCTCGACGATGAGGATGTGCGGAGAAGACATGGTCGTCGTCCTTTTCACTGAGTGCTGCGCCGTTGGCGACTTCCGCGTCGGCGGCGCGCGGCAACGCGTCGTCATCCGCGGAGAGCGGCCGAACCGGCTCTTGGGCGGAGAAGGTGATGATGAACTCCGTTCCCACGTCGCGGCCGATCTCCAGCTTGCTTTTCAACTGGCGCACCAGCGTGGCCCCCAGCGTGAGCCCCAAGGAATCCGGACGGGTAAACTCCGGGGCGTCGGGCAGGCCGACCCCGTTATCCGCCACGCGTAAGGAGATGGCCTGGGCGGTGGGCCGCCGCAGCTCGATGCGAACACGTTCTTGACCGCAACCTCCATTCTCACCGTCCTCGGGTCGGCGCGATAGGCGGCTTGCAGCGAAGACACACGGTTGGGGACGTATTCGGAAAAATCGATCTTCGCCAGGTTCTTCGAGAGGTACAGCTTTTCGTGGAGTAGCGCGATCGACTTGATGCGCTCCAGGGTTTCGGCGCACTGCGCCAGCGCCAGCGGGTCCGCCAGGCGGTTGGCCTGAAGGCGGATCAGGCTCGACACGATCTGTAGATTGTTCTTCACCCGGTGATGGATCTCGCGCAGCAGCACCTCTTTTTCTTTTGGAGTGGGTCGCGATACGTAGAAGCTTTGTTGCGGCTGCGGCTTTTCACTAGGATCGAGTGAGCAGACGGTCCGCTCTGCTACCATGGCTTTTTCCAGGAGGCATCGATGACTGGTATCGGGAGAACCGTCTGCGTGTTGGCCTTTGTGTGGCCGGCGGGAGCCGCGGATGAGCCGGCGTTGCGCGGCTATTCGCCGGAATCCGCGCGGGTCGAGCGCGAGTGGGAGGCCAAGTTTCGCGCCATTCCCAATCCCGAGAACCTGCGGGACACCATGAAGCGCCTCACGGCGCGCCCGCACCACCTCGGCTCGCCTTACGACAAGGACAACGCCGAGTGGATCCTGGGGAAGTTCAAGGAATGGGGCCTGGATGCGCGGATCGAGACCTTCCAGGTGCTCTTCCCCACCCCCAAAGAGCGCGTGCTTGAGATGCTGGAGCCGGTGAAGTTCACGGCGCGGCTCCAGGAACCCACGGTCCCCGGCGATCCCACCTCGAACCAGAACGCCGAGCAGCTTCCGACCTACAACGCTTACTCGGCCGACGGCGACGTGACGGCGCCGCTGGTTTACGTCAACTACGGCGTCCCGGACGACTACGAGCAGCTCGAGCGTCTGGGCATCTCGGTGAAGGGCGCGATCGTGATTGCCCGCTACGGGGGCTCCTGGCGCGGCGTCAAGCCGAAAGTCGCCGCCGAGCACGGCGCGGTCGGCTGCATCATTTACTCCGATCCGCGCGAGGACGGCTACTACCAGGGCGACGTCTTCCCCGGAGGCGCCTGGCGGCCCCGGGACGGGGTGCAACGCGGCAGCGTGATGGAAATGACGCTCTACCCCGGCGACCCGCTCACGCCCGGCGTGGGCGCGACGCCCGAAGCCACCCGCCTGGCGCTGAAGGACGCCCCCACGCTCACCAAGATCCCCGTGCTGCCGATCTCCTACGCCGACGCCCAGCCGTTGCTTGCCGCGCTGAACGGACCGGTCGCTCCGGCGAACTGGCGCGGGGCGCTGCCCCTCACCTACCATGTGGGTCCCGGCCCCGCCCGCGTGCATCTGAAAGTCGCGTCCAACTGGGATTTGAAACCGATTTACGATGTAGTGGCGCGGATTCCCGGCTCGATGGATCCGGACCAGTGGATCCTCCGCGGAAACCATCACGACGCCTGGGTGAACGGCGCCGAAGACCCCGTCGCCGGCACCAGCGCACTGCTGGAAGAGGCGCGCGCGTTCGGCCTCCTGCTCCAGCAGGGCTGGAGGCCAAAGCGCACCATCATTTACTGCGCCTGGGACGGCGAGGAGCAGGGTCTGCTCGGCTCGACCGAGTGGGCCGAGGCGCATGCCGCCGAGCTGAGCCGGTCCGCCGTCGCCTACGTCAACTCCGACTCCAACGGCCGCGGCTACCTCCTCGCCTCGGGGTCGCACTCGCTGGAAAAGTTCCTCAACGCCGTGGCGCGGGACGTCGAGGATCCGGAAACCCGGCTCAGCGTCTGGAAACGCCTCCAGCTCCAGCGCATCGCCGCGTCGCCCGAATCGCGTCAGGATGCCCGCCAGCGCCCCGACCTGCGCATCGGCGCGCCAGGCTCCGGCTCCGACTACACCGTGTTCGTCGACCACCTCGGCATCGCCTCGCTCAACCTCGGCTTCGGCGGTGAGGATGGCGGCGGCATCTACCACTCGATCTACGACGACTTTTACTGGTACACGCACTTCGCAGACTCCGACTTTCGCTACGGGCGGGCGCTGGCCCAGACCGCCGGCGCCGCGGTGATGCGCCTGGCGAGCGCCGACCTGCTGCCTTACGAGTTCACCAATCTGGCCGAGACTGTTCGCAAGTACGTGGGCGAACTCCAGAGGCTGCTCAAGGACAAGCAGGAGGAAGCCCGCGAGCGCAACCGCCAGATCGAGGAGGGGGTCTTCACTGCCACAGCCGATCCGAGGGAGAGGTCTGTGCCGCCCGCGATCGAGCCGGTGCCGCCTTTTCTCGGCTTTGCCCCGCTCGAAAACGGCGTCGAGGCGCTGGCTCGCAGCGCCGAGCGCTACGAGAAGGCGCTCGCGAAGGCGGTGCTGGGACGGGCGCCGCTTGGCTCGATCAATCAGACGCTGATCCAGAGCGAGCGCCAGCTGACGGACTCCACCGGCCTCCCCGGACGCCCCTGGTTCAAGCACCAGATCTACGCTCCCGGAGTGTACACCGGCTATGGCGCGAAGACTATCCCGGCGGTGCGTGAGGCGATCGAGCAGAAGCGCTGGGCGGAGGCTGAAGCCCAGATCGCGCGGGTCGGCCGGGTACTCGCCGCCGAGGCCGCGCTCGTCGATTCGGCCGCGGCCGAGTTGGAGCAGGGGGGCCCCGAGTAGGCACGGCGCCGACTGTGCGACAATGGGAAACCCCGCCGCGGGGCAAGGACTACCGTGTAGAGATTACACGGCAGGGTCGCAGGCGAGTTCGAATCGCCCTTGTCTGCATTACATTAGGAGGCAATACCGCTTTGGCAGCCAGAGTGCTCAAAAAGACTCCTTCCATGCAGCTCGAGCACCGAGCCCCGCCGGACCTGGTCACGGTGCGGCGCAAGAAGGGTGTCTCGCTCCAGGACATCTCCGGGGCCACCAAGATCGGTGTGAACTACCTTCGGGCCATCGAGGACGGCGAGTTCACGAAACTTCCGGGCGGGATCTATTCCACCAGCTACATCCGGCAGTACGCGCGCGCCATCGACTATAACGAATCCGAGCTGCTCGAACGCTACTACCGCGCCACCGGACTGAGGCCCGAGGCGACCACCCTCGAGCGGGACCCCGACGGCCGAGGCAAGGGGTCGTTCACCCCGCTGCCGCGGCGGGTCAGCCGCGTCCCTGGTTAGGGCATTTATATACTTGACTCACCCAAATGGGATGCTGCTAAATCCAGTCGACGCTGCACTGGTTTTCGCCAGCGCTTGCGTTGTAGACTCCAGTCATGTCTCCACTCCAAAAAGCCCAGTTGGGCAAAATCGCAATCACCGACGCAATGCTAGACCGAAGTTCCTGAGCCTGCCGTAGCATTACTCCCGTCGTTGGAGCAAGTTGGCCTGCAATTCGAGTTCCATGTGTAGCCACTAAAATGGTCTCGCCAGACCTTGCAATCTGAATG
>JBEKWU010000036.1:0-45213 GCA_049512775.1 Bryobacteraceae bacterium
ACCGCCGAGGAGGCGTCCTTCGCGGTGCGCGACTACCTTTCGCGCCTGGAAGCCAACCCGGCCCGCCTCGAGGAGATCGAATCCCGCCTGGCGGCCTTCGACCGCCTGAAGCGCAAGTATGGCCGTGGCGCCGAAGAGATCCTGGCCTTCCTGGAAGAGGTCCGGGCGCAGATGGCGGCGGTGGAGACCGCCGGCGAGCGCAAGACCGAGCTGGACCGCCAGCGCAAGGAACTCGCCGCCGCCTACCAGACCGCGGCCCAGGCTCTGTCGGCCCGCAGAGAAGAGGCCGCCCGCGGGCTCGAGAAACGCGTCGAGGCGGAGCTGGCCACCCTGGCCATGGAGCGCACCCGGTTCCAGGTGGTGCTCGGCCCGGCGGCCTGGTCCGAGCGCGGCGCCGACGCCCTCCGCTTCCTGGTTTCCCCGAACCTCGGCGAGGAACCCCGGCCGCTCGAGAAGGTCGCCTCGGGCGGCGAGATCTCCCGCATCGCCCTGGCGCTCAAAACCTGCATCGCGGCGCCCCAACGCGCGAACCGCTCTCCCGGGCCCCGCACCCTGGTCTTCGATGAAGTGGACGCGGGCATCGGCGGGCGCGCCGCCGAGACCGTCGGCCGCCGCCTCAAGCAGCTCGCCGCCTCCTGCCAGGTCCTTTGCGTCACCCACCTGCCCCAGATCGCCGGCTTCGCCGATCATCACTTCTTCGTCGAGAAGAAGGAGTCCGGCGGGCGCACCGTGGCCGTGATCGAGGAGTTGGAGGGCGAGGCCCGCACCCGCGAAATCGGCCGCATGCTCTCCGGCGAGCGCCTGACCCGCGAGGCCCTCATGCACGCCGAACAGTTGCTCAAAACCGGCGCCGAATAGTGGGCGCGTGGAGGCAATGCCTGCATTGAGTACAATGAAGGCAGAGGTGTCCCGGAGGATGGCTCAGTTGACGGTTCGCAATGTCCCCGATGAAATTGTGCGAACGCTCAGGATCAGAGCGGCGCAGCACGGCCGTTCCGCCGAGGCCGAGATCCGGCGGATCCTCGCGGAGGTCTTGCGCGCCGACCCGGCGGACTTTTGGGCCAGCGCCGACGCGCTCCGAAGCCGTTCGGGAAGGCAGCGTTCCGACAGCGCCCGCTTGCAGCGGGAGATGCGGGACGAGCGATGATCGAGGCCGCGGTCGTCGACGCCAGCGTGGCGATCAAATGGGTGGTCGAGGAAGAGGGGAGCGACCGCGCACGGCTGCTGGCTTCGGCCAAACTGGAGGCCCCGGATCTCCTGCCCATTGAGTGCGCGAATATCCTTTGGAGGAAGGTCCGCCTGGGCGACCTTCGCGGGGAGGGAGCGGCGGAGCGCCTGGCATTGCTGTTGCGCAGTCCGGTGACTCTGATTGGGAGCCGCGAGTTGCTGGATGCGGCGCTCCGTTTGTCGCTGGACCTGGGCCACCCGGTCTGTGACTGCGTCTACCTGGCCTTGGCGATCCGCGACGGGATCCCGCTGCTGACGGCGGATCGGCGGCTGTCGAATGCCGTCCGCAAGCGCAAGAAGGTAGCCTCGCACATCCGCCTGCTCGCCGAGATCCCGCTCCCGTGAAGGATCCTGCGCTCCGGCAAGGCACGCCGGCCATCGGGCCCGCCCGGGGAGTATACTTGACTCAACGCCTGCCCGTCGTGGAAGTGTTGGGTGTCCACGCGTCGCTGGGTAGTTACACAAGGAGAGGTGAATATGAGAATCAGAGTGCGCATGTGGTCCACGGTTTTGCTGACGGCTGGCTGCGTCTGGGCGCAAACTCCCACCGAGCCGCCGGCAGTCCTTCGCATCACCCGGGAAGTATTGAAACCCGGCAAGGGAGCCGCTCACGAAAAAACGGAGCTCATGTTCGTCCGCGCGGCAACCAAGGCCAAGTACCCGTCTCACTATCTCGCGATGGACGCCATCGCGGGTCCCAACGAAGTCTGGTTCCTCGAGGCCAACGCCTCGTTCGCGGCCATGGAGCAGGCTGACAAGGTCCTGGAGGCCGAGCCCTTCAAGACCGAGTGGCAGCAGGCTGCCACCGCCGATGGCGAGCTGCTCTCGGGCCTCAGCAACGTGATTGCCGTCTACCGTAAGAACTTGAGCTACCGGGCGGACCAAGGCATGGCCATGCTGCCCAAGGCGCGCTACTTCAGCGTCCAGCAGATCCGCGTGCGTCCGAACTCCGAAAAACGGCTGGCTGAGGCCATTAAGGGGCTGTTAACGGCTTACGAGGCGGCCAACGTCGAGCAGCCGATCTCCGTCTATCAAGTGATGGCCGGCGGGCCCTCGGGAACCTATCTCGTCCTGGAGCCCATGGCGTCGCTGAGCGAATGGGACAAGTGGCCGGTGGTCATGAAGTCCACCCGGGAGGCCATGGGGGAGAGCGCCTTCGAGCAGATGGGCAAGACCTTCGCGGAGATCGTCGAGGGAAGCGTCCGCATGTTGTTCTCGGTCAGCCCCAAGATGAGCTACGTCTCCAAGGAATTCGCCTCCGCCGATCCCGACTTCTGGATTCCGAAACCGCCGCCGGCTCCCAAGAAAGCCGCCGCGAAGTAACGCACAGCCAGGGCCGGGCGGAGCTGACTCTGCTAGAATTGGGGTGCGCGGACCGCAGCAACGACCACCCCGCGGTGAGGTGCGAGAGCGGTTGAATCGGGCGGTCTCGAAAACCGTTGACCCCGTGAGGGGTCCGTGGGTTCGAATCCCACCCTCACCGCCATTTCTACGGCCGGAACACGACGTGGGTTTCGTATTCGGTCGAGATGAGCAGCGTGTCGCGGCTATTGCAGCGAAGGACGACCTGGTAGCCGGACGGAAATCCGGAACGGCCTTCGCCCCGGAAGCGCTCCAGCAAAGAGGAAAGGGCCTTCACGGAACTGAAGAACTCCGCGGCACCCTGCTCGCCCACCGAAGTGAGCCCGGAAATGATGACACTGCGTTGATCGCCCGTGGCTTCGGGCGTCGGGGTCACCGTGATCAGCCCGAAGACCTCGGTATACCGTTTGTCCGGCCCCCGCTTAGGAACGAACGCGCGGGGGTGGCCGGGCTGGCGGCGGTCGCGAACCACCACGTCCTGGACGGCTGGATCGTACTCGACGGTAATGGGCATCTTGTCCAGATAGAGCGCCGCGGCTTCGCTGTTTTGCGGCTCGCCGACCAGTATGACGTTTCGTCCGCGCATCACGGTAATCCGTGCCGCCCGTTCCGGTAGCACCTGGTAGCGCACGCCTCCGTCATGCAGCGTATTCGCAAGCGCCACCACGCTGGTCAGTTGTCCCATCTGAACCGAGTTGTCCACGGGATGCATGCTCAGTTCGGTACCCTCGGGCAGAGGCCGGTGTTGCCGGAAGAAGGCGTAGAGCTCGGGAGGCGCCGGGTACTTGGGAAAACCCTCCGCAACCACCGCCATGTAAGGGCGGACCACCAGGTGCAATACGGTGGCAACACACAGGAGCACATCCGCATTGGGCCTGGCCAGCGGCCCCCAAGCCTTCACGATCACCGGATCGAACTGGCGCCTGGAATCCCCGCGTCTCAGCCCGTACCCGAGATACGCCGCGCATGGCACGAACACCGCCAGGGCCGCAACCAGCGCGATTTCCCGCCGCGACAAACGGGCGGGGCGCCGCACCGGCGCTGCCGCCGCAACCAGCTCGGCCTGCGCCGTGCCGGACTCACCGTGTAGCGTTGTCGCAACCGGCTCGGGCGGGGAGCCCTCGGCATGCTCGTGCAGCGAGCTTCGATCAGCCTCCTCGCGAAGGAGGAACCGGGGACAGTAGGCGCCTTTGGGGAGCACCACCCGTACCGGTGCGCGGGGATTCTCCGTCTCGTAGTAGCGCTGCAGCTTTCGCCGGAGCTCATGGGCGCGGCTGCGAACCGAGGAATCGTCGGTTGGAGAGAAGTCCGCCGGACGGCCCAGCGCCTCGACCGCGATCTGGTACTCGGTAATCTCTCTCGCCCGGCCCGAAATGGCCATCTCGCCGACATAGCTCAAGAAGCTCCTGAGCTGGTCCGAGCGGGCCAGTGCCTCGCTTTCGAGCACCTCCTGCAGCGCGGCTCGTTTCTGGTCGGCTGACAGACAGGAGAGACCTTCCACCGCTAACTCCCTTCGCTTCGCGAGCTTTTGGGCCTTGAACGTGTTTATAGCACATTCCAGACACTGGGAGGGCTTGTTTCGAACCCCTTCCGCCAGACGCGCCGGGGATCGGGAGCCGATGCCGGGTTCCCATGCCCCTATGTACCGTTCGTGCGGACTCCTCTCTGAGAATCAGAGAGTTCCGCAAGGCTATGTCCTTTGTTGCGAACGTTCGGCTAACGTGGCCAGAACCGTCGAAGGACGTTCCCGTGCTTCTCAACTTTCACGGCTTAGCCTTAAGATCAACTGTCGATGTCCGAAAGCCCGGCGGTGCAGGAAGGCTAATCAGCAAATGTCTCGCAGCGGGAAAATACGCCGTCCGCGTTGTCCGATGGTCCCGACGCTGGTGATTCTTGCCGCAGCGGCCCTTCCCGCCGCCGCGCCGATCAAGGTCGTGAAACTGGCTGTCACGAACCCCGCCGGCGTTGGAAGCGCCGCGAATATCGCGTTGCGCGTCAGCGATCTCAGGCGTGTCGCACCGGACTTCGCCGCGGGCAATGCCATTGTCACCACGAGCGACGCTGCCACTCTCGAACAGAATGCGCGAACGCTCCAGACCGTGGAACTGCCATCCCAGGCCGACGACCTGGATGGCGATGGCAAGTACGACGAAGTGGCGTTCCAGGTCGATCTCAAGCCGAAACAGACGCGCATCGTGACGCTCGCCTACGGCGACCAGGCCACGGTTCTGCGGTTGCGCAGCCGTTACAGGAAACGCACCGGCGCCAGGTTCTCCACCCGCTACGAGGGGCTCGGGTGGGAATCCGAGGAAGCCGCCTGGCGCATCTACTGCGACCAGCGCAACGCCATTGACCTGTTCGCCAAGCGGCGTCCCGGCCTGTACCTGGATCTGCTCGCTTCCCCCGAATACGTGTACCACTCGGAGACGCCGCTGGGGCCCGGCATCGGTTCCGTCGTCGCGGTGATCGGTGACCAGGCGCAGGCCATTGCGGATGTTGCCGAGCGGAAATGGCGCGTGCTAGCGTCGGGCCCGGTCCGTTCGATCGCCGAAATGGAGTACCAGGGCTGGAAGATCGGCGGTCGCGCGGTAAACCTGATCAGCCGGTTCACTCAATGGGCCGGTGAACACGGGTTCGAGCACCGCATTGCCGTCAGCGACTCCCAAGATGTGGCGCTGGCCGCCGCCCTGCCTCGAAAAGCCCAAGCCGGCAGGGTGGAAGCCTCGCCCGCGGCTGGGGTTCAGGTGATCGCGACTTGGGGCCGTGACGACGCCCTCGGCATCGCCATATTGATCCGCCAGGAGCGCTCGGCCGGCGTGCTGGCCGACGCCGCGAACTACCTGGTCCGTCTCGCGCCGCAAGGCGGCTCCGCGGAATGGTACGTCGCGGCCATGTGGGCCCAGGAAGGGACCGAGCGGCTGACCGTCCGTTCCGAGCGTTCGCCGGAACGCAACCACGGCGGTCTCCTGGCGCCTGTTGCGGACACCGGCCCCGCCCGCGACCGATTCGTCGGGTACTTGAACGACCTGAGCGCACGGCTGGCACAACCGGCCGTGGTCACCATCCTTTCGAAGACCGCCGCTCCTGAAGCCGCTCCGCCCGATACGCTGTCCCCGAGCGCCCGCAGAACTTACCCGCAGGCCATCGCGCTGCTGCAACAAGCCGCCGGCCGCACCGCACGCAGGTACGAACCGCTCATCTTAGCAACGCCTCCGGGCACGGCGGGTAAGTTCAACGGCAGCGGATTCGTCACCGAGGGCGACAGCACCGGCGAATGGAAACAGCAGAATGGTTATTTCTGGACCGGGGGGTTCTGGCCAGGAGAGCTGTGGAAGCTGTACGCCTACACGCATGACGCGGAGTTCAAACGCCTGGCGGAGATCTGGACCGGGCGCCTGGCCGGCCTCCAGCCCAACCAGAATCACGATACCGGGTTTCTGAACCTCTACTCCTCCGTGCTGGCCTATGAAGCCACCGGGGACGCAAGATATCGCCTGGAAGGCCTGCGGGCCGCCGAGCGGCTCAAGGAGCATTTCAACCCGCTGACGAACCTGGTGGCGTCGTGGTCTCCGAACGGCGACGACACCATTATCGACACGCTCATGAATCTCCAGATCTGGTGGTGGGCGTGGCGGGAAACGGGCGACCCGCAGTGGCTGGATCTGGGCCACAAACACGCGCTCCGCTCGGCAGCCTGGCTGGTTCGGCCGGATGGCTCGACGATTCAATCCGTTCACTACAACCCGGGCGACAACCGCCAGCGGTTCACTTCCAGCGAGAGAGTCCTCGATTTCCCGAACCACGCCGCGCCCGGAGCAGTCGTGTTTACGCACACGCACCAGGGCTGGTCCGCCGATTCCACCTGGTCCCGCGGCCAGGCTTGGGCCGTGTACGGCTTCGCCGAGGCCTATCGCGCCACCGGCGATCCGCAACTGCTCGCCGCCGCCGAAAAGACCGCCGCGTTCGCGCTGGACCACTTGCCAGAGGACGGCGTGCCCTGGTACGACTTCGCGGATCCGGGAGTCTTCTTTCGCAATCGCGATACCTCCGCCGCCGCCATCCTGGCCGGCGGACTGCTGCGGCTTTCCGGTCTAACGGCAGATCCGGTCCGCGCCACGCGTTACCGCAGCGAGGGGGAACGCATAGTCCAATCGCTGATCGACCGCTATCTCACGCCGGTAGGTGACGACCCATCCCCGCCGGGCGTGCTGCGGCACGGATGCAGCACCCGCCCAAAGGATGGTCCGCTCATCTACGGCGACTATTACCTGCTCGAGACGCTGCTCTGGCTGGAGGATCACCCGCGGCAGGTTTCCCAAGTTCGTCAATTCAGGGACAGGCTACGAATCCCCGGGAGTGTCGCAGCTTGTCCCCGCGTTTCAACATTTGCTGTTTGTGAGGAGCGTATATGAGAGTTCCATATGTGGTTTTCTTGACAGTCGTTTTTCTGCTGATCGCCACGACTCTGCCCGCGCAGGTCACCACCGCCGGAATCTTCGGCACAATCAAGGACCGCAGCGGCGCAGTCGTGCCGGACGCTACGGTTACAGTCACCAATACCGAAACCAATTTCACCCGCTCCGCCAAGTCGGAAGCGAATGGCGACTACTCGTTCAAGGCTCTCCCGCTGGGCCCCTACAACGTGGAAGTCGCCCAGCACGGTTTTCGGGCGTACAAGCAATCGGGCATCGTGCTGGACGTCAGCCGCAACGCCCGGGTCGACGTAGTTTTGGATATCGGCACCCTGAGCGACGCCGTGACGGTCACTGCCGATGCGCCCCTAGTCAACGTCTCCGACGCCCAGATTGGGCGCACGGTGCAGAACCGTGAGATCGCCCAGTTGCCCCTGGTCAACCGCGACATCTATTCCCTGCTGAACCTCACGCCGGGCGTGGAAATGAACAACACCGCAAATACCGTGGGCTTCCGCCAGACCACCGTGTCCATCAACGGGTCGGGCGATGGCGGCACGGGCTCCGTGGCCTACTATCTGGATGGCGGCAGCAACATGACCGGGCTGCGTAATACCGGCAACGCCACGCCGAATCCCGATACCGTGGAGGAGTTCCGCGTCATAACCAACAGCTACGGCGCGGAGTTCGGCCGCTTCACCGCCGGCGTGGTGGACGTGGTCACCAAGTCGGGCTCCAACGCGTTGCACGGTTCGCTGTTCGAATTCCTGCGCAACGACAAGCTGAATGCCAACGACTGGAACGTGCTGAGCCGCCCGACGCAGCGGCGCAACCAGTTCGGTGGCAGCGCCGGCGGTCCCATCCGCAGGGATAAGCTCTTCATTTTCGGCAGCTACTCCGGTCTGCGGCAACGCGCCCAGGACGTCCTCAACGGCGCCATCGTACCCACCGCCCTGGAGCGCACAGGCGACTTCTCCGCCTCCGCGAAAGTCCCCAAGGCCACCGGCATCACCAACGGCGTAATCTCTTCTTCGGCGCTCGACCCGGCCGCCATGAAGATCATCGCCGCCTACATCCCCACGTCCAACCTTCCCTTAAGCAAATGGCAGGGGATCGTGCCGCGCCCGACGAATTCCGACGATGTGAATTTCAAGGTCGACTACATGGCTTCGGCGAAACACCAGGTGTCGGGAAGCTACTTCTATACCAAGGGCTTCGATTACCAGAAGGGCACCGGCAACATCGCGTGGTCGCAGCAGGACTACACCTGGAAGCAGCAGAACCTGAACGCCAGCGATACCTGGACGATGAGCCCCACGTTGTTCAACCAATTCCGCGCCACCTACGTGCGGAACTTTGGCGGACGTCTGAACCTGCCGGATCTTTCGCTCGCCGACCTGGGCTCCAAGTTCACCATCCAGGGGCCCAAGAGCCTCCCGCAGATCACTGTCAGCGGCGTGTATACGCTCTCCGAGGCCATCCAGGGGCCCATCGCCGGCAGCAACTACTACGGCTTCCGCGACGCCGTCACCTGGATCCGCGGCCGTCATTCCCTGAAGATGGGAATCGATGGATCGCTCGAAAAGTTCATCCAGGACACGTCGCTCAACAACTATGGAGTGTGGTCCTTCGACGGCAAAAAGACCGGCAACGTTTTGGCCGATTTCATGATGGGCCTGCCCGCCAGCTTCAAACAGGACACCCCCTGCACCAAGATCGACAACGACTGGTACGCCGGCCTCTTCATCCAGGACGATTTCCGGGTTCACCCCCGGCTCACCCTCAACCTGGGCTTACGTTACGAGCTGCCCACTTCCATGACCGATCCGCTCGACCGCAAGATGACCTTCGCTCCCGGAGTGCAGTCCGCCGTCGCGCCCAGTGCGCCCCTCGGCCTGTTGTTCCCCGGCGACCCGGGCGTCAGCCGCGGCATCATTCAGGCTTCGCGGAAAATGTTCGCCCCCCGCTTGGGCCTGGCGTGGGACCCCTTCGGCGATGGCAAGACCGCCATCCGCGCGGCGGCCGGCCTTTTCTACGGCAGCATATCCAGCAACAACATGAACATGACGACGGACTACCAGCCGTTCTCGGCCCGTCAGACTTTCGCCAACGTGAAAACCCTTTCCGATCCCTACGGCAACATGGCGGGCGGATCGCCATTCCCCATCAGCTACACGCCCGGAAATCCTAAGTTCGCGCTCCTGCCCGCCGACGTATCCACGCTGGCCCAGAACTTTCATTTCCCGTACACCTACCAGCTCAACCTTTCGGTGCAGCGCCAACTCCGCAGCGACATCAGTGTGAACGCGGCCTACGTCGGCGCCCTGACGCATCATCTGCCGTTCACCGTGGACAAGAACTATCCGATTTGGAATGCCACCGCCACTACGGCCAACCTTCCTTCGCGCCGGCCGTACCTGCCCGGCACGCTGGGTATCATCTATTACGAGGACGGCATCATCAACGCCGACTATCACGCGCTGCAGACCAGCCTCCAAAAGCGCATGGCTCACGGACTCTCCCTGCAGGCCTTCTACGTCTTCGGCAAGAGTATGGAGGGCGCACAGACCCAGAACAACCAGCCGACCGGCGGCGCCGAGGATTTCCGCAACCTGGCGCTCGAGCGCGCGCGCACCAACGGCGACCGCCGCCACACGTTCTCCCTCTCCGCCGTTTGGGAGATCAACTATCTGAAGGGCTCTGGAGCCGTGGTGCGGACCATTCTGAACGGCTGGACTCTCTCCGCCATCGCTTGGATGCGCAGCGGCGGGCCGCTCACCATCACCGCCGGCCAGGACAACAACGTCGACGGCAACGCCACCGACCGCGCCGACCTGGTGGGCAATCCGTGGCTCGACCCCAACCGCTCTCGCGCCGCGGTCACGAGCGCCTGGTTCAATAAGGACGCTTTCAAGGCCCCCATAGCGGGCGCCGACGGCAACTCGTCGCGCAACCTGTTGGATGCCCCGGGCGACAAAAGGCTCGACCTCGGGCTGTTCCGCCAGTTCAAGCTCCGCGAGTCGCTCCGACTGGAGTTCCGCGCGGAACTGACCAATGCGCTCAACTTGGTGAACCTGAACGGGCCCAACACCAGCCTGAACTCCGCCAGCCTCGGCACCATCACTTCAGCCGGCGGCATGAGGCAGTCGCAGCTCGGGCTGCGCCTGACGTTCTAGGTGCGTTTGGAGAGCAGGGCACGGGAGAAGAATCGTGAAAGGCCTATGTCTTCTAGTGGCGCTGGCGGTGCTCCCGCTGGCTGGCCAATCGCCCTCAGTCGAAGAGGCGGCGCGTGCGAGGCGTCTCCAGTGGTGGCGCGAGGCGCGTTTCGGGATGTTCATCCATTGGGGCCTGTACGCGCTGCCTGCCGGGGAATGGAAAGGGCAGCCCGTGGCCGGCATCGGCGAGTGGATCATGAACCGCGCGAAGATTCCGGTTGCCGAGTACGAGCGGCTGGCCGGCCGGTTCAATCCGGTGAAGTTCAACGCCGATGAGTGGGTGGGTGTCGCCAAAAGCGCGGGCGCGAAGTACATCGTCATCACGGCGAAGCACCATGACGGCTTCGCTATGTTCGCCTCGAAAGCGAGTAAGTACAATATCGTCGACGCTACGCCGTTCCATCGCGATCCGATGAAGGATCTCGCAGCGGCGTGCCGCAAGGCCGGCATCCGCCTGTGCTTCTACTATTCGCAGACACAGGACTGGCATGAGCCCGATGCCATCGGCAATACCTGGGACTTCCCGGATGAAAGTAAGAAGAACTTCGCCCGCTACCTGGAGGACAAAGTGAAACCCCAGGTTCGCGAGCTGTTGACGAACTACGGCCCCATCGGTCTGATCTGGTTCGACACACCCCGCAACATGGCCAAAGAGCAGAGCCAGGAACTGGCCGCGCTCGTCCACCAGTTGCAGCCGGATTGCCTTGTGAGCGGCCGCGTCGGCCATGGGGCCGGCGACTACGATTCGGCCGGCGACAATCAGATCAGCGTCGGGCGCGTCAGGCGGGACTGGAAGACGCCGGTTACCTTGAACGACACCTGGGGATTCAAGACGAACGATCAGAACTGGAAATCGCCGGCCGTGCTGATCCGGCAGGCGGCGCAGATCGCCTCCCGCGGCGGCAACTATCTGCTCAACGTTGGTCCGACGGCCGAAGGTGTTATACCGCAAGCTAGCGTCGAGCGCCTGGCTGCGGTCGGCCAGTGGCTCAAGGCAAACGGCGAGGCGATCTATGGGACCTCGGCTAATCCCTACCCTTACGATCTGCCATGGGGCGTGCTCACAACCAAGCCGGGACGGCTCTTTATGCACGTCTTCGAATGGCCGGGGAAGGAATTGACGCTCTATGGGCTGAAGAGCAAAGTGAAGCGCGGCTCTCTTCTGGCCAAGGAAAGTCCCGTTGAAATCCGTCAGCAGGTATCGGCCGGCGTCGATTCGCTGCGGCTCCAGTTACCCACAGCCGCGCCCGACGCGCGCGACACCGTAATCGCGCTGGACATCCAGGGCGATCTCGAGGTCGATCCATCTCTCATGCAGCAACCGGATGGAACTGTGACGCTGCCTGCATCGCTGGCAGAAATGCACAATGCCTCGGAGGCGGGCATGCGGCTCGACAGCCGCGGCGTGATCGAGCGGTGGCTGAACAAAGAAGAGTGGCTGAGCTGGGAGTTCAAGATGCATCGTGCGGGCACCTTCGAGGTCGTCGCGATCACCTCCGAACAGAAGTACGGCAAGGGATGGGACGGAGGGCACACGGTGGTTCTGAGTGTCGCAGGCCAGGAACTTCGAAGCACCATGAAGAACGATGGCAGGGAGGAGAATCCGGCGAACGCCTACTGGCCCTATGTCATTTCGAAGATCGGAAAGGTGGCGATCGGAAAGCCCGGCAAGCTGAGCCTGGCTCTCAAGCCAGAGACGATCCAGGCGGAACAGAAATTCGGCCTGACGTTGATCTCGCTGAGACTCGTTCCAGCGCACTGAGCACCCCTATGAGATCCATCGGCCTTGCCCTCGTGCTTTCACTCGCGATGCCTGCGTGGGCTGCGGACCTTTTCACGCTGCGAAGCCCCGGCGGAAACGTCGAGCTGAGGATTTTGAAGTTCTACAACGGCCGCCTGGGCTATTCCGCCACCAGGGAGGGGAAGCGTGTGATCGACCCCTCCCCGGCCGGCATTGTAGTCGATGGAGTCAACCTCGCTGACGGCGTGGAATTCGGTAGGCCAGAGCGCTACCGGACCAACGAGACCTATCCCTGGTACGGAGTGCATTCGGTAGCCAGGGACCGCTCGAACGGGTTCAGACTCCCGCTGAAGCACGTCCGCACGGGAACCGCGTACACGTTGGAAGCGCGCGCTTACGACGACGGCGTCGCATTTCGTTTTGTCGTGCCAGGCCCGCCGGGCAAGCGCCGCGTTCCGGATGAGGCGACGGCCTTCCGGCTGCCCGCCGGTAGCGTGGTCTGGTATCACGATTTCGAGGGGCACTACGAAGGGATCCACACGCGAATGCCGCTGGCGGAGACGCCCGCCGGCCAGTGGGCCGCACCGCCACTCACGTTTCAATTGCCCGATGGCGTCGGCTATGGATCCATCACCGAAGCCGCGCTATTTCGGTACAGCGGCATGGGCCTGCGCGCCGACGGCCGGGGCGGCTTCGAGGCACGCCTGGGGCACGAGCACCCGGCCTCGTATCCGTTCCGTCTGCGCTACGCGGCCGACGTGGAGCGTCTGGCCCGGCCGGCGGAGGTTGCCGGCGACATTACGACTCCCTGGCGCGTGGTAATGATCGGCCGCGACTTGAACACGCTCGTCAACTGCGACATCGTGCACAATCTCGCTCCGCCCCCCGATCCGAAGCTGTTCCCCAAAGGCCTTCAGACGGATTGGATCAAGCCCGGGCGCGCCGTGTGGAAGTATCTCGACGGCGGCGAAAGCACGCTCGACGGAATGAAGGAGTTCTCGCGGCTGGCGGGCGAACTCGGCTTCGAGTACAACCTGATCGAGGGTTTCTGGCAGAAGTGGAGCTTCGAGGATCTGAAGTCGCTGGTCGCGTACTCGCGTGAACGCGGGGTGGGGATCGTCCTGTGGAAACACAGCAAGGAGATCCGCGACCCGGCGGAACGGCGGAAGTTCTTCGAACTGTGCCGCGCCGCCGGGGTCGCCGGCGTCAAGCTCGACTTCTTCGATCACGAAGCGAAGGAGGTTGTCGAGTTGTACGAGGCCTCTCTGAGGGACGCGGCCGAATACCACCTGATTGTGGATTTCCATGGCGCCAACAAGCCCACGGGCGAATCGCGCACTTGGCCGAACGAGCTGACGCGCGAGGCGATCCGCGGGATGGAGGCGCGAAAGGCTTTGCGCGCCCGGCACGATGCCACGCTGCCGTTCACGCGAATGCTGGCTGGGCACGCCGACTACACTCCCGTGCACTTCGGCGAGCGCCGCAACGATACGACCTGGACGCACCAGGCCGCCACCGCGGCGGTCTTCACGTCGCCGCTGCTCGTATACGGCGCCCATCCCGCCAGCATTCTCAGGAACCCCTCCGCCGAAATCATCAAGAGCATCCCCAGCGTGTGGGATGAGACGATTGCACTGCCGGGTTCCCAGATCGGGGAGATCGCCGCCTTTGCGCGCCGCCGGGGAACCACCTGGTTCGTTGCGATCCTGAACGGACCGAAGGCCCGGCGGGTGAAGATTGCGCTGTCGTTTCTGGGGAGCGGGAGCCATCAGGCCACGATGGCCTCCGACAGTTCAGGGGAATCCGCCGCCATGAAGGTGGAAACCCGCGAGGTCGGCCGGGAGACTCTGTGGGACATCGATCTCGCCGCAGGTGGGGGCTTCCTTGCCAGGATCAATCGCTGAACTCTAACGCAGGTCGCTTGACTATGGACTGGACACGTCGTGAACTCTTGAAAACGGCCGCACTGGCCGCCCTGGTAAAGGGCGCGGGGGCGCAAGAAAAGAGCACCCGCGGGCAGCGCCTGTTGGCCGGATGGGAGCACTATCGCGGCGCGCTAGGCGGCATCTGGGAGGTCTGGCGCGGCGACAAGGCGAGCGACAACGTCACCTGGCGCCCGGTCGCCATGCCGCACTGCTTCAACGCAAGGGACGCAGTCGATCCCGATGCGCCTTACTACCAGGGACCGGGGTGGTATCGCGTGCGTCTGACGCCGCAGAATCCCTATCCGAAGGGGCGAACGCTGCTGCACTTCGAGGGCGCCGGACAAAGGACGGAAGTATACGTCAACCTGGAGAAGGTGGGCGAACATGACTGCGGCTACGACGAGTTCGTGATCGATATCACCGGCAGGGAGCGCCAAGGCGAAGTGCCGCTGGCCGTGCTCTCCGACAACACGCGCGACCTCGAGTCCATCCCCTCGAACCTGAACGACTTCAATCTCTATGGCGGCCTCTATCGTTATGTGAACCTGGTCTACGTGCCCGCCATATCGATTGAGCGCGTGCACGTGGGAAGCAGCGTCGGTTCCCGGGGCCGGGCAACGGTCGCGGTGCGGGTGCGGCTGTACAATCCTTTGGGGCTTTCCGGCGCGCCGGAAATCTCGGTCCGGGTGCTCGATCCCGGCGGCAAGGTAGTCTACAGCGGCGCGCGAGCGCCGGCGTCGTTCACGATGGAACGGCCCGATTTGTGGTCGCCTTCCCACCCCGCCCTGTACCGGTGCGAGGTGACGCTCAACAGCACCCATGGCGAGACCACTGTGGTGGAGCGGTTTGGGTTGCGCTCGTTCGAGTTCGTGCCGCACGGCCCTTTCCGGCTGAACGGAGAGCGCCTGCTGCTCCGAGGCACACAGCGCCACGAAGACCACGCCGGCGTGGCCGCGGCCATGACCGAGGACGTCATTCGCAAAGAAATGCGGATGATCAAGGATGTCGGCGCGAATTTCATCCGCCTGGGCCACTACCAGCAATCGCGGCTCGTGCTGGATCTCTGCGATGAGCTGGGGCTGCTGGTTTGGGAAGAGATCCCGTGGTGCCGCGGCGGCCTGGGCGGCGAGCGCTACCAGCAGCAGGCGCGCCACATGTTGCGGACCATGATCGACCAGCACTACAATCATCCGTCCGTCGTCATCTGGGGGCTCGGGAATGAGAATGACTGGCCCGGCGATTTCCCCGAATTCAACCAGCACCGGATCCGCGTCTTCATGCAGGAGCTGAACGACCTGGCTCACAAGCTCGACCCAGCCCGCAGCACGGCCATCCGGCGCTGCGGTTTCGCCAGGGATATTCCGGACGTCTATTCGCCTTCGATCTGGGCGGGATGGTACCGCGGGCGCTTCACCGAGTACAAGAGCGCCTGCGAGCTGGAGGTGAAGCGGGTGAATCGCTTCTTCCATGCCGAGTGGGGCGGCGACAGCCATGCCCGGCGGCACTCCGAAGACCCGCACAAGATTATCTCCAGCGTACCGTTGGGAAGCGGCGTCGACGAGCGCGGGTTGGACTCCGGGCCGGGCAATGGGCTGCCACGGGTCTCGCGCGACGGCGACTGGTCCGAGACCTACATCTGCGATCTGTTCGACTGGCATCTCAAGGAGCAGGAGACCATGCCCTGGCTGAGCGGCGCGGCGCAGTGGGTGTTCAAGGATTTCTCGACGCCTCTGCGGCCCGGCAATCCGGTCCCGCGCGTCAACCAGAAAGGCCTCGTCGAGCGCGATCTCACGCCCAAGGAAGGCTACTACGTGTTCCAGTCGTATTGGGCTGAGAAGCCAATGGCGCGCATCTACGGGCACTCCTGGCCGGTTCGCTGGGGCGAGCGCGGCGAGCCCAAAATGGTGAAGGTGTACTCCAACTGCCCCGTCGCGGAGCTGTTCCTCAACGGTGTTTCCTGCGGCCTGAAGGAGCGCGACAGCCAGGACTTCCCCGCGGCGGGCCTCCGGTGGATGGTGAAATTTCAGCCGGGCGAGAATCACCTGCGGGTGGTCGCGCGCAAGGCTGGTGTGGAGGTGACCGACGAAATCCGGTTTCGCTACCAGACCGAGAAGTGGGGCGCTCCGGCGCGCCTCGATCTGGCCGAGCTTCGGCGCGACGGCGACGCCGTGACTCTCAGAGCGCACTTGCTCGACGCCGCCGGCATCGAGTGCCTGGACGCGCGGAACTTGGTGCGATTCCAACTGGCCGGCGACGGGTGTTTGCTCGACAATCTAGGCACTTCCACGGGTTCGCGCGTGGTGGAGCTTTTTAACGGCCGGGCCCAGATCAGCCTGCTGCGGAACGGCGGCGCATCGGTGATCGGCGTCTCCTCCAAGGGCCTGCCGACAGTGTTCCTCGAAGTGAGAAGCTAGGACATGAAGCGCAGATGGTTTCTCGCCTTGCCGGCGCTCGGATGCCTGCGTGCGGCGGAGCGAATCGACGTCGCGTCGATCGACCGTGAGCGGATACTGAAGGGCGCGCGCCAATACCTGCGGGAAGCACCGTCGACAATCACCGCAACACACAGCCCGCGTTCGGCCGGCGGCAAGCACGACTACTTCTCCGAGGGAGACTACTGGTGGCCGGACCCGAAGAACCCCGGCGGCCCGTATATCCAGCGCGACGGCATGAGCAATCCGGACAACTTCGTCGCGCACCGGCGGGCGCTGATGCGGCTCAGCGTGCAAGTGCCCGCGCTGGCCGCGGCCTGGCGGATCGCGAAGGATCGGAAGTACGCCGTCCACGCCGCGCGCCACCTGCGGGCGTGGTTTCTCGATCCGGAAACGCGGATGAACCCGAACCTGCAATACGCGCAGGCGATCCACGGCATCGCCACGGGCCGGGGCACCGGGATCATCGACACGCTTCACCTGGTCGAGGTCGCGCGCGCGATATCGAGGCTCGACGACAGCTTCGCTCTTCCGGCGGAGGAGAGCGCCGGTGTTCGAGCCTGGTTTGCAGAATACCTGCGGTGGATCACGACGCATCCCTACGGCCAGGCCGAGCGCGATACCAAGAACAACCACGCCACCTGCTGGGTGATGCAGGCGGCCGAATTCGCCCGGCTCACGGGCAACCGGGAGATCGAGCAGTTCTGCCGCGAGCGTTACAGGACCGTCTTGCTCCCTGGGCAGATGGCCGCCGATGGCAGCTTCCCGCAGGAGTTGAGACGCACCAAGCCCTACGGTTACTCGCTCTTCAACCTGGACGCCATGGCGATGGTCTGCCAGATCCTCTCGACGCGAGACGACGACCTCTGGAGGTTCAAGTTGACCGATGGCCGTTCGATCTCCACGGGGATGGAGTTCCTGGTGCCCTACATCGCCGACAAGCAAAAGTGGCCTTACGCACCCGACGTCATGTATTTCGACCAGTGGCCGGTGCGCCATCCCAGCCTGCTGTTCGCCGGGTTGGCTCTCGGTCAGGACGCCTGGCTGGACCTTTGGCGCAAGCTGAACCCCGACCCTACGGTTGAGGAAGCGGTCCGCAACTACCCGGTCCGCCAGCCGGTGCTGTGGCTCGAGGCCCAATGAGGGGCCTGATGCGCCAGTACGCTGCTGGAGGTCAAGCGCGATGGCCTCGATCGACCGCCTGCGGCAACTCCCCGGACAAACCCCAATGATGAAACACACGATGCTTCCAGTAATGCTGCTGCTCGCGGGGCAATGCGTCGCGGGCGACCTGACGGGGAACTGGGTAGTCCGAAACCCCCGGGCCGACGGCACGATCCAGAAGACCTATTTCGACCTAAAGCAGGACGGGCCGCGAATTGGCGGGCACATACGGGTCACGCAGTTCTACTACGCCATTATCGAGAGCACCGGCGGGCCGGCGGGCTTCACGCTGACCGGGGCGATGAAGGACGGCAATTCCGAGCGGCGCGTGCGATACGAAGGAAAACTGGAAGGCGACGAACTGCACTTGGCTACGCGGCGCCGCCCGGAAGCTCCACTCACCCAAATGGTGGCGCATCGCGCGCCCGCGGCAGAGGGCGCCTATCCAGCCCGCATCCCGCTTCCGCGGATTCACCAGGTGCGCGCCAACGGGCTCGCGAAGACGCCGCCCATGGGCTGGAACAGTTGGAACAAGTTCGCCGGCCGGATCGACGACGCTACGGTGCGCCAAATCGCGGACGCCATGGCCGGCAACGGGATGAAGGCCGCGGGCTATGTCTACATCAACATCGACGATACCTGGGAGGGAGAACGGGACGCCCAGGGCAACATTTCCAGCAACCGGAAATTCCCCGACATGAAGGCTCTCGCGGACTACGTCCACGGCAAGGACCTGAAGATCGGGATCTACTCCTCTCCCGGCCCGGATACCTGCGCGGGGTACGAGGGCAGCTACGGGCACGAGCAGCAGGACGCCCGCACCTTCGCGGCCTGGGGCATCGACTACCTCAAGTACGACTGGTGCGGCGCCCGAAACCTCTACACGGACGGCGAGATGCAGGCGGTGTACCAGAAAATGGGTGACGCGCTGCTCGCAAGCAGCCGCCGGATCCTCTACAGCTTGTGCCAATACGGACGCGCGGACGTCTGGAAGTGGGCTCTGGCGGTCGGCGGGAACACCTGGCGGACCGCCGGGGACATCCGGGACACCTGGGAGTCAATGGCCAGGATCGGCTTCTCCCAGAACGAGCTTGCGCCCTGGGCCGGGCCGGGACACTGGAACGACCCCGACATGCTCGAAATCGGGAACGGTGGCATGAGCGATACCGAGTACGGGACGCACATGAGCCTGTGGGCGATTCTCGCCGCTCCCCTCTTGGCCGGCAACGACCTGCGGGATATGACGGCTGCCACTCTGGAGATCCTTACCAACCGCGAAGTGATCTCCGTGAACCAGGACAGGGCTGGCAAGCAGGGGACGCGCATTCTCCAATCCGGGGATCAGGAGATCTGGGTCCGCCTCCTGGCAGACGGCTCCAGGGCCGTGGCGCTCTTTAACCGGGGCCCACAGCCGGCCAGGATTGCGTTCCGGTGGCCCGACCTTGGAATGAAACGTGCGCCGCGGCGGGCCAGGGACCTATGGGCGCACGCGGATGTCGCCCTGACCGGCCCCGACTACTCGGCGGACGTTCCGGCGCATGGCGTCAAACTGCTTCGGGTGTGGCGCTAGCCCGCCCTTCTCACGCACGATCGTGACGAGGCGCGTGAAGGAGCCCGTGGATACGAGGCGGGCGAGAGGCGACGCCCGCAGGCCCGCTAACGGGTCGAGGACGTCGCCCGAGCGCAACGACGTAGACATGGGCTCATCGCGCGCCGCAGTAGATCTTGTGTGGGAAGGTCGGGCGGGGGCTCCCCTTCCCGGCATTCCTCACTGTCCCCTCCTCATGAAGGCAGTCGGGACGCAAGCGGAAATCAGCCCAGCGCCACGTGTAAGGTTCTCAAGTCCGGAGTGATAAATCCGGCGGGTGCCTCCACCACACGTGGATTGAAGACGGCGGCCGGATTAACCGCGCTCTCCGCCGCTCTTTGCAGCTTGCGGAGTGCGCGGGCGAGCAGCGCAGCAACGGTTTTTGGGCTTACCCCAAGTTGCGCTGCGATCTCCTGGTACTTGAGCGACTCCATACGCAACAGGATTACCTCTTTCTCCCTTGGCGTGAGGACCCACAGCAGCCGGCTGACGTCGCCCCCGTGATCGGCCCCGCGCACCGGAACGGCGTCATCGGCCGCGAAGGCCTCCAGGACCTCGGGAGGCTTCAACTCCTCGCCGTGACGTCTTCGATCGCGGTAGTGCTTGGAGACCTGCTGGCGGACCACGCACAGTGTCCACCGTCTGGGGTCGCGCACGCCCTGCCCCTGCACCGATTCCCGGTAAAGCGCCAAAAAGGCTTCCTGAACGAGATCCTCGGCCAGTTCCCGGGTGCCGCACAAGCGCATCGCATAACGAAACAGCGAGGGGCGCCACGAGGCGAACAACTCGTCCACGAGCCTCCAGGCTTCCTCGACTGTCTCCGCAGTTCCTGTCATCTTCGCATCTATGCGCCGCTAGCCCGAGTTCAGACCCGCAGGACCTCGAGCCCCAGACTCACGAACGGCGCCACGGCCTCATCGGGAGCGCCACTGTCCGTAATGATCACGTTCACTTTCGTGATCGGGCATACCAGGTGACCCGCCACCTGCCCGAACTTCGTGTGATCGACCACCAGGATTCGCTTCTGCGCCTGCTCGACCATCGCCCGGTTTACGGCCGACTCCTCGGCGTGGCGGTCGGTAACGCCGTGCTCGGCGTGCACGCCGTTGGCGCCGAAAAAGAACTGCGCTGGAAACATGGCCCGGGTGAATTCCAGCGCCTTGGGCCCCACAATGGCGAACCAATCGCCGCTGAGATATCCGCCCGTGAGATGGACCGTCAGGTCCTTTCGCCGGCTCAGGTCCATGGCGACGTTGACAGCGTTGGTAATCACGGTCAGGCCTTTACGCCGCTGCAGTGCCCTCGCGATTTGCGCCGCAGTGGTTCCGGGAGCGATGCCGATCGTTTGGCCATCTTTGACGAGCGCAGCGGCGGCAGTGCCGATTCGGCGCTTTTCCGCTGCCAGATGCTGCACCTGGTCGCGGAAGCTGGGATCGTACAGGAAGGCTTCAAACGTTATGGGTTCGGTGAGAAAAACTCCACCGTGATCGCGCCGCACCAGGCCGCCGCTCTGCAAGCGGCGCAAGTCGCGACGGATGGTGGCCGCCGAGGAGCCAGTCCCCTCAATGAGCTCTTCCACCCGGACGTGCTTGCCGGCGGCGAGACACTCCAGAATCCCGGACAGGCGCTTCTTGACGGCCTTGCGCCCGCCGAAGACTTGCAGATCTGCCCCACCGGTTGCCGCCATAAGCCCGTGCAGGATTCGATTGCACAGCAATCATGGTGTGTGTGCAAGATAAATTGACCATTCGATCATTCTGTCGGCTTAGCAGTTTACAAACGTTCATTTTGCGTCGATCAAAACTGATCGTTTCGGCGCTTTTCCACGCCAGTCGCCCGCCACCAGCTACTGGCGCTGCAGTGCCCGGCCAAGCGCCTCGAGCTGGCTGAGAAATGGATGGGCGATCAGGCCGCCGGGCTGAATCGGCACATCCCAGGTGATCGTGCCGCCGCTGTCGTTGATTTCCCGGCTCCACCGGACGATCTGCTCCTCGGTAAACCGCGGCGAGCCCTTACCCCACGTCTCGCCCAGATAACAGAGGAAATGGAGCTGAACGCCATCCACATCCCCATCCGTGACGCGGCGGATGCGGATGCGCTCGGGCTGGTCGATCTCGCCGGCGATGAAGTCTTCATAGGGAGTCATGGAAGCCGCGCGGTAGATGACGCCGGGATTGAAGGCTACGATGCTGTCCGGGTTGCCGGCACGCGCCGCGGCGGCGAAGCTGGCGAAGTTGGGCGGCTCTGCGGAACGGTACATCGTGTTGGGCCAGTAGCAGCCATCGAACCACCAGCCGGCGACCTTCCTGCCGCAGCGCAGCGACCATTCCCGAATGATCTCCTCCCATTTGCGCTGGAACTCCCGGTTCGGGCTTGGTCCGTTCTTCCATTCGAGCGCTCTGATCGCCGCCGGATCGCGGGCCGGCGCCCCGGCGGGCAGGTACACCATCAGCCGGATTCCGCGCTTGTGGAGCGGCTCATACAGATCTGCGATCAGATCCCGACGCGAGCACTTGGCCGGTTGGTTGCCGACATACCGGTCGTAAGCGGCATTGGGGCTGATGTAGAACCCTGAGTTCTGGCCGATGGTGATCAGGTAATAACCCGCGCCGGCCGAATGAAGCTGGTTGGCCAGCCCTTCCACGTCGAACTGGTCCACCAGGGCATTCCAGGCTGCGACACTGCGATGCGCTTCGGGCTCGATCCACTCCGCCAGGAAGTGGGTCATCACGCCCCAGCGCGCCTGCTTCATCCAGGCCGCCCGCTTCTGCTCCGCGGCCGCGTGGTTGCCAACGAGCAGGACGGACAAGAAGAACAGGATGGAGGCCCGCATCTGAGCTTCACCTCACGTCGGGCTTGATTTCCACCGTCCCGGCGTCGAAATCGACGGTCACGGTGGTCCCGTCGGAGAACGTGGTGCGCTCTATTCTGTAATTCCGATCCAGGAACTCGTGGTTGGTCATTTCGAGCAAACCGATCCGGGCATGCAGCGTCGCCATGCGCCGTGCTGCGGTGATCGCTTCCTCGGTGACTTCTGCGCGGCCGCCGATGGTCGGCGCACAGCCGTACAACAGGCCGACCAGGTTCCCCTCGCCGGCGCCTCCGGCAGCCGGAGTGACGATCGCGTCGTGGTAGACCAGTTGATAAAGGGGAACCGGGATGGCCCTGCCGCGGCCGGGATTGGCGGAGCCGAAGTCCACGTAGGGTATCACCCAGTCGGCCGCGGCCTCCGTGCCGACGAGGCCCAGGTTATTGTGAACCCACCGGAAGCACGCAGCGCGGGCCTGCATGGAATCCGTCCTGGTGGAGGGATGCTCGGGGTTGAAATCCTGGTCTGGCGGGACATAGCCGAAGACGTCCAGATAGGCTCCCTGCGGTCGGATCCCATGCTCGAACATCAGGCGGTAATTCTTCTCCAGGTTGCCGAGCTGGAAGCGCGGGCTCAGGTAGCTCATGACACCGCCATCCCAGTGGTCCATGTAAGGTATGTACCCCGCCTTGGTCTGCCCGAACCGGGATCCCGGAAACACGCGCGGCGGCCTCACCATGGATTCCTCATGAATCGCGAACTGCTCCTGGAACGAGGGGGCGTCAGTGTAGTAGTCGCGGTACTGGTCATGTAGAACAAACAGGTAGTTGAGCTCATGCAGGGTTTCGGCGAAGCGCTTCAGGCCATCCCAGCCCCCCGCCTCCGGCGCTGGCGGCAACTCGTCCGGGTGCTGGCGGTCATAGCCGCGGTACGGCCAGCCAGCCAGGCATACGTAGAGCCGGTCGATTCCCCGCGCCTTCCAGTTCCGCACCCGCTCCGCCTGCTGGTCGAAGGTGATCACATGGAAGTTTTTCGCCTTGTTGGCAGGGTCGTACCGGAAGCCGCCCGGCCGGTAGTTCGTCAGGGTGTGCAGGCGGGTGTGCGGTGTTCCGATCAGCTCTTTCACCAGCGGCGCACGAGTGATCTTGTCCCGGAGCGACACGAACTGGCCGGTGTTCATCACATGCCGGCGGTACCGCTTGGCCATGGTCACGTAATTGCCCTTGGCGAAGAAGATCAATCTGGCGGAGCGCGGATATCCGAATCTGCCCAGCCTGGCCCTCCACCGCGGCCCGATGACGGTCGGACCGCCGGCCGGGTGCTGGAACTTGTAGGCGGCGTCGTCGGGCGTTTCGATCAGCACCATCATGGCCGACTCGCCCTTCTGAAACCCCCACCAGGACATCGACCAGCTCTCAATCAGGTTGCTCTCCACTACACTGACGTCCGCCGCGTCGATCCTCCCCTCCTTGGTCATGGCCCGGATCGGACTGTACTCTTTGGGCCAGTGCCGCGGCAGGAGCGTGCCCCAGCGATTGCTCAGGACGGTCAGGTCGAACGCATCCGACGGATCCAACTGCTTGGGCCAGTCCAGTTGCCGGACCACCGCCTCACCCTCCGCCGCCGCAATATCGAGGCTGAGGTCCTCGTCCTGGCCTTCGAGGCAGACCGTCAGGTATAGCTTTAGATCGAGAGGGAATCCTCCCCGCACTAGGCCGTTGCCCTGGAACTGCCCCAGGGTGATCTTCAAGCCGGTCTTGAAGGCGGCGTCGAACGGCTCAATAGCGATCTTGCCCGCATCGGCGAGCCTCAGGTGGAACTCTTCGCCCCTGGCACTGACCCGCATGTCGTCGGGGAGGGAACCCGCCATGGTCCAGGTGACCGGGCCGGCTTCGACCTTGATGGCCAGGTTGGATTCGTCCAGAGTGACGCGGTTGTGCTTGCCCGCGACGATCCAGGTCCCGCCGGTGTGCGACGTGCTCACGGACATAGCGCCCCATTGCTCGCGCGGGAGCGGACCCTGGCCCGGCAAGACCGCCGAACCCAGGAAGACACACACCACCGCGCAACCCACCCGCATTCCCATATCAGTTCTCCCTTCTTGAACAGTGTCCGCTGCCGCTCGGCAGGGCGCAAGCCCTGCGCTCGCGGTGGCACTCAACTCCATCTTGCATGTACCCTTCCCAGTCTCTTTTCCTTACGTCTTTGCGATTCCCACCCCAGCAGAAGACCGGGGGCAACCGGCTCTGGAAAGTCCGGCGCCGGAATGTAATTCTTGCTCCCGGCGTGTAGGGAAAAAATCCCCGAAGGGTACATAGAGGGCAGGGTGGTGTAGACGAGCCGGGAGGCCAGAGAAACCTTTGCACCTGATACGTCCATCGTAGTCCTGCTGTTGCTGCTGGCAACAGCTCCAGGCCGGGCGGTGTTCGCGCAAATCGCCAACGGCCGGAGGGTGGTTCCGTTCCCGGTGCCAGCGTGACATTGGCCGGCGGGGTGGCGAACACATCGAGTCCTGGCGTGCTGTGAAGCGCGGGAGAGCATTAGCGCTAACTGTGTCGCTGTAGACGGTCCCCGCTGTCCGGCTTGGAGCTTCGCTCGGCTCGCCACCAGATGAGTCCGGAGAGACGGCTGAATGTAGGGAGAGTCTCGCCGGAGATCGCCATAAGATTTATTGTCGCCAGGGGTGGCGACGGAGAGATCTCGATGGGTCAGAGGAGGAGTTTCCATGTTGCGCTACGTCGCACTTTGTTTGTTGTTGATTCTGTCTTCGCTGGCATGGTCCCAGCAGGTCACCGGCACGATCACCGGCTCGGTCGTAGATCCGAGCGGAAGCGCCGTTGCGGCAGCGAGTGTCAATCTCATTTCCGAAGCGACGGCAGCGGTCCGCACGCTGCCGGCGGACAACCAAGGAGACTTTGTTTTCACGGCCGTCACGCCGGGCTTTTACACGGTGAGCCTCGAGCGTGCGGGGTTCAAGAAATTCCAGAAACAGCACATCGAGCTGGGCCCGGGCGGCATCATCGCGTTGGGGAGCATCAAACTCGAGCTCGGATCCACGATCGACTCGATCACGGTGACGGCGGAAGGCGCTGTCGTCCAGACCTCCAGCAGTGAACGGTCCGGAATCGTCAGCAGCGAGGATATCTCGACTTTGGCGGTTGTCAACCGCGACTTCACTATGCTTGCCGAGCTGCAACCCGGTGTGGTCGTCAACGCGAGCGTCGAGGTGCAGAGCTTCACCGGCGCCAACCAACTCAACGTCCTGGGCGGTCGCACCACGGGCAATAACATCCTGATCGACGGCATTCCCGCGGGCAACTCCAATCAGGGAAACCTGAACACCACGCTCAGCCTGGATGCCACCCAGACGGTCGAAGTGAAGGTGGCCAATTTCAATGCCGAATACGGCCGGAACCAGGGCGTGACGATCATGGCGGTCAGTAAGGGCGGCTCGCAGGAGTTTCACGGCCAGGCCTATTACTACGACCGCAACGAGGGCCTCAACGCCAACAGCTTCTTCAACAACCAGAAGGGCGCTCCCCGGAGCAAGTATCGCTTTGCCAACTACGGCGGCAATCTCGGCGGCCGGCTCAACATTCCACACCTCGGCTCCCTGAGGAACAAGTTGTTCTTCTTCGCCTCCGCCGAGGAGATCCGCGAGGTACGTGTGAAAGCCGAGCAGGATCTTACCGTGCCGACGGCCCTCGAGCGGGCGGGCGATTTCAGCCAGTCGATCAGCTCTGCGGGCAAAGCCATTACCATCAAGGACCCGACCACCGGCGCGGCGTTTTCCGGCAACCTCATTCCGGCCAACCGCATCCTCGCCTCCACGCAGAACTACCTGAAGCTGCTGCCGCTGCCGAACTTCTCCAACACGGCCGTCAGCAAGTATCAATACAACTACGTCTTCCAGGAAAACATGCCGGTCCCCAAGCGCATCGATACGGGGCGCCTGGATTACAACGCGAGTTCCAGCACGACGATGTACCTGCGCTTCAACTACTGGTATGAGCAGCAGGCCGGCGCCGGGTCTTCGGGAGGCAACTCGGCATGGGGATGGCT
This sequence comes from Bryobacteraceae bacterium, assembly GCA_049512775.1. Classification (GTDB taxonomy): domain Bacteria; phylum Acidobacteriota; class Terriglobia; order Bryobacterales; family Bryobacteraceae; genus Fen-330. Next base: position 25,938 of record JBEKWU010000036.1, read on the forward strand.
GCCGACGTACTATCGATGCATTACGCCCTCGGGGATCTACAGTCTGACCCATATCGTGAACGCGAGCACGGTTCTCCAGGCCAACATGGGTTTCCAACGGTTCACCGAAGCGGGGCCGGCGCTGAGTGCCGCGGATGTGCAAGCCAAGACCCGGACTGCCAGCGGCGTGAACATTCCGCAGTTCTATCCGTCCATCAACCCCCTTAACCTGGTGCCGCAAGCCAGCTTCGGCGGCATCACCAACGCTCCCAGCCCGAGCTATGCCACGCGTTTCCCGCTTCGCGGCGCGGAGAACACCTTTATCTGGAACGGCACGCTGAACAAGACCGCCGGCCAGCACACCCTCAAGGTGGGTATCTACGCGGAGCGATGGCGCGCCATGAAGGGCGAGCAGGCCAACTTCGCCGGCACCATGGCCTTCGGCACCGACAGCAACAACCTGAGCGGGGACACCGGCAACGCCTATGCCAACGCGCTGATCGGGACACTCACTTCCTACACCGAGTCCAGCAGCCGCCCGCCCATGTATGAGTACACCAGCAACATCGAGTGGTTCGCGCAGGATTCCTGGAAGGTCTCGCGCAACCTGACCCTGGAGTATGGCGTGCGGTGGGGTTGGGGCCAACCCTGGCACAGCGTGCAGAATCTGGAGGCGGGATTCGTGCCGGGACTCTGGAAGGCCGACCAAGCGGTGAAGCTAATGGGGCCGGTGATGTCCAACGGAAAGCGCATGGCTCTCGACCCCTACACGGGCGCCATACTGCCCGCCGTCTATATCGGCGCCATCGCGCCTGGGGCCGGCGATCCCTTCGACGGCGTGGTGTACCGAAAGACTGATCCCAGTTATCTGACGGGACTGCGAACCACCGACGGCATCAAGACCGCGCCGCGGCTCGGATTCGCCTGGGATCCCACCGGCAATGGCAAGACTGTCATCCGCGCCGGCGCGGGAATGTTCTACAACACCCATGAACGGGATAACTACCAGTCCGGAATCCAGTTGACCGCTCCCATTCAGACCACCCCAATCATGTACTACACCACCGTGCAAACTTTCATAACCGGGGCGAACTCGTTGTTCCCGGGCAACAGCAATGGCACGGACCCGAATCGCCACATCCAGATGACCTCGAACTTCAGCTTCAACATCCAGCGGGACATCGGCGCCGGAACCGTGGTGGACGTCGCCTACGTGGGCGCCCTGGCCCGTCACCTGATCGAAAGGGAGGACCTGAATGCGACCCCATTGGGCACCAACTGGATGCCCCAGAACATGGATGCGACCAACGGCAACAAGGTGCTGCCCACGAATTTACTTCGGCGTTACCCCGGCTACGCCAGTATCTACTACTACTATAACGGCGCCAATTCCAGCTACCACTCGCTGCAAACCACGGTGCGGCGCCGCTATAAGGGCAACCTCACCTATGGGGGGGTCTGGACCTGGTCGAAGGCGATGGATTATGCCGACGACGACGCTGCCGGCGCTAACGAAACGGTGACCACGCAGATGAGTCAGAAGGTCTGGAACTACGGCAAGGCGGGCTTCGACCACACCCACATCTTCCGCTTCTACTATAACTACAACCTGCCGCGCGTGAACGGCGCCTGGTTTGCCAAGGCCGTACTGGGCGGCTGGCAGGTTTCCGGCATCACCACCTTCCAGAGCGGCGCGCCCTTGGGCATCAGCCCCTCCTACGTGAGTTCGTCCAGCGGCGGCCCGACATCCACCGATGTGACCGGGTCGACCGATGGCTGGCGCGTGCTCATGGTGGGGGATCCGATCCTGTCGAGAGATGCGCGCTCGGTCACCGCGGCGTTCAACACCAGCGCGGTCGCGGCGGTGCCCTGGCAAGCCTGCCAGGTGGCAAATGCGCCCACGATCTGTTGGGGCAACGCTCCCAAGGACGTGTTCCGCGGGCCCGGCATCAACAGTTGGGACGCTACCTTGGTCAAGAACTTCAACCTCCACGGCGAGCGCTTCAAGGGCCAACTCCGCGTGGAAGCATACAATGTCTTCAACCACACCAACTTCAGCTCCGTGAACACCACCGCGCAGTTCGACAAGAACGGCAACCAGACCAACGCGTTGTTCGGCCAATACGTCGCCGCGACCTCCGGCCAGCAGACGCAAAGGAGGCTCCAATTGGCTTTGCGACTGTCGTTCTGAGTACTCCGCCCTTTGCTTACGCGCGTGGTTGCTCAGAAAGTGTGGGCTTAGGAGCCTGCGGTGAAAGTCCCGTCTAAGGCGCGGACGCAGGCGAAACCGCCTGCGCCACAAGGAGAATCAACGACTTGGGCCAGTGTGGGGCAAACGGTTTCGCCTGCCACGGACTTTCACCACAGGCTGCTAAAAAACAATCCGGGCAACGCGCCGCCCCGGGTCACCGGACGTACGAGGTGGCACCGGATGCAGGCCGAGTGCGCTTGGGACCATGCTTAGTTTGCGGAACAGGCCGGCTCGCCAGGTGGGCCAGCATCTCCCGGTCCGTAAGCGAGCACTGGAACGATGTCCATGCCGCCGCGCCCGTGACGTCCAGTTCCGCTGCCAACAGGTGCAAACACAAAGCCGGACCCTCCTGCATTCGAACGTGGTGCTTCGCGAACAGCGCGAGATCGGCATCCACAGTGAATGTTCGTTTCTCCGCCCCCGGTGCAAGCCCCACAAACAGATAGGCCCGTATGTTCCCCCTGTGCTCGAAACCGATGTACCGAAAGCGCGTGGTCTCCAGGCGCTTTTCCTGCGCGTTCACGGCTTGGGGCGCCCGCTGCACAAAGACGTTCAGTGCCTTGGGGGACCTGCCGCCCTCCAGGTCAAAGCTCACCACTTGGCCGATCGCGAGGCTGGGGACATCATACGTCAGGACCGCAGATGGGCAAAAACGAACGATCAAACCGTCCTCTGCTGTGATGACGCCGGATGCGCTTGCCACGTCCAAACGCTTGATTGTGCCGGTCATGGAAGAGAACCTCCTCTGGTCAATCATTGCGGGGCGGCAAACGGCGATCTTGATGCGTCCTCTGCCGAAAACAGTCCGGTCCTCGATCCCTGCTTATCGATGCGGCGCGATTGCGCCGGCATCCCAAAGCTGCCTTGACTTCGTGCATCAGCCCCGCCTGGCCGAACGGCTTTGCGAGGAACACACCAACACCTTGGAAGCCAGCCAGGTGCGGGGTTCCGTTGTCTGCGTCCCCGGACGTGAAAAGAACCTTCGTCAGCACGAGGCCTCTCCCATCGTCTCGTCTGGGATCATGCGCTCTCCGAGAGGCCCGGGCGCAGCGTTTCCCCGGCAGCCACGCGATGGATGTCGTTGTCGTTGGCCTGGTGAGCATGGACCCTCCCTCTTGCTGCGAACCCTCAACGAATGGCAGCGCAGCCCTTGCGAGGCCTCTAAGGGCGCCGGCTTAGTTCCGCCGGCGCCGTCTGTGAGAGCCAGATTGGGGTTGGGATTACCAGCGGGGCGTGCGACGCTCGCGTGGTCCGCCGCCATTTGTCTTCGGCCGAGCCTCGTTCACGTTGAGCGAACGGCCCCCCAAGTCTGTGCCGTTCAGGGCCTGGATGGCGCGGTCGGCTTCCGCCGGGTCCGTCATCTCGACAAAGGCGAAACCTCTCGAGCGGCCCGTATCGCGGTCCGTCACCAGGTTGACACGTTCTATGGCTCCATACGGTTGGAAGAGGGATCGGATTGATTCCTGTGTGGCGCCGAAATCCAAGTTGCCTACAAAAATGTTCTTCACGCTAGTCTCCTTGTCATTTGAAAGCGGGCTATTCCAGGCGGATAGGATTGTCGGCCCAGTTTGGCGGGGCGGTCAAACGCAACCTCAGTGTAGCACCTTTCGTTGGATCCCACAGGGAATTCGCTCCAGGGAGTTTTGGGCCAGGATGCAGAGAGGTTCGCGGGATGCGGTCCAGGCTCTGTCTCAGTCCACGGCAGCGGGTGCCCAAGGGACTGCCCGGAGTATACTTGGTACGAATCGAGCGATCGCAAAGGTACGCCGTGCGCCTGCACCTGATCAATCCCTCCAACCCTCTCGTCAGTATCGTGAGAGTCCAGGAGAGCCGCTGGAACCGTTACCGCGTGTGGAAACCGCTCAGCCTCATGGTTCTCGCGGGCCTGACCCCGCCGGAGTGGGAAATCACGATCGTTGACGAAAACCTAGGCGTGCCCGACTATCGGGCCATGCCCCGGCCTGACCTGGTAGGCATCACCGCCTTCACCTCGCAGGCGAATCGCGCCTATGAAGTGGCCGCTCACTTCCGCCGCCTCGGCGTACCCGTTGTCATGGGCGGCATTCATGCAACCATGTGCCTGGACGAAGTCATGGAGCGCGTGGACTCGGCCGTCACGGGGGAAGCCGAGAGCGTCTGGCCACAGGTCCTCGCGGACGTTCGGAACCGGTGTCTGAAGCGCCGATACGACGGAGGGTTCGCCGAGATGGGCAGCATCCCACCTGCCCGGCATGATTTGCTGGGCTCGGGATATGCCATGGGAGCTATTCAGACCACGCGTGGTTGTCCCATGAACTGCACCTTCTGCAGCGTGACGGCGTTCAACGGAGCCCGCTACCGGCAGCGGCCCATTCCGGACGTTGTGCGGGAATTCCAGTTGATCCGCGAGAAACGTGTTCTGGTGGTCGACGATAACCTCATCGGCACGCGCCCGGAGCACATCGCCCGCGCCAAGGATCTGTTCCGCACAATGGCACGGGCGAACCTGCGAAAGGAGTGGGTTGCCCAGGCCACCATCAACTTCGGTGATGACGAGGAACTCCTGGCGCTGGCCGCGAAGGCCGGATGCAGAGGGGTCTTTGTCGGCTTTGAGTCCCCCACCCCGGAAGGGCTTCTGGAGCTTGGCAAGAAATTCAACCTTCTGAAGGGCCGTGACTTCCGCGCCTCCGTGCGGCGAATCCGGCGGCACAACATTCTGGTGGTGGGTTCTTTCATCATCGGTCTGGACAGCGACAAGCCGGGCATCGGCAAACGCATAGCCGCCGCCGCTACTCAGTACGGCGTGGACAATCTCAACGCGATGTTCCTGACTCCGTTGCCTGGCACGCGCCTGTGGAAGCAGATGAAATCCGAAGGCCGCCTCGCGCTCGACGCGTTCCCGGAGGACTGGAAATATTTCACGCTGACCTTTCCCGTGGCTCGGTACAAGCATCTCCCTCTGGACACGATCATTGAGGAAATGACCACCTGCGACCGGGAGTTCTATTCCATGCCACGCATTCTGGGCAGGGTGTGGAACAACTTCTGGCGGCAGCGCCAGCCACTCATTACCCTGGTGGGCAATCTCTCGTACAGGAGCAATCTGAGGCTGAGCAGCAGCGCCTACGCGGACCTCAGGTGTCATCAGGGAAAGAGGCATTCTTGAACGGCTGACCTTCAACGCGGAATCCCGTAGAGACTGTCTAAAGTGGACCTCGGAAGCCGGGTTCGGGCGGCGTGACGAACTGCCGGCATCGGGATCATTGGAGCATATGCGACAGACTGCGAACGGTGGCAAGCTGATTGTACTGACAGCCCCCCTAACGGAGACCATCGATCACGCAGGCTTTTTCATTCAGATGGGCGTGGCCTCCATGCCCAAGCGGCTGGAGAGCATCTTCAATTCGAAGTACCCCAACTGGAAGGAGGTGGAGCACAACGAGGACGGCTCCGCGCGCTACATGCCAGCCGGCCTGCGCACGCTGGAAGCCGCGCTGCTGCGGGAGTATCCGCCGGAGGAGATCGTCGCCTGCTACCCGAATGACCTGGAGAGATTCATCGGCCCCAGGACCCGGCTGGTTGGCGTGTCCACGCACAACCCGCTCGGGGTTACGTTCGCGGCCGGCGTATACGCCTCGATCTTCGGCTCCTCGCAGGAACCGATCAACTCGCATTACGCCCGCGAGCTCTTCAGCCGGATCCAGGCGAACCCCCACCGCTCGAGCTTCAAGGTCATCGTGGGAGGCTCCGGAGGATGGCAGATCATCCAGACGGATAGCTACGGGCAGCTCGGCGTCGACTGCGTGGTGGAAGGACGGGGCGAGTCCCCCGATACGATGGAGATCGTCCGGCAGGCGATCCGCGGAGAGCAGCTACCTCGACACCTGGAGGCCGGACATCCCAAGGACAGGGATGGCATCCTGATCCCGGAAAAGAGGACCACCTTCGGCGTGGTCGAAATGACCACGGGCTGCGGACGCCGCTGCCACTTCGGCGTGCCGGACCTCAGCCCGCAGATCGACGTGCCCAAAGAGAAAATCATGCGGGCGGTGCAGGCGAATGTCCGCCAGGGGAACAAGCAGATCTCCCTCGCCACCGAGGACATGTTCATTTGGGGCCAGGTACGCACGGGTATACCCTTCTATTTCCCCAACCGCGAAGCGCTGCTCGACCTGTTCTCGGAGATCGCCAACACACCGGGTCTGGAACATCACCTGCTCAGTCACGCAACCATCGCACCCGCGGTGGTCGACCCGCTGTTGATCGAGAAACTGACGGAGGTCTTGCTGGACAAGAGTCCCATTCACCTCCCGTCGCACAGCAGCCATCCGCGAAAGAAGATCCTGAGCCCGCTGATGGGCCTGGAGACTGGATCGGTTCGCATGGCCCGCGCCATCATGCCGAGCAAGGCGGTTCCGTTCTCGATAGAAGACTGGCCCAGCGTCGTGATCCAGGGCCTCACTATCCTGAATCGCAACAACTGGTTCCCGGTGATGACGCTCATGATCGGCAACCCCGGGGAGACGGACGAAGACGTGATAGCTACGCTCGATCTGGTTTATGAGATGGAAAGGCGGGGGCTGTTCGCGTTCCTGGTTCCTTCCATATTCACCCCCCTCCACGACACCCGTATGGAAAAGAAGAGGGGCGTGATACAGACGCGCGAACTCACTGGGTTGCAGTGGCAACTGATGATGAAGTGTTGGAGGATGAATCTGAGCCCAGGCCTGTACAGTTGGTGGGGTCCCACCGTCTGGCGGCTGGGCGCCATCGCCTTGTGGCTTTTCAAGCTGCGCCGCCTGAATGGACCGGCCTTCACTTGGCCGCTGCTGCTGTTCGCCAACGCCGTCCCTGAACGACTCATGGAGCGCATGGGTAAGATCCATGTCGGCCGGCCTCTCCAGGTGAAGAGCCGGAAGGAACTGCTCGCCACCATCAAGCCGCAGCACAGGAAATACCTGCGCGCGGACAATGGGGACCTCCCCGACGATTAGGAACCCCGTGTGTCCCGCGTGTACTCCGGGCTGAGAGTGGAAGTGCTCATCCTTGTCTGAGCATCAGCGGCAGTGGATGGGGGTGCGCCGCCGCCTGGGCCGCTGGAAAGAGTCCAGGTCACAGAGGTCTAGCCTGTCCGATCGTAATAGGATCGTAATGAGATGAGCGTTTCTTGCGTTCTATGCGTTTCCTGAACTTTCAGAATCAATAACTTGCGTGTTCTTAATGGGGCCTTTGCGTTCGCATCCCACCCTCACCGCCAGCTTTCATTGAGTTGCGCGCAGACAAGCCTGCGCAACCGTCCCGCCCTCCTGGCCGGCTGCAAACACTCTGCAAACCTGGATTCTTCCGGGGCGATGCGCGGTCACCTGACGGCCGCCCAGATCGATAGAATGAAGGCTCAGCGTTGCCATGGCCAACGAGATCATCCCCTACCTCGAGATGTGCCGGCGCGAATCCGCGAGCTTACAGCGCGGCATGAACTTCGACCTCGGCAGGGGATACTCCGTGATCCTGATGTCGGTGCGTCGCAATGCTCCGTATCGGGATCGCTTGCACGATGAGGGATCAACGTTGACCTAAGAAGGGCACGATGCTCCGCGGAGCGAGAAAGTTCCGGAGCCCAAACCGGTTGACCAGCCGGAAATCACCCCCTCCGGCACGCCCACTCAAAACGGCAAGTTCTACCAGGCTGCCCTTACCCACAGGCAACACAGTTCAGCCCCGCACGCGGTTCGCGTGTATGAGAAGATCCAGCAGGGTGTGTGGTCATACAACAGGATTTTTCATCTCGTGGATGCGTGGAAGGAGCGCGATCGGAGGAGAACCGTATTCAAGTTCAAGCTCGTTGCCGTGCAGGATGAGAACGATTCGGCCGGTGCGGAACGTGCCCCTGCCGAGCGCCGGCGGCTGATTCCGACTGCCGTCAAGGTCGAGGTATGGAACCGGGACCGCGGGCGATGCGTGATTTGTGGTGCGTCCGACGAGCTCCACTTCGATCACGTACTGCCCTTCTCGAAGGGCGGCACATCGCTCAAAGCGGAAAACGTCCAGTTGCTCTGCGCCCGGCACAATCTGTCGAAGGGCGCCCGGATCTCCTGCGACCACCCCAGATGGAAAACGAGCGACCGCCGTGGATCAGCCCCGCCCAACCCTCCGCTTCCACGCCAGCCGCCGCCCTCCCCGCAAGGCATGATACAGGCCCGGAAACGCCGCCAGGTTGATCATGCAGAAGTAGTACGGCAACCGGAGCGCTTTCGGACGGGGCGGCAGCGCCGGCCCGATCAGTGCCAGGGCATAGAAGACCGCTTGCAGGCAGGCCGTCCAGAAGTAAAACGCCCCCCGGATCAGAAACGCATTCGAGGCCAGGCCCGCCAGCATGGCGAACGGCGCCAGCAGCCGGCCCGCTTTGTGCGACAGGAAGACGAACAGGGCCAGCCATCGCGGCGGCCAAAGCAGGGCCGCCATCTCCCGGAGTTGCTCGAAGTTGCCGGCCATGATGCGGACCCTCCGGCTGAAGCCTCCCATTTCGCCGGCTTCCTCGTACGCCACGGCCCCCATCTCGTAGGCCACGCGGTGGCCTTGCTGGAGGATCCGCAGCGGGACGATGTAGTCGTCGTTGATCAGCCCGGTCGAGGGGAACGGGTACAGCACTTTGCGGATGGCGTACAGCGAACCGTGCGCGCCCAGCACCACTCCCAACCGCGATTCCTGCTGTTTCAGGAACGTCTCGTATTGCCAGTAGAAATCTTCCTGCACGCCCAGCCGGGACTCCTCCTGCTTCCGCACCCGGTAGATCCCGCTGGCGGCGCCCACCTCCGGGTCCGCGAAGTTGGCCACCAGTTGGCGAACGGCGTCGGGCGCCAGCATGCTCGAGGCATCTGAAAAGACTACGATGTCGCCGCGCACCTGGGGGATGGTCTCGTTGAGAACCGCCAGCTTCCCGCGGTTGACCGGATAGTCCAACACCCGCACGCGCTCCCCGGCTTCGAGTTCGATGGCGACCCGGCGCGCAACCTCGGCGGTGCCGTCGCTCGAGCCGTCCGAGGCAACCACGATCTCCAGCCGCTCCGCGGGATAGTCCAGCTCCAGCGCATTGCGAATCTTGCGTTCGATGACCCGGGCCTCGTTGTAAGCGGCCACCAGCAGCGAGACCGAGGGCTCGATGGGCCCCTTGCGGACCGGGCGGCGAAACAGCGATCCCAGAATCCACACCAGCATCGGGTACCCGATATAGGCGTACAGCACGACCCCGGCGGCGATCCAAAAAACGACTTCGGCGTTCACGGTGCCTCAGACCGGCTCGGCTTCCACGCAGTACAGCTTCCCGATCACCTGGCACGACCGGACACGGAATCCGGATTCCTGCAAGTAGCGATCGACCTGCGGACGGCGGAAGAAGTAAACCGGGCAGCCCTTGAGACCCAGGCGAACCTGGCGGATGGGCGTGCGCCAGGTCCACAGGCGCGGCCAGGAGGAAAGGAACCGCCCCCGGCTCAGCCGGCGGATGACGCGCAGCCGCGGCAGAGGGTCGGCGATATAGTCCCACAGGCCGATGGCGATGACCAGGTCGAACTGCTCGCTGGTCTGCCAATCCAGCACGTCGGCGTGCACGAACTCGCAGGCCTGCTCGACGCCCTGCTGAGCGGCCAGGCCGCGAGCCAACTCCAGCATCTGCGGGGCGATATCCACGCCCACCACCCGGACCGCGCCCTGTTTGGCCAGGGCGGCCGCAAACCGTCCCGAGCCGCATCCGATATCGCAGGCAGTTCGGCCCTGCATCCCCGCGGATCGCTCCAGAACCCAGGCGAAGCGCTGGTACATGTCCTGGCGCAGCCATCGGTCCAGCGCGCGCCGGAGCGGGCCCTTGTCGCCCGTGTAGATGGCGTCGAACTCCCGAGCCACCTCGTTCCAGTAGCGCGCCAGCTCCGCAATGTTCTCGGGTTTCATTGGAGAGCGGCCAGGCTGACCACCTCGCGCGCTCCTTCCTCCAGCGCGCTGGTCTCGAAGCTGGTGAACTTGTCCGAGCCAAGCAGTCGCCGCAGCCGCGCACAGGTCTTCTTGAGGTTGGTGTAGTGGCGCAGCCGCGAACGAAAGCGGCCCTTCAGCCGCGGCTGTTCGGGATCCGTCTCCCAGGGGTGCACGTACACAATCAGGGGCAGGCGGTCCTCCTTCGCCCGCCGCAGGCCCAGCCGGGTGTACCAGAAGGGCAGGATTCGCAGGTAACCGCCGCCGCCCACGGGCAGGTTCTGGCCCAACAACCGAAACGTGGTGCTCGGGTACTCCACCAGGGTTCCCGATGGAGTCGCGATCCGAAAAGGGAAGCGGGGCGCCCGAGGGATGCCGTACAGGTCGTGGCGGATCGGGAACACGCTGCTGTCGTAACGGAAGCCGCACTCGACCAGCACCTGGAACGCCCACAGCGACTCCCGGGTTATGGAGAAGCTCGGCGCGCGGTAACCGTACACCGCCCGCCCGGCCGCCTGCTCGATCACCTGCTTGGCGCGGAGAGTATCTTCGCGGAATTCCGTGGCATTCAGGTGGTAGACCAACCGGTGCCAGTAAGAGTGGCAGGCCGGCTCATGGCCGGCGGCCACGATCTCCCGGACCAGGCCCGGGTAGCGTTCCGCGACCCAGCCCAGCAGGAAAAATGTCCCCCTCACCCCGCACTCGGCTAGCAACTCGAGCACCCGCCGCGTGTTGGCCTCGACGCGGCACGCATACCCCTCCCAGCAGGAGCGGTCCACCAGGTCGGAAAACGCCTCCACCTGGAAATAATCCTCCACATCTACCGAGAGTACGTTCATCAATGACGCGTTTTCGGAATCTCTAATGCTAACACACACCTGCCGGACCCGCCCCGGCACGCTACCATAGCCTGTAGGCGCCGCGCTCGGCCGCCTTCCAATGAAGCCGGCATTTCTGATTACCATCGACACCGAGGGCGACAATCTTTGGAGCGGGCCTGGCCAAATCACCACCGGGAATTCGCAGTTCTTGCCGCGATTCCAGGCCCTCTGTGATCGCTTCGGTTTCCAGCCCACCTACCTTACCGACTATGAGATGGCGCTATGCCCGGTGTTTTCCGCCTTCGCTAGAGACGTCTTGCGCCGCCGCGCCGGCGAGATCGGAGCGCACCTGCACCCCTGGAACACGCCGCCCATCCAGCCGTTGACCAGCAACGACAACGCCTGCGGCCCTTACGCCACCGAGTACCCTCCGGAGCTGGTATCCGAGAAGCTTTCGGTGCTCACCCGTCTTCTTGAGGACACCTTCCAGGCGCCCATGACCAGCCACCGCGCCGGCCGCTGGGGTTTCGACGGCGTCTACGCCCGCGCGCTGGCCGCCATGGGATACCTGGTGGATTGTTCCGTGACCCCCGGCGTCTCTTGGAAAGCCTCGCTCGGCAAGCCTGGCGGGGAAGGCGGTCCGGATTACACGGCGGCGCCACAGGAACCCTATTTCGTCGACTTTGACGACGTGAGGCGCCCCGGCGCCTCCAATCTGCTCGAACTGCCGGTCACCATCATGTCGCTGGCCCCGCCCGCCCTCGAGCGCCTGCGGCAGACCCTGCCCGAACGGGCCATTCTGCGCCGTGCCTTGAACCGCCTGTACCCCCCGCGCGCCTGGCTGCGCCCGGACGGCAAGAACCGCCGGCGCATGTTGCGCGTGCTAGCCAAGGCCCTCCAGGAGCGCAGGACTTACCTGGAGTTCATGCTGCACTCCTCCGAGCTCATGCCGGGCGGCAGCCCCACCTTCCCCGACCAGGAATCGATCGAGGCCCTGTACCGCGACCTGGAAGCCCTTTTCGCCGCCGCCGTGCGTTGCTGCCGTCCCTCGACCCTGACCGCCTTTGCACGCGAAGCCTGGCCCTCCGCCCGCAACCGAGGGACTGCCTAGGCCGTCCGCTGTGGGGACGGCTCAGGCTGTCCCCGGTTGCCCCTCACGCCGCCATGACGCCGACCGTCCCCCGGTTTTTTTCACCGCTTCCCGCCGAGCGGTGGTCTGCGATCCGATTCGGTGATACCCTGATTTCTTCGCGCCATACTATGCGGCTGCAAGATGCCATCCGCCTGGCGACTCGAACCCCTGATCCGGAATCGCCCCGGCGCAAGATGCGGTTGCTGTGCGGATTCACCCCGTCCTACCTGGAGGTCTTCGTCAAGGCGTACGCAGTCCAGCGCTTGGCCGCCGCCATGGAGATCGAAACCGGGCTTTTCGGTAATCTGCTCAACAGCATCGAACAGGCGTCGGCGAAAGCCAGTTGCGAGACCGCCGTCGTCGTCGAGTGGGCCGACATCGACCCTCGCCTCGGCTTCCGCCACTCGGGCGGCTGGGGACGCGAGGTCCAGCAGGACATTGCCGCCGGTGCGGTCCCGGCGTTCGGCCGTTTACTGGACAGCCTGCGCAAGCTGGCGGCCTCGGGCCCAGTCGCCCTGGCCGGGCCGACGCTTCCGCTTCCGCCGCTCTCTCACACGGCTGGCTTCCAGGCCAGCGCGTTCGAACTCGAGCTTCGCAAGCTGGCGGCCGACTTTCTCGCCGCCGCGGCCGGCTTCCCCGGCGTCCGGGTGCTCGACGCGGCGCGCCTGGACGCCTTTTCCCCGCCCGCCGAGCGGCTGGACCTGAAGCTTGACCTCCTGGCCGGGTCGCCCTACACCATCGAACACGCCAGTGCCCTCGGCCGGCTGATCCTCGAGACCGTGTTCCCGCCGCCCCCCAGGAAGGGGCTGATCACGGACCTGGACGACACCCTCTGGGAAGGCATCCTCGGCGAGCAGGGGAGCGACGGCGTTTTCTGGGATCTCGAGCATCGCAGCCAGATCCACGGCCTGTACCAGCAGAGCCTGGCCGTGCTGGCCGAAAACGGGGTCCTGGTGGGCGTGGCCACCAAGAACGACCCCGCCCTGGTGGAACAAGCTCTGAACCGACCGGATCTTCTCATTCCCCGGCAGCGCCTGTTCCCGATCATGGCCGGTTGGGGGCCGAAGTCCGAGTCGGTCGGCCGGATCCTGGCTGCCTGGAACATCGCCCCGGATAGCGTGATCTTCATCGATGACAGCCCCATGGAGCTGGCCGAGGTTCAGTCGCGCCACCCCGGCATCGAGTGCATCCGGTTCGCCAAGGACAATCCGAACCTGGTCTGGGAGACGCTGTGCGAGCTTCGCGACCGTTTCGGCAAGCCGCTGCTCTCCGAGGAAGACTCCTTCCGCGCCGCCAGCCTGCGGGCCGCCGAGCAGATCGAACCGGGCCTCCGCGGCCAGGATGGCGGCCAGTTCCTGCGCCAGTTGGGCGGCAAAGTGACGCTCGACTTCACCAAGAATGCCGAGGACAGCCGGCCCCTGGAGCTGATCAACAAGACCAACCAGTTCAACCTGAACGGCAGGCGCTACGCCGAGTCGGACTGGCGCGCTCTGCTCCAATCCCCGGACAGTTTCCTCCTCACGGTTTCCTACCTGGACAAGTTTGGCCCCCTCGGCAAGATCGCCGTCGTGACGGGCGTCCTGTCCGGCGATCTCTGCCGCGTCGGCCGCTGGGTCATGAGCTGCCGGGCCTTCTCACGCCGGATCGAGTTTCACACGCTCGCCGGCCTGTTCCAGCGCTTGAATTGCAGCGAGCTCCGGCTCGACTTTGCCGAGACCGGGCGCAATGGACCGCTTCGGGAGTTCCTGGCCTCCTTCGCGGCCCTGCCGCCGGGCGTTGGCGAGGTGGCGCTCACGAAAGACGTGGTGCTGGGCTCGGATTTGAATCTTCCGCACGAGGTCGTGGTTTGTGGATGACACCCTGGAACGCCTGACTAAATGCTTTGTCTCCGTCTTCCCCGAGCTGGAGGCCCAGGATGTGCGACTGGCCAGCGCCAGCAGCATGGCTCGCTGGGATTCGGTCAATCATGTCCTGTTGCTCTCCGTCGTGGCCGAAGAATTCCGCATCGAGTTCGAACCCGACCAGTACGAAGTGCTGACTTCGTTTGCGCTGCTCGCCGAGGCGGTGAAAGAGAAGTTGCACCATGCCTGAAGCCAGGGACTTTGAACCCGGCGACCTGCGGGCCGGCCTCTCCGCCCGGTTCGAACGGGAGATCAGCGAAGCCGACATCCGGGATTTCAGCGCGCTGTCCGGCGATTTCAATCCCCTGCACACGGATCGCCAGTACGCCGCCTCCACCAATTTCCAGGGCTGCCTGGTCCACGGCGCCTTCCAGGTCGGTCTCGCCTCGGCGATGGCCGGCATGTATCTCCCGGGCAGAAAATGCCTGCTCGGTTCCATCCAGGCGCGTTTTCCCGCTCCCCTCTACTATCCCTGCCGGGTTCGGGTGAGCGGGGAGCTGACAAGCTGGAACCCGTCGCTGGAGTCCGGGGTGTTGCGCGTAACCGTGCAGGAGCTGTCCAGCGCCACGCCCTCGGCGGAAATCACGGTCGGTGTGACCTTGCACAGCTCCCGCCCGCTCGCCGCCGCCGAGGTCCTGCCCCAGCCGGAGACCCGCGCCGCTGCTGCCGGCAAGCCCCTGGTGCTGATCACGGGCGCTTCCGGCGGGCTGGGCTCCCGCATTGCCAGCGAGCTGTGCGGATCCTACACCGTCCTGGCGGCGGCCGGCCGCCATCCCGACCTGCTGATCTCGGGCGTCGAGCGCTGTCAGGCGGACCTGACCGAAGCCGGTTGGGCAGAGCAGTTCGAGACCGCGCTGCGGGGCAGAACCCTGTACGGCATCGTCCACGCCGCCTGGCCCGGTGCGCCTCGAGGCAGCCTGCTGGACGCCGGCGACGAGGTCATCCTGCAACAGCTCTCCTTCGGCGCCCTCCAGACCATTCAACTGGCCAGGTTCCTGTTCGCCCACAGCGCCGGAGAGGGCCGCGTCGTGCTCCTCGGTTCGACCTATGGAACCGTGAAGCCGGCGTTTCACCTCGGCGCGTACTCCCTGGGCAAGGCCGCGCTGGAGCAGGCGGTTCGGTTGCTGGCGCCGGAGCTGGCGCGCAGGCGGATCACCATCAACGCCATCCTGCCGTCCTTCGTTCCCGCCGGCCTGAACCGCAACGTGCTGGAGCGGACCGTGCTCCAGGAAACCGCCAGGGTCCCCTTGGGCCGCCTCTGCCTCCCCGAGGATGTCGCCGCGGCCGTCCGCTATCTCCTCTCTCCCGACGCCTCCTTCCTCTCGGGCCAACTCCTGGCCCTCACCGGCGGCCAACTGTAGCGCCGCGGGGGCGCCCCGCTCACGTCCAGAACTGCGCTGTTCCCTCGTGCCGGAAGCTGGCGTCGCAGTCCAGCATCTGGATGGAAACGGGCATGCCGGTGAGATCGAGGCCCGAGCGGCTGAAAAACATCAGCGGCTGCGTGCCGCGCGCGAGGAAGCCCGAGGCCTCCAGGGCCGCCGCGGCGGACTCGCTCGAGGTGAACGTCGCGATCTCACAGACCTGCCGGGATTCCAGCGCACGCAGCAGGCACAGCCCGAACAATGCCCTCCACTCCTCCGACCCGTCGGAGGGAACCCAGGCATCCACGATGCGTGCCTGGTACATGGCATGGGTGATCACGCAGTAGCCCCGCCCCTGCGGTCCGCGACGCAGCACATAGGGTTGTGACCGAACGATGGGGCATTGAAGGTAGTACTCGATCAACTCCGGGCTCCTCGCGAATCTGGCCCCGCCACCCGAGCCTTCGTCTCGCGCGCCGAACATCTCACTCAGTTCCTGCGGGTGGATCGGGTCGAGACTCCACCCGGGCACGGGCCGGATGGGCGGCGCCAGCCGCAGCAATACATTCCTCCCCACCCTGGCCGGGGCCTTCCAATTCCAACGCCAGGAGCGCGCAAGCTGCGCCACCGGACGCAGCGGGCGCGCAAAGTAGCGGACTGGGGAAGACTTCTTGAAACCGGCCACGGGCAGGATTTTTTGCGCCATGGCGCTGCCGCCGAGCACAATCGCGACCTCGGCCAGGCGGCTCATCTGCTGCAACAGGGCCACGCCCGCCCCCGGCCGCGAGGCCTCGGCTGCCCAGTCGATGAAATTGAAGGCAGTGTGCCGGCCCGCCGGCGTGATCAGGGTCAAGGGCCAGACTGCGCCGTGCGCGGTGATGCTCCCTCCCGAGTCCAGAAGGTAACTTCGCGGTCCGGTCCAGTCCGGCCGCGGCGCGAAATACTTCCAGCTCAAGAAATCGAGAGCGGTCAACGGAGACGAAGCGGGGGTCGAGAAGACCGCCTGGAGAAAGCTGGCGACCCCGCTCAGGCGTTTTTCCTCGGTGGGACAGAAGTTCGACCTGGGCACGGCAGACCTACCGCTGGGCGTTCCCTCGGCCCACCGCGACTCCGGCCGCTGGCGGCCTGGGAGCCGGTATGTACGGAACCGCGCTCGGGGACCGCGCGGACTCGTAGCCGCCCACCCGTTCCAGCACCACCGTCAGGCCGCACAGCAGCGGCACCATGAAGGAATAGGCTTGATGCGCGAACATTCCCATCACGGCGAATGCGACGAAGCAGGTGAACAGGCAATAGCCCAGACGCGAAACCCAGACCAGGTCCCGCCGGCCCTTGTTGGTTCTGTAGATACGGTAGGAGGCCCGCATGCTGTGAATCACCACCCAGACGAACAGGACGAAGCCGGGAAGGCCCAGCTCGCTCGACAGTTGCGTATAAGTGTTGTGAGGCTGCACCCATGCCAGCGGTCGGTTCTGATCTTGGGCCATTGCGTTTCCGAACTGCCCCGGCCCGACCCCGAATAATGGGTGACGAAGCGTGAGCAGGATGCCGGACAGAATCAAAGCCTTGCGGGACGCGGCCGAATCCCGAGCCTTCTCCAGTTGATCCGCCGCCGCGTTCGGGTCCTCGTTCTTCTGAGCTTCTGCGAAAACCTCCACGTCGCTATGCAGCATGGCGCGGTACCGCACCATGGCGCCTTCCGGCAGCACCGCCGACACCAGCGCCAGAACAGCGAGCAGGAACCCCGCTCCGAAAAGAGCGAGCTTCATCGATCCTCGAAGAAGAAGCGAGACGGCCAGGACCAACAGGCCCAGCAGACCCATCCGCGAGCCGGTCCGCAAAGTCGCATATACGGTGACCATCGAGGCGGCCAGCGCCAGCAGCCGCATCAGGCGGGACCGTGCGGGGTCAAGCACCACCAGGACGCTGAACGGAAGGCCGAAAATAAGATATAGGGCTACATCGTTGGGGTTGGTGAGCGAGCCGCTGACTTCCGCGGAAATCCCCGATCGGCCCAGACTTTCGCTCCCGTAGAACAGCGCCAGGAGGGCCAGCACCCAGGCGCCGGCCGCGATGAACCAGGTGAGTTTCCGAAGCTGCTGCAAGGTGACGATCAGCGCCGTGACCCCGACGAAGCTCAAGAACGCGAAACTGTAGTAGCCCGTCAGCAGCATCAGGCTGCCGTACCGCCAGAAGCTGAAGGGGATCGAAACGATGAACCAGCCGGCCAGGGCGCTCAGCAGCATCGCCGTCTTCGAGTTGAAGGCGCGAGGAATTCCGTTCGTGAACACCGTGCATAGCAGCAAAATCAGCGTCATGATGAGCGGCAGGTGGGCGTGGAAGGGAATGTACTCGGCGAGGCGGACGTAGACCATCAACACATACACCATCGCCACGTAGCCGCCGAACCGTTGCAGCAGGTCCAGTGCCGGCTGGGTCGGCCGCTGCCGCACCTCCGCGGACTGCTGCGCGGGGACCGCGTTGCGCGCCAAGGAAGGGTTCATCGGCTGTCGCCTCCCACCGCGTCCGATTGGGGGAAGAACCGGTTGCTCCAACTCCGCAAGATCATCGCCACCAGCGTCAGCCCCGGCAACGGCGTCCGTCTGGGACAGGCTTCAGCTTGTCCTCTTCGGGCCTCCTAATGGGCTTTTTCAGCACCCTCCTACATAACCATCGTAGGTCTTGCCCGACCGAGCCCGCAACTCTCGGCTGGGTCACCTCGGAAGGTCGCGCCGTTCCGGTTTCCCGGAAGCTGCCAACCATACATATCGGCCACTCCTCCCCGCCCCCTGCATGGCGCCCCAGGCAGACACGATCCGCGCGCTGAGATGAGAGGCCCTGGCGTAGCGGTCGCCGATGGGCAGGCTTCCGCGCGGAAATCGGGCCGCGGCACGACCAGAATGAAAGAGTTGCTGAGCAATCTGTTGATTCGCCGCGTGGGACATGCTTCAGCTTGTCCTCGACGTCTACCGGCTTCGGCTCCACTCCGAAACTGCCGCGGTCAAGAGAGGAAAAGCCTCGTTCGTGGCGCACGCTTCAGCGTGCCGCGTCGGCTCTCCAGCCGACGCTCGGGGTTCTCATCCTCCGTAGTGCCCCAGTCCGCCCGTTCTCCATCCGCGTTCATTCACGGCTATCGTCGTTTCACATCGTCCACGATCCTCAGGAGCTCCGCCTGTTCAAATCCTGCACGATGCACTCCACAAGCGACAGCCGCGGCGGTTCCAGCCTCGGCTCCGGCGTGATCTTCCCAGTGCTCTTGCACTCGATGACCAGCGGCTTTTTCTTCCCTTGCTTCCTCTCTTTGTCCTTCCAGTCCGCCCCCGCCAACGCACCATGGACCCGATGCTCTTCTCGGCGCGCATTCCCGGCTGTCAGCTTCCTCTCAAATGAGACTTGAGCACTGGATCGTAATCCTCCGGCGAAACATAGCAGTTCGCCGCCCCATTTCTGCGGATCTGCTCAGCTGCCGCCTGCGTCTTTGCCTGCCGGTGCACCTCCTGGACGGAGGTTTTCCCGTCCATCACTGGCCCCTCCGCCCGAAACCCGGCACACCCCGGCCATCGCTCCGGCTTCGGCATCCGCAGCTCAGGAAGGCTCTTTCCAAAGTACCCTCGTGGCATCTCGCCCCTCTGCCATCGATGGTATCGTGCCCGTCACAACTGACCCCGGCCAGCCACGCGCAACCTGAACCAACTACCCCAACTTCCGCAGTTCCGGTCCGCCGTTGACTTTTTTGCGCTTGCTCGGCAGGCAGATTTCACATAAAGCAAGACAGCCTTCGTTTGTTTTCATCGTTGCTCAGCAGCGGGTCGGCGCGAGCGCGGCGCGAACTCGCGTGTAGTGAAGACCAACCCTCTTGCAATCGAGGCGGCAATCCGTAGGATTGCAGT
>JBEKWU010000037.1:0-41598 GCA_049512775.1 Bryobacteraceae bacterium
AGGGCGCAAAACAATCGGTTCATGATCGCTCCTCAAAGCCGGGGTCTCCAGGTGCATCATTTGTACACCAGTTCCCTGCCCGATACAACCACAAATCGAGGTGTAACCTCGCCGGGCGCGACGCGCAACTACAGAGCCCTGCAAAATGCGGTGACAGACGGCGCCATGGCGCAGTGCGCCACCCCTGAGGATGAGAATGTATTCGAGGGGCAACCGGCGACAGCCTGAGCCGTCGCCACGAAAACCCGTGACAGTACACTCTGTCCACGGGGAGACAGAGTGTACTGTCACGGGTTTTACCGTATTTTGCGAAGCTCATTAGTCAACACCCACCGCACTACTGGTGCATCCTCCAGCCTCCGCCTACATACAGGAGTTGTCCGGTGAGCCAGTGGGCCTGGTCGGAGGCCAGGAAGACCATGACATCGGCTACGTCCTCGGGCGTGCCACATCGGCGCAGCGGGGTGCCGGCGGAAATGGCACTCTCCTGGTCCGGCGTCATCCAGCCGGACTGGATCGGACCCGGCGCCACAATGTTGACGGTGATGCCGTACTTGCCGACTTCGGCCGCTGCGGAGCGGCTGTAGGACTCAATCGCGTGCTTGCTCGCGGCGTAGCTTAGCGAGCTTGGGTGAGCGTGCGCTGCGTCGGTGCTGACGTTGATGATCCTCCCCCGCCGTCCCTGGCGGCTCAGGTAGCGCTGGATATACTCGGACATCATGAGGGCGTAGGCGCGCGCGTTCACGGCGAGGTGGCCATCAATGCTGGCGCCCGAGATCAGGCCGACGCCGTAGCCTTCGACCGTGACTGCGGCCGGATCGAAGGTGTCGTGCACGGAGTGCGTGTGGTTGTTGACGAGAACGTCGACGGGGCCGAGCGCCGCCTCGCACTCGTCAAAAACCAGGCGAATGTTCGCCGGATCGCCGAGATCCGCTTCGCGTCCCGCGGCAACACCGCCCTGGGCAACGATGTCCTGGATAACCTGATCCGCCGATTGGCGATGCATCGCCCAGTAGAACAAGACGCCCCCAACACCGGCCTCCCGCGCCTGGTCCAGTGCCTCCTCGCCATAGCGGGAGGGTTCACGGAACCAGGTGACGAACACGCGGGCCCCCTGGATCGCAAAAGCCCGTGCTGCAGCCGCACCGATGCCATGGTTTGCACCGGTAATCAGAACAACTTTCCCTTCGAGTCCCGGATCGATCATATGCTACAACCGTGTTCACCAGGATTTCCATTCTAGCCCCAATACAGTTCACTTTGGTTGGTGGGACAGGCTTTAGGGCGGGGCTGAAGTCCCGCGCGGGCTGAAGCCCGCCCCACCCAACACATCCTTCAGAACGGGATAGGGCTGTTGGCGGCGGGGAGGACCTCGATGGGGACGGCGTTGCTGTAGAGGCTGTTCACGGTGCGGAGGCGGACTTCGTGGGGGCCGGGATCGAGGCCCGAGGGGAGCCAGAAGTTCGCCTGCCAGCCGTCGCCGCCTTGCGTGGCTGCGGTCAGCGCGGGGACGCCATAGCCGTCCAGTTCGAGGCGCAGTTCCTTTGTCGTCAGGCCCTGCTCCTGGGAGGTGAAGAAGCAGCAGACGTACAGGTCCTTGTTCTTGGGGAAACGGTTGGTCCAGTCGCGGTTGTTGGCGGCGGCTTTAAGCACCGGCGGGGCGTAGGCGGGATTCGGCGGGGGCGGCTCCCAGCGGCGATAGCAGGTGACGTGCGCGCGCTGCTTCACCACCTCGCCCAGTTCGACGCGCACGAAGCCGGCGGAACGGCACAGCGCCAGCAGGCAGGCCGTTGTCGGGCCGTACCAGTTGTCGGTCTGCCCGCCCAGCTCGTTGGTCTCGTAGAACTCGATGACCGGCGGGCCGGGCTGAAGCCCTTCATCGATCACGAAGGATTCCACCGCCGCCAGGTCGCGCGTCAACTGGCAGATCCTCTCGAGCGACAGCAGCGGATGCCGCAGGTGGTAGAGCACGCCGAGGAACAGCACGATATCGAAGCGGCCGCAGGTGGCGGGCGAGAGCTCGTCGACGTCCAGCACGCGGTAGTCGACCTTCGAGCCGAGCAGTTGGTGGGCGATGCGGAACTTCTCCATGTCCACGCAGTCCACGGCCACCACCTCGGCGCCGCGCCGCTCCATCTCGAAGCTGAACCAGCCGTCCCACGCGCCGACGTCGAGCACGCGCTTGCCGGTGAGGTCCTCGGGGATGGGAAAGCGGCCGATGCGGGCCTTGAGATGGTCAATGCTTTGGACGCCTTCGATCACCTGTCCGTCGGGAAGCTGGATGCTGTGGTACCAGCCCTTCTGGTTCAGGATGTCGATCTGCTCCTTCACCCACTTGGTGGACTTCTCATCCTGCGCCTTGAGCCACGCCATAGGGGTATGGTACCAACGCCCGCCGTCGCATTTGAATCGCATCGGGGAGAGTGCGCCGGATTCTGGCCGGTGCGCCGGGCGACTATAATGCAGGTGTGGATCGAAGCAAGTGCATCGCGTGCCTGATGGCCGCCGTCGCGCTGGTTGGCTGCTCCCGGTCGCAGCGGCCGATTACCGTGGGCTCGAAGACTTCCACCGAGCAGGCCATCCTCGGGGAGATCGTCGCCCAGCACATCGAGAAGAAACTGCAAACCACCGTGGTACGGCGATTGAGGATGGGCGGGTCGCTGCTGCTCCATCAATCGCTCATGGCCGAGCAGATCGACGTCTATCCCGAGTACACGGGCGCGGCGTTGACCGTGATTCTGAGACTACCCCCCACGCCCGACCAAGACGTGGCGCAGGAGAGGTTGAAGCGCGATTACGAGGCGCTGCACCTGGTGTGGATGGCGCCGCTGGGCTGCACCGGCGAGTTTGCGATGGTCGTGCGGGGCGCGGATGCGCGCGCTCACAAGATCGAAACGTTGAGCGACGCCACGCAATACAAGCCCGGCTGGTCCGTGGGGGTAGCGGAGGAGTTCATGGACCGCGCCGACGGCTACGCCATGCTGATGAGGACCTACAACCTGCCGGTCAACGGCGCCCCGAAGTTGATGCCGGCGGCAGAGCTGTATCGCGCCCTGCAGAAAAAGGAGGTCGGCATGGTGGCCGGCAGCGCCACGGACGAACTGCCCGCCGCGGCGGACGCGAAGGCGCTTCGCGACGACAAAGGCGCTTTCACACCCGACCGCGCGGGGCTGGCCGTGCGGGCGGCCGCGCTGGACCAGAACCCCGGACTGCGCCAGGCACTCGAGCAGCTCATCGGCAAGTTCTCCAACCAGGCCCTCCGGAAACTCAACCACGAAGTGGACGGCAAGCACCGCCGCATCCCCGATGTGGCCAAGGAGTTTATAAGCCAGGCGGGGCTGTAAGAAGTGGCAGGCGAAACCGCCTGCGTGCCATTAGCCAGAGGCGGCGATGGAGGCACATCGCCTGTGGGGCAAAGGAATCGGGTGGATCGACGCGCACCTGCTCGCTTCCGCCCCGCTGTCGAAGTGCGCGCTGTGGACACACGACCGCCGCCTCCGCGCCGCGGCCGCGCAACTGAAGCTGCACTGGCCATCCACGCCCGGCCGCTGAAAGCCGGATATTCGGGTCCGGATCTCGTATCCCGAACACGCGGAAGCAGAACCATGTACAATTGCTCCCAGCCGGGGAGACCATGGAACGTCCGCTCGGGCTATCCTTCTCCCATTACCGGATCGTCGACAAGCTCGGGGAGGGCGGGCTAGGAACGGTGTACCTGGCGGAAGACACACTGCTAGGCAGACGCGTGGCGATCAAGTTCCCGTCGGCCGAGCCGGCCCACAGGCAGCGGCTGCTCGCCGAAGCTCGGGCAGCCTCCTCGCTCAACCACCCGGCCATAGCCGCCGTTTACGACTGCGGGGAATACGAAGACCGCCCCTATATCGTGATGGAACTGGTGGAGGGCCGGGGCCTGGACGAACTGCTCCGCGAGGGGCCGCTTCCGGCGGGACGCTCGGTGGAGATCGCGGCGCAGGTGGCCGAGGCGCTCCAGGAGGCGCACAGCCGGCACATCGTCCACCGCGACATCAAGCCCTCGAACATCCTGATCAACGAGCGCGGCGCGGTCAAGGTAGTGGATTTCGGGCTGGCGAAGTACCTGCGCGACGCGCAGGCGATGGCAGCCGGCGCGAGTGCGCTGGATGTGACCACACAAACGCTCGAAGGCACGCTAACGGGCACGCCGCAATACATGTCTCCGGAACAGGCCAGAGGCGAGAGCGGGGACCAGCGGAGCGATCTCTTTTCGCTGGGCGCGGTGCTTTACGAATGCCTCACCCGCCGGAAGCCGTTCGGAGGCGCGACGGCGATGGACGTGCTCTCCCAGGTGCTGCAAGTGGAGCCTCTGGCGCCTTCGAGCGTGAACCCGGCGGTTTCGCCGGAGCTGGACCGCATCGCGCGGAAAGCGCTGGCGAAGGACCCCGCCGGGCGCTACCAATCGGCAAGCGAGATGCTGCGGGATCTCGAGGCGGTGCGCGGGCGGGCAGCAGGCCGCCGGACAGGCCGGACGCGCCGCACGGTGCGTGTCGGGGCCGCGCTCGCCGCCGTCCTGATCGGCGCGGCGATCTGGGCTACGGCGCGGCGCACAACCCACGCACCCTCCCCGGAGGCGCTGCGCTGGTATGAGGAAGGCGCCAACGCCATTCGCGACGGCACCTACTACAAGGCTACCCGGGCGCTGGAGCGCGCAGTCCGCCTCGACACAGGCTTTGCGCTGGCCCACGCCAGGCTCGCCGAGGCCTCGAACGAACTGGACGATTCCGGCGCGGCACGGCAGGAGATGCTCGAGGCGCTCACCCCCGCCGGGCGGCCGACCAGCCTTGCGCATGCCGACGAGCTGACCATACAGGCCATCTCCCACACTCTGACGTTCGACTACGCGGGCGCGGTGGGCATCTATCGCGAAGTCCTTCAGCAGGCCCCACCGGCGGAGAGGGCGGGGGTATCTCTGGACCTCGGCCGCGCCTATGAGAAGAACGAGCAGCCAGGCGAGGCGATCTCGAGCTACCTGGAAGCCACCCGGCTCTCGCCCCAGTACGCGGCGGCGTTCCTGCGGCTGGGAATCCTGTACGGACGCCGGCAGGACCAGGCAAACGCCACCGCGGCGTTCCGCCAGGCGGAGTCGCTCTACCACGCGCTGAGCAACATCGAGGGCCAGGCGGAAGTGCTCTACCAGCGCAGCGTGGTCGCCAACAAACGCGGAGACATCGCGGAGGCAACGTCGCTGCTGGAAAAGGCGGTTCAGATGGCGCACACGGCCGGCAACCAGCACCAGCAGATCACCGCTCTGCTGCAACTGAGCAACTTGTCTCAAAAGAAAGGCGACCCGGAGGCGGCGGAAAAAGACGCGAACGAAGCCATTGAGCTGGCGCACACCAGCGGCCTGGAAGCGCTGGCCTCGCGCGGCCTGCTCGAGTTGGGCAACACCTGGTTCGTCCGCGGCGACTTCGCGCAGGCGGAGAAGTATTTTCAGCAATCGCTGGAGTACTCCCGGCGGTTCAAGGCGCAGCGCAGTGAAGCGCAAGCGCTGCTGTCGCTCGGCAGCCTGCAGATCCAAAGAATGGAACTGGAGCAGGGGATTCGCCAAGTGGAACAGGCGCTGCCGTTCTTCGAGCACGGCGGCTATGGAAAGGAGACGTCCCAGGCGCTGATTCTGCTGGGGCGCGCCCGCTGGGACCAGGGCGACTATGCGGGCGCGCTGCACGTGTTCAGCGAGCAGCTCGAACGTGCCGGAAAGTCCGGTGACTGGACCCAGTCGGCCTTGGCGCAGGAGGGAATCGCGAGGGTCCTCCAGTATCAGGAACGGTTCCCCGAGGCGCTGGCTCACGCTCGCGAGTGCGTCTCGATCAGCCAGGCGCACGGCGACCAGCTCTTGCTGGCGTACGGCCAAGCCTTCAGCGCGATCGTGCTCGCGAACCTGGGCCGGTATCGGGAGGCGCGGGAGGCCTTGGCCCAGGCGGCGGGCACGGCGCGGCGGCCAGGCGGCTACGCGCCGCTGGCCCGGCTGGCCGATCGATACGACGCGGAGATCGCCCTCAGTGAGAGAAAGCTCGCCGCCGCGCGCGAGAAGATCCGCACACTGCTCCGCGCGCCGGAGACACTGGACATCGAGGGGCTGACGGAGGCGAAACGAATCCTGAGCGCCGCCCAGGTTCTGTCCGGCTCGCGGCGCGAGGGGCTCGCCTCGGCCGAGGAAGCGCTCGAACTCGCCCGCAAGTCCGGCGTTCCGCGGCTCGTCCCGGCGGCGCTGCTGTCGGAGGCGGAGGCTCTGGTGGAAAGTGGCCAGGCCGCAAGAGCGATCGAGGCAGCCCGCTCAGCGCAGGAGCAGTTCTCGCGGACGGGCCAGAAGGAGTCCGAGGCCAGGGCCTGGCTGGCGACGGCGCGCGCGGCGCGAGCCTCGGGCGATGCCGCTGGTTTGCGCCGATACGCGGCACGGGCCGCCCAGTCGTTCACCGAACTCCAGCAGACCTGGAGCACGGAAGATCGCAACAGCTACAACTCCCGTCCTGACGTTCGGCAGTGGCGGAGACGAATCCAACAACTGGTACAAGGAGACACTCATGTTCCGATCTAAGACGTTAGGAGCACTCGCAATTCTGGCGATAGCCGGATTCGGAAGCAGGCCGCTGGCACTCGCCACGGGTCCCCCAGTCACGATCAATGACGGATCCCCGCTGAAGATCTATTCCCCGCGAGGATGGGTCGAGGGCAGCAACGACCGGGAACTCACCGACGCCGATCCCAACCTCACGGTTACCAAGGTACGGGTAATCCAGGGCGCCGGAGACGCACGAGAGGTCGCGTTTTCGCGAGAGCCTTGCAGGATCGACCTCAACCACGGCCCGCGGCGCGTGTTCGCCCGGGGGAACAGGAAGCACGGCAAGGGCCTGTCGGTGAACTCGGGCGGAAGCCTGAGGGGAGACTACGATCACACCCCGGACAGACAAAGGTACACCAGCAGAAACGCCGGCGACCGGATTACCAACGTCACCGTGAAGAAGAACGGAGTGACCGTGCTGGACATCCCGCACGCGTCCTCCCCGGTCACCATCGAGATCACGTATCAGTAGACGCCATCGGGGCAGGCCGCCGGGTCTGGAATCGATTCCCGCTCCCGGAAGACCAGTGCGAGCAGCGGCGGGGCAACCAGGGTGGTGGCCACGGCCATGCTGACCACAACTCCGTAAACCGGACGTGAGATGGCGCCCATCCCTAACCCGATCTGCGCCACTAGCATGCCCACCTCGCCCCGCGGGATCATCCCGACGCCGATCCTCATGCCGTCGGTCCGGCCCAGTCCGATCGAAGCGGCGGCGCAACCGATGAACTTCGAAACCACGGCCGCCAGGATGATCACGCCGGCCAGGAGTATGGTGTTGGGATTTCGGAACGCCGCGAGATCCACGTTGAGGCCGATGCCCGCCAGAAACGCGCCCGCGATCGCCGCCACGCCGCTGTAGACGGCCGCCAGCGAGCAGGCGAACAGGACTACCATCGCCAGCGCAAACTCCGCCTCGCCCAAGCGCAGCCGCTCGACCAACCGGCGGACGGTGGCCTCGGCGGCCGTGGTTCCCCACTTGGCCGCGACGACGACAAAGCCGGCGGCGAGCCCGGCGGTGGCGGTAATCTCGAGCACATTGATGCGCGCCCGGGCGATGCTGCCCACCAGCGCGAGAACGATCAGACCGAGCACATCGTCGATGACGGCGGCGGCGAGAATGATCTGGCTGGCGCGCTCGTTGAGCACACCCTTGGCCGCCAGCACACTGGCCGTGATGCCGACGCTGGTGGCCACCATGGATGCGCCGACGAAGATGGCTTCGATGGACGAGTGTCCCCAGACCGACAGGATTCCCCAGCCGAGCAGGAAGGGCGCCACGACGCCGCAGGAAGCGACCAGGGTAGCCCTTCCACCCAACCGCAGCAACTCGGAGGCTTTCACCTCCAGCCCCACGCGGAACAGCAGGAACATCACTCCCAGGTCGGCCAGAATCTTGAGAAGCTCGCCCACGATTCCGGGCTGGTTCAGACGCTCGGCGACCTCGGCGCCCAACTTGGCGCAGCCGAAGACGACGAGCATGGCCAACGGGATCCGTGCGCCCTCCGAGGCCAGGAGCAGGGAAAAACAATCCATGGAGTGCGTGGGCGGGCTTCAGGCCTGCCGTCTCTTCAGCCACGTCCATGCCCCCACCACCGCCACACCGGCGAGGACCGGGAGCAGGGGAGCGCCATTCCAGAACAGCAGCGTGCCGGCCACCAGCGAGGCGGCGGCAAAATGGGGCCACTTCATCGCCATAAGTTCACCAAAAGAAGCAAGACCAGCATCAGCGCCAGGGCTGCGGCCGGAGCGGCGAGGGGCTTGGTCCAGGCCGGCTTCTGGGTTCCCTCGCGAATGAGTTTGCGGATATCCAGCAACTGTCTGCGCGCGATGGAAACCTCCCAATGAGTGCGTGCCACCTCGAGCGCCTGGAGCGTTTCCCGTTCGGCCCGGGGCAGTGCACGCAGACGGTACAGCAACTCGGCGTACTTGAGCTGGGCGAAGAAGTTCTCCGGCTCGATGTCGCGGGCGGCCTCCAGCGAATCCATCGACTGGTACGGCTGGAAGTTCATGGCGTAGGCCATGCCGAGGCAGGTGCGCAGGTCGGCCGAACGCGGGTTCTGCTCGCACAGAGCCTCCAGCGTTGCGATGTACTCCCGAAGCCGCGCGGGCGAAACGCTGTGAGGGTCTCGCCACGGCACCGGAGGCAGCCGGAGCGCGGCCACTTCCGCGGGCGCCAGGGACTGGAGTTCCGCGGGCATCTACTTCCCTCCGACGGAGCTGGCCTTGAGCTCGAACTCGGGGTAGCCAAGCGCGCCCATCTCGGGCAGATCCAGGCCCTCGAGTTCGGCGCGCGCCGAGACGCGCTGGCCCACCAATCGATCCACCAGGAGGTTGAAGACAAAGCTCAACACGAAGACAAACCCGAGGAGCGTGGCCACGCCGATCAGTTGCGCGACCAACTGGCCGGCGTCGCCGTAGAACAGGCCGGTAACCGAACCGTTGACGCCGTTCCAGGAGCCGCCGTAGTTGCTCCTTCCGTCGGCGAACAGACCGACCGAGACGACGCCCCACAGCCCGTTGGCGCCGTGCACCGAGATGGCGCCGACCGGATCGTCCACCTTCATCTTGCGTTCGACGAACTCGACCGACAGGCAAACCAGCACCCCGGCCACCAGACCAACGATCACCGAGGAGACGGAGTTCACGAAGCCGCTCGGAGCGGTGATCGCGACCAGGCCGGCAAGCAGGCCATTGCCGGACATTGAGGCGTCGGGCTTCCCGTAGCGCAGCCACATGTAGAACATGGCGCCGAATCCGCCGGCCATGCCGGCGAGCATGGTGTTGACCGCGATCGAGCCGATCCTCAGGTTGCCGTTGCCGGAAGCCCCCAGCGTCGAGCCGGGGTTGAATCCGAACCAGCCGAAGGCCAGGATGAAACAGCCGGTGAGCACCAGCACGATGTCGTGGCCCGGTATGGCATTCGGCTTCCCATCGCGGGTGAACTTGCCCAGGCGCGGCCCGATGAGGATGGCCATCGCCAAGGCGCTCAAGCCGCCCACGG
Organism: Bryobacteraceae bacterium; assembly: GCA_049512775.1. Taxonomy (GTDB): domain Bacteria; phylum Acidobacteriota; class Terriglobia; order Bryobacterales; family Bryobacteraceae; genus Fen-330. Next base: position 9,600 of record JBEKWU010000037.1, read on the forward strand.
CGTGCACTACTCCGGACCCGGCAAAGTCGCAGTAGCCATGCCCCAGGCCGAAATTGGCGCCGAGGTTGGCCAGCCAGCCGCCGCCCCAAGCCCAGTTGGCGAACAAGGGGTAGGTGAAGGCGCCCATCAGGAACGAGGAGACCAGGAAGGCGGCGAACTTCCAGCGTTCGGCCGCCGAGCCGGTGACGATGGTCAGCGCCGTGTCCATGAAGACCATCTGGAACAGAAAGACGACCATGACGCCCACGTCATACGCTCCGTTGTGCGTCAGGAAAAACCCGCCCTGGCCGAAGAGCCCGAAGGGCTTTCCGAAGATGGTCCCGACGAACTCCAGATTGAGGCTGGGCGTGCCGCCCAGATTGCCGATGCCGCCCACGCCACCCATCTGGATCGGGAAGCCGATGAGCCAGTACGCGAGCATGCCAATGCCGTACACCATGAAGTTCATCATCATGGTGTGATTGGCGTTCCTGGCGCGGCACAGGCCGGTCTCGACCACCGCGAAACCGGCCTGCATGAACATAACCAGGAAGCCAGCGACCAGGGTCCAGACAAAGTTGATGGCGATCTTGTTCTGCCCGATCTGGTTAGCGACGTCCCCGACGGTGAGGCCGGTTTTGGAGTCGGCCACCGCGATGTCGGAGACCGTGCCTGTCAGGCTGCCATCCGGATCGCCCTTGGCCCGCAGTTCGGCCTTGGGAGGGGCCACGGCTTTCAGGTCCGCGTCGGTGATCGGCTTGGCGGCCGCGGGAGTCGAGGGTGCGCCGGCCGGGGGCGCCTGTGCGCCGGCCATCCCGGTCAAGCCGAGTGCCATGGCCACGGCCACGAGTGTGCTTTTCATATTCGTCCCCTATTTCTTCCAGATGGCGTTCTTCACGTAGTGCCTGTTCAGCACTCCGATGAGCCCGGTCAGGCTCACTGCAATCCCCAGCAGCACGATCGCCAGACGGGCGCCGGTGTCCGAAGCCAGGCCCAGACTAAGAACACTGATGAGGAACCCAAACAACGCGATCAGAAGTCCGACGAAGATCATACGGGTCTCCTTTACTCCTCCATCTCTTCCCAGGGCTTGGCCTTGAGAAGAATGCCGGCCGACAGCACCAGGATGACGATCGAAATCAGCAGCAACGCCAGATTCCCGCCCATCGCAAACGAGCCGGCCATCACCACGAAAGAAAGCAGGAACACCACGATCCCAAGTGCCTGCGTTGGATTTGCTCCCATTGGTTTCCTCCTTGCAGTCGGAATCCGGACCCGATTACTTCTTTGGGCCGAAGTACGCCACCAACCCGGCTAGCAGCGTGTTCTGGTTCTTGTAGACGCCCGGGCCCGCTCCGCGGTCGAAGAACGGAACATTGGACCAGTCGCGGCGGTACTCGAGGCGGCTCAGCACTCCTTCCCTGAGTTTGAATTCACCGGTGAAAGTGAACTCCTTCACCTTCTGCGCCGTCCCGGTGGAAAAACCGTCGGCGTCATTGAACCACTCCAGGCGGGGCGCGAGCGCGAACAGGGGAGTGACCTGGAAGCGGGCGGCGCCGGCGATGCCGGTCCAGCGGCTCTCGCCGCCCCCGATCTTCTTGTCCACGCCATAGTCGTAGTTGATGTAGAAACTCGCCGTCTTGGTGGCGTTGACCAGCAGGGTGGTGTCGTAGAGGTGGCGCAGCCCCTGGTTGGTGCCGGTCTTCTCGGGCCCCACGTAATAGGTTTGCGTCCAGGTGACTTTGCCGACCGCCAGCGCACCGGTCAGGCCGGCCGTCTTCCCCAAGTTGTTGTCCTCGATGTTGTTCCATCCGTTCACCAGGTGCAGACCGGCGGTGAAGTGCTTGCCCAACGGCATCGTCGCGCGCAGGCCGAAGTGGTAGTAGGGGATGGCCCAGGCGAACAGCAGCGAGCGCGAATAGTTCCAGTTGTCTTTGGTCTCGATGACCTCGGCGCCGGCCGCCGTGACGAACTCGCCGAAGTCCACTTCGAGGCCCTTGGCCCTGGCCGGCTTGACGCTCACGTAGGCCTGCTCGATGTTGCGGAAGATGCCGGGCGCCGCTTCAGCGCTGTGGATGGTCTCGAAGGCGCGGCCGAACCCGAAATCCACACGGAAACCGAAAGGATCGGGATCGTGCGACAAGGTGACCTTGGCCATGTTGAGGCTGAACTGGTTGGCTTGGATGTCAAAATTGCGAAGTTGATTGTCTCCCGAGGCGGGGTGGTTGAGATTCAGGTCGTAGTAGACGTCGACGATCCCGCTGAGATCGACCGGCCCCAGAATGGATTGCGGCGCGGCGGGGGCGGCAGCCGCCTCCTGCGCGGGCTGGGACGGTGCCGGCGTTTGCGCCAAGGCGGCGCAAGCGAAAAGACCGAGCAGCGAAATCGTGCGCACACACGTCCAGCGTTTCATGACTAGGATCTCCCTATGTTTTGTCGATTTCTCCAGAGGGCCCGACGTGGGACCGGGTAGCAGTTCGCGCCAGCGTGGCGCTGATTGAATTCTAATCTCCCCGTCTCGCAAAACCAAATAGAAAATTCGTATAGGAATCATAAAAATCTTCGGCTTGGTGAAAACGGCCTGTTAAGTGCAGCATGGGAGTGTTCCCAGGAGAAAGCTCACATGAAAAAGATCGAAGCCATCATCCAGCCGTTCCGTCTGGAGGAAGTGAAGGAGGCGCTGAAGGCGATCGGCGTCGACGGAATGACGGTCACCGACGTGCGTGGGCACGGGCGTCAAAAAGGCCACCGGGAGGTGTACCGCGGGCAGGAATACCAGGTGGACCTGATCCCCAAAGTGAAGCTCGAGCTGGTGGTGGCATCCAGCCGGGCCGAGGAGATCGTCAAGACGGTGATGGGAGCGGCCAGAACGGGAAAGATCGGCGACGGCAAGATCTTTGTCTACGACATCGGGGAAGCCATCCGGATCCGCAACGACGAGCGCGGCGATACCGCTGTCTAGGGCTGAGGCACTTCGAGCCGGCCGGCCGCCAGGGCGCGGCGCATTCGCAAACCCGCGCGGCCGTTCTCATAATAGCCGGGCACTTCTTGAACCCGGCGGAAACCGAAGCGGCGGTAGAAGCGGATCGCCTCCTCGTTATCCACGCGCACCATCAGTTCGACTGAGCGCACGCCGGATCCACGCAGCCGCTCCAGCGTGTACTCCAGCAGTGCCGCGGCCACGCCCTTTCTCCGGTGTTCGGGATCGACCGCCACCGAAATGACCTCGGCCTCGCGGTCCTCCGTGCAGGTCGCCATGTATCCGGCAATTCGGTGGGTTACCTTGGCCACCAGAAACAGTTCGCCGCACTCCGTGTGCAACTCCCGAAAGACCGCCCCAGTGTAGGGTTCCTCGCGGAACGCCGCGCGCTCGATCTCCAGGATCCGGGCCAGGTGACGCGGGTGGAACCGGACGATTTCGACCGGCGCCGTCCGCCCGGTGGCGCTTCGGGATGTCGCCGCCATCAAGCAAGGATGATACCGCGCATTCTCGCGGCGCTTCCCGGGCGTTTTCCGGGTCGCGCGGCCTATCCTTTTGCGTCGGCCGATGGCTCGGCCAGCGGCTCCGCCATCTCCTGGCCCAGTTGCTCGAGCACCTCTCTGCCGCGCGGGGAATGAAGGTCGGAGTCCAGCCGGTGCAACGCGACCCGAACCACGTCGCGGTGGTGGAGCTTGGATCCCAATCCTCTCTCGCTGAACTCGAGCCAGAGGCGGTGCAGGAGATCCAGGTCGTCGGGCCACAGCCGGGGCGGATGCGGCCCCAGGTTGAAGTACAGGGACTGGCCTTTGACCGGGTCGTAGATTTCGAGTGACAACTGCGGGCGGGGTTTAGGCAGATCCTCCCAGGCGTCGCCGAACCGCTTGGCCTGCTCGGCCGCGCCCATCTTGCCCGACTGCCCCACCACCACCAGCGAGGAGCGCAGCCGCTGGGCCGTCTCCGCCAGCACGCGATCCGGATTCCGCCCGGTGACCACCATCAGCTCGGCGTGCTTGCCGGCCTTTTCCGCCAGGCTGACCACCAGGCTGAACAGGCGCGCGATGTCCGGAGAGAACACTTCGTCGCTGGTGAGCTCGTGCTCCCCAAACCCGGGCTGCCCGCTGTGCTTGACCGTTACCACCGCGATGTCCATCTTGCTGGTGTCGGTTTTCTCCAGGATCTTTCGCACGTGGCCGAGCAGGTTGGGATTCCGGACCGCCACCAGCACGTTGCCCGGGCGGACGCTGGCCGACGAGGCGGTCAACTCCCCCGGCGTGTCGAGCCGGAATTTCTCCAGCTCCTGGCTGTGGGCCGCGCGCTTGCGGCGATTGATCCGCTCGGAGACCTCGAAGGTGACGAATAACACAACCGTGAAGCAGAGGCCGGAGATGGTCGCCACCTGCTTGGTCAGCAGGTTGACGCAGGCGATGGCGAACAGGGCCACGGTGATGAGGCCCAGGCCCACAGGCAGCTCGGTCTTGCCCCAGCGGAAGTTCAGCGGCACCTTCCATTCGCGCGCTTCCGGCTGCTTGTAGCGCAGCACCAGCACCGACAGCGCCTTCATGGCGAAGCTCCAGACCACTCCGAAGGCATACGCCTCGCCGAGCATCTCCACGTTGCCCGCGCTCAGTACGATCGTGACAATCTGAAGGATGACGATCAGGTCGATGAACCGGTGCGTGGTGCCGAAGCGCCGGTGCGGATGGCGGAACCAGTCCGGCAGCACGCCATCCTCTGCCACCCGATTGAGTACGCCGTTGGAGCCGATGATCGCGGTATTGACCGCCCCGGCGAGAATCACCGTGCCCACAATCACCACGAACACGTGGAACAGCAGGAGCAATGGCAGGGGCCCGACCAGGTGCATCGACAGCCCGCCGATCAGATTGCCCAGGTATTTTCCGCGGGTCGAGTCCGGGATGATCATCACCGCGAAGAACGATACCAGCGAGGTGAACAGCATGCTGTAGATGAAGATCACGAACCCGGCCCGCTCCAGGTTCTTCAGCTTGGGAGCGACAATCTCGCGGTTCACCTGCGCCAGCGTTTCTTCCCCGCTCATCGCCAGCACCGAATGCCCCAGCCCGACCAGCACCATGATCAACGGCAGCGTTGCCAGCCAACTGCCATGCAACCAGCCCAGGCCTTCCTTGCCCAGGTGGATGTTCCCAGGCGTCGGGAGGGGCACCGGCTGGAAGCCACGAGTGAGCAGCGTGGTCACGCACCAGACGATCAGGATGATCACCATCACCGTGGTGAGCTGCATGATGCGCAGGGCCTTTTGGCTGGACTCGTGAATCCCGATGATGTTCTTGCGCCAGAAGTACAGGGTCGCCACGATCGCGAAGGCGGCCGCGAACAAGCCCGGGGGCACCTTGATGGAGGGGTGGTGGAGATGTTCGGCAGTCTCGTTGATCAAGCCCGCCAGGTACAGCCCCGCGGCGACGCCGCTGATGGGGCCGGTCAGCACGTAGTCGAACAACAGCGCGGAGACGGAGAACTTGGCCAGCGTCGGTCCCAGCGCCTCGTGGACCACGCGGTAGACGCCCCCGCGCACGAACATGCTGCAACTCTCGATGTAGACGGCGCGCACCGCGTAGGAGAACAGCATGATGCCCAGGATGAACCAGGGCGCCGATTTCCCCACGAAGGTTTCGGCGATGCCGCCGGCATAGAACGCGGACGAGGCGAGGTCGTTCAGAACAATGGCGGCCGCCCTCCAGAAGCTGATGAAGGACAGCATGACCGTGGTGGCGACGACGACTTTTGTCGCGCCCGGTTTCGCCTGGAAACCCACGCCGTACCCCCTCGTCAATCCGTCCCCATGCGGATCGCTTTCAAATCGGCCTGCGAAGTTAGCTGACGGGCTAGGGCTTGAAAGTACCCCGTCCGATTCCGCATCGGACTGCGCCCCAACGGCTCGGGTCCTCCGCCTCCTGGGTGGAGTTCGGCTCGACTCTATGTTAACACTTCGAGGTTGCCGGATAACTCGGGACGGCTGCGGCCGCAGTCGGCCGCAACGTACCCGCAGGCCACCACCGCCAGGAACATCGCCAGCACCTCGCTATCCCCCAGGTTGACCTCGAAGATGCCGCTGACCATGATGGCCACCACCGCCGCCACCGCGCCGTGCAGTATGGACTTTTCCTCTCCCCGCCCGGCAGGCAGCCGGCACAGGGCGCGCAGAAAGTCCCAGAGCACCATCCCCAGCAGCCAGACCAGGGCTACCAGCGTGGGCACGCCGCGCTCGGCCGCGTAGTGAATGTACAGGCTGTGCAAGTGGCCGTACCACCCGTCGGGCAGCGGTCGCGGGATGTCGGGCGGAACGTACTCCATCAGCTTCGGACCGACCTGCTCCGGCCCCACTCCAAACCACGGATGCGCCCGGATCATCGCCCAGCCGGTGCGCCAGCACACCACCCGGTGCCGGTTCGAGTCGAGTTCCTTGCGCGGCATGAATCCGGACTGGAAGCGCACCCGCACCGATCCCGGATTCAGCCATAACAGCAGCGCCAGCAGAACCGGCACGCCAAGCAGCGACCAGCGCTTCCAGAACCAAAGCAAGTAGACCCCGGCGCAAGCCGCCGCCAGCCAGATGCCGCGCGTGTAGGACGCCAGCATCGCCGCGCCCATCACGCCCGCCGCCAGCAGCCCGAGCCATAGCAGGCGCCCGCGCGCCCGCGGCGAGAACATCAGGAACGCCCCCAGCATCGCCAACACGATGATCAGCTCACCCCCCAGGGTCTGCCAGTGGCTCATCAGCCCGGTGATGCGCTCGTGGACGTAGTAGTCGTAAAACGTGCCGCCGTAGGCGCGCGCTGCCTGGATCTTCCGCCCGAACTGCACCAGCGCGACGACCGCCGAGATGCCCCCCACCGCGGCCCAGGCCAGCACCAGCCGCCGTACGTCTACCAGCGCGCGGAAGGTCGAGAACACCACGACCAGCGTCAGGTACACGTAGAACTTGCGGATCTGCGGGCGGCCCGCCAGCATGTCCCCGGAGAGCAGCAGCGAAAGCACCGTGCCGGTCATGAACAGCGCCAGCGGCAGCCAGATCCTCGGCAGACGCAGCCTGGTCCTCGAAACCAGTACGGCGACCAGCGCCAGCCCGAGCAGGATCTGCGAAACCGCGATCGAAAACACAACCGAGACCGCCGAGGCCCAGGTGATGTAGAGTGCGGCTCGCCTCCGGGCGGTTTCGGAGTCGGAGCTAGCGGCTGTGAGCGTCACTGAACTCAGTATGCCAGAATGTTCAGAGATGGAGATCTATCTGCTCCGGCACGGCGACGCGGAAGAATCGCTGCGCATCCCGGATGAGGAGCGCTCGCTGACGGCCGAGGGCAGGCGCAAGCTCGGAGCCGTGCTGCTGCGCGCGCGGGCCGCCGGCGCTGGCGCTTCCCTCATCCTGGCCAGTCCCCTGCGGCGCGCCGTCGAGACTGCGGAGCTGGCGGCCGGAATCCTGGGCACGCGGGCGCCGCTCGTCAAAACCAGCGCGCTCCTGCCGGGCGCCGCTCCGGCCAAGGTCTGGGACGAGATCCACGTCCACCGGGACGAGGGCCAGTTGCTCCTGGCCGGCCACGAGCCCTTGCTCGGACAGGCGATCGCCTACCTGCTCGGCGCGCCATCCGCTCAAGTCGATATGAAGAAGGGGAGCCTCGCCAGAGTGGACCTGGATCAGTTCGGCCCCGCGCCCCGCGGCGTGCTGCGCTGGCTGCTGCCGCCCCAGTTGGCGCCGTAGAGCCTATGCGCATCCTTCACATTGACACCGGCTTGGGTATGCGCGGCGGGCAGGAGTTGTTGTTGCTGGGCGCCCGCGGGTTGCGCGCGCGCGGCCATGAGCAGACTATCGCCTGCCCGCTGAACAGCCCTCTTCAGCAAGCGGCCGCGGCGGAAGGTTACCCGATCCTGTCCCTCCCCGCGCGAGATCGCTGCTACGCCGGCAGCGCATTTCGTATTCGGCGTTTCCTTCGCGGCCATGCCTGCGAGATCGTGCATGCTCACGACGCCCGCGGCCAGACGCTCTCCTGGATCGCGACGGCGGGCATTCCCGTGTGCCGGGTCGCCAACCGCCTGGTGACTTTCGAACCGCGCAACCTGCCCTTGCACCGCTGGAAGTACTCCCATTCCTGCCACTGTGTCATCGCGCTCTCGCCGGCCGTCCGGGACTCTCTGGTGCGCAACGGCATCCCAGAGGGCCGGATTGAGGTCATCGTAGGGGGCATCGAGTTCCCAGAGCAGTTGCCGGATCCCGGCGCTCGCTCGCGCATGCGGGAGGCTTGGGGACTGGGTGCGGAGGACTTTGTGGTCGGGCACGTGGCGGCCTTCACCGCGGAAAAGGGCCAGGACGCGGCTCTGGAGGCGCTTCTCCGCCTGCTCCCGGCCCTCCCTAATCTGCGCATGCTTCTGGTGGGCGACGGCCCCCTTCGCCGCGATCCGGCCGTGCTTGAGAAGGTTCGTTTGGCACAAGGCTGCGCGCAGTTGCCCGGCTATCTGAAACCTTCGGCAGAGTTCTACGCCGGTCTGGATCTGTTCCTGATCAATTCGACCTCGGAGGCCCTGGGGCTGTCCGCCATTTACGCCATGGCTTACGGGGTTCCGGTGATTGCCACGCAGGTCGGCGGCCTGCCCGGAGTGGTAGCAGCCGGCGAGACCGGCTGGCTCATTCCTCCGGGCGATTCCGCCGCCCTGGCCGGCGCGATCGCCGAGGCGGCCTCCGATCCCGGCCGTCTGCGCCGCTTCGGCCTCGAAGGCCGCGTGCGCGCCCGGCTTTTCTCCAGCAGCGCCGCGGCGGAGCGGACGGAAGCGTTGTATGATCGGCTGCTAAGGGAATGTGCGCATCCCCCCTCATCCGGGGCGGCCGGCAAGTCTCGAATCTCCTCAAGGACTCCACGTGTATAATGCGCTCCTGACCGGCGGTGCCGGCTTTATCGGAAGTCATCTGGCAGAACGACTGATCGCAGACGGCCATGGTGTTACGGTGGTCGATGATTTCTCAACCGGCCGGCGCTCCAACCTCGCTCACCTGGAAGGGAATCGGCGCTTTCGTCTGATCCAGGGCAGCGTGCTCGACCAAGCCCTTATGGAGGACACCATCCGCGAGGCGGACCGTGTCTTCCATCTCGCCAGCCCGGTGGGCGTGCGCTTGATCATGGAAGAGCCGGTCAAGAGTACTCGCAGCAGCTTCCAGGGTACCAGCGTGGTCCTGGAATGCTGCGCTCGCCATCGGAAGCGCGTGCTGGTGACCAGCAGCAGCGAGGTGTACGGAAAAGGCATTGCGGTCCCGTTCCGCGAAGACGACGACACGGTATCGGGCCCTGTCTCCAGCCGCCGCTGGGCGTATGCCTGCGCCAAAGCCCTGGGAGAGTTCTTGGCCCTGGCGCACTGGCGCGAAGACCATCTGCCAGTCGCCATCGTCCGGCTGTTCAACACTGTGGGTCCCCGGCAGACCGGACAGTACGGCATGGTGGTGCCTCGGTTTGTGGAGGCCGCTCTCGCCGGCGAACCCCTGACCGTCTACGGAGATGGCGAGCAACGGCGCTGCTTCGTGCATGTGCTGGACGTGGTGGAAGGGCTGGTGCGGATCTTGGAACAGCCGGCCTGCTGCGGACAAATCATCAATCTGGGAAGCGACCGCGAGATCTCGATCAACGATCTTGCCAAGCTGGTGGTGGAGGTGACCGGAAGCCGGAGCGTCATTAGGCACGTCCCCTATTCCGCCGTGTATGGCGAAGGTTTCGAGGACATGCTCCGGCGGGTCCCGTGCCTGGAGCGCGCCGCGCGGCTGATCGGCTATAATCCCATCCGCGACCTCCGCAGCGTGGTCGCAGATGTCGCCGCGGAGCGCCGCAACGCGGCCCTGGCGCGCGGTGCTCCTCATGAGGCTTGACTTCAGTCCCAATTCGGCGTAAACAGATCGCAGGAGGTTTGCGGCGTGCTGAAGCCGGGCAGGCGCGACAAACCGAAGCCGGAGGAAAAGAGGGTCGTCCTTCTGGAAGTCGTGGCGGCCTCCGCCATCCTCTGCATCATCGCCCTGGTGCTGTACATGGTGTTCAGCTACCGGCCGGCGTAGGGCGGCCGTCCGGGAGCTGGAAACGCGCACGGAGCAGAGACATCGCCTCGTCGGGCGTCCGGATCTGGCCTTCCAGTTGCGCGTCCTCGATGGCCGCGAGCATCCGAGCGAAGGCCGGTCCCGGCTGGTAGCCGGCGGCGATCAGCTCGTGACCGGTGATGAGCGGGCGCGGCTTGAGCTCCTCGCGTGGGAGCTCCTCGGTTTTCCGCTTGACGAACTCGTAATTGCCGAGCAGGCCGTGGCTCATCACGCAATCCAGGCGGTGCAGCTCCAGGTGCTCCTGGAAGCGTTCCTTGCGCAGGAAGCGCTTCAGCGTGCTCTCCCGCATCTTCCGGACATCTTTGAAGCGGAGGTGGTTGGCAACCAGCGCCTCCACCTGCCGGATCTCCTGGCTGGAGAAGCGCAACCGGCCCAGGATCCGGACCGCCATGCCTGCGCCGGTCTCCGCGTGCTGGTCGAATCGGATGCGGTCCGCCGCGCGGAAGGTGGACGGTTTGCCCACGTCGTGCAGCAGCACCCCCAGGGCTAGAGTCAGGCTCGGCGAGCGCAGCCCCTCCAGCATCATGAGCGTATGCGTCCAGACGTCGCCCTCGGGATGAAACTCGGGCGGCTGCTCGACCCCCTTCATCGCGGCCACTTCCGGGAGGATCTGAGCGAGCAGCCCCGAGGCGTCGAGCAGCTCGAACCCGCGCCGCGCTCCGCCCTGGGTGAGGATGCGCGCGATTTCGTCGCGGATGCGCTCCGCCGAGATCAGCCGCATTCTCTCCCGCAGCCGGCGGATGGCGTCGAAGGTGCCCGGCTCGATCTCGAAACCGAGGCGGGCGGCGAAGCGGATGGCGCGCAGCATCCGCAGATGGTCCTCGCCAAAGCGGGCGCCGGGGTCGCCGATGGCGCGGATCAAGCGCGCCTCGATGTCGCGGCGGCCCCCCACGAAGTCCAGCACTTCCCCGCTCCGCGGGTCCATGAGCAAGCCGTTGATGGTGAAGTCGCGGCGAACGACGTCCTGCCGGGGATCGGTTTCAAACTCGACGCCGCTGGGGCGGCGCCCGTCGCGATAGGCATGATCGCTGCGAAAAGTCGCCACTTCGACGGAGTCGCCGCCGCTTGAGACTATCACCACGCCGAAGTGCGCGCCCACCAACTGGGCATTGGGGAACAGGCACACCACTTCCTCGGGGCGGGCGCCGGTGGCCACGTCGTAGTCCTGCGGTTCGCGGCCGAGCAGCAGATCGCGCACGCAGCCGCCCACCAGGTACGCCGGGTAGCCGCGCGCTTTCAGACGATCCACGATTTCGGCGGCAAGAACGGCGGCAGTGGAGCCGATCATTAATATGATCGTAGAATAGACGGGTACCGTAATGTCATCGATTCCTCGGCCTGGCTCGATCCCGAAGGTAGTGGTTGCCACCACCGTCGCGCTGTCTTTCATCTCTTTCTGGCGCGGCGCCGCCATCGTACTGGGCGACCTGGCCTCCTCTTCGTTCTACGCCGGCGGCATCGCCGAGCGGGCGGTGGGGCGGGCGGCGCCCTGGCTGGTGCTGGCGGTGATGCTGTTCACCTTCGCGGTGCGCTCGGTCTACCTGGAAAGTTCGAGCATGTTCGTGCGGGGCGGCGTGTACGTGGTGGTGCGCGACAGCATGGGTCCGTTCGTCGCCCGGCTCTCGGTCTCATCGCTGATCTTCGACTACATCCTCACGGCGCCGATCAGTTCGGTGAGCGCGGGCCAGTATCTGGGCCGGCTGATTAACGACTTCTGCATACTGACGCACCAGAGTTTCTGGCTCAATCCGAACTACTTCGCCGCCTTCTTCGGCATGGTTGTGACGGCGTATTTCTGGTGGCTGAACGTCAAGGGGATTCACGAGTCCAGCACCAAGGCCCTGCGCATCATGCAGGTCACCACCGTGATGGTGGTGGCGCTGTTGATCTGGTGTCCGATCACGCTGCTGGTACGGGGAAACCTCCATCTGCCGCCGCTGCCGGCCGCCTCCAACCTGCACTTCAGCCGGGAAGCGCTGGGGTGGTGGGAGGGCACCCGCTGGCTTCAGTTCCCGTTCGTGGTGGTGCTGATCGCCTTCGGCCACGCCGTGCTCTCGATGAGCGGCTTTGAGACGCTGGCCCAGGTCTACCGCGAGATCGCCCATCCCAAGCTCAAGAACCTCAAAATCACGGCCAACATCATCTGCGTCTACGCGCTGATCGCGACCGGAGTCGTTACGCTGTTCGCCAGCATGATCATCCCGGAGGCGCAACGCAAGCAGTACTACGACAACCTGATCGGCGGCCTGGCGATGAACCTGGCCGGGCCGGAGCTGTTGCGGCTGGTCTTCCACGCGTTTGTGGTGCTGGTGGGCGTGCTGATTCTATCGGGCGCCGTGAACACGGCGATCATCGGCGCCAACGCGGTGCTCAACCGGGTGGCCGAGGACGGCGTGCTGTTGCCCTGGTTCCGCAAGCCGCACCGGCGCTTCGGAACTACCTACCGCATTCTGAACACCATCGCGGCGCTACAGCTCATCACGATCCTCATCAGCCGCGGCGACGTCTACCTGCTGGGCGAGGCTTACGCCTTCGGCGTGGTCTGGAGTTTCCTGCTGAAGTCCATCGGCGTGCTGGTGCTGCGCTACCAGCGGCACGACCAGGGATACAAATTCCCGCTCAACATTCGCATTCGCGGCGTCGAGATCCCGATCGGGCTCGGAGCGACGACGCTGGTGCTGGCCCTGGTGGCCGTCGCCAACCTGTTCTCCAAGCAGGTGGCCACGATTTCGGGCTTCTCTTTCACGGTGGTGCTGTTCAGTGTGTTCACGGTTTCCGAGTGGGTCAACCGGCGGCGCCATGGGCGGGACAAGGCCGGCCTGCTCGAACAGTTCAACCTGGAAACCCACCCACAGGTCGATGCGGAAACCATCCGGGCGCGCCCCGGGTGCGTGCTGGTGGCCGCGCGCGACTACAACCGTCTGCTGCACCTCCAGCAGGTGCTCGGAAAGACCAACCTGCGGCGCCACGATATCGTGGTGATGACCGTCCGGCCGGTGCTCACGCGCTCGGGAGAGTACGAGCTCTCCGAGGACCAGTATTTCGGCGACTACGAGCAGGAACTGTTCAGCCGCGTGGTGCAGATCGCGGAAAAAGAGGGCAAGCCGGTGGAACTGCTGGTGGTCCCCGGCGTCGATCCGTTCGACGCCATGGTGCAGACCGCCGCGAAGCTTCAGGCTTCCCGGCTGGTGACGGGCGTCTCGGCGCAGATGGACTCGGAGGAACTGGCGCGGCGCATCGGCCTGGCCTGGGAGAGACTGCCCGAACCCCGGCATCCGTTCTCGCTCGAAGTGATCAGCCCCGGCCGCCCCTCGGTTTACGTCAACCTGGGGCCGCATCCACCCCGCCTGTGGCCCGAGGACGTCGGCCGCCTGCACGAGCTCTGGCTCGAGCTGAGCGAGCGCGAGGGCCTGGGTTCGAAGCTGCACCACCGCGACGTGGTGGGTCTGGCGCTGCGCCGGCTGGAGCAGGAACTCAGCAGCCAGGAGCGCCAGCAGATCATCGAAGACCTCAAGCGCGAACTGCGGATGTAGGCGCACTCGAATCTTCGGTCACCGCTCCACCCACGTTTCGGCAGCTCCCCGCCCGCAATTGGCTTCACATCGAACTCTCCTGACAGTTTCCCGACAAACAAATTGCCGGCGCCGTGCAAGCGCGTGCCAGTTCCAGGACAACCCGGAAGGCCGCGCCGCTTAGTCTGGAAACGTCCGGGAGAGACCCGGACGCCAAGGAGACTCACGATGTCGGGCAAATTCTTCCGGCGCACGCTGCGCAACGTCGTCTTCCGAAACCGCCCCTACTTCGCGCACCTGGCGTTTACCCACCGGTGCAATCTGCGCTGCCGGTTCTGCCATATCCAGGAAACCAAGTTCGCGGAGCTGGACAGCGCGGGCATGAAGCGCGTCATCGACGTCCTGGACCGGCTGGGCGTGGCCGTGCTGAGCGTTTCCGGCGGGGGCGAGCCGTTGCTGCGGGAGGACTTCGCCGAGATTCTGGCGTACGCGGTGAGCCGCGGGCTCTATACCAAGATCACCTCGAACGGGACCATGCCGCTGGAACGCTATCAGCGGCTGCTCCAGACGGGCGTCAAGGAGATCGCCATCTCGCTGGACGGAGTGGACGGCAACGACTTGCCCTTCAGCCATACCGGCCCGAAGATCTTGGCGACGATCCGTTATCTGAACGACCACCTGCCTCCAGGAATGCAGTTGACCGTGAACGTCACGGTGACGGAAGCCAACTGCGGCCAGGTCAGCCGCATCATCGCCTATTGCGAGAGAGAATTCCCCGACGCCAAGGTGTGGCTGAATCCCGTGGTCGTGGGGACGGGCAAGCTGCGAACCTCCTCGCAAGCGAAGGTCAGCCCCGGCCACCTGGAGCATGGCGACCTGCCGACGTTGCTCTCGGCTCGCTTCTATAACCGGGGGGTCCAGGAACAGTATCGCAGCGCCGCCTACGACTGGGGCTGCAAGGCCGGCCGGATGTTCTTCGACGTCAAGCCCAACGGAGATCTCTGGCTGTGCCAGGATCAGCCTTCGCGGACACCTCTGAACGTGCTGGACCCGGACTTCCCGCGCAAGCTTCGCCAGGCCGATTTCTCCTACCGCCGCCAGTGCAGCGGCTGCACCTACTCCTGCTACTTCGTGACGCAGAAAGGTTTCGAGCTTCGCAACTGGCCCGACATGGCGGGGCTGTGGTGGAAGGCCAACACCCATCCGGACGAGCGCTGCCGTCAGGTGGCGGCCCTCCAGGGCTGGGTGGCCGGCCTGCTGAGCTTCTGCGCGACCCGCCTCCGGCGCACCGCTGCGGCGGCGGCCTGATGGAGCAGTCGAGCGCCAGCCAGCAGCAGGCGCTGGTCCGATAGGAGCGCGTGCGGACATACTCGAGGGGGCAACCGGGGACAGCCCGAGCCGTCCCAACGGCGGACGGCCTAGGCAGTCCCTCGGTTGCGGGCGCCCGCTAGGGCGTCGCCTGGAACTTGTAGCCCACCCCATAAACGGTCCGCAGGTGCTGCGGGTCGGCGGGGTCGCGCTCGAGCTTGGCGCGGAGGCCCGCAAGGTGGTTGTCAACCGTGCGAGTGGTGGGGTAGTTCTCGTATCCCCACACTTCGTTGAGCAACTCGTCCCGGGTGACGACCTCTCCCGCCCGAGAGGCCAGCAGCCGGAGAACCTGGAACTCCTTGCGCGTCATCTCCAGCGGCTTTCCCCCCTTGTGGGCCGCGTACGCCAGAAAGTCCACCACGACGTCGTCGAACTCGAGCCGTTCGGGCAGCGCCCGGGCCGGATTCGCGCGCCGGAGAATGGCCCGAACGCGGGCCATCAACTCGCGGATCGAGAAGGGCTTGACGACATAGTCGTCCGCGCCCAGGTCCAGCCCCAGAATCCGGTCCGCCTCCTCGCCCCGCGCCGTGAGCATCAGGATCGGCGTCTGGATTCCAGCGGCGCGGACCTTGCGGCAGATCTCGTATCCGCTCAGTTTGGGCAGCATCAGGTCGAGGATGACCAGGTCGGGCTTCTTTTCCAGGATCAGACGATAGCCGGACTCGCCGTCCGCGGCCGTCAGTACGGTATAGGACTCGAAGCGGAGGTTGTCCGCCAAACCGCGCAGGATCGCGGCGTCGTCTTCGACAACCAAAATGAGGCTCATAGCTTGCTCTGTAGAGGGAGATGGAGGGAGAAGGTGCTGCCGCGCCCGGGGGCGCTCTCGACCTCCACGCGTCCACCGTGCGCTTTGACGATGTGGGCCACCAGCGCCAGGCCCAGGCCCGTGCCGGGGATCAACTGGTTCTCCGGGGTCGGCGCCCGGTAGAACTTCTCGAAGATGCGGAGCCGCGCTTCCGGGGCGATGCCCACGCCGTGGTCGGTCACGCGGATCACGGCGTCGCCGTCATGGCGGAAGAGGGACAACTCGATTTGCCGGGCGTCGCCGGAGTATTTCATCGCGTTGGTCAGCAGGTTGAGGATGGCCTGCTCGAGGGCGTCGCGGTCGGCCCGGATGGTGAGCGGGTCGGGCTCCACGCTCAATTGCAGATCGAAGCCCTGTTGGGAGAGCGGGTAGCGGAGCGCGCGAACCGCGGCTGCAACCGCTTCCGCCACCGGGACCGATCGGAAGTGGTAGGTTTTCTTGCCTTGCTCCAGCTTGGCAAACAGTAGCACACCGTCCACCAGCCTGGACAGCCGCTCGCACTCGTTCACGATCGTCTCCAGGTACTCGGAGGCGGTCTCGGGGTCCTTGGAACGGCCCATTTGCAGGGTCTCGGCAAACATTCGAATCGCGGTCAGAGGCGTTCTCAGCTCGTGGGAAACGCTGGCGACGAACTGCGCGCGCAACTCGACGGCCGCCATCTCGCGGCGCAGGTCGCGCCACAGCAAATAGGCGCCAAAGGCGGTGGCGGCCGCAACGAGCAGCACGGTAAAGAAGAGGAGTTGCCGCTCAAAGTCGCCGCTGGCGGACGGGGTAACGGCGGAGACCGGCACGATCGTCAGTCCCGGAAACGTGTCGCCAAGCGACTCGCCGGCAGCGGCGAAGCGCACCGCCCGCCGGGTCTCGATGGGCTGGAAAAGCTCCTTGGCGCGGACGGCGATCACAGCGGTTGGTTTCGGCTCGCCGGTCGCACCGACGAGCCAGCGCTCGTCGCCATAGGAAACCCAGAGCGGTGTTGGGCGGCCGTCCACCGCCAGCAGGCCCAGCCGGGCAAAATCGTTCTGCAAGGACTGGGCCTGCTCGACCAGCCGTACATGCGCCGCCGCAGCCTCCTTGATTTCCCGCGCCTCGGCAGCCGCGGCCGGCGGGCGGTCGAGCCGCGCGGCAACTTGCGACACCAGGAAACAGGCAACGGGTGGGAGCCACGGCCGAGCCAGCGCGGCGCGTATGCGCTCGACCACTTCTTTGCGGTGGGTTCCCGACTCCGCGAAGCGCTGGGCGGCGTGCAGGTTGAGCGGCACACCGTCCTCGTCGGTGAGTTCGGGTCCGGCATTCAGCAGAGCGCGAAAAGGCCCCTCCGCGCGAGCGCGCTCGCCGGCGCGATCCAGGGCGTCGGCCCACAGGAACCGGGCGTAGGCCGCCTGCGCAGGATGCTTTGCGGCGGCCAGCACCTGCTGAAAGCAGGCCGAGGCGAGCGGGTGCCCGGCGACCAGGTTCGACCGCTCGCAATCGCGGAGAGCCGGCTCAAAATCGGCCTTCGAGATCAGATCGCGGGATGTGCGAGCCGCCCGGTCCCGTTCCCAGGGCAGAACCAGTTTGTCCTCATCGAGCCAGGCCACGAGGGCCACCTCGCGATGACGGTAGCTCTGCCCGGGTTCGAGGTCGGTACGGATCTCATCGCGCTGGATCGCTTCCAGGCGCGCGGCCAAGTCGTTCCGGATCTCGCGAGCAAGCTGGCGCTGCTCATCGACGCGGCGTTTTTCCCGCAGTTCGCGCTCCTGGCGGACGATCTGGATGCTCAGGGCCACCAGGATCATGCAGGGCGCCAGTACCGCCCCCAGGAACAGCAGGAGCCGCAGCCGATGACCCGGCCGGAGCGAGTGCATGGGGCGCCCTCCCTGCGCCAACTCCGATTCTAGGCCGTGCGCCGGCTCCGACGTCATGGAATTGTCATCTGGAGGCAAAACTTCTTCATGCGGGTCCGCCGCCTCAGTGCAGCGCCGGAACGGCCGTCCGCGGGGGCGCGGGACCGGCCCTCCGCAGCGCGGCGCGGGTTGCCCTGAGGGTATTGGACACCGCCTCCCTGGGGAGGCTCCGAACGATCGGACGGATGAGCCAGGCCAGCGCCGCGGGCACGTCGCGGCTGAGCGAGATTGCCTCGCATTCCACGTAGACGCCGCCGTCCCCCTCCTGGAACGTCCAGTAGGAGTCCAGGCGCCACAGGAAGCCGTGGTCCTCGCCGGGGGCGAGCGCGCGCTCGCGAGGTCCGCCGGGGTTTTGGATCTCCGCGATCCGCGTGCTGTAGGACCGGCTTCGCCAGCGCCTGCCGGCCAGCGGAAGATACCGCGCGTCGTGCTCGGTGTCCAGCACAACCGTGATCACCTTGCGCTTGAGCAGGCGCAGGTACACCTGAAATTCGTTGCCGTCGCGCCGCAGCAGTCTGGAAGCAATGACTTCCGGTTTGTAGGTCGTCTTGTGGTTGTCGTAGTCCTGTACCAGGGCCAGCACATCCTCGAGCGCGACTCCAGGAATGAAGACCGCCCCTACCCAGTCGTGAATCAGGCCGGCGGAAACGGGAAACTCCCCCCGCCTGGTCACCGGTTCGCAGATCAGTTCGCCGGTTCGGAGCCGGGCGCGGCGCTCGGGCGTATCGGCCCAGAGATAGCCTGAGCCGCTCTCCAGGCGGGCATCCAGGCGGGCTTCGGTGAGCCGGATGTACCGGTTGAACGCCTCGACGGTGGCCGGCTTAGGGCCATTCACACGAGGAGCTTGCGCCTCGGCCGCCAATCCAGGTTGGCAAAGGACCAGCAAGGCCACGCCGGAACACGCGCTGCGAACCACGCCCCACTCCCAGGTCAGAGTCCGAATATATGCGGGAAGCTGTAAGGAAGTCAAGCCGGTTTTGAGCAGGAGAGAGGGGGTTGACAACGGAATTTGGCCGGGGCACAATGGTAGACGTATAGGCGAATAAAAGGCGAAAGTAGGCCCCCGTGAATTCCCTTGCACTCGACCCTCTGGTGGCCGCCCAGCTCACGTTTCGACTGCGGCCGGCGCTCGAATTCGTCCCCAGCGGCGTGGCCCCGCTGGATGCGCTGACCGGCGGGCTGCCGCGCGGCGCCATCACCGACCTCTATGGCCCGGCCTCCTCGGGCCGCACCAGCCTGCTGCTGTCGATTCTGGCCGGGGCGACGGGGCGGGAAGAGGTCTGCGCACTGGTGGATTCGAGCGACGCGCTGGACCCGGCTTCGGCCGCCTCCGCCGGGGTGGATCTCGAGAGGCTGCTGTGGGTGCGATGCGCTACAAACCCTGAGCATGCGCTCAAAGCGGTCGACCTGCTGATTCAGGGCGGCGGCTTCGGCTTTGTGGCGCTGGACCTGGGCGACGTGCCGCCGCAGATCGCGCGGCGCATCCCCCTGGCGGCGTGGTTCCGCCTGCGGCGCGCCATCGAGGACACACCGGCGGCGCTCGTCGTCGTCGAGCGCGAGCCGACGGTGAAGTCCTGCGCCTCGCTGATCCTGGAGATCGAGCGGGAGGGAGTGGCGTGGAGCGGCGCGGCGGGCTGCTCGGAACTGCTGCGCGGGGCGCGGCTGGCCGCCACACCGCGCAAACCGGTGCGGTCACAAGCGGCCTCCTTCGACGCGAGGGCCTTGGGGTGAGGGATGTTCGCTTCGATCCATGTTCCGGGCATCTCCCCGGAGCGCCACGCACGGCTGCTCGAGTGCGCGTCGGATTTTTCTCCCTGGGTGGAGGAGACCGCGCCAGATACGGTGACGCTCGATATCGGCAGTCTGACGCACCTGTTCGGCTCGCCGCGAAACGTGGCGGAAGCGATGGCGCGGCGGGCGGCGGAGCTGGGACTGGCGGCGAATGTCGCGGTGGCGGCGAACCCCGACGCGGCGGTGCACGGGGCCCGTGGTTTCGCTGGCACCGTTGTTATGTCGGAAAAAGAGGCTGGCCTCCTGCCGAGCGAGCTGCTCGAAGCGCCGCCGGAAATTGCCGCGACACTGGCGATGTGGGGTATCCGGACGTTCGGCGAGTTCGCGGCGTTGCCCGAGGATGGGATCGCCGAGCGGCTCGGCCCGCTGGGCGTGCACCTTCAGAAGTTGGCGCGTGGCGCGGGCAACCGGCCGCTGAAGCCGGCCAATCCCCCGCCCGCGTTCGAGGAGTCGTTCGATCTCGAATACCCGCTGGTGCTGCTCGAGCCGCTGTCGTTCCTTCTTGCGCGGCTGCTTGGGGCGCTGTGCGCGCGGCTGGATTCCCACGGCCTCGCCACGCACGAGCTGCGGCTGCGGCTGAAACTGGAAAACGGGGGCGCGCACGAGCGGACGCTGCGGCTTCCCTTCCCCATGCGGGATGCGAAGGCGTTCTTGAAGCTGCTCTCGCTGGACCTGGATGCGCATTCGCCGCCGGCGCCGGTGACGGCGGTTTCGCTCTCGGCCGAGCCGGTGAATCCGCGGGTGGTCCAGCACGGGCTGTTTCTGCCGCCGGCGCCCGAGCCGCAAAAGCTGGAGCTGACGCTGGCGCGCATCGCGAAGTTGGTTGGCGAGGGAAACGTGGGCTCGCCGGAGCTGCTCGACACGCACCGGCCGGGCGCGTTCCGGCTGAAGCGCTTCACTGTGGCGCGGCCTTTAGGCTGCCGCGTCGGCACTCATGCCGACGCCACTCTCGCCCTGCGCGTCTTTCGTCCCGCGCTGCGCGCCCAGGTGCAGGCGCCGAACGGCCGGCCCGCGCGGGTCGAGGCGCGCGGCGTGCGCGGCCGGGTGTTGCAGATGGCCGGCCCCTGGCGCACTTCGGGCGACTGGTGGCGCCCGGATACCTGGTCGCGCGACGAGTGGGACGTGACGCTGAGCGGCGGCGCGCTCTATCGCCTCTACCGCGACCGGCATGGTGGGGAGTGGTTTGTCGAGGGCCGCTATGACTGAGCGCTACATCGAATTGCACGCGCGCTCGGCGTTCAGCTTTTTGCGCGGCGCTTCGCTGCCCGAGGAATTGGCGGGCGTGTGCGCCTCGCTGGGACTGCCGGCGATGGCGCTCGCGGACCGCGACGGAGTGTATGGCGCGCCGCGGTTCCATTTCGCGGCGAAGAAGGCGGGCGTGCGCGCGCACGTCGGCGCGGAGGTCACGGCCACCGATGGGGCGGTGTACACGCTGCTGGCGCTCAACCGCGCGGGATACAAGAGTCTCTGCCGGCTGATCACGCGCATGAAACTACGCGCGAAGAAATACGAAGCCGCGGCGCGGCCGCAAGAAATCGCCGAGTACGCCGACGGGCTGGTGTGCCTGACGGGCGGCGCGGAGGGGCCGCTCGCCGCCGCGCTCGAAGCGGGCGAAGGAAGGCAGTGCCTGGAACGGCTGGCGGAGGCGTTCGGCCGCCAGAACGTTTACGCCGAGTTGCAGCGTCACTTGAATCGCGAAGAGGAGGCGCGCAACCAGGCGGTCGTGGAATTGGCGCGCCGGATGCACATTCCGCTGCTCGCCACCAACGGCGTCTGCCATGCCAACGCGGCGGAGCGCGAGATCTTCGATGTTCTGACCTGCGTGGGCAATAAGGCGACGCTCGAGAGCGCGGGCCGGCTGCTCGCAAACAACTCCGAACGGCACGTGAAGCCGCCGGCGGAGATGGCGCGGCTGTTCGCCGATCTGCCGGAGGCCATCGCCAACACCTGCGAACTGTCGTCGCGCCTGGAATTCGCGCTCACGGATTTGGGGTACGAGTTCCCGAAATATCCCGTGCCGGAGGGCGAGACGATGAACTCGTTTCTTCGCAAACGCACGGACGAGGGGGCGCGCCAGCGCTACCAGCCCTATCACGAGCGCGCGCGGCGGCAGATCGAGCGCGAGCTGGCTCTGATCGAGAAGCTGAAGCTGGCGGGCTACTTCCTCATCGTCTGGGATATCGTGCAGTTCTGCCGCGCCAGCGGCATCCTGGCGCAGGGGCGCGGCTCGGCGGCCAACAGCGCCGTGTGTTATTCGCTCGGCATCACGGCGGTGGACCCGGTGGGCATGGACCTGCTGTTCGAGCGCTTCCTCTCCGAAGAGCGGGGCGAGTGGCCGGACATCGATCTGGATTTGCCCAGCGGGGAGCAGCGCGAGCGCGTGATCCAATACGTCTACGAGCGCTACGGAAAACACGGCGCCGCGATGACCGCCAACGTCATCACCTACCGCGGGCACTCGGCGGCGCGCGAGGTGGGCAAGGTGCTCGGCTTCGACGAGAAGGTGGTGGCGCGCCTCTCCTCGCTGGCGCACACCTGGGGATGGAAGGACCCGGCGGGAACCACCGAACGCCAGTTCCGCGAGGCGGGCCTGGACCTCACCCACCCCCGCGTTCAGAAATTCCTCGAGCTCTATCGCGCGGTGCAGGACCTGCCACGGCATCTCGGCCAGCACTCCGGCGGAATGGTGATCTGCCAGGGCCAGCTCGATTCGGTGGTGCCGCTCGAGCCGGCCACGATGCCCGGCCGCGTGGTAGTGCAGTGGGACAAGGACGACTGCGCCGACCTGGGGCTGATCAAGGTGGACCTGCTCGGGCTGGGCATGATGGCGGCGCTCGAAGACACTCTCCAGCTCATTCGCGAGTCCCGCGGCGAGGAGGTCGATCTGGCGCGCCTGCCGGCGGACGACCCGGCTACCTACCGGGCCTTGCAGACCGCCGACACCGTCGGCATGTTCCAGGTCGAAAGCCGCGCGCAGCAGGCCACGCTGCCGCGCCTGTATCCCAGGAAGTTCTACGACCTGGTGGTGCAGGTGGGCATCGTCCGGCCCGGGCCGATCGTGGGCAAGATGATCCATCCGTACATCAAGCGGCGGCAGGGGCGCGAGCCGGCCGACTGCCTGCATCCGTCGCTCGAGCCGGTGCTCAAGCGCACCCTCGGCGTGCCCCTATTCCAGGAGCAGTTGCTGCGGATCGCGATGATCGCGGCGGGCTTCAGCGGGGGCGAGGCCGAGGAGCTGCGGCGCGCCTTCAGCCACAAGCGGGCCGAGGCGAAGATGCGCGAGATCGAGGTGCGGCTGCGCAGCGGCATGGAGCGCAACGGCATTTCCGGAGCGGCCCAGGATACCATCGTGCAGTCGATCGCGTCGTTCGCGCTGTACGGCTTCCCCGAATCGCACGCGGCCAGCTTCGCGCTGCTGGCCTACGCCAGCGCGTACCTGAAGTGCCATTACCTGGCTGCCTTCACCGCCGCGCTGCTGAACAATCAACCGATGGGGTTCTATCATCCCTCGACGATTATCAAGGACGCGCAGCGGCACGGACTGCGCGTGTCGCCGGTGGATGTGACGCGGTCCGAGTGGCTCTGCACGATCGAGAACGAGTGCGTCCGGCTGGGGTTGAAATATGTGCGGGGCCTGCGCCAGGAGGCGGGGGAGGCGATTGTGCGCCAGAGGCGCGCCGGCCCGTTCTCATCCATCGACGACCTGGTGCGCCGCGTGCCCGAGCTGCGGAAGGACGAGATCGCGACGCTGGCCCAGGTGGGGGCGCTGAATGCGCTGGCCTCCGTGGACCGCCGCGGCGCGCTGTGGGAATCCAGCCGGGCGATCCGGCCGGTGGGGCCGCTTCTCGAAGGACTGGAAGAAGGCGCGCCTCCTTCTCCGCTGACGCCCATGGACGACTTCGAGCGGCTGGACGCGGATTACCGAGGCACGGGGGTGACCATCGGGAGGCATCCGATGGCCTACCGGCGCGAGGAACTGCGTGCGCGCGGCGTTTCCCGCGCCGCCGACCTCGCCCGGATGCGCCACGGCCGGCCGGTGCGCGTGGCCGGATGCGTGATCGTGCGGCAGCGCCCGGCGACGGCCCACGGTTTCGTGTTTCTGAGCCTGGAAGACGAGAGCGGCATCTCGAACATCATCGTCACTCCCGACGTGTTCGAAGCCAACCGCCTGGTGCTGGTAAACGCGCCGTTCCTGCTCGTCGAAGGCACGCTCCAAAAGCAGGACGGCGTGGTCTCGGTGAAGGCCGGCCGCATGACGGCGCTGCGGACGCCAACGGCGGCGACGGCGTCGCACGATTTTCACTGAGCTCGCTCCCTGGGACGGTTTACCGTCAAATCTCCGATCACTTCGGGGGCGGCTTGATTTCGCGCAGTTGGTACTCGTTGCTCTTGCGCACACCGGCAGGCGCGGCCCTGTCTGAAGTCTTCGAGGCTCTTGGCAATCCCTCGATCCACCAGTGCCTTGGGCGTGAAGGCGATCTTGCCCCGTTCCGCCCTAGCCTGCTGATGCCCTGCCCAACAGCCCGATTTGATGTGGATCGAAAATCCGATACGCAGCCAGTTTCACCCGGTCATTGACGAAGAACCACGCCAAGGCGTAACCCCAAACGGCCAACGCCCAGCCCCAGCCAATCGGCGGCATGAACAGTCCGTAAACAGCGATGAACGTGGCCACCAGTTGCGTCCCGAGGACCGCGAAGAGCAAGATCCGTGCGGGGCGTGTCGACCAGAATGGGCCGCGCGCGCGCGTGACGAAGATGGTCAGGTGCCCCGCCACGGACAGCTTCAGGTACATCAGGGACTGGATCACGTCACGGTCGAGGTGAAACACACGCTCACCGAGATAGAACAGCCCGAACGACGCAATCACCCCGGCCACGCCCAACACCGTCGCGATCCCCAGAACCAGACGCATGTTCCAAGACTCCGGCTGTTCCGAGTAGCGCACATTGTCGTAGGCAATAGACAGAATCGCTCCATCGTTGAGCAATGCCAGCAGCACGATCATGACGGCCGTCACGGGATAGAAGTTGAAAACCAGAATCGACAACGTCATGAAGAACAGTACGCGAATCGTCTCGGCAATCCGGTACGTCGCGTAGCTGTTCATCCGCTGGAAGATCTTGCGGCTCTCCCTGATCGCGTCGATGATCACCGACAGGCCCGGCGTCAGCAAAACGATGTCCGCCGCCGCCCGGGCCGCGTCCGTCGCGCCCGATACGGCGATGCCCGCGTCCGCCTTCTTCAACGCCGGCGCATCGTTCACCCCGTCGCCGGTCATTCCGACGATGTGATTGTGCTGCTGCAAGACATCCACGATGTGGAACTTGTGTTCGGGGAACACTTGGGCGAAGCCGTCCGCGTTCTCGATAGACTCCGCCAACTGCGCGGTCTCATGATGGCGGGTATCGCCGAAGCCGCTGGCATCGAGAATGTTCTTGCCCAGCCCCAGTTGTCCAGCGGTTTCCCGGCCGATGGCCAACTGATCACCCGTGACCATCTTCACGTTCACGCCCATCTGCCGCGCGGCGGCGATGGTCGCTTTGGAATCCTCGCGGGGTGGATCGAAGAGCGGGAGGACGCCCAGAAACTGCCATTGCCCCTGCGCGTCCGTCCGCGCCACGCCCAATGAACGGAAGCCGCGCGCTGCGAATTCGTTGATGGCTTTCTCGACCGCGGGGTTTACCTGCGCGGCATTGGCCGCCAACTCCAAGATCACCTGCGGCGCGCCCTTCGTCACCTTGAACGTCTGCCCGTCCGCGGTCTTAACGGTGGCCTCGGTGCGCTTGTGCACCGGGTCGAAGGGCTGGTAGTGGACCACCTGGTAGCCCTCCAAAGCTTGATCGTTCTTCAGACCGCTCAGCACAGCCAGATCGATGGTGTCCTGGTCTTCCGCGCGCGACGCCAGCGCGGCGCTGAGAATCACTTGCTCGGGTGCGACGCCGTCCACGCGGAACGGCTCGCCCAGCGTCAACTTGTTCTGGGTCAGGGTGCCAGTCTTGTCCGAGCACAGCACGTCCATGCCCGCCAGTTCCTCGATCGCCGCCAGCCGGCTAACAATCGCCTGTTTCGCTGCCAGCACGCGCGCCCCCACGGCCATCGTTACCGACAGCACCGTGGGCATCGCCACGGGGATCGCAGCCACTGTCAACACCAATGCGAACTGCAGGGTGGTGGTCATCCGATCCCCGCGGAACAGCGCGACGGCGAGAATCATGATCACGAGCACCACCGCCAGCGCGATCAGGTAGTCGCCGATCTTCAACACGGCGCGTTGGAAATGGCTGACGGTGTGCGCCTCCTGCACGAGTTGTGCGGTCTTCCCGAAGTAGGTGTTCTGACCCGTACCATAGACCAGTGCATCAGTCCCGCCTTGACGGACAATCGAGCCCGAGTAGACCGTTTCGCCGGTCTTGCGCGTGACAGGTAACGACTCACCGGTCAGCGCGGACTGATCCACTTCCATCGGGTCGCCCTCCAACAGGCGGGCATCCGCCGGCACGATGTCGCCGAGACGAACGCGAATGACGTCTCCGGGCACCAGTTCCCGCGCTGCGACGGTACTCCACTTCCCATCGCGCCGGATGCGGGCCCGAATCGCCAGCTTGGCCTTCAGCGCGGCGATGGCGTTACCTGCCTGGTATTCCTCCCAGAAACCGACTGCGGCATTGGCCAATAGAAGAACGAGGATGATGAAAAAGTCCGGCCAGTGCCGCACCAGCGCGGATAGAATCACGGCCGCTTCGATCATCCATGGGATCGGACCCCAAAAATAGCTGAGGAACTTGAGGAACGGATTGGCTTTCTTTTCTTCAATCTCGTTAGGCCCATATTGGGTCAGCCGTTTCTGCGCCTCTACTTGACTGAGGCCGTCCGGCGATGACCCCAACTTTGCCTGCAGTTCCGGCATGGGAAGGGATTTCAGATCTTCGTTCACATCGGATCTGGCTGTCGCTTGCATGATGCCTATCCTCCAGTTCTTGTCACACTGACCGAGTCAGACCCCATTTCCAATTGCGAATTTCCGGCATGTCCTCGCCGCGTTTTCGGATATAGTTCCTGTGGTCGCGCAGCTTGTCGCGGAGAGACTGTTGGACGTAGGCGGCTCGCGCGCCCAAATGCGGCACGCGATCGATCACGTCGCCGACCAAACGGAATCGGTCGAGTTCGTTCAGCACGACCATGTCAGAGGGGGGCGTAGTAGTTCCCTCCTCCTTGTAGCCTCGAACGTGCAACTGGTGGTGATTCGTCCTGCGGTATGTCAAACGATGGATCAGGCGTTCGCCTTTCCGACACAGCGCGAACTTGATGCTCAATGCGCCGGCATTGATCGTAAGGACCAACGCGGCGGCCGGATTCCAGTGGGAGGGTGCCATCGCTACGAGCTCAGTTCCTGCACCGTGCGCAGGAAGGTGATGACGTCCTCGCGGCTCAGCATGCCCACCACCTGGCTGTCGGTCATCACCGGCAGTTGGTTGACCCCGTCGCGGTCCATCTGTTGAAGGGCAGTCCACAACTCGGCGTCAGGCTGGGTCCGCTTCCACTGTTCCAAGGGAAGCATGACCTGGGCCGCAGTGGTGGTTGCCCAGTCAGGCCGTGGCACTTCTTTTATCCGGTGCAGGGTCATCAGGCCAACGATGTCTGCTCCGCGATGGACGAGGAAGCAGCGGCGGCCGCTGCCCAGGATGTGTTCATCCACGACTTGCTCCAACGTCAGGTCTGTCGGGACGGAGGCACAGTGACTGCTCATGGCCTGCGAAACCTTGTGACCCGCTAACAGACCCTGAAATACGACTTGATGCACCTGCGCCGAAGCGGCATTGTCGAGAAACCAGCCGATGAAGGCGATCCACAGCCCGTTGCCAAAGTTCCCTCCGAGCATCTGCCAGACACCCAGGAAGATGAACAGGAAACCAAACAACCGGCCCGTGTTGGCGGCGAGGAGCGTGGCCCGGCGCATGTTCTTCGTAGCGGCCCAAACGACCGCCCGGAACACACGGCCGCCATCCAGCGGGAAGCCGGGAATCAGATTGAAGAGCACCAGCGCGAAGTTGATGTAGGCCAGGTACTTGACCAACCCCCACAACGGCTCAACGGCAGCAACTGCAGGCTTCAACACCGTAAACAACACCGCCAGCGCCAGGCTCACGATTGGTCCGGCGATAGCGATGAGGAATTCCGCCTTGGCGCTCGGCGGTTCCGCGCCAATCTGGGCCACTCCACCGAAGATGAACAACGTGATGCTGCGGACCGGAATCTTAAACCGCAGAGCGATTACCGAATGTCCCAGTTCGTGGAGCAGTACGCTCACAAAGAGCATAATTGCGGTGGCAGCGCCCGTGAACCAGTAAAGCAGAGGCGGCCAGTTCTTAAACTCGGCGGGATAGTAACTGCCGGCCAGCATCCAGGTGAGCAGCGCAAAGATCAGAAACCAGGAATAATCCAATCCAATTGGGATTCCCATGATTCTGCCTAACGGCACATTTTGTCGAGTCATGAGTTCTATCCTTTGCTGTCGCGGCGCTCTGCCAATTCCATGGGGAGCGGCCAACTGTGTCCTTGCTGAGCGAGCAGACCTTGGGTGGCGTCCGGTCCCCAAGTGCCGCCGGCGTAGTTGGGAAAATCACTGGGCGGACTGGCCTCCCACACCTCGAGCACCGGCATTAACAGCCGCCACGCTGCCTCGACCTGGTCCGCGCGCATGAACAACGTGGCATCGTTGTTCATCACGTCCCAGAGCAACGTCTCGTAGGCGTCCGGCGACGGGGCGGCGAACGCTTCCTGGTAATTGAACTGCATGTCCACCGGCCGCAGCAACATCTTCGGCCCCGGTTGTTTTGCCTGAAAGCGCAGTACGATGCCCTGGTCGGGCTGGATCGACATGACCAGCCGCGACGGCTGCCAATCGAGCGTCGCTTCAGGTGGAAACGACTGATGCGGTACCGCGCCGAACTGGATGGCGACTTCTGAGACCTGCCGGGGCAGGCGTTTGCCGGTGCGAAGATAGAATGGCACGTCCTGCCAGCGCCAGTTGTCCACGAGCAACTTCAACGCCACAAACGTCTCCGTTTGTGAATCGGGCGCCACGCCGTCTTCTTCGCTATAGCCACACACTTCGTGGCCGCCGATCCAGCCCTTGCCGTACTGCCCGCGCACCACGCACCGATGGACCGCGTCACGCGGGATCGGCCGGACCGCGTGGAGGACGTCCACTTTCTTATTGCGAATCTCGTCGGCATCGAAGGAGACCATCGGTTCCATTGCCACGAGACAGAGCAGTTGCATCAGGTGATTCTGCACCATGTCGCGCAGTGCGCCCGCCCGATCGTAATAGCCGCCGCGATGTTCGACGCCCACCTCTTCAGCAACGGTGACGGTCACGTAGTCCACATAACGCCGGTTCCAGATCGGCTCGAATAGTGGATTGGCAAAGCGAAACGCCAGGATGTTCTGCACGGTCTCTTTGCCCAGGTAATGGTCGATCCGGAACATTTGGGATTCGTGAAAGCTGTTGGCGAGGGTGCGGTTCAACGCCCGCGCGGATTCCAGGTCATACCCGATCGGTTTCTCAATGACGATCCGCGCCCGTTCCCGGTCAGACGCCAATCCGGCTTGCGCGAGCAACCTCGGGATTTCGCCAAACAGCGACGGTGGCGTGGCCATATAGAAAATGCGGTGGGTTTTGGCATCCCACTCCTTTTCCAGTTTCGCGGATTGGTCGCAGAGAGCTGAATAGGTCGGCGGGCCCTTGAAGTCGCCCTGCAGGTAGCGGATATGCTTGGCGAACCCGTTCCACTCTTCGGCTGTGACCTTCCCTCGGCGGGAGAACTTGTTGACTCCCTCATGCAGACGTCTGTGCAGTTTGTCCTCGTTGAGTTCGACGCGGTCTACGGCGACAATCGAAAAATGAGCCGGGATGCTGTGGCTCTGGGAAAGATCAAACAGGGCGGGTATCAGCTTCCGCCAGGTCAAATCGCCCGCGCCGCCGAAGATGACGAACACGGTTGGTACGAGCTGATCATTCGTTTTCACGGGTCTCAATCCTTCTCCAATCCGCATTCCTCCATTCGAAATCGAATCACCGCTGCCACAGGATTCGAGCGGCTTCCAGGGGGACCGCCACGCCGGAGCAGTGCGGTATCACGCGCGCCGTATAGTCCGTAGGCGGGCGTGTCGCGGGCACCGGTGCGCGATAGACGTACCCGCCGGCCGCGCCCACCAGTTGCCGGACGCGCGTCATCTCCTGCCGCACCGGACCGTCGCCGTTGACTCCGTCGGCATAGAGTTCGACTCGCACCGCATTCGGGTCGAGATCGTTCAGATAGACTTCAACCTCAAACACGTGCTGCTCCGCGTCAGTTTCAACCTTCACTTCGCCGAAGTGCAACGTTACCCATTTCTGTTCCAGAGTATGCTGCCAATTGACCGCCAGGCCGCCCACTGCGCCCTTATCGGCAGCTCGCTCGCGGTACGCTGCCGCAGCGGGGAGGTAGTGCTGCTCGGTGTATTCGCGTACCGTACGGTTCGCGGAAAAGCGCGGTGTCAACCGCGCCATGCTTTCCCGCATCCGCGCAACCCAGGCCGTGGGGATGCCCTGCTCGTCGCGGGTATAAAACTCGGGGACCACCTCTCGTTCGAGAAGGTCGTAGAGCGCCTCGGCTTCGGCAGCATCCCAAGCGGGATCGTCGCCATGTTCCTGACCGTCCCCCAACGCCCACCCGACTTCGGGCGTGTAGGCTTCCGCCCACCAGCCATCCAACTCAGACAGATTGATTCCTCCGTTGACGAGCACCTTCATGCCGCTCGTTCCGCTAGCCTCCCAGGGCCGCCGCGGAGTGTTGATCCAGACATCCACTCCTTGCACCAGGCGCTCGGTCAAGAGCATGTCGTAGTCACTCAGGAAGATGGCATGGGGGCGGGTCTCGGGCCGCCGGATAAAGTTCGTCCACTGCCGTATCAGGTCCTGCCCCGCCTGGTCCGCTGGATGCGCTTTGCCGGCAATGATGAGTTGCACCGGGCGCTGAGGGTTCGTCAACAAGCGAAGCAGCCGCCGCGGGTCGTGCAGCAGTAAGTTCGGCCTCTTGTAGGTGGCAAAGCGGCGGGCAAAGCCCAGCGTCAGAGCGTTGGGGTCAAAGAGATGCTTCGCCCCGTCAACCTCCTCGGGCGATGCGCCCGAGGAGGCCAGTTGCTGGGACAATCGTTCGCGGGCGTATTCCACAAGAGACTTGCTGGCGGCGGTGCGAAAGTGCCAGAGCCTGGCGTCGGTGACGCGGCGAATGTCCTGCTCCAAAGTTTCCGTTGTCCCCAGCCAGCGGTCCTTTCCACAGGCCTCCGTCCACAGATCGT
The DNA here is from genome assembly GCA_049512775.1 of Bryobacteraceae bacterium. Taxonomy (GTDB): domain Bacteria; phylum Acidobacteriota; class Terriglobia; order Bryobacterales; family Bryobacteraceae; genus Fen-330. The sequence continues at coordinate 40,369 of JBEKWU010000037.1, forward strand.
CGGCCGGGGCCGAGTCCCAGGTCGGCATGTGGACTCCGTTGGTCACGTGTCCGACCGGGATTTCGTCCTCCGGCCAGCGCGGAAAGAGAGGCAGAAATATGTGCCGGCTCACCTTCCCGTGCAAGCGACTCACGCCATTGATCGCCCCGCCCCCGTGGATTGCCAGATACGCCATATTGAAATCCTCCGACGAGTCGTTCGGGTTCCGGCGGCCAAGGGCCAGCAGATCGCGAAGCGTAATGCCGAGCTTCTTCTGAGCGTATCCACCGAGGTATTGCTCAATGAGGGCCGGAGCGAAACGGTCAAAGCCGGCGGCCACCGCCGTGTGTGTGGTGAAGAGATTGCCCGATCGAGTGACGGCCAGTGCCACTTCGAAGGGCTGCCCTGTCTCTTCCATGAAGCTCCGGGCGCGCTCCAACACGGCGAAGGCCGCATGCCCTTCATTCAGGTGACAGATTTCCGGCTGGATGCCGAGCGCGCGGAGCAGCCGCCATCCGCCGATCCCGAGGAGCAGTTCTTGCTTGAGGCGCAGCTCCGGCCCGCCCCCATAGAGCTCGCTGGTAATCCCTCGATGAGCGGGGAAGTTCGCCGCGTCATTGCTGTCCAGCAAGTAGAGTTTCACTCTGCCGACCTGGGCCTGCCAGGCGCGCAGCCAGACCGAGTAACCGGGTAACGCGATCTCCAACCGCAACCACTCCCCGTTTGGTTGGCGCAACGGCGTGATCGGCAACTGTCCGGGATCGTTATACGGGAAGAGGGACTGTTGCTCTCCGTTTTTGTCGATCACCTGGCGAAAATAGCCTTGCTGGTAGAGCAGTCCCACACCGGCCACCGGCACGCCCAGATCGCTGGCGGCCTTGAGTTGATCGCCTGCCACATTGCCAAGCCCGCCCGAATAAATGGGCAGAGCCTCGCTCAACATGAACTCCATGCTGAAATAGGCCACACAGGTCAGCGGGGTCTGCGCGTGATTCTGCTGAAACCAAGAGGGCGCCTCCCCCGCCTGCCGGCTGGCTTCGACCAGTCCATCCACGTTCTTGCGGAAAATGGGATCGCCTAGCACGCGCTCGATCTGGTCGCGCGAGACCGTTTGGAGGACGACCCAGGGGTTATTAATCCGGCCATAAGTAGGTAGACATCGAGTATAATGGGGTATGACCCGACGAGATGGCCGGTCTTTGGATCACAAGGCGCTGGAAGAGATCCGGACCCGAGCGGTGGAGCAGGTTC
>JBEKWU010000038.1:0-96928 GCA_049512775.1 Bryobacteraceae bacterium
AGCCGCAGAAACGGTCCTGCCGGTCGTCAGACCGCGTTGCCCGCTGGCTGGACCCGTTCGCACGCGAAATCGATGTCGGTGCTCGCATCGTCAAATCGCGACTTTATCCACGGGCTGCTAGCGCCCTCGGGCAGAACGCCCGACACTGTATCTTCGGTGAACCGAGTTGAGGAGCAACGTGAAGCCGACTGACTCTGAGCCTATCCGCGTGTTGTGCGCTGACGACCATCCAGCAATGCGAAAGGGAATTGCGTCCATCCTGGCCAACGAAGCGGATATGCGGCTGGTCGGGGAGGCTGGAAACGGCGAGGAAGCCATCACCCTGTTTCGCTCCTGCCAGCCGGATGTCACGCTCATGGATTTGCGCATGCCCGAGCTCGATGGCATCGAGGCAATCCGGGTGATCCGCCGGGAGGCGCCAGAGGCGCGGATCATCGCCTTGACGAGCTATGACGGCGACCAGGAGATCTACCGCGCGCTGGAAGCCGGCGTTTGGGGCTATTTGCTCAAGGACATGGCGCACATCGAGATCGTCCGCGCCATTCGCACGGTGCATGCCGGCCGGCGCATCATGCAAGCCCAGATTTCGGGACGATTGCGCGAGCATCTCCCGCAGCCCGCGCTCACCCCGCGACAAGTTGAAGTGCTGCGCCTGGCGGCCCAGGGGCTCAGCAACAAGGAGATTGGCGAGCGGCTGGGCACAGCGTCCGGAACCGTCAAGATTCACATCCAGAACATCCTCGACAAGCTCGGCGCGGCCGACCGGACCCATGCCGTGACCATCGCCCTTCGACGCGGCATATTTCACCTGGACTGAAATCAGGGGAGACTAAACACGGACACCCAAGTCCTGCACCATGTGCCGAAATGCATATGCCGAACGGCAGTGTTCAGGCTCTCTCAGGAACCGTATACTTGTGCGGTAGCCGATTACTAGACTGCGGGAGTTGGGCTCGAGGAGGTCTCGTGAAACGATTGCGATTTCTGCTTCCCTTGTCATTCCTCGCGTGCTTGGCGCTGGCGCAGGATCGAGGAAGCATTACAGGAACCTTAACCGACCCGTCGGGAGCGTCCGTTCCCGATGCGAAGGTCGTGCTGACTAACCCGGCCACCGGCCTATCCCAAGCGCTGCCATCGGGAAACGATGGGAGCTACAGTTTTTACTCGCTGCCGGCCGGCCTCTATAACGTGACAGTTCAAAAAGCAGGTTTCCGGAAGGTTGAACTCGCCTCCGTCCGGGTTGAAGTCAATACGAGCACTCGCGCTGACATCAAGATGGAACTCGGCCAGCTCGCAGACAAAATAGAGGTCCTGGCAACGGCGTCGTTGCTTCAGACGGACCGGAGCGATCTTGGTAAAGTCATCGACAAGCGGGTAATTGCAGCGCTGCCGCTGTTCGCCAACGGTGGCATGCGCAGCAACCTGGCGTTTTCCACTCTGACGCCCGGCGTCTCTTCGGATCTGGCCCAGGATCCGGATACCCAAGCCGGGGCGCCGAGGATATCGGGCGGGTCCGCGACCTCGAACACCAGTCTTCTCGTCGACGGCGGAGAGTCGCAGAGCGAACGCCGCAACGATCCCCAGCAGCGCGTGGTGAGCGTCGATGGAATCGAGGAATTCAAGGTGCAGACCAGTGCCTACTCCGCGGAATACGGCCGCACCTCGAACGGCATTCTGAATTACACCACCAAATCGGGCACGAACGAGTTTCATGGCTCGTTGTTTGCGCAGGTCCGCAACCGGGCTCTGAACGCGAAGGGGTTCTTCTATATTGCCCCGCTTCCCTCCGCGCAGACCGTTCACAACCAGAATCTCGAAGCCGCGAGCATTGGGGGGCCGGTGTGGATTCCCAAGATTGTCGATGGCCGCAACAAGGTTTTCTTCTACTTCTCCGGCGAGCGCTCGCGGGCCAAGGACATCGTCTCCAACAGCCTGATCAGCGTGCCGACGGCCGCCGCCCGGGCGGGGGATTTCAGCGGATTTCTCGGCTCCAACGGAAATCCCATCCCGATCTACAATCCGTTTGACGCGAGCGGAAACATCATCGCCAATGCGAATGCGCGCGTGCAGTTCCCGGGCAACAAGATTCCCCCCAGCATGATCAATCCAATTGCAACTACGATCCTTGGTTACGAGCCATTGCCACAGAATCCGAATGCGTTCCTGAACAACAATCCGGCCGTGAACACCGGATCGCGAACGCCAGGCGAGAATCAGGGCGTCTATACGATCAAGGGCGATTGGAACAAGGGCGAGAAGCTGCGCCTCAATGGACTGTTCAGCCGCCAGTACCTCAACGGCTGCGACATCTGTTACGGGCCCAATCCCGGTGCAAACTCCGAGGCCTCCCAGGAAAATTACGACAACCGGTATTACCACTTCAACATGGACTATATCTTCCGCCCCACATTGCTGAACCACATCAGCTTCAACCGCAACTCGCGGAACGGGGCCGAAGCCGCCAATTTGCGTCTTGGACCGAACACCGGCTCTTATGGTCAAGCCACCCAGTTCCCAGGCGTTCCGACATATTCCCTGTCTCCGCTGTATAGCTCCTACCAGGTCGGATCCTTCAATACTTACAACAGCACGAATTGGGACACTTTGCTCGGCGGAACCTGGAACTTCAAAGAGAGCGTGATGTGGATTAAGGGCAAGCAAAGCATCAAATTCGGCTTCGAGTACATGCGCGTGAACTACAACGGCAACTTCTGCAATACCTGCGGTGGGCAAGCCCGTTTCAGCAGCGGCGCCACCTCGAATCCGTCAGTCAGCGGCGCCACTGGGTCGGAATTGGCTTCCTTCCTGTTGGGAGTCGTGAACAGCGGGACGTTCTCCTTCTCTTCGACGGCCAATTTCGTGTACCCGTACTATGCGGCCTACATTCAGGATGACATCAGGCTCAGCAGCCGGTTGACGATCAACATCGGCTTGCGTTACGACCTGCCTCTGCCGAGAAGAGAGCCGAACGGGCAGAACAGCCAGTTCGATCCGACTGCACCGAATCCCGATGCAGGAAACCTCCCGGGCGCCCTCATCTTCGCCGGGAGCGGTCCGGGCCGCACCGGACGCACCTTTCTCCTGCAGCACCGGACGAAGGCCTTTGGTCCGCGCGCGGGATTTGCCTACCAGCTCACTTCGAAGACCGTCGTTCGGGCGGGCGGCGCGATCTTCTACAATTCCAACAAAGAGGACGGCGCCGCACTCGACTCAATCACCGGTTTCGGCGGCAGTTACAGCACGCCGGCGAATTACTACTCGTCGGGCATCTCCATGCTGCTTCCCAACGGTTCGAGCAATGCCGCCGCCGGCTTGGTTCCGTTCGCCGCCGCCATTGCCGCCCTGACGCCGCCGAGAGTCGGTCCTTCCATCGCCAACTACCAAAGCCCGAACGGTTACTACTCAGACGGCAAGGTTGGCCAGATCTACGATTACAACTTCACGGTGGAACAGAAGTTTACCCCAGCCACTATGGCGGCGGTCAGCTTCCATGCCAATTACGGGAATCAGACGCAGTCGAGTCAGCAGTTCAACCAGCTCAATCCCAAGTACATTCCAATCTACGGGAATCTGCTCACTCAGTCACTAAGTTCGATCTACGCCAACCCGTCATCGGCAGCGGTGCTGACTGCCAACGGATTCGCGCTGCCTTACGCGAGCTACCCGTTGACACAGACTCTGGCGAACGCTCTCGAGCCCTATCCGCAATATGGCAGCTTCGGAGGGACCACGAACGGCGGTCACAGCACATACAACGCTATGGAGGCTCAACTCCAGCATACGTTTTCAGGCGGGTTCTTCTTTCAGGCTTCCTACGCGTTCTCGAAGTGGATCTCCGACAATACATCGCCGAACGTGTACGCCAAGAACGTCGAGAAGGATCTCAACGGGGCCTGGCGGCCCCACGTCTTGGCTATTAGCTACATCTACGAGATTCCCTTCGGACGGGGCAAACGGTACGGCAACGGATTGAGCCCGTTTGTGGATGCGGTTCTGGCCGGTTGGAGGGTTGCGGGGGTTCACCACTACCAGGCAGGCACTACGCTCGGCGTCAGTTGTGGACAGAACCTGTACGGCGCCGGCTCCGCGCGATGCATGTATGTTCCGGGGCAGCCGCTGTATAACCCCAACTGGAATCCGGACGACCCCACCAGTTCCTACCTCAACAAAGCGGCGTTCGTGCAGCCGGGCACTGGGGTATTCGGCAATGTGGGCGCGCTGGTTCCCGGACTCCACAATCCCTTCCAGATGACGGAAGACGCCGCGCTGAGCAAGATCTTCCACCTTGGCGGCGAAAAGAAAACCCTGGAGTTCCGGGCCTCGGCGTTCAACATTGCCAACCGGCACCTGCTGGGGGGCTTGTACAACAACAACCCGAACACGAGCGTCACCAGCTCGGCATTCGGCACGTTCGCCAATCCGCAGTCGAATCTGCCACGCAACGTGGAGTTTAACCTGCGGTTTGAATTCTGAGCTCGTTGTATTCCGAAGGCGTATTAGACCGGGGCGCCCCGCCCGCCCAGACGGGCCTAGCTCGAGGCGCCCCGAATCGTATCGCAGAGATACATAAGGAGAAACGAGTGAAACGACAAATTGCTTATACAAGCTCGCGGATTGCGATTGGAGTGCTGCTCTCCGTGGGGATTTGCCTGGCTTTGCCTCCAAACTACAAAGGTAAGCCGTTCAGGGACGAATTTCATCAATCGGGTCCGCAACCGATTCCCGGAAGGGTCGAATGCGCGCTTTACGATCTTGGCGGGGAAGGCGTCGCCTATCATGACGTGGACGCCAGCAACAATGGCGCCAAGCTCAACCACGAGTCGGGCCAGTGCAGACCTGGCACTTCTCCATACATCTGCTACTTCAGGGAAAACGAAGGCGTCGATATTTCCTATGTCAAGAGTTGGGTGGACTTGAGTCACCCAAACCTCTTTTCGCCCGAACAGAATCAACTGTACATCGGTTGGGCACTAGACAACGAGTGGCTGAACTACACGGTGGACGTGAAGGTGGCGGGCGTCTACAAGATCGTGGCGCTCTATGGAAACCTCGCCAATACGATCGAGTTCTCCCTCAACAACAAGCCGGCCAGCATATGCAAGCTTCCGGTAGCCACGGGCAGCATGCACAAATGGAACAAGGCCGAGGTCGGAGAGATCACCTTCCCTAAGAAAGGGAAGCAGTTGCTCACGCTGCACTACAACCAGGGAGACAACCTGGCCTATTTCGAATTCGAATTGGTGAAGAAGCGGTAGCGCCAGAACCGATCGACGCGCGGTTCGGTTCAGGAGCGAAAGGTGAGGCGACGGGAATTCATCAATGATGCGTTGAGGGCGGGGACGGCTGCCGCGGCGTCGTTGCTGGGCGAAAGGGACTCGGCTGCCGGGGCCGCGGCTTTCGCTCCGTTCGCCCCGCCGGAGGGGCCCAACAAGCCCGTGGGAATTGCGAGGGGAATCGCGCCCGGACGCGTTGCCTGGGCGTGGAATCCGGACGCGACCTCCTGGGAAGGCGACAGAGGATTCTGGTGGGAAGACGCCTGCAACAGCCAGGCTGCCATCGATACGATGCTTTCCCTGGCCCTCCAGTCGATCACCAGGACGAAAACAGATCCGCAGGCATGGGATGCGCTTTTCAAGGACTTCAACCGGCGCCACGGCAAGGGGAGACGCGGATATCGGACGGGCGAGAGGATCGCGATCAAGTTCAATCTGAACAACGACCACCGCTACGAGGCCAACAACAACATCAACTCTTCGCCTCACGTAATGCTCGCCTTGGTGCGCCAGTTGGTGGGCCAGGCCGGCGTGCCTCAATCGGCGGTCACGTTCTACGACGCAGTTCGCCGCATCACGCCCCACACCTACGACAAGTGCCACGGGGAGTTCCCGCAGGTCAGCTTCGTGGACGGCTCTGGCGCGCTTCCAGGCAGAATGAAGGCGGTCTTCCAGCCCGACCGGATCACCTACGCGGTCCAGATGCCCCGTGCCGGCAAGGGCATCGCCGCCTGCGCGGTGGAAGCGGCTTATTTGATCAACATCTTCATACCGAAAGGCCATGACGTCGCAGGGGTGACCTTGAGCGGCAAGAATCATTTCGGAAGCATCGACGACCGTGAGCACACCTCGATCAACTCCAAAGCCAGGGGGTACGGTTCTTATAATTCCCTGGTCGAGTTGATGGGGCACAACGATCTCGGTGGAAAGACGATGCTCTACATCGGCGACATGCTGTATGGTTGCTACCACTCCGATCCGCCCCCCGTGAAGTGGAAGATGGCGCCCTTCAGCGACCATTGGCCGTCCAGCTTGTTGGTCTCGCAGGACGGGGTTGCCTGCGACTCCGTGGCCCTCGATTTTCTGACCAGCGAGTTCGAGCCTCGCGCCGCCACAAAAGTTGACATGAGCGTCTGCGACAATGTGCTGCACGAGGCGGCGCTCGCCGATGACCCGCCGTCGAAGACCGTTTATGCCCCGAACCGCGATGGGGTCAGACTGGGCAGTCTCGGCGTGCATGAGCACTGGAACAACAGCACAGAGAAGAAATATACACGGAATCTCGGAAGCGGCAGTGGCATCGAACTCGTGTTCATCGACTCTAGGTCGTAACGGAACGGCGTTCCTCGCGAGAGCAGGTGGACGATTACTCTAAGTTCGATTTGTTCGTCGCACGTGGCTTTGCTAGTACGGCACCGGTCTCGCACGGCGGGCGTTTGCACATGCAGGAAAGGTGATGATCTGGGTCAGTGGGGGAGGCTCGGGGCTGGCGGAGGTCGCGTCTCCAAACGTTGCCAGAAAGGGCGGCGGCCAGTCGGGGAGTCGGAGAGGGCCATACGACCGATGAAGCCGGGCAATGCCGGTGGAGGAAAGGGCCCTTACTGCTGATGTGCTTGTGAAGGAGGAAAGGGGCGGTGATTGACGTTGAGTCTGGCAACACCGAGTAAGATCCGGGACCTTCAGATCAAGCTGTACCGCAAGGCGAAGAACCAGCCGGGATATCGCTTCTACCTGCTCTACGACAAGATCTACCGCGAGGACATTGTGGCCCATGCCTACGAACTGGTGAAGTCCAATAAGGGCGCGCCGGGAGTGGATGGGCAGGGCTTCGAGGAGATCGAATCGCGGGGGTTGGGGGAGTGGTTGACTGGCATCCGCCAGGAGTTGCGTGGCAAGACGTACCAACCGCAGCCGGTGCGACGGGTGATGATCCCGAAGCCCGGTGGTGGCGAGCGGCCGCTCGGAATTCCGGCAATTCGGGACCGGCTGGTGCAGACCGCCGCCAACCTGGTCCTCGAGCCGGTCTTCGAGGCGCATTTGGAACCGAATGCCTGCGGTTACCGGCCGGACCGGAGTGCGCAGGACCCCATTCGGGAAGTGCACAAGCTGCTTTGCGAAGGCTACACGGATGTGGTTGACGCTGATCTGTCCAGGCACTTCGACACAATTCCGCACCGGGAACTGCTTCAATGCGTTGCCCGGCGAATCGTCGATCGGGATGTACTGCGTCTGATCGAGATGTGGCTTACGGCTCCGGTCGAAGAGCGGGAAGAGAACGGCAAGCGTCTTCGCGTGACCACTAACCTCGACATAGGTTCGGTCGGTGGCACGGAACCCGCCAACATCGTCTCCGGCGCACCGTTGAAAAACCCGGCGTTCAACGGCGATCCGGCTTCCGGACCATACATCCACCCGGTCGTGTTCTTCAGACCGGCAAATTTCACTTTCGGCAACAGCGGCCCCAATTTGCCGGGACTACGGAGCCCGGCGGCTCTCAACGGGAATCTCTGTGTCGGCAAAACCTTTGACTTTGCCGGAGAAGGCCGCCGTCTACATTTCAAATTGTCGGCGTTCAACATTTTCAATCGCCATCGACTCGGCGGAATCAACACGCAGTTCGAGAGTTGCTCCTTCGAGCGCCTGAGCTTTCAAGTGAACCGCCCGCGCGAAATTCAGTTCAGCTTGAAACTGGTGTTCTGACTGCACGCCCGACTCGAAAGGAAGGGAGTGGTGAAAATGCACACACATCCAGGAAAGACCGGCAGGATCTTGTCGCGCCGCGGTTTTCTCGCCTGTGGCTCAGCGGGTCTGCTGGCGGCGACTGGGACAGCCTTGGGCGGTACACCGTCCATCCAGGAGTATAGCCGCGGTGGTATGGTGTACCGACGTCTGGGACGGACCAGTATTGATGTTTCGCTGCTCTCGTTCGGCTCGCATACCGATTGGAGGTACAAGCCACCTGAAGGCTCCTCGTCGGATCTGACTCTCGAAGGTCAACAGCGGCGCGATCGCATTGCGGCCCACGCAGTGGACTTGGGCATCAACATGTTCGACGTTTATCCGGGCCAGTGGGAGGCCACCGCCCGGTACATAAAGGGCCGGCGCGATAAGTTCGTGCTTTCGCTGGCAACTGAATATCCGGGCCAGTTCACAGGGTACCGCGATGGCAAGGATATCGAGCGGGCGGCTCGCCTCTTCGGCTATGTCGATATGTGGCGGTTCTGGACGGAGCCGGCCAATGCGGTCGATGGCAAGATGTTGGAGTGGTGGGATACCTTGCGCAAGGGGAAGGAGGCAGGACTGATCCGTGCGATAGGCGTCGCCTCTCATACTGAGCGTATCGTAAACCAGGCGGTGGAGGCGCTCGAGGGACTCGATTACGTATTCATTCCCTATAACTTCATTCACGCGGTGGCCGACTACGGCGAGTTTGTGTCCTTGGCAACGAGTAAAGGCATCGGCATTGTGGGGATGAAGCCGCTGGCTGCTGGCTCCATCCGAGGTCTTGATCCGTCCAGTCGTACCCGCGGCAAACCCGGCTCTGAGCCGATGCAGGTTTGGATTTCGCGCTTCAATCGGAGCCGTCCGCTGTTGGCGGCCGCCGCCGCCGAGTTGACCAGGAATCTCGACCGCATGGAGGATGAAACGCTCTGCCAAGCTGCCATGAGGTTCGCCTACTCGCGGCCGTTTCTCTCGACGGCGCTGTGCGGGATGCAGGACGATGTCGAACTGGTCGACAACTACCGGGCACTGGCCCGGTACCGCGAGATGCAACCTGAGGAGCATGCGTCGCTCGATGCCGCTAGACGACTTGTGAGATTACGGGGAACGGCTTGGTTGCCGGCTCACTATCGCTGGTTGGAGGAACAATGGGGCGTCTGATTCCGGTACTGACGACGGTTCTTTTCCCGCTATTATGCGGGGCCCAGAATCGGAGGGAGGTTCAGTTCAAGGAGGCCGGAGTCTGCGCGCGTTGCCATATCATTTCGGTAGCGGAGTGGGCGATATCCGGTCATCGCAAGGTCGCCACGACCTGCGTGTCGTGTCACGGCGCGAGCACAGGGCACGTGCTCGACGAGCGCAACACCATCAAGCCGGACCGGGTTCCACAGGGGGCGGCCATCGCCGGACTCTGCGCGGATTGCCACAAGAGCGGCTGCCCGAACTCGCGACAGACCGCATCCTGCGAGAATTGCCATCACGTCCACGCACTGCTTGATGCGAACAAGCCGCGACCGGCGGAGGAATCCCAGAGTAGTCAATCGGCTCAAGCCTTGCGCTACGCGACCCTGATGAAGCAAGGCGAACAGAACATCAAAGAGGCGAAATGGCAAGCCGCCCTGGCGGATTTCCGCCAGGCCCTCGAACAGAGACCTGGGGATGCCCGCGCGGCCGGGAAACTCAGGCTCTGCGAACACTGGCTGAAACCGGGCTTGCCGGGGTTTGACAACGTCGGAAACAACCGCGATCCGCAGACCGGGCTGCCGCGCGAAGTGAGCGTCGCCGGCCTCGGCATTGCGATGATACTCGCGCCGGGTGGCGAGTTCGAGATGGGATCCGATCTGTTTCCTAATGCCGTTCCGGCGCATACCATCAAGGTGAAGCCGTTCTATCTCGGCAAGTTTGAGTTGACTCAGGTGGAGTGGAGAGCGGTTATGGGGTCGAATCCGAGCTACCAGCAAGGCGCCAGCTTTCCGGACGCCGATCGGATGCCGGTTGAACAGGTCTCTTGGCAGGATTGCCAGGCTTTCGTTCGCAAGCTGAACGAGCGCGTTCCCGGCGGCGGATTCCGCCTGCCAACCGAAGCCGAATGGGAATACGCGGCACAAGCGCCCGAGCAGTATCACCACACCGAGTCCGCCGCCCCAAAAGCCGTAGGGAAAGGCAAGCCGAACCGCTTCGGGTTCTACGATATGTTGGGAAATGTCTCGGAGTGGTGTTCCAGCCTCTACCGTCCCTACCCCTATTCGGCCCGCGATGGTCGGGAGGATCCGGGCGCCCCGGGCTTGCGTGTCCTGCGAGGCGGCGGCTTTGCCGACTTGGAGCGGTGGGTTGATAGTAGCGCACGCCATAGCGACCGCTCGGACCGGCGTTTGCGCTGGAACGGCTTCCGCCTTGCTCGTAACATACCAGGTGAGGATTGAAATGCCACTGAACCGACGTGAAATCATCCGGACACTGGCTGCGACCAGTCTGACCGGCCTGGTCGCCGGAAAGGAGGCTCGGGCGAATCAGACGGCGGAGCGTGCGGCGCGGGGAATGCCGTCGCCGAGAATCAAAGACGTGGCCTGTATCTCAACGGCGCCGACCGGAGCGCGGCTCTGCGTGGTGAAGGTGATTACCGATCAGGATGGATTGTACGGTTATGGGTGCGCGACATTTCACCAGCGTTCCGACCTGATCGCCCCGGCGGTGGAGGCGTACGCCAAGGCACTTCTGGTGGGCAAGCCGGCCGACCGCATCGACGATACATGGCAAATTCTACACAACAGCTCTTATTGGCGCAACGGCCCGGTACTGAATGCCGCTATGAGCGGCGTCGACCAGGCTCTTTGGGACATAAAAGGACGTCAGGCCGGGATGCCAGTTTACCAACTGCTGGGCGGGAAATGCCGTGAAGCCGCTGCCTGTTACACCCATGCCGCCGGCGCCGAACCAGCCCAAGTGATCGAGAATGCCAAGGCGATTCTAGCCCGTGGTTTCCGCTATATGGCCGTGCAGATCGGCACTCCGCAAAGGGTGTGGACATATTACGGAGCTGGCGCGGGGGGCCAAGCCCGCTCAGCGCCAGTGCAGGCGCTGCACAAGAGCCCGAACTTTGAGGGAAGTTTTGTGGCGCGGAGAAGCCTGAAGATGATCGAGGAATGCCGCAAGCAACTCGGTGCGGAAGTCGAGTTACTGCATGACCTCCAGGAAACGCTGCCGCCGATCCACGCGATCCAGTTCGCCAAGGACGTCGAACAGTACAAACTCTTCTTCCTGGAAGACACGGTGGCGCCCGAAGACATTGCTTACCTCCGTATTCTGCGGCAGCAGTGCGCGACGCCTCTGGCGACGGGCGAACTCTTGAGTAACCCACATGAATGGACGCCGCTGATTGCAGAACGCCTGATCGATTATCTTCGCCTCCGCGTCTCGCAGGCCGGCGGCTTGACTCCGTGCCGGAAAACTGCGGCTTTCGCTGAGATCTTCGGCGTGAAGACTGCCTGGCACGGGCCCGGCGACATGTCGCCCATTGGCCACGCGGCCAACCTGGCACTCGATCTTGCCTGCCATAACTTCGGCATTCAGGAATACACGGAACCGAACGACCTGCTCCAGGAGGTCTTCCCTGGCACCCTGGTGGCGAGGGACGGCTATCTCTATCCCAACGAGAAGCCCGGCTGGGGCATCGAAGTGAATCAGACTTTGGCTGCCAAGTACCCATTCCTGCACACAGGTCACAATGGCAGTTGGGGCGACGTCCGCCGCATGGACGGAACGGTCGTCAGGCAGTAATCATGCCGGGAACTGACGAAGTTGCGTGCTGTGGTCCGCATTGACCGGCAAAGCCGAAGCATTCAAAGTCTGCAGTATGGAAGTAGGAGTTGAACCGGGCCGGTTCAGATGCAAGGTGAAAGGATAAGGTTGCTATGGGATTCTCGGGTCTGAAGCGCGGTTTGAGGAGGGTGGGGCAGATGCGGTTGATTGTTGCGTTGGTGTTTGTGCTCCTTGTGGGGGGCGTTGTGCCATTGTGCAGCCAGGAAGGCGGCCAGAAGCCAAAGCCCGTACTTTACGTCATCGGGACTGCACACCTGGATTCGCAGTGGAACTGGACCGTCCAGGACACGATTCGCCAGTTTGTTCCTGCGACGTTTCTCGACAATTTCAAGCTGTTCGAAACGTACCCTCACTACAACCTGAACTACGAGGGGGCCATCCACTACATGTGGTTCAAGGAGTACCACCCGGAAGCCTGGCCGACACTGCAGAAGTACGTCGCCAACGGGCGCTGGCGCCTTTCGGGATCCTGGATCAACGCCGCCGACGTAAACGTGCCATCGCCGGAATCGCTGATGCGGCAGGCGCTTTACGGGAAGCGGTTCTTCCGCCAGGAATTCAATAGGACGAGCCAAGACGTCTACCTCCCCGACTGCTTCGGCTTTGGGTTCGCGCTCCCGTCGATTGCCACGCATTCGGGGCTGTCGGCTTTTTCGACGCAGAAACTGACCTGGGGCTCGTCGGTACCGATTCCGTTCCCCATCGGCCGGTGGAAGGGCGTCGATGGGAGTGCCGTGGTGGCAGCACTCAATCCTGGCTCTTACACCACGCGCATCCGGAGCGACGTCTCCACTGATCCCAAATGGTCGAATGACCTTACCTCTCTCGGGAACGGTCGCCAGGTTGGATTTCGTTACTTCGGGACGGGTGATATCGGTGGGGCGCCCGATGCCGAATCGGTGCGCTGGCTGGAGAAGGCCATTGGCAATCGGGAAGGCCTCGTCGAAGTGCGGAGCACTTCCGCCGATCAGCTCTCCCGCGATTTGACGGCAAAGGAGAAAGCGGCGCTGCCCGAGTACGAAGGGGAACTCCTTCTGAAGACGCACGGAGTGGGCTGCTACACCTCCCAGGCGGCCATGAAGCGGTTTAACCGGGCCAACGAGCTGCTGGCCGACGCCGCGGAGCGCGCGGGCGTAGCGGCCGAATGGCTGACCGGCCTGCCTTATCCGGGCGAACGCCTCCGGAACGCGTGGTATCGCGTGCTGTGGCATCAGTTTCACGATGACTTGACCGGTACGTCGATCCCGCAGGTCTACGGCTTCTCCTGGAATGACGAGTTGGTGTCGTTGAACCAGTTTGCGGGCGTGCTCGAGAGCTCCACGGCCGCCGTGGCCGGGCTTCTCGACACGCAGGGCACGGGCGTCCCGCTCGTCGTCTACAACCCGGTCGCCACGGCCCGGCGCGAGCCGGTGGCCGCTGAGGTACGGTTCCAGGGTCCCGCGCCGGCGGCGATTCGGGTCGTCGATCGGGTCATACAGAAGGCCGTGCCGGTACAGATCCTCGACCGGCAGGGCAGCCAGGCGCGCATCCTGTTCCTGGCGGAGATGCCTTCGGTAGGGTGGAAGGTGTTCGAGGTGGCCCCGGGCGCTGCGCCGCAGGGCCCCAGCCCGCGGCTCAGCGTCACGCCGTCCTCGCTCGAAAACGAGCGCTACACCGTCATGATCGATGCGAATGGCGATCTGGCGTCGGTGTTCGACCGGGAGGCAAACAAGGAACTGCTGCGCGCACCGGTGCGGCTCGAGATGCGCGACGATCCGTCGCCGGACAAGCCGGCGTGGCGGATTCTTTGGGATACGGTCAACTCGGCACCGCGTGAGTACGTGACCGCTCCGGCGGTGCGCGTCGTGGAGCGCGGACCCGTGCGGGTGGCCCTCGAGATTACGCGAAAGGCGGCCGGGTCGACCATCGTCCAGCGCGTCATGCTGACCGCCGACGGGGATCGCGTCGATGTCGAGAACCTGGTCGACTGGAAGTCGCCGAACACGCTCCTCAAAGCCTCCTTCCCCTTCACGGCGTCAAACGCGAAAGCGACCTACGATCTCGGATTGGGAACAATCCAGCGCGGCAACAACACCCCCGATGCCTACGAGGTACCGGCGCAGAAGTGGGCGGACCTGACGGACGCCAGCGGCGCTTTCGGTGCCGCGGTGCTCAATGACAGTAAGTACGGCTGGGACAAGCCGGCCGACCACGTGCTTCGCCTGACCCTGTTCCACACGCCGCGCCCCAAGGCCTCCCCCTACCAGCGCAGCCAGGACCTGGGCCACCACCGCTTCACGTACGCGATCGCCGGTCATCGTGGCGACTGGCGCACTGGGGGTGTGCCGGCGCGTGCCGAGGTGTTGAATCAGCCGCTGGCCGTGTTCCAGGCGACGGCGCACGCGGGCCCGCTCGGGCGCAGCTTCTCGATGCTGTCGCTCAACGGCGCGGCCGGACAGGTCGCAGTCCGCGCGCTCAAGAAGGCTGAGGACGACAATGCGATGGTAGTGCGCCTGCAGGAGCAGTACGGCCGGCCCGCGCGGACGCGGGTCCGGTTTGCTGGCGCGATCGCCGACGCTCGGGAGATCAACGCGGCCGAAGAGCCCGTCGGATCCCTCCCGTCGTCCGGTGAGGAAATCGTGGTCGACCTCAAGCCGTACCAGCCGCGAACGTTCGCGGTTCGCCTGCAGCCGTCGCCGACTCCGCAGCCAGAGCGGGCAGCGGCACAGCTCGACTTACCGTTCAATCTGGATGGCATCTCGAGAGACGAGAACCGCTCTGACGGCGACTTCGACGGCAAGCAGCAGACGCTGGCGGGCGAGTTGCTGCCGCCGGGGCTGCAACTCGACGGCGTGCCGTTCAAGTTCGGATCGAGCGCACCGGGTGCGCTGAACGTGCTCGTGCCGAAGGGGCAGCAGCTAGCGTTGCCTCGCGGGTCATACAACCGCCTCTATATGCTGGCGGCCGCGGTGGGTGGCGACGTTGCGACGACGTTCACCGTCGCGGGAGCGGCCGGTCCGAAGCCGGTACGTCTCATAGTTCGGGAATGGGAGGGGCCGGTGGGCCAGTGGGACAGCGTGCTGAAGGACACGCACCTGTTCCGGGAGGTGTACGTGCCGCCCATGAATCGTCAGGCGTGGAAGGATGAGGCCGTCCAAGCGGGCCTGGTGGTGGACGAAGATCCGGCCACGGGCAGGCTCATCGGGGTCGATCAGATCCGGCGCGGCTTCGTCAAGCGCGACGAGATTGCGTGGGTCGGGACGCACCGGCACGCGCCGAGCGGCAACCAGCCGTACATTTTGAGCTACGTGTTCGCCTACGGAATCGATCTGCCGGCAGGCGCGAGCGAGGTCCGGCTACCTAGCGACAACCGGCTCCGGATCCTGGCGATGACTGCAGTGCGTGAGCCGCAGCGCGTGCGGCCGGCGGGGGCGCTGTACGCGTCGGACCTGGGCGAGCCACAGTCCACGCCGGCCTTTCAACACCGCGCTTCGCGGTGAAACGAGGCCATTAGATGCTCCCTCCAGGTTTGGTGGCCAAGGTACGTGTACCCGGCTTGCGCTGGTGGATCGCCGGCCTCGTCTTCCTCGGTGCGAAGGATCGCCGTCTTGCCGCTGGCGACGGGGCAGACGGTGGCGATGAGCACAGCGAAATCAGGCGACCAGGAGGCGAGGGCCGGTGAGGTGTCGATGGAATGCGTTGGAAAGACAGGATTTCCCAGTTTTGGGTCTTTTCGGCAGGGCGACAACGGCGCCTTGCGGGGGCGAAGACGGCTCCGGAAACGGAAACTGCAACTCGGCGGATCAAATGTTGGCGGCTGGGTGTACACTGAATAGGATCCGGGAGCCCAAAATGGAAATTCCGGATCATATCTGTCCGCCTCTTCGGAATCGCCGTTGATATCATCGGGGAACATCATGATGACCTACCTGCCGGGGGTAATCCGTCCGTTCCTGGTGGAGCCTGTGCAACCAAAGCGTACGCCATTGCGCCATCTATCGCGGCCTCACTTCGCGGCTGTCGCGCTTTCCTTTGCCATCGCCGTGGTATCATGGGCGGCCGAACCGGTCCGTGCGACGGCTCCCGCCATGGCTGGAACGATTCCAATCCAGAAGCTCGATCTTTCATCGCCGCGTCCAGGGGCGAAGAGCGGGGTCAAGATCCAGCAAGTGTTCCCCGGAGAGATCAAAGAAGTAACCGTCGAACTCGTTTCGATCGTGGGGCCCGGCAGGCACGTCGAGCCCGCGAATTCCGAGCGTGAAGTGGTATGGTTGATCCTCGCCGGCAAAGGGACGCTGCGGACGAAAGACAAGCGGTTCAAGATCGAAGCGGAGACCATCGCCCGCGCGCCCAGTGGCTGGCCGGGTCAGATCGATGTGCCCGGGGGCGAGACGCTGCACGCCTTGCGCGTCCGCAGGCAACTCACCGCCGGCGACAAGGCAGAGTTGAAAAAGTATCCCGAGAACAACGCCGCGCCTCACGTGAAGAAGTTCAGCGAGTGTCCCGCCTATCGGGAGGCCATCAAGAGTCCCAAAACGGTGAGCCGGACGCTGCTGCCGGAAAACTACGTCCCCCGGATGGCCATCGGCACCGTGGAAACCACCGGTCCGGACAAGGTCGGCGCGCATCGCCACCCCATGCTCGAGCAGCTTTTTCTCGGGCTGAAGGACAACGACATCACCGTGATCGCCGACGATGCCAAGGCCAATCTTACGCCGTTCTCGATCCTCCACATCCCGCTCGGCTCAAACCATGGGGCGGAGGTCGCCGACGGGAAGAAGCTCTATTACGTCTGGATGGACTTTTTTGCCGCCAAGGAAGGACAGGAGTGGCTGAAAATGCACCAGCCGCTGGAGCAGAAGAAGACCCCGTAGAAGAGCTGTCCGTCACCGGAGCTTCATCCGAAGCCCGCGCTCAGAAACTCAGGGGATGAAGCGTTCGGAGTATGGCCAAACGAGCAAGTTTGGGTGGGAAATTGGCGACATCAAGCCGGTGGCATCTGGAGGAACGGATGACATGGCCAATCTCCAGCCGCTCTACTGGGAAAACAACAGGCACAAGTCGGATAACTGGCCGACCTGGTCGTGCGCCATCACTGCGGCGTGACGGCGGCACTATGGGTTTCAAGATCACCGGCTTGGACAAACTCCAGCGGGAGATCCGGGACGCTCAACGGGCTCTCCGTCAGCTTGACGGCACCATCGGAACGTTGTCGTTCGACCCGGACAACCCAACCTCCTTGCAGGATGCTATTCGGCGAATGGAGCAGATGATAGATAGCAGGGTTGGCACGTATCGCTCCAACCCGATGGTCTCCCAAATTGTGGCGGCGGTGAAGGAGCAGTACCGGCAGGCACTCCTTGAACGATGCCAGCCACGACCTGTAAGCGCTTGAGATGTAGTGCTTTTATCAGCTTCACGTCTGGATCACGACGGTAAGATCCGAGCCCGGATCGGGCGAGGCGACGGCCAGGATGTCGAACGCCAGGTCGTCGCCCTCGCTCAGCACCGGCGTCGGCCAGATGGTCGGCCGGATGCGTTCGCCGATCGCATGGTCGCGTGTGACGACGGCGTCGAAGGTATGGTTGTCGGGGGCGGCGCTGATCACCTGGACGTATTCCTCGTTCGGCCCGCCGAGGTCGAGGAAGACGAACTTGCCCGCCTCGAAGCCGAGGCGGTTCGCGCCGTGGGACGCGGTGTAGACGGTCTGCGGTGACCCGCTCCCGGTGATCGGCTGCGCCAGCACGATGCCGTAGTCGGCGTAGGGCAGGCGGCGCGCGGTCGGCAGGCCGTAGCCCTCGTTATTGACGAGCCGGTCGTAGTTGTTCTTGTGTGGGGTCGGGATCGACTGCGCGATGCCCATGTACCCGGGCGGCTCCCCGGTTGCTCCACTGTCCCGGCTGGTCTTCACTAAGTACGCCGGTTGGTCGTCTGTGGCGCCCCTCGTAGGTGCAGGCATCGCCGCTACGGGTGCGTGTCGCCCGGCAGGGCGAGAGCGGAGAGACGGTGAATGAGGGTTGCCCAGGTGGTTGTCGCCGCTCGCGCACAAACGAGCCTGGATCTGTTCGCGAATGAGTTTCTTCACACTCCCAGTCTGGGTCAGAAGCTGGCTGCGGTCGAGACGGAACATTCGAGGCCGGGTTTGTCTCGGCGGACAATCACCGCTGCCGATTTCTTCGCGCGATGCCATGCTACGATCGGGGTGGCAAACTGGCAGGAGAGGAGGGCGCTCGGATGCGGATGTACGGCAGCAGCGTTTTGTACAACGCCGTTGTCAAGGGACCGTGTGTCGCCGAGGCACTTCTACAGATAGCCGTCCAAGTGAGCGTCACGCCGGATGATCAGAAGTGGAGTGACCGTCGGTGTGCTACCGGTCAGCGTTCGCGCTAGTATGGTTCGACGGGAGGTGGTGTGTTGACCCCTGATCAACAATTCTGGTGGAACTGGTGGGTCAGTTTGGCCGTTGCAGCAGGTACGCTATTGGCAGTGGTGGTCGCAATATTTGGGGAGAAACTCCGAGCCAAGTTCTTCCCACCTCGTCTCAGCCTGCGCTTCATCTGCCCAGAAGGTGAAGGAACGACGCTCACACGCAAAGACTCCGGTGAAGTGGCGGATGATGTCCGGTACTATCACCTTCGCGTTTCCAACGAGCGTCGTTGGTCCGCCGCGCGCGAGGTGCAGGTGTTCCTTACTCGCGTTGAAGAGCCAGGACCAAACGGGGACCTTCATGTTGTGTGGGCTGGCGAAGTGCCGATTCGTTGGCGTGATCAGGAAGTTGTTCCGCTCTTACGAACGATAGGCGCTGACGCCGATTGCGACCTCTGTCGAGTCGGGAGGAATACCGGCCTGTCTCTCATGCCACTGATCAGCCCTAATAACTTGAACGCTCATCACCAAGGGAGCTGCAGATTGGTCGCTTCACTTCAGGCACGTTCAAACGAAACAGACTCCGAAGTCGCGCGGATCGAAATATCGTGGGACGGCTCGTGGGAGCATGGTGATATGGAGATGAAGCGCCATTTGGCCGTCCGTCCCCTTGCCCCCGAACGCAGTAACTGACGATGCCAGTATTCCGTGGCCCCGAACCTTGAGCCCCGAACCGTGCGGCACTTGCTGAACGAGAGAACCTGTTATCGTGCTGGCACGCGGTTTGGGGTCTGGTTCCTGGGGAGCGTCATTCCGAGAACTGTGAACCGACTTGGTGGTCTAGCGCCTTACCCGCAGAAGTGGAGACTTCTCAGCCGGTTGTTTGCGCTGTGGGGTGTCCCCGTTTTCGCTTGACTCTGCCCGCTGACGGCGTCTGCGCTTGGCCGCATTCCGGCGTGAGCGGCAGGCGGCGCGCAGGTTGGATTCAGCCTGGCGACGAACAGCCGGCGGCATTTCCGAATGGCCGGGAATGCACAGGGGGTAGATCTGCCTCCACTCCAGCCCTGCCTTGCGGAGTTCAATCGCCCTGGTCGAGGACGCCTCGGGCGGTCTGCCTGGGAACGGCGGCAGGCATCGTTTGAGGTAGTGGACAGCTCGCTTCTTGAACTTCCTCCGGTCCTGGGCGATCTGCTCGGCGAAGTCGCGCTGGAGGCGGGCGCCGATCCGTCGCATGGTGCGGGCCAGATCCTTCTGCTTCCGTTCCTTGCCTCTGGGCGTGGCGATAGCTGCCGCTTCCTGGGCGGCGGCGCCGGTCGGCTGAGAAACGACCGCCTCTTCTGGCTTGCTCATAACACCTCCGCTGCGGGGTTTTGGATCAGTTCTGGACCACTGCGGACGGTCCGGACGGCCCGGTGTAGCGTCCCGTACCCGATGCCCAGCCGACGGGCGATCTCACGCAACGGGACGTTGGCGGCCTGCAACCGCCGGACCCGCTCCAGATCAACCTGCCGGCGCGGGCGTCCACCCCGATTGACACTGGCTTCTGCAAGTGGCGTCTCGTTCATGGCAACTCAATCCCCAGATGGTCATTAGGCGCGTTCAGAAGGTTCTGGCGCGTGCCGAGATATCGCTCGGTGGTCTCCACGCTGGCGTGGCCGAGCAAGAGTTGGATCTGCTCCAGATCCCCACCTGCATTGCGGCAGAGTTTGGCACACGTCCTCCGCAGGTCGTGGGGCGCGATATCGGGCAGGTCCGCTTTCTTTGAGTGCTGGCGGACCAACTGTTCGATGGCCTTGTCCGTCATCCCCTCGTGCGTCATGCGTCCCCCCTTGTTGACGGCCCGGAATAGCCGGCCCCCGCCGATGCCCGTCGCCTCCGTCCAGCAGTCGAGGCAGACCTTCACCCAGGCCGGAACCGGCACGGTGCGGACGCGCCCGCCCTTGCCGATCAAGTCCACGATTACCCAGCGGCCATCACGTTGCTGGACGTGCTCGACGGCGAGCGCCGCGGCTTCCGACCGCCGCAGACCGCAGCCGATCAGCACCGCTAGAATCGCCCGGTCTCGCTTGCCCTTGAGCGTCGTGATATCCGGGGCCTGCAACAGCGCTTGCGCCTGCTGGAGCGGGAGCCAGTTGCCAGTGCGGACGCCCAGCCGCTTGGCCCCTCTGACGCGGGCGATGCCGGCCGCCGTCTCCGGGGCCAGCAGGCCATTGTCCGCCGCCTCGGACGCCAGCTTGCGGATGGCAGCGAGCCGGACATTGATCGTCGAGGACGACAGGCCCAGGCTCTCCAGGTAGGCCCTATAGGCGGTTACCGTGGCCTTGGTGAAGCCGGCGCGCGGCTCCAGTTGGTACCAGCGCAGGAAGCCGTCGAGCGCCTTGCCGTAGGCGCGCCGCGAGTGGGGAGAGGAGACGCCGTCGAGCGCCAGCGCTTTCAGCCTCGCCCAGTCGTCACTCTGGTACAGGGTCAGTTCACTCATGGCATCCACTTCCGGAAAGGGGCATTATCGGAAGCCATTTCTGGCTCACGAGGACGTACTGGGTCGCTGAACGGCGCGCGGCTCTCGGGGATCTTGCGCGGCGGGGAGCCGTCGGCTAATAGGTATAGGAAATATATATTCATATACGCACGCTTCCCGACCCGGTTGGGGGAGCCTGCGATACCCCGCCGGGCAATCTTCCGGACGAGTGTCGCCTTCGTGCTGTCGCTGCTCGTTCCGGCCTCCTCAGCCGCCGTGGAACGGCATCGCCTGAGGCAAGGTCATGTGAAACAGGCGAGAAGCAAAGGACTTCAATACTCATGGCTCGTCAACCTCGACGGAAGCCTGGGGTCGAGGTAAACGTCAGTCAGCGGGATTGAGAAAAGTGTCGAATGCTGTGGGTAGCCGTCCCTGGCCACCACGTTTGCAGGCACTTGCAGCTACCCGGAGGCCGGAATCCGCTCCCTTTTGTTCCCAGATCCGAATTCGGCGCTGAAACCGAGGTTGCAGTGCGAGCAAGGAGTCTTATAATCGAGAATGCGACGCATCTGAAGCCGTAGGAGGTGGAACGATGAGCGCTTTCTCGCGGGAGTTGGCCCCCCGGTGTCGCGTGGCTGCGGCGCGCCGTCTCGGATGGGCCCCCCTGCTGATGTGCGCTCTTTGTTTCCAGACGCTCCCGGCACAGCCCAGCCGGCAGGACGAGGAGGCCTTTCGGAACGCCGTCAATGCGTTCAACAGCGGCCAGCCCGAGCGGGCGAGGCGCATGTTCGAGGACGTGGCCGCGGTCAAGCCCGAAGCCGACCTGTATATCGGGCGCTGCAACCTGGAACTGAAGGACTACCAGCGGGCCATCGCGTCGTTCGAGTCCTATTTGAGAACCAAGCCCAAGGACATGGAAGGCCGGGACTACCTGGGCCAGGCGCTCATCGAAGCGGGCCGCTATGACGCGGCCCTGGCGGTCTTCGACGGGCAGCTTCGGGACAATCCCAACTACACCATGGCCATGCTCAACCATGCTCGGACCCTGGCCCGCCTGGACCGCTGCTCGGAGGCCATCACCAAGTACGGCCAGGTTCTGAAGATCCTGCCGGACGACCCGGGCGCGCTCAAGGGCCTGGGGCAATGCTCCTTAAAGCTGAGCAAGTGGGCCGAGGCTGCCGATTACTTCGAAAAGGCCAGGGCGCTCTCCAGGGAGGACCAGGAGATATACCCGGGCCTGGGCCTGTCCCGGGAGAAGTTGGGCCAGCTCGAGGAAGCCGTGAAGATGTACCGGTACGCCTTGCGGCTGAAGCCCAGCGATCTGGCCTCGGGCGTGCGCCTGGCGGAGTGCTATCACAAGCTGGATCGCCCCGACGACCAGATCCAAACCCTGCGGGACGTCGTCCGAAACGGCGAGAAGAGCAAGGAAGTTTTGGAAGCGCTGGCCAACGCCTATTTCCGGACCAACCAGGTCGCCGAGGCCAAGCGCACCTTTCTTCAGCTTCATCTGGACGATCCGAACAACGTGGACGTGCTGGCAAAGCTGGGCCGGATCCACTTCGACGAAAAGAACTACCAGGAAGCCCAGAACTACTACGAGAAGGCCATCAAGCTGAATCCCTCCCTGCCCGAGGTGCTGCGGGACCTGGGCGAGATCAAGGAGAGTCAGGGGGACGCGCAAGCCGCCACGCAGTATTACCACAGGGCCTGCCAGGAGTCGTCGCGGTCGGTTCGCATCTGCGTGAACCTGGCGCGCGTTTACCTCCAGGCCGATTTGGTGGACCTGGCGAGCCAGGAACTCAACCGCATCCGGACCTTTGACCCTCAGTACCCGCCTCTGCGGATGGAACTGGCCAAGCTGAGCTTCCGGCAAGGCAAGCTCGAGGAAGCCGCCGGCCTCCTGGATCCGCTGCTGGAGCAGGACCCGAAGTCCGGCGAGGGCTGGCGCTTGCGATCCCGCATCCTGCAGAAGCAGGGTCGCTTCGAGGATGCCGTCAAGGCCTACACGGAGGTGCTGCGGCTGCTGCCCGACGACAAGAGCGCTTACTTGGAGCTTCGCGACCTCTACCAGGAGCACGAGAAGTGGGCCGAGCTTCGCGATCTGAGCCTGCGTCTGCTGGAGAAGTGGCCCAAGGAACCCGAGTCGACCCTGATCCTGGCGCTTACGTACCAGCAGCTCGGGGACAACGCCAAGGCGGTGGAGAACTACAAGAAGGGCTTCGATCTGGCCAAGGAGCTGAACACTCCCTTCACGCAGACCTGGCCTTACATCAACTGCGGCAGCCTCCTGTACGCGGCCACGGACTATGCGGGGGCCGCCGGGTATTTCCGCGATGCCCTGACCATCGACGCCTCCGATCAGAGCGCCATCAAGAACCTGGGCATGGCGCTGGTCAAGCAGGGCTTCGTCAAGGAGGCGCACGCGCAGCTCAAGCGCCTGCAAGAACTGAAATCCCCGCTGGAAAAGGAGTTGGCGGATTTCATCGTCACCACTCGCAGAGAGGCCCGGTAGTCTCGAGGCTGGTCGGCGCCGCTCCCTCACGGTCGCGGTTCGGTGCTGGGGTTCCCGTGGCAGCACCGAACCGCGCGCGTCAGCAAGCGGCCGGCCATCAGGCGGAGTTTAGTGCGTGATTTCGGCGTCGTCGGGCGCCGCGGCGGGCTCAAAGCCGATGCGATCCTGTTCGGCCACCACGCGCACGGCCTGGCCGGCCTCGATGCTCCCATCCAGCAGTTTCTCGCTGGCGAGCCCCGTTGGCGGGATCGCATCCCAGCTCGCACAGCAGACGAACGGCCTCGGGTGCGAACTCCAACAGAACGTTGCGTTCGGCGACGCGCTCGCGGAGTTCGGCCAGGAGCTTGGCCGCGATCTGGGTCAGGTGATCCAGGGTGAGGGGCTGGAACACAATGACCTCGTCGATGCGGTTGAGAAACTCAGGGCGCAGGCGGCTGCGCAACTCGTTCAGAATGGCCTGCCGGTCGTCGCCCGCCGGGGTTCTGGGAGGTTCGGGGCGCCCGCCCGTGAAACCGATCGCCCGGCCCGCTCCGGGGCCGGCGACGATGTTGGAGGTCTGAATGAAGACCGCGTTGCGGCCGTCCACGGTGATCCCGTGGGAATCGGTCAGGCGGCCCTCGTCGAAGAGCTGGAGGAACAGGTCGAGAACTTCGGGATGGGCCTTCTCGATCTCGTCCAGCAGGACGACGCAGTAGGGGTGGCGGCGCAGGCTGCCCGTGAGCTGGCCCTCCTGGTCGTGCCCGATATAGCCCGGGGGCGCGCCGATGAGCCGGGAGACGGTGTGCTTCTCCATGTACTCGGACATGTCCAGGCGGATCAGCTCCCGCTCGGAGTTGAAGAGGAACTCGGCCAGCGCCTTGGCCAGCTCGGTCTTGCCGACGCCCGTGGGGCCGGCGAACAGGAACACGCCCATGGGGCGGCGCTTGTCGCGCAAGCCGGCCTTGGACATCTTGATCACCTGAACCACCTTCTCGACGGCTTCCGGCTGGCCCACCACGCGGCGGGAAAGCATCGCCGACATGTTGTGGAGGCGCTCCTGCTCCTCGCTGGTAAGACGGGCGACGGGGATGCCAGTGAGCTCCGCGACCACCTCCGCGACCACCTCCCCGGTGACCGGCGCGATGAGAGGATCGCCCGCGGCCGCCTCGCGGAAGCTCACCGTCCCGACTCTGACCCGGCTACAGGCCTCGTCCAGCAGGTCCAGGGCCTTGTCCGGCAGATGGCGCTCGCGCAGATAGCGCGCCGAGAACTCGACGGCGGCGCGCAGGGCCGAGGGAACGATCTTCACTCCGTGGTGGGCCTCATAACGTTCCCGGACGCCTTCCAGGATCTTCAGCGCTTCCTCGGGCGTTGGCTCCTCCAGGGTGATTGACTGGAAGCGGCGGGCCAGCGCGGCATCCTTCTCGAAGTGCTGGCGATAATCGGCCACGGTGGTGGCGCCGATGCAGCGGATATCGCCCTGGGCCAAGGCCGGTTTCAGCATGGTGGCGGCGTCCAGGCTGCCTTCGGCGCGGCCGGCGCCCACCAGGCTGTGAATCTCGTCGAGGAACAGGATCACCTCGGGCTTGGCCTTGACCTCCGCGACGATCCTGGTCAAGCGTTCCTCCATTTCGCCGCGGTACTTCGTGCCCGCCACCAGCGTGCCCATGTTGAGCTCGAAGATGCGTTTGCCCCGGAGTTCCGCCGGCACGTTTCCGGAGGCGATGCGCGCCGCCAGTTCGCG
The DNA here is from genome assembly GCA_049512775.1 of Bryobacteraceae bacterium. Taxonomy (GTDB): domain Bacteria; phylum Acidobacteriota; class Terriglobia; order Bryobacterales; family Bryobacteraceae; genus Fen-330. Next base: position 24,852 of record JBEKWU010000038.1, read on the forward strand.
GACCAGCGCGGTCTTCCCGACCCCCGGGTCGCCGAGCAGCAGCGGGTTGTTCTTGGTTTTCCGGGTGAGCGTGCGAACGACTTGCAGCAGCTCTTTCTTGCGGCCCACCAGGGGTTCGATCTTGCCCTCGCGGGCCAGTTGGGTCAGATCGACGCCATACTGCTCCAAAACGCTTTTCCGGCCCTGCCCGCCCGCCTGGCCGGGCGCGGCGCAAGGAGCGGGCTTGAAGGACTCCAGGGCTTCCCGCGTGGCCGTCTTGAGCTGTTCGTAGTTCACGCCGGCCGAGAAGAAAGCCTGGTGGATGTGGGCGCCGGGATCCTCGAGCAGGCCCGCCAGCAGGTGCAGGCAGTGCAGGTCCTTGGAACCCCGGGTTTCGGCCAGCCGGGCGGCCCTTTCGTACACGCCCTTGGTGGAAGGGCTGCGGTGCACCACTTCGCGCTGTTGCGCCTCGCGATAGTCGCCACGGCCGATGATCTGGCGCAGTTTCCGGCGGAAGGCGGTGGCCTCCAGCCCGCACTGGGCGAAGAGCTGGGTCAACTGCCGGACCTCTTCCTGGAGATAGGCCGGGTCGCTGGCGATCTCCGCAAGGGTCTGCGGCTCCTGGGTTTCCAGCAGCTCACCCAGCTTCGAGAGGCCGACCATCAGGTGCGAGCGCTCGATCATTTCGTAGCGCGACATGGCGGCTTCCACCGCGCTGACTTGCCAACTCAGCAGCACGCCCGGCGAGAAGTTCGGACCGGAATTCGTCATAACGGTTCTCCTCCAGGATCGATCAGCGCGGCGCCAGGGTCACGGGGTATAACAACAGCTCACGGCCGGGGGACAACCGGGGCGGAGAGCCCAGCGGGTTGCGGGCCTGAATCTGGGGCCATGCCAGAGCGGTACCGTACTTACGCCTGGCGATCCTCCACAGGGAATCTCCGGCGCGCACGGTATAGCGCACAGGGCCGACCTCGGGAGGCGGCGCAGCGGCTGGGCGAGGCGCGGCGTCCTGGTGCAGGACGGACGGCGGAGGAAGCGGAGCCGGCGAGTGGATCCACCGGGCCGCCGGCCAGACCGCCAGGCCGAGGAGGAACGCCGCCGCGGGCAAGGCGCGCACCAGGGTGCGGAGGCGGGCGGCTTGCCGCGCCCGTTGCAGGCGCTCCGCTTCCTGCCGCTCCAGGGACTGCCGCGCACTGGCGCGCGATTGCCGCGCCTCCTCGAGCTGCGGATCCAGGCTCAGGGCCTTGTCGAAAGAAGCGATCGCCTCGCGGAACGAACCTCGTTCCCCGTAGGCCCGGCCCAGCGCCACACAGGTGTCCACCGAGCCCGGATCCGCCGACAGCGCCGCCGAGAGCACCTGGATGGCCTCGTCCACGCGGCCCTGGCTCAGCGAGTCGATCCCTCTTTGCAGGTACAGACGCGGCAGTTCGAGGGTCCGCAGGAAAGGCGCCAGATTGGTCTTGCAGTTGGGGCAAACCTCACCCGTGACTTTCTGGTATGCGCAGACGGGGCACTTGAGCATCTAGGTGTTCTCCTTGTCGGGGGTCGATGCGGCGAGCGCGGCGCCGAGAAGCTGGAGCAGCTTCTCGAGTTCCCCCAAGGCCGTCTCGGCGGCTGCCAGATCGGAGGCCTCGACAGCCTGGGTGGCCTGCTGGGCCAGCGTCTCAAACCTGGCCCGGGTCTCCGCGCGCTGCTGATGCCACTGGCTTCGCACCCGCTCCAGCTTCCGTTCCAGGTGGCTGCGCTGGCCTCCCCGGTCGACAACCACCTTGACCGGGTGGGTTCCCGAGCCGTCGCGCAGGCTGGCAGTCACCTCCAGGATGCCGTCACGGTCGAGCTGGAAGGAAACATCCAGGGGAGTGTTCTGGGGGACCTGCGGCGGCAACTCCAGGATGCAGACAGACTGAAGCTCGCCTTCGCCGGTCTTCTCCACGGGCCGCTGATACAGGGGGAGGCGCAGTTTCCTGAGGTTGGGTTGCGGCGTCAGGAAGCTCCGGACGACCGGGGCGGCCATCGGATACGGGGTGCCGGCCGGGATGACGGTCTCAAACCGGTCTCCCGGCGCGCGAATGGCCAGCTCGGCCGGGGTCACGCGCTGGACCGCCGCGGGCCGGGATGCCTTCTCGCATCGCGCGCAGACCGATTCGCTCTCGGGGTTGACGTGCCCCCGCGGGCATTGCCAGCGCGTGCGCAGCCTCGCCGCCAGAATGGCGGCGCCGCAGGCCACCGCGCCCTGCGCCTCGATTGCCGCAACCAGCTTCTGCTCGCCGAAGCGCGACACCACCCCACGCCGGATCAGAGGGATGCGAGAGGAACCCCCAATCAACAGGACGTGCTGGACCTCCTCGGGCCGGCAGTGGGCCTGGGCCAGCGCGGCGTCCAGCAACTGGAAGGCGCGGCTGACGTCCTTCTCGATCAGCTTCTCGAATTGCTCCCGGGTGAGCGGCATCTCGACATGCACCGGCTGACCCCGCTTGTCCTTGAGCAGGCCGCCGGCCAGCAGATCGGTCTGGGTGACGTTGGAAACTTCCTTCTTCGCCCGCTCGGCGCTCTTGCCCAGTGCGGCCCAAAAGGGGGCGTTCGAGGAGGGATCGACCCCGTGGAGTTTCTTGACGTACCTGGCCACGAACTCGACGGTTCTCAGATCGAAGTCCTCCCCGCCCAGCCAGGGGTCGCTCTGGGCGCTCAAGTAGGATACCGACTTGCCGGCAAGCCGGAGCAGGGAAACCTGAAGCGAGGCGCCGCCCAGGTCGAAGACCAGGATGGTGCGGGGGTCGTGCGGACCGGCGCTCTCGATTCCAGAGGCGATCAGCGCGGCGGTGGGTTCGTCCAGCTCGGCCTGCACCTTCAAGCCGGCCCCTTGCGCGGCCTCCCGCAACGCCTGCCGCTGCGCGGCGGTAAAGAATACGGGCACGGTGATGACCGCGCGCTCGACGGCGTCATTGAGCCGCAGTTCAGCGTCGGCCTTGACCTTCTTCAGAATCCAGGAGACGATCTCGACCGCCGAGTGCCGCTGGCCGCCCAGCAGCACCAGCGGGGGCTCGGAGCCGGGCTCGGAGGGAGCCACGAGCGGATACGAATACCTGGTCCTGACGTGCTGAACGGCAGGGTCGGCCGAGGTCAGTCCCAGGAAGCGCTTGACGCCCACGATGACGTCCTGCGGGATCGAACTCTGCCGGTCCAGCGCAAAGGCGCCCACCAGGATCTCGTTCTTGTACCAGCAGACCGCCGACGGCGTAAGGTCCTCGGTCTCCCGGTTCTGAAGCAGCACGGCCTTGCCGGCCGGCGACACCACCGCCACGCGGCAGTTACTGGTTCCGAAATCGATCCCGACGGCCTTACTCATGGCGCGGTCCTTGGCTCACTGCGGCGGCGTGGGTGCCGTCGTTTGCAGTGTGCAGCTCGGCCTCCATTTCGTTGAGGATTCGCTCGCAGGTGTCCAGATCCTCGCCGGTGGCGGCGTCGGCGGCGTCGTTGTAGAGGTCGTCGATTTTCCAGTGGGTGTCGTCGCTGAGCAGGGGACGCTTCTCGACCCATTCCTGGTAGAGCTGTTCCATCCTCTCCTCGAGGCCGCCACGGCGCTCTACGCCGTAGTCGCGGTAGACCGTAACCGGTCCCGAGCCTCCTTTCAAGGACGCCTCAATACGGTCCAGAAGGCCATCGCTGGCGAGGCTGAGGCCGACCTCCACAAGGGCGCCCTTGGGCACGCCGTAGCGCAAGCAGAGCCAGACCGTGAGCTGCAACTCGTTCCTGCTGGCGACGGGGTGCTCCCCTTGATAGATGCGGAACCGAATGCGGCGCCGGGCGGCCTGCGGCGTAAGGAATTCCCGGCGTACCAACTCGGCTGTGGGATAGGAGGAGCCCTTTGGGATTATGATCTCGAACCTGTCGTCTTGGCCTTGGATCCCGATGCCGGTCGAGGTGACACTGGGGAGATAGGAGGTCACGCGCTCCAGGCGGACGAGCAAGCCGGACTGCTCCGGCGCGGCTAACGGGTAGGCGAACATGTCTACGTCCCACGACTTCCAGTAGTCATCCCGACTGCGCAGGGCGGTCTCCATTTCCTGTAGGATCTGCTCGAAGGTATCCAGCTCCTGCCGGTTGGCGGCTTCGGCGGCCTGGCCGTAGAGGTTTTCGATTCCCCGGTCTACGGCGTCGCCGAGCAGGAGACGCTTCCTGACCCATTCCTGATGGAGTTGGTCCATTTTCTTCTCGAGGCGGCTGCGGCGCTCGCCGCCCCGATCCGGATAGACCACGACCTGCCGTCCCGAGCCGTCCTTCAAGGCCACCGTGACCTGGTCCAGAATGCCGTCGCGATCCAGCCGGAAGCCGACTTCCACCGGGGTTTTCTCAGGCAGATTGGGGGGCAACTCCAGCCAGACCGTAATCTGGAGCTCGTTCTTGCTGGCGACGGGGTTTTCGCCTTGGTAGACGGGCACGCGGATGCGCCGCAGGCCGGCCTGCGGCGTGAGGAACTCCACCCGCGCGGGCTCCGGTGTGGGGAAGTAGGAGCCCTTAGGGATGATGACCTCGTACTTGTCGTCCCTGCCTTGAATCCCCAAGGCGGTCGGGGTGACGCGGTGAAGATCGGCGGCGGACAGGACGTCTCCCCCGCTGACAGTCGGTTCCCCGCACTGGACGCAGACGGCGGCGTTCTCGACATTGGCGTGGCCCAGCGAGCACTGCCATTGCAGGCCCAGGCGGTGGGCCATGATGGCCGCGCCGTAGGCCACGCACTTCATCGGGTCCACGTTCATGATGATCTTGGCCTCGCCGAACTTGTCGGCCAGCCCCCGCCGGATCATGGTAATCGTAGAGGAACCGCCCACCAGAATCACGTAGTCGACGTCCTCGGGGCGATAGCGCACCTCCTCCAGCACCGCATCCACCAGTCGGAAGGTCCTCTGGACGTCCTCGTGGATCATCCTCTCGAACTGCCCCCGGGTCAGCTCCAGCTCGACGTCGAAGATGTCGCCTTGGCGATCCTTGAGCAAGCCCTCCAGCGTGATGTCGGTGCGGGTGACGCTGGAGAGTTCCTTCTTGGCCCATTCGCACTTCTTTCTCAGCTCCGCCCAGAAGCGCGGGTCCCCGCTGGGATCGATCGAGTGGGTGTTCCGGATGTGTTCCAGGACATGGTCGATGATCTTGCGGTCGAAGTCGTCGCCGCCCAGCCACATGTCGCCTTTGACGGCGGCTAGGGCGATGACCCCTCCGCCCACGGCCAGCAGGGAGACGTCGAAGGTGCTAGCGCCGAGGTCGTAAACCAGCACGGTGCGGACATCCTCCGGACCGACGTTGTCCATGCCGAAGGCGACGGCCGCCGCGGTGGGTTCTTCGAGCAGGATCTGGACATTCAGTTCGGCCAGTTGCGCGGCCTGGCGGGTGGCGAGCTTCTGTTTCTCGGTGAACCAGGCGGGGACGGTAATGACGGCGCGTTCGACCCGCTCATTGAGGCGCAGCTCAGCGTCGGCCTTGACCTTCTTCAGGATGAAAGCGGAGATTTCGATGGGGGAGTATTCCTTGCCGCCCATCACCACGCGCACGTCGTCCTCGGAGCCGCCGGTGGGAGGCACCACTTGGTACTGGCAATTGGCCTTGGAGCGCTGGACGTGCTCGTCGGAATAGGCGCGTCCCATCAAATCGCGCACCCGCAAGATGGTGTCCTGGGGCGCGACGCCCATGCGATCGAGCGCCTTCTTGCCCACCACGATCTCGTTCCTGTATGAGCAGACCGCCGATGGTGTGTGGTCGTCGTTCTCGCGGTTCTGGAGCACCCTAGGTTCCAAGACTGCGTATGCGACCACCGTGTTGGCGGCGCCCAGATCGATCCCGACGGCAACGCTCATGGCGCCATCCTGAAGTGGCCGCCGAGGACGAACGCAGCCGGCTCGGCCAGCTCGTCGAAGATCTGGCTGGCCTGAGCCACGTCCGCGCCGCGCAGGGCGTCCACGGCCACGTGCAGGCCGGAGGCGATGCGGTCCGCGTTGGCGAAGTCCTCCTTCTCCACGGCCAGCCGCAGAGCCAGGAGCAGCCGGGCAAGGCGGGGGAGTTCCTCAATCTGCTCGCGGAGTTCGTCGCAATGCGTCCTGGCCGACGCCGGGTCGCCGCCGGCGGTCGCCTGGCGGAGTTCCTCGCTCAACTTCCGGAGAGCCTCGGCCTGTTTGGCATCCAGCAGCCGGCCGAAGTCGGTCAAAACGCCATCGCAGAAGGACAGAAGCGTCCGGGCCCTGGACCTCCATTCCGGCTCCGGATTGAAGCGCTCCTCCATCTCGGCGAGTTTCCGCTCGAAGGCATCCAGGTCCCGGGAGGCGGCATCGGCGGCCTGGTTGTAGATCTGTTCGAGCGCCAGGACGGTCTCCTGCCCCAGCCGGAACCAATTCTCCTCCCACTGCTTGCGGAGACGGTCCAGTTTCGACTCCAGGCGGGAGCGCCGCTCGCCGCCCCGATCCGGATAGACCTCGATCCCGCGGCCCGATCCGTCTTCCAGGGAGGCCAGGATGGGATCGAGAATGCCGTCGCGATCCAGGCGCAGGGCCAGGCTCACCGGAGTGTCGGAGGGAACGCCCTCGGGCAGGCACAGCCAGACGACCACCTGCAACTCGTTCTTGCTGGCGTTTTCGTTCATTCCCTGGTAGATGGGCACGCGCAGCCGGCGCAGGTTGGGTTGCGGGACGGGCAAACGCCGCCAGACCGGTTCGGGCATGGGGTAGGGAGTGCTCTGTGGAATGACGATGTCGAACTGGTCCCCAGACGCCTGAACGCCCAGGTGCGCAAATGTGACGCGGTAGACCGGGTCCTGGGCGAAAGGTTCTCCGCACTCGGCGCACACCAGCGCGGCGCCAGGATTCGCGTGGCCGGCCGGGCATTGCCACGGAACGCCCGTCCAGGCGGCCGCCAGCGCCGCCCCGTAGGCCACGCTGCGGAGCGGGTCGAGGTTCCGGACCAGCTTGGCCTCGCCGAACCTCTCCGCCAGCACGCGCCGCACGAGCGGGATGGTCGAATACTCGCCCAGCAAAATCACATGATCGACGTCTTCCGGGCGGAACCGGGCCTGCTGCATGACCGCGTCCACCAGTTCGCCGCCGCGGCGGACGTCGGCTTCGATCAGGCTCTCGAACTGGTCGCGAGCGAGCTCCAGCTCGACGTCCACGATCTCCCCCTGCTCATTCTTGAGCAGGCCGGCCAGAACGATGTCGGCTCGCGAGGAGGATGAGAAGCTCCTGACGGCTCGTTCGGCCTCCCCGCGCAGCGCCTCCAGGAAGCGGGCGTTGCCGGTCGGGTCCAAGGCGTAGGTACCGCGGACGTGCTGAATGACGTGCTCGGAGATCTTGCGCGGGAAGTCCTCTCCTCCCAGCCGGGAATCGCCTCCCATGTTGACCAGCGCGAAGACTCCCCCGCCCAGCGTAAGCAGGGCGACATCCAGAGTGGCTTGGCCCAGGTTCGAGATCAAGAGGCTGCGGCAGTCCTCGGGCCCGACGTTGTCGGCGGTGAAGGCCACCGCGGCGGCGGTGGGTTCATCCAGGAGGCCGCGCAGGTTGAAGCCGGCCAGTTGCGCGGCCCGGCGCATGGCCTCGCGCTGTTTCTCGGTGAAGGAAGGCGGGATGGCGATCACCGCGGACTCCACCGGCGTGTCGAGCGCGAGCTCGGCGTCTTCCTTCACCTTCTTCAGGAGGCAGGCGCAGAGTTCCACCGGGGAGTGCTCCCGGTCTCCCAGCAGCACGCGCAGGTCGTCTTCGGTGCCGTCGGTGGGCGGCAGGAGGCGCAGCGGAGAGGTGCGCTTGAGCCACTGGATCTCGGGGTGGGAATACGCGCGCCCCAGCAGGTCGCGAACATCCAGGACCGTCTCCTGAGGCTCGGCGGAGGCCAGAGCCAGCGCGCGCCTACCCACCACCATCTCGTGGTTGTGCCAGCCGACCGCGCAGGGGACGGAATCCTCGCCCTCTCTGCTCCGCAGCAACGTCAGGCCGTCCTTCTTCACGGCGGCGCGGCAGTAGCTCGCGCCGAAGTCAATTCCGATAGCAACGCTCATAGCCCTCTCCGTGCGCTCTCCTGGCCTTCACCTTCTCTTCCGCTTGGGGGAGTCCGAGGGGCTCCTCCCGCCCGCTCCGCGGGCCGCCTCGATTTCCTGCAAAAGCTGGCGACACCTGGGGCAACCAGAATCGATCTGGAGGGACTCCCGAAGAGCCATTCTGGCCTCGGCCAGCCGGCCGAGATGGAACAACTGGCGCGCCTTGCCAGACCAGGCCTGGTGGCACTCGCGGCGCGCCTCGGCCCGGCTGTCGCAGCCCAGGGCCAGCCGGAAGGCGCGTATCGCGGAATCGAACTCGCCGGCCTCCACCAAGCTCCGGCCGCGAAGGCGGTGGTAGAGCCCGATCGCCCGCTGCGTGCTCTCGTCCCGGGAATCGTACTGCTGCGCCCTCTCCAGCAGAGACGCCGCCGCCTGGAGCTGGCCGGCCTCGAGGAAGCCCTTGGCGCGCTGGACGTGCAGTTGCGCCAGGAATCTGCGCCCATCCTCGTGCAACACCCGCTCGACCCGTTCGATGGCCCCAAGCTGGTCTCCCCGGTTCCAGGCCGCCTGGGCTTCCGAGAGCCCGGGGGCGAAAATCCCCACCCAGCCCGCCTCCTCGCTCCGGGCGGCGCGCCGGCCACGGCCCGGTTCCAGAAGAGGGGGCGCAGCGCTCTCCGGCTCGGGAGCGGGTTCACGCGCGGCTGGCGCAGGGGGCCGGGCGGGGTTCCACTCCGCGTCGGGCAGTTGGGCGCCGTAGAGGGCCAGGGCCCGGGCCACGGCGTCCTCGGGGAGGCGCGCGATCCGCGAGGCGGGAAACTCCTGGCGCAGACGCTGTTCCACCAGCGGGATATTGGTCGAGCCGCCCAGCAGAACCACGGTCCCGATCTCGCCGGGCTCCAGTTTCCGGTCTTGGATCGCTTTCCGCGCCAGCCGGACGGTTTCCGCGACGTGGCCGGAGACCTGGCTCTCGAATTCCTCCTGAAGCAGCCTCATCCGCAGGCTCAACCGCCCGGCGGAGGCCTGGTCGGTAAACAGCTCCCGCAGAGGGAGGTCGAAGTCCACCCAAGGGCGTTTGCAGACGTCGCGCTTGCAGCGCTCGGCCAGGGCTTTGAGCTTGCGGACGGATTCCCGGGCGTCGCGCAAGTGCGCGGGGGACAGGCCCACGCGGTCCAGGAAGACTCCCATCAGAACGGCGTCGAAAAGGTTGCCGCCCAGGGCCGGGCTTCCCTCGTGGCAGAGTTCCTCCACCGAGCCGCGCACGATCCGAACTACCGAGGTCCAGAAGCTCCCGGCTCCCAGCGCGTAAACCAGCACGGTCTGGTCCTCTTTGCGGAATTCGGAATGGAGCAGGGAGGCGACCGCTTCGTCCAGCAGCAGAACCCTCGGGAAGCCGCCGCGCTCGGCGGCCTCGCGCAACGCCGCCCGCTGGCGTTCCAGGAAACAAGGGGGATGGCCGACTACCGCGCCCTGGATAGGCTGTCCGAGATTCTCCCCAGCGTCCTCCAGCAGCTCCCGGAAAACCGCGGAGGCCGCCTCAGCCGACACTGCCTTGCGGTCCTCCAATGCGATCGGCGCCTCACTCCCCAGCCTCTCTTTCAGCGAGCAGAAGGTGAGCGGCGGCGCGGGACCGGCGGCCGCGTCCGGGAAAGCCTCCACTGCCAGGGGCAGCGCCCGTTCGGAATACCGGTTGGCGACGGTTTCCGCACCGCCCTCCCGCACCACCGCGGTGCGGCAGAACGAGGAGCCGAAATCAATGCCCACAATGTTCCGCATCGCACAGATCCGTACTGGCGTCCCGGCTCTAGCGCGCTTTCTTCTCCAAGACGCCCTCGGTCGAAGGGCCAGCGGATTTCCTCTCCAGGATGGCCCGCACCGCCGGCCCCAGCTCGCTGAAGATCCGGTTCACCTTGGCGGAGTCTCCGGCGCGTATCGCCTCGACGGTGGCGCGCACGCCGGCCGAGATGCGGTCGGCCTGCATGATGTCGCCTTCCTGGGCCGCCCGGCCCGCGGCGCGCATCAATGCCAGCAGGTTGATCACCAGCACCGGAAGCTCGTCGGTCTCCTTGTCCACCTCGTTGTACTTCTTCTTGGTCAATTCCTCGTTGTTGCTGTCGATGGCTCGCCGCAGCTCGTCGTTCAGTTTCTTGAGACGGAAAGTCTGCTGCGGGTCGATCAGCCAGTCGAACTGATCGATGGCGGCCTCCGAGTAGCTCAGCATTCCCCGGGCCCGCAGCTTCCACTCGGGTTCGGGGCTCAACCGGGTCTCCATATCCTGAAGGATCTTCTCGAAGGCATCCAGGTCCTGCCGGTTGGCGGCCTCGGCGGCCTGGCCGTAGAGCTCGTCGACTTTCTGGTAGACGTCGCGGTCCAGCAGGAAGCGCTTCTCGGCCCATTCCTTGCGCAGTTGGTCCATCTTCTTCTCGAGGCGGCTGCGGCGCTCACCGCCCCGGTCGGGATAGACCTCGATCTGCCGGCCCGAGCCGTCCTTCAAGGCCACGGTGACCTGGTCCAGGATGCCGTCGCGGTCCAGCCGGAAAGCGACTTCCACGGGGGTGTTCTCAGGCAGGTTGACGGGCAGTTCCAGCCAGACCGTGATCTGGAGCTCGTTCTTGCTGGCGATGGGGTTCTCGCCCTGGTAGACCGGCACGCGGATGCGCCGCAGTCCGGCCTGAGGAGTGACGAACTCCTGGGGCACCGGCTCCGGCGTGGGGTAGTAGGAGCCTTTGGGGATGATGGTCTCGAACTTGTCGTCCTTGGCTTGAATCCCCAAAGGGGTCGGAGTGACGCGGTGAAGATCGGCGGGCGCGGCTTCGGCGACCACGGCGACTCCCCGGTCGCGCGGTTCCCCGCACTGGACGCAGACGGCGGCGTTCTCGGCATTGGCATGGCCTTGCGGGCACTGCCATTGGGCGCCCAGCCGGTGGGCCATGATGGCGGCGCCGTAAGCTACGCACTTCATGGGGTCCACGTTCATGATGATCTTGCTCTCGCCGAACTTGTCGGCCAGTGCCCGCCGGACCATAGGAATCGTGGAAGAACCGCCCACCAGAATCACGTGGTCGATGTCTTCGGCGCGATAACGCACTTCCTCCATCGCCGCATCCACCAGCCGGAGGCTCCGCCGGACGTCCTCCTGAATCAGCTTCTCGAACTGGTCTCGGGCCAGCTCCAGCTCAACGTTGAACAGGTCGCCGTGGCGGTCCTTGAGCAGGCCCTCCAGCAGGATGTCGGTGCGGGTGACGCTGGAGAGTTCTTTCTTGGCCTGCTCGGACCTCTTCTTCAGCTCGGCCCGGAAGCGCGGGTCCCCGCTGGGATCGATCGAGTAGGCGCTCTGGATGTGCTTCAGGACGTGCGCCATGATCTTGTGGTCGAAGTCGTCTCCACCCAGCCACATGTCGCCTTTGATGGCCGCCTGGGCGAAGACCCCGCCGCCCAGGGTCAGCAGGGAGACGTCGAAGGTGCCGCCGCCGAGGTCGTACACCAGGATGGTGCGAACATCCTCCGGACCGACGTTATCCATGCCGAAGGCGACGGCGGCGGCGGTGGGTTCGTCCAGGATCATCTGGACTTTCAATCCCGCCAGTTGCCCCGCCTTGCGAGTGGCGAACTTCTGTTTCTCGGTGAAGTAGGCGGGGACCGTGATGACGGCGAATTCGACCCGCTCATTGAGGCGCAGCTCGGCGTCGGCCTTGACCTTTTTCAGAATGAGGGAGGAGATTTCGATGGGGGAGTACTCCTTGCCGCCCATCACCACGCGCACGTCGTCCTCGGTGCCGCCGGTGGGGGGCACCACTTGGTACTGGTAATTGATCTTGGAGCGCTGGACGTGCTCGTCCGAATAGGCGCGTCCCATCAGGCGCTTCACCGAAACGATGGTGTCCTGGGGCGCGGCGCCCATGCGATCGAGCGCCTTCTTCCCCACCACCATCTCGTTCTTGTACCAGCACACGGCCGACGGAGTGAGGTCGTCGTTCTCGCGGTTCTGGAGCACCCGGGGTTCCAGGACGGTGTGAGCGGCCACCGAGTTGGTGGTGCCCAGGTCGATGCCGATTGCGATTGCCATAATGATCTCTCCCCAATTCCACTACTGCGATGTTCTCGGCACATTCGTTGCCGTAACCACGGATGCCGTCCGCAGCGGCTCCCCGTTCCAGAGGTAGCCCTTTTCTCTCTCCTCCACGATGGTGTCCTCTTCCAGGTCCGGCCGCTCGACGGTATCCACAACGGTGTGCAGGCCCGGAACCGCCTTGCCGCCGGGGGCCTCGATGCGTGAGACCCCAGCCTTCTCCAGGACCCGCTCGAGCTTGCGCCGCGTGGCCCGAAAGTAGTCCAGCCACACCCTGGTTTGCCGGTCGGCGTCTTTCTCCTTGGGCTCGATATTGGCGAAATACCGGTCGTAGAGGTCCAGGACCTCGAGCAGTTGGCCCAGCAACGCCTTCTTCTCCAGGTGCGCTTGCCGCTCGCGCTTCTGCAACTCCGCCCCCAGCCGGCACAGTTCCCTCAGCGTGCTGGCGTGGTCGGCCAGCAGTGTGGCCTGTGGGTCGGCGGCCTGCTCCTGGGTCCAGTGCGGGGCGAGCTCGGACTCGGGATTCAATTTGCGTTCCTCCATGATGCACTCAGCGGTCGAACTCCGGCAGAAGCTCGACGGGGTCCAGGTCGCCATAGCGCTTCAGGTCGCTGACCTTGACCTTCAGGAACTCCATCGGTTTCACTTCCAGTGGCAGGTCCCCTCCGTCCAGGTCGGAGTAGAAGGCCTCCGGGGACAGGTGGGGGACGCGGCGAAACTCCTCCAGCACCAGCGGCGGCTCGGAGGGCTCGCCCCGGCTTTCCGGGACCGGATCCAGCTCATAGAGCCAGACGTCCACGGCGACGCGGTCCCGGCCGATCTTGAGCTTCCTCTGGGCCTCCATGGCCTCGGGGATACGGGGCCGGTTCTGAGGGTTCCTCAGGAACGGCGGCAGCGCCCGGTGCACCGCGGTGAGCGAGGCGTCGGGTTTCAACCCCAGCAGCTCGTATGGGGTTTGGCTTTCCTGGTTGGGATCTTTGAACATGGCCGGTCAATATCCTCGCATCTGCCGCCGGATGGCTCGCACCATGTTCAGGTTCTGCCGGGCGGTGTGGTTGTTCGGGTTATACTCGAGGGCTTTCTCGAACAACGGGATGGCGTCGTTGGGATCGTTCTTGGCAACGCCTTCGTTGTTGTAAGTGGTCGACATCCCTTGCCGCGCGTTCTGGTACTGCGGGTCGAGCTTCAGGGCGCGGCCGAAATCGTCGCGAGCCTCGGAATACCGCTCCTTATTGAGTTTGGTGAAACCGCGCTCGCAGTAGAAGGCGCACAGGTGCTGTTTGACGACCTCCTCCTGGCAGAATTCCAGGATCTGCGCCAGCAGGGCGATGGCCTTGTCAAGCTGCTCCTCGCTCTTCAGGCGCAAGGCCTCGTCCTTGGCGCTCTGGCCCACCTGCTTGGATACCTCCTGCCGCAGGGTCCGGAACAGGCGCTCCAGGCCGTCCCTGGCCGCAGCCTCGGCCAGGCCTCCCCCGCAGCCGGTGATCTCGGTGGCGCGTTTGCGTTCCTGGGCGATCTTGGCGAGGGCCTCCTTCACCAGGTCGAAAAACGCCTTCCAGCTCTGGAGCGCGGCGGGCACTTCGCGCTTGGCGAACAGCATCTCGGCGCGGCGCGCCAGCCCGCGGCTGCGCACGTACATGCCTTCCAGCGAATTCTTCGCCGCCGGGGGCAACTTCTCCAGCAGGGCCAGCGCCTCTTCGGGCTTGCTCCGCTCGTCGGCCAACACCGCGGCCCGTCCCAGGCGATCGGCCGAGAAGTACACCCGGAGCCAGGGCAGGCACTCCGCGTCGGGGGCGGCGGCGGCCAGTTGCGAGATGACTGCCCTCACGTCGGCCAGCAGCCCGAAGCGCTCGAAGAACAGAAAGCCGCCGGGCAACGCCAGCAGCCTGGAACGCTCCCAGGGCGCGGAGCCGGAGGGGTGCAGCTTCTTTTTGAGGAGCTCCAGGCCCTGCCGCCAGCACTCCGCGGATTTCCGCTCCAGCAAGGCCGAAGTCAGGTACTCGTCCTGGCGGCGGAACTCCGCGGTGTTGTTCTTCTCCTTGGAGTCGCTGGCGCGGTTGCGGAACAGCTTGCAGAAGTACTCATCCAGGAAGTTTTTGCGGAAAGCGTCCAGGTCTTGCTCGGGCAGGGGGAACCCCCAGGCCCGCTCCCGCTGCTGGCGAAACTCCTTCCAGTAGGAGTCCACGTGGAGCATCGCGGTCCAGTAGGCCACGGCGGCTTCCCAAGGGGGCGGGGAGGAGGGGGAGACGTTGCGCTCCTCGCCGGCGGCCCACCAGTAGTGCAGCACCGCGAGGTTGTGCAGCAGGCGGGTGTCGGAGGGGTCTTCGCGGAATTGGCTTTCCCAAACCTGAGCCGCCTCCCGGCGCTTGCCCGCGCGGATGTAAGCCACCGGCAACATGCTCCGCCAGCGGGCCAGGTCGCGGCTGGGATCAGCGCCGGGCGGAGCCACTTCGACCGCCAGCGAGGCGGCCTGCGAGACCGCCTGCCAGTCCCCGCTCCTGACTTTTTGCCGCACTTGCCGGAGGACCAACTGGTAGGCCAGCTTCCGGGCCTCCGCGTGATCCGGCGCTTGCGCGATGACCCGGCGGAGGTGCTCGAGGGCCGGGTCGATCCTCGCCTCCAGTGCATAGGTCAAGCCCAGGTAATAGCGCAGATGCGTCTCTTCGGAGGCGCCCTGGTAGCGCCCCATCAGGGCCTCCAGGTCGGCCCGGCGCCCGGTGGCGGCCAGGCAGGCGAACCACTGCTGGGTGGCGCGCTGCTCCCATCTTGCCAGTTTCTCGGAAGCCCCCGTTCTCTGTTGCGCGGCGCCCGCGGTCATGTCAACACCTCCTCCCGCGCTGCGGGGAACCGCGAGGACAGGGCCGCAGCCGCCTCCTCATAGCGGCCCGCGCGGATGTGCTCGTTGGCGACAATCCAGCCGGCTAGCCGGCCACAGTCGCTCTGGCTGTCGCGGGTGGCGAGGTCCTCGAGCACCTGAAAGGCCTGGCCGGTTTCGCCTTTCCGGAGCAGGCACAAGCCCAGGTGGTAGACCACTCGGGGCTCCGGGGCGGAGGCGGCCAGCCACCGCAGCCGCGCCAGGCACTCGTCGTACTGGTTGAGCTTCAGGGCGCACAGCGCGTAATAGTAGTTGGCGCGCGGATCGTTGCGGTCGCGCTCGAGAGCCTGGCGCAGAAGTTCCGGAGCCTGGCCCAGCCGGCCTTCGGGCTGGCCCTGGAGTTCTCTCATGGCCAGGCAGAAGTAGATCTGGGCCAGGTTCTGGGCGGTCTTGTCGTCCTCGGGGTAGCGCTCCAGGTAGCGCTCCCATTCGGCGGCAGCCTCGAGGTATCGCCCTTGAGCCACGTGCTGGGCCCCGAGTGTGTAGCGGGCGCGGGCGATGTTGAGCGCCAGCCGCTCGTCGTCCGGGTGCCGCTCGTAGAGACGGCTCCACAGATCCACGGTCTCGGCAGGGCGCTCGCGGAACAGCAACGCCGTCCCCAGGTAAAACAGGACGGCATCGTCCTGCTGGCCGGAGCGCAGCAGCGGTTCGAGCTGTTCGACCGCCGCGGCGTACTGGAACTGCCGGCAGAGCAACACCCCCAGCCTCACCTCGAGGGTCTTATCCGGAACGGCGCCGGGCGGAAGCGCCGAATAATGCGCGATCGCCTCGACGGCGTTTCCACGCCGGTCTTCCGCCAGCCCGAGGGCGAAGCGCGCTCGATGGTCGCTGGGGTCGCGGGCCAGCAAACGCGAGAAGCACTCGGCCGCCTTCTCCAGGTCGCCGCTTCGAGAGTACACGCATCCCAAGCCGTAAAGCACGCTGGAATCGCCGGGCGCCCGGGCCTGAGCCAACAAGTAGCTGGACTGGGCGGCGGCCGCGTCTCCCCGCCGGAGTTGGAGATGCCCCCGCTGGATCAGCGCGGGAGTGGCGAGGCTCCCGCCCAGGCGGATGGTTTCCTCGAAACGCTCGAGCGCCGCGTCGTAGCGTTCGCAGTGAGCCAGTGCGCAGCCATGGTAGTAGAGGACCCGGGATTCGGCGGGCAACTGGTTGTACCAGGGGACAGCCTCCTGGAACCGGCCCAGGCGGGAGAGAGACCGGGCGATCAAGAAGGCCGCCTCCTGCGCCTCCGGGCCGCTGACCACAAAGACCGGCCAGCCTTCGACTTGGGCGGCGACCTCGCCGAATCTCCCCTGATGGTAGAGCGCCTGGACCAGGCAGGCGGCATAGGGAAGTTGGAAGCCGCGCAGCCGCAGGATGGCGCGCGCATGGGTCTCCGCCGCGGGGTAGTCTCGCGCCTCCAGGCACAGCCGGCTGAGCAAGCCGCGGGCTTCGGCCAGGTCGGGCTCGCGGGTGGCGGCCCGCTCCAGGGAATCGCGGGCCTCGGCCGGGAGTCCGGCTCGGTGCTGCTCCAGACCCAGACGGTAGAGACACTGGGCCAGGTTGCAGGCGGCCTGGCGCGGTTCGCGCGCCCCGGCCAGTTGCGCGGCCCTCTGGAATGCGGCGATGGCCTTGGCGGAATCCCCGGTCAGCGAATGCGCGCGGCCCAGGTAGAACCGGGAAGCCACGCCGGAGGGGTTCTTGGCGGCGGCGTACTCCAGATAGGTGATCGTCCGGGAGAGGATGGACTGGTTCTCGCCGCTGCGGCAGTCCGCGGTGGTGTCGAATCCGCCCACGCGGGCAACCAGCCTCTTGGCCAGTTCCAGCGCGGCCCGTTCCTGGCGTTCGATGAACTTCGGATTATCCGAGGAGCCGGCCAGGAACCGGGAGAACACCTGGGTGGCGCGTTCCAGGTCCGGCTGCGGCTGCTGGAGGCAGCAGACTCCCAGCCAGTAGTAGGTCAGTGCGCGCCGGGGATTGAGGGCTTGTGCGCGCGCGAAAGCGGCCAGCGCGGCCGCCGGGTCGCGGTCGAACAGCAGGGCCAGGCCAAGATAGTAATGAGCCCACTCGATGTCGGGCCGGGCGGCGATGACCCTGCGATTGAGTTCGGCGGCTTGCTTGCGTCCGGCCGCGGGTGTAGCTTCCGTCACGACGCACAGCGACTGCAAAGCCTTGTAGACTTTGTCGGAGGGACCGGAGGGAGGCCGCAAGGCGGCATAGGCCAGGTAGGCCTCGGCGGCCTGAGAGCTGCGGTCGGACTTGTCGGCGCAGGTCTCCGCCAGCAACGCCAGTGCGGCGGGCGGCAGCAGCGCCCCCAGCGCCCCGGCCCGGGTGTAATGCCGGAAGGCCGCCTCGCGGTTTCCCGCGGCCAGGTAGATCTCGCCCAGCGTCAAGTGCGCCGCCGTGAAGATCGGCTGGTACCGTTGGACCCGGGCCGGCGAGATCCTCCGGCCCTCCATTCGCGCGACTCTCTCGTAGAGTCGAACGACCTCGGCGGTGTCGCCTCGCTCCAGGGCGCGCTGCGCGGCCTGGTGCAGGCTCCGCGGATCGAAGTAGGCTTGCCAGACGTGGAAGGCGGCCAGGACGCTGGCGATCGCCCAGAGGAGCGTCCCAATCAGCAGTAGCACGCTGGCGAGCGCGGAGCCCCCCGCCCAGGCCAGAATCAGATTCAATTCGAGTCCCTGCCAGCTTCCCACAGTCACGACCCCCTAGCCCGCCAGCTCTCCAGCAGGCGCTCCGCCCGGCCGCGCTGCTCGGCGCTCAGGCCCAACTGGATGGCCTGCTCCAGCGCGGCGACCGCCTTCTTCCACTGCTTCTGGCTGCTCAGCAGCACCGCCAGACAAAAGCGCAGTTGCGCGTTCTGCGGGCACTTGGCGACGCCCTGGTCCAGCACCTTCTCGCCTTCGGTGTACTGGAGGCAGCGATTATGGAGATCGCTCAGGGCCAGGTAGATCTTGGCCTCGCAGGGATGCGCCTCCAGCAATTTGCTCAGCAGCGCCTCGGCCTCCTGTGGTTTGCCCTGATTGAACAGGTCGCGGGCCTGGGTGATCTGCCGGTCCAGGTCCACTTCCAAGGCGTCCAGCATCTCGCGGGCCGAAGCGAACCGCCGGCGCTGGTTCTTCTCCATCGCCTTCAGAATCGCCTGCTCGATCCGAGGATCGAGCGCCGGGCTTATGGATCGGGGCGGGATAGGATCGTCGGTGTCGATCTTCTGCTTGAGATCGCCCAGGTTGTCCGCGAAGAACGGCAGGCGCCCGGTGGCGACCTCGTAGAAGGTGACTCCCAGCGACCAGATGTCGGATTGGAAGGTGGATCGGCCGTGCCAAGCCTCCGGCGCCATGTAGGGATAGGTGCCGCCCGCCGCTCCGGACGAGGAGGTGGACTTGCAGATGCGCGAAATGCCGAAGTCGGTGAGTTTGGCGATGACGTCTCCGGACGGGACCAGAATGTTCTCCGGCTTAATGTCGTTGTGCTGGAGCCGGGCGCCATGCGCCGCCACCAGGCCGGTGCAGGCCTGCACCATCAGCCGCACGCCGCGATCCAGCTCCTCGGGGGTGCGCTGGCGGTGGAACTTGCGGATCAGCTCGCGCAGGTCGGATCCCTGCACGTACTCCATCACCATCACGTAGTGTTCCTCGTACTTGTCGAAGCCCAGGTACCGGACGATGTTGGGGTGGTACATCTGCTTGAGGCTGGCGTGCAGGACGGCCGCACTGATGAGCTCGTTGATCAGGGCGCGCTCGGTCTCGTCGTCCAGGGGGATCTTGATGACCACGAGCCGGCCCCCGTCGTTCTGGTCGTTGACCAGCACGGTCTCCCCGAAGCTGCCTTTGCCCAGCCGCCTGACGAACCGGAACCGTTCCCACCTTTGACTCATCGCCGCTTGCTCCTCGCGCCGCCGCTTCTCACGCGCTCTCCTCCGGGTCTCCGTAACTGCGCCGGATGCCGTAGCGGTCCATCTTGTTCAGCATGGTCATCCGGCTCTTGTATCCAAGCAATTTCGCTGCCTTGGTGATATTGCCCTTGGTGGACTCCAGGGCCTCCAGGATCTCTTCCCGCTCGATCTCGCGGATGGGGCGGGGCCGGGCAGCCTGGGGAGGGCCGGGGGCCTCCGGCGCCGCGGCGGCCGGGAGCGCTGGTTCCGGCGCGCCGGCCGCGGCAGGAGCCTCCAGCAGCGAAGGAAAGTCCCACGACAACAGGACCTCCTTATCCGGATTCGTGCTCACCGCCTCCCGGATGTAGTTCTCCAGCTCCCGGACGTTGCCGGGCCAGGCATAACCCTGGAGCCGTTGCAGGGCCCGGTGGGACAGCGTGCGCACCTGAGAGTTGGACCGCGCCGCATACCGGTCCAGGAAGCAGTGGGCCAGCAGCGGGATGTCTTCCTGCCTCTCCCGCAGCCGCGCCAGGGCGATCTGCTTGCCGAAGCGGTAGTAGAGCGCCTTGCGGAAGCCGCCCTGTTCGATGGCCTGCTCGAGGTTCTGATCGGTGGCCGCGATCACGTTGACCCTGACCGGTACGGCGTGACGGGCCCGGATGCGCCAGACCTCCTTGTCCTGGAGCACACGCAGGAACTTGTCCTGAAGCGGGGGGATCAGGGCCTGGACCTCGTCCAGAAACAGGGTTCCGCCGTCGGCCATCTCGAACCATCCGGGAGCACCCTGGGGGTCGGCGCCGTGGATGCCGCATTTGGGAGCGTAGCCGAAGATCTCGCTTTCGGCCAGGCTCTCGGTAATGGCCGCGCAATTTTGGGCCACGAACGGGCCGCGCGAGTGCGAGGAAGCCTGGTGAATGGCTCGCGCCACCAGTTCTTTTCCGGTTCCGCTCTCCCCCATCACCAGGACGTTGGCGTCCGTGGTGGCGGCCTCGCGGATGTGCTCGAAGACTTCCTCCATGGGCCTGCTCTTGCCGACCATCTCCATGGGCCACTCGATGGGCCGATCCTCGCCGCGAGGCTTGCGCCGGCCGGCGCCGGCTTCCTGGACATGGGTAGCGGCGAGACGACCCAGCGTGAGCAGGAAGCCGAGGTCCTCGGGGGAGAAGGGCTCCTGCCGCGAGAGGCGGTCCACGCAGAAGAAGCCCAGCACGTCCTCGTGAAGCAGGATGGGGGCCATCAGCGTGGTCTGATCCTGGATGGGCTGGCCCTCATGCAGGCGATCCAGAAAACTGGCGTCGGTGATCTCGATCTGCTCTTCGGGCCGCAGTCCGGTGACACCCACCTCCTCGACCGCGCCATCGCCGCCGAACAGCCCCACGAACCCGCGGTCGGCCCCCACCACGCGCACCACCGGCGCCATGGTCTGCTCGAGCAGATCGGTCAGGCCGGCGGCCCGGGCGGCACGGCGCAGCAGTTCCTCGAGCACCTCACGGCGTTCCGGCGACAACGGGATTTCCTTCATGAGCCCGTGGTGCGTGAACAGCATGGTGCTCTTCTCCAGCGCCGAGGGCTCCTCTTTCCTGGCCACCACGTGGAGCCGGCTCCACCGGCGCTTCTCCGCGGGCTGGGAAAGGTAGGTGAGTTCGTACTCCGCGATCTGCACCACGTCGCCGTCGCGTAGGGCTCGCTGGAACACGATCTCGCCGCCGACCTTGGTGGCGCGCAGGCTGCTGAGGTCGCGGACGAAATGGCGCTCCGGGAACGCCTGCGTCCGGACGATGGCGGCGTGGTAGCGCGACACCTTGCGGGTGGGATCGGGAAGGAAAATGTCGCTCGCGCGGGCCCGGCCGATGGTGATGATGTCCATCCCGGAGAACACGTACTCCTTGTGGAACGCGGTGCCCTTGCTGATCACCAGACGCGCCATCGGTTCACTCCTGGCGTGCCACGATCACGCTGATGTTGTCCCTGCCACCCTTGCTGTTGGCCATCTTCACGAGCGTCTCGCAAATGCCGGCCAGGTCGCCGCCGCCCTCGAGAACAGCTTTCCGGATGGCTTTATCCTCGAGCATCCTGCTGAGGCCGTCCGAACACAGCAGCACGGTATCGGCGGGCTCCCAGCTCAGCGCCTGCAACTCCGCCACGGGGTAACCGCAGGCTCCCAGGCTGCGGGTGACGACGTTGCGCAGGGGATGATTCCGCGCCTCCCGGGGAGTGATCTGCCCGGACTCCAGCATCTCGCTCACCAGCGAGTGGTCGCGGGTGAGGCAGCGGATCTCCCCGTTCCGGATCAGGTAGGCGCGGCTGTCGCCCAGGTGCGCCAGATGAACCATCGAACCGCGGGCCAGCGCCAGCACCAGGGTGGTTCCCATCTGCGCCAGATCGGCCTCGCTTGCGGCGCGCACCCGGATGGCTTCCTCAGCCTGCTCGACGGCCCTGCGGATCAGGTTCTGGGTTTCCTGCTCGCCGCTGGAGCCAGACAAGTTGTCGCGCAGGAACTCCACCACCGTCCCCACCGCCAGGGCGCTGGCGATCTCTCCTCCCCGGTAGCCTCCCATGCCGTCGGCCACCATGAGCAGTCCCAGGCCCGGGTCCGCGAACACGGTGTCCTCATTGGTCTTGCGAACCCGTCCCACGTGGGTTCGTGCGGCGGCCTTCATGCTTGGATGTCCCTCCCTTCTTCAGCCTTCGCTGCGGCCCAAATCGGCCTGGAAAAAGACCAGCTCGGTGTCGCCAAGGCCGATTCGATCTCCGCTCCGCAGGCGCGAGCCGGCGGATTCGACCGGCGTTCCGTTCAATTGCGCGCCGCGGGTGGAGATGGGGTGGAGGAAGAAAGCCGCCTCGTCCTCGTGCCGCTCATAGCTGACCACGGCGTGGTACTCCTCGACACTGGAATCGTCGAGCAGGCAGCCGACCTTGGCGCCGCGCCCGACCACGGTCCTGGCTTCGCGAAGCGAGAAGACCTGGCCCCGCCGAACCCGCCGCGGCGTCCGAACAATCAGCAGCAGGCCGGCGGTATCGGAAGGCGCAACCACTCCCGATCCCACCCGCGTCAGCTCGACCAGCAGGTTTCTCTGGGCCGGGGGCGGCGCGGGCGGCGCCGGCCGCACCGGCGGCGGGGGTGGGAGCGGCGCGGGCCGCACTGGCGGCGGAGGTGGCGGCGCGGGCGATTCCGGCCACTCGGGCGCCGGGGATGCCGGCGCGGGCGGCTCCGGCCGCTCTGGCGCTACCGGGGAAGGGCTTGCCAGCTCCCGCAACCACTCCTCGGTAGAGCCAACCGCGGGCGGCGGCTGGGGGCTTGGGGCAGCCGGCTCCATCTGCCACTCGGGAGGCCCGACGCTCTCCGGTTCAGCGGGCGGCGGCGGTGGCGCTGGCGCCGGCATTGGGGGGGGTGCAGGCGCCGGCGGCTCGGCATGGAAAGGCTCCACGGGCGGAGGGGGCGGAGGGGGCGGAGGGGGCGGCGCGACAACCGGCGGGGGCACGACGCTCCACAGACCCGACTCGGCGTCGAATGACGGCTCGTAGCCCTCCGGCGCCGGTTGCGGCGCGGCTTCGGGAGCCGGCGCGGCGGCCTCCAGCACCGCCGGCTCGGGCGCGGTCTCCGGTATCGGAATTGGCCCGGTACCGCTTTCGGGGAGTTCTTCGGGCCACTCCAGGGACGGTTCGCTCTCCTGGCGTCCGGCGGCCTGCTCCGGCGGAACGGCCTGTTGAGGAGCAGCCGCGGCCGGCCAGCCGATGGTCACATCCTCCTCTTCCTCCTCTGCCGGCTGGGCCTGAGCCGGAGGGGCCTCGACGCGCCAGAGATCGGTGACCGAGCTGGCCTGGGGCTCAGCCGGCGGCGGAGCGGCGGGAAGCTCGGCGGGCGGGGCTGCCGGGGGTTGTGGCGCGGCGGCCTGAGGCGCGGCTGCCGGCGGTGGCTGAGGCGGCGCTTCAGGCGGCACCGGCTTTGCCGGCGGCTCGGCAGGAGGGAGTTCGGCTTCGAGGAAGACCTCCTCTTCCGCGCCCGCGGCGCCGCTTCCCAAGCTCCACCAATCTCCGGTTTCCTCCGCCTTCTTCCTGGGGTCCGGGTCTGGCATGGCGCACCCTCCTCTAACGATTCTCCAGGTAGAGCAATTCGGAAAGCCCGATTTGGATGCGGTCGTTGGGCTGGAGCACCAGCGCTCCGGCGAGATCGACCTCGTTCACCTTGGTGCCGTTCTTGCTGCCCAGGTCCTCGATCACGTACTGGCCGGCGTCGTTGCGGGTGATTCGCAAGTGCGCGGAGGTGAGCAGCGGATCGTTCTTCAGACAGAACTGCGAACTCCTGGCCACGCGCCCGACGGTGGTCGAGTCTCCGCGCAACGGGTAGCGCTGTCCGGTATGCGGGCCTCGGGTGACCTCCAGCCACGCCCCGGGCTGGCTCATGGGCCGCATCGCAATGGTCTCCTGCATGGCGTGACGCTGGCGATACCAGCGCACTCCAAACAGCGCCGCGACGACCACGACCAGGGCCATGGCCACCAGGCCGGCGGGGAACGCCCAACGCGGGTACTTCTCCGGAATGCCTTCGACCACGAAGGCTCTCTTCATCGGTTGCCGGCCCAGCTTGAGAATGACCGTGCCCGGCTTCTGGGCCACCGAGGGAGGCCGGATGGTGAAGCTGAGCAGGTACTCGTTGTTGATCTGATCCACGATGGCGGCGTAGGTGCGCCGCAGTTCCTCGGCGTTGGGAGTGTAGTAGAAGACGCCGCCGCTGAGGGTGGAAACGCGCCCCAGCAGCTTCACATCGGCCTTGGTCCCGTAACCCAGGGTGTAGATGGGCACGGCGGCCGCACTCACCCTCGAAATCACGTCCTCGACGCCCAGGCTGCTGCCCTCGTCTTTGCCGTCGGTGAGAACCACGATGGCGGAGCGCGGGGTGGGAGCCGTACCGACCCGTTTCACGGAATCGAACAGCGCCTGGTAGAGATGGGTGGTGGAATCGGCGGCCTGGAGCTCGGCCAGCACGCGCCGGGTCACCTGGCGGTCGCGGGTGAAATCGGCGGCCAAGCGCACGTCGTCGCCGAAGACCATCAGGGCGCAGTAGTCCTCTTTCCCCAGCCGGTCCAGGAATTCCGACGCGGAGATCTTGGCGGCCTCGATGGCCTCGCCGCGCATGCTGCCGCTGACGTCGAGGGCCAGAATCACCGACAGGGGGCTGCCCACGCCGGCGCCTCTCTCGAAGCGCGCGTCGCGGACCTGCTCGCCCTCGACGGCAACTTCGAAATTGGCAGCTCCCAGGCCCGCAATGCCCCTTCCTTTGGCGTCTGTCACCGACACCAGCAGCTTCACTCTGCCCTTCACGTCCGCCTCCGTCTGAAGGACATTCAACACAGGTGTTTCCTGGGCCAAGAGCGCTGCCGCACAGATCCAGGCCGCCGCCAGGCCCAGAAGATGATGACGCTTACCCCATCGGTATCTCATAAGCACGCTTCCTTGTAAGGTTTTGAACACCGTTCGTCGCCTCGCCGGGTGTGATCCTCGGATGGCATCGGGCCTTTCCGGAGCAATTCGAGTGCCAGCACGCCAGAGACTACCGCGGCGCGTGCCGGCGACTGCCGTTCCGGGTAACAGGTCTTAATATATATCAAAGTCGGCCCGTCGCGTACCGTTCTTCCGCCTCCCTCCATTTTGTGCCCAGGCGCGCGCCGCCACCGCCTTCGACCCTCCAAAAAATGGATAGCACTTGGCGGCGCCCCCTTGAATTCGCGGCCCCATAGGCGCTTTTGCGGCCCGTTTCCGGTTTGGCCCGGAAAATGTTCTAGCGACTTCCGACTGCGATGTGGATGGCCCAACCAAGGAGGCAATGAAGATGGTGAGAAAAGGACTGACCACGATCCTGTTCTTCGGCGCGATGCTGCTGGCCGCCGGTTTCTACGGAATCCTGATGACGGTCGCTCCCGAGGGGAGCGTCTCGAGCTTCTTCTGCGGGCGCGGCTGGTATCAGCACGCCAGCGTGCTGTTCTTCTTCTTCGGCCTGCTGCTGACGGTGGCCAAGTGTGCGACGTTCCAGCAGGAGGGCCGCTCGTTGAACATGCCGGTCCCGGCCAAGTCGCTCACGCCGGAGGAAGCCGCGGTCCTCTCCGAGAAGATGCCCTCCAAGTACCGCGCCACGATCCTGGGCAAGCGGCTGGCGGACCTGCTGCGGGGCTACTCCCGAGGCGAAGACGTCGGGCCGTTGCTGGACCGGCTGGCCGACAACGACCGGGTGGAAGTGGAGCGCAGCAGCTCGTTGCTGGGCTGGGTGCGCAGCATGCCGCCGGTGTTCGGGCTTCTGGGGACGCTGGACGGGCTGCGCGGCGGCATCTCCCAGATCTCGCGCGTCAGCCACAACCAGGACCTCGAGCAACTTCGAAAGGGTTTGCAGGACTTTGCCACTCATTCCAGCACCGCTTTCGACACCACGCTGCTGGGCATCTCTTGCGGCATGCTCCTGTCGGTGGGGATCTTCCTGTTGGGGAAATCGCAGGAAGACCTGATGGGGAAGGTGGACGAGGTGGCGCGACAACTGGCGCGGCGGTTCACCAGCAAGTCGCGCGCCGACGAGGAGCTGCAAACGGGCGCGCAAGGTCTCTTCAGAACCCTGGAACAGACTCTGAGCGGCGCGACAACGCAGATTCTGGAAGCCTTCCGGACCCAGATGCAGGAGGGAGTAAACGGCGCCGTCCGGGGCTGGCTGGAAAGCTGGAAGTCGGAACTGTCGCAGGCCACCCGGCAGGTGCTGGATCAACTGCGGGCGCGCGGCGGATCGAATGCGGACGTCGAGGAGGCGTTGGTGAAGAACGGTAAGGCGGCGGTGGCCCGGCTGGAGGCGATCGAGCGGGCGCTGGCGCATCCGGCGCCGGTGCAAATCAAGGTCAGCGCCGACAACGGCGCGAATGGCACGCATCGGGGGGCCTATGAGATCCCGGCGAACTAGCGAAGGACCCGACCTGAGGACCACCTTGACGGCCCGCTCACCGGGCTCGCGCCGCGCGAGTTCTCCAGGGATGAGCGAAGGGCCGCTGATGATCATCCTGCTGAGCTGCATGGCGGTGGCGCTGTGCTTCATGAGCTTCGGTTTGGGGCTGGTGAACCTGACCGGCTCGAAGGCGATGGCCGCACCGCCGGCGGCACCGGCGCCGGAGCCGGCTCCCGCGCCTGCTCCGTCCGAGGATCGCCAGGACGCGAAGAGAAACGAGGATCTTATGGCCCGGGTGGCCGCGCAGCGGGACGAGGTCGACAAGCTGAAGGCGGCCCTCGAGAACCAGAAAAGGGAGCTGGAGCGGCGGGTGAAGGAGCTCGAGGACGCCAGGAACCTGCTTGCCAAGTTGCAGGCCCAGGCGGCCGAGGAGGACAAGAAGCTGGCGGAAGGGACCAAGGCCGTAGCGGGGCAGAAGGCAGCGGCCGAGTTGGCGGCTCGCGAACTGGCGGCGTTGCGCGAGCGCATCCGGCAAGCCCGGGAACGGATCGACGCCGCGGAGAAGAAGATCAAGGAGCTCCGGGAACAAATCGACAAGCGGAAGGGCGAGGTCGACGTGACCGAGATCGCCCCGCGCGGGAGCGGCGAAGACCCCCAGTATGTCGAATGCCTGAAGGATGGGGTCGTGTTGCGGCCGCAGGGGCAGCAGATCGCGCTGGAGCAGTTGAAGAAGAAGTCGCCCGCGTTCCTGCAAGGGATCCACCGGGACTTCGTGGTCTTCCTGGTCCGGCCGCAGGGCTACGATTCGTTTCGGGCAGCCCACAGCCTGGCCGCCGAGAAGGGCCTCAAGGTGGGCTACCGGCCGGTCGAGGAGCTCGTCGTCGTGCGCTACTGATTCGAGGTATGGGAGCAAACCATGAAACTGAATTGGGATTCTCTGATCGACCCGATCTTTCTGTTCATGTTGTACCTCATCTCGGGAACCCTGTGGGTGATCATCCCGTTTCCCTCGCACGCACAGCCGCAGCCACCACCGCTCCGGGCCGCGCCTCCGAAGCCGGTGGTGCAATCCGCGCGCACGCTGGACCCGGCGGCCCAACGAGAAGGCATCCTGCTGGCCCGCTCCGCGCAGGAGTTCCAGCAGGAGCTCGAGTCGGTGCGGCGCCGGATGGAAGAGGCAGCCAGGCAACAGCAACAGACCTCCGAGGATGTCCGGAAGGAGGAGCAGCGGTTGGGGAGCAAGCAGCAGGAAAACCGCAACTTGCAGAACCAGGTTCAAGGCACGACGAGCTTGCCGGCAGCCGGCACGCAGAAACCGCAGCCGACGCAGGCGGACGCGAATCGCCTGGAAGCGGATGCCCGGGAAAAAGAAGCCGAGTTGGCGAGGCGCGCGAAGGAGCTGGCGCAAGCCACGGGGTCGGGAACCGGCAAGCAGCGCGCGTGCGTGGCGACCCCGACCAGCAAGGAGCCCATCCCGGTGGAACTGGTCTACAACCGCGTGGTGCCAATCGACGAAGAACATTTTCGAATCACGGTCGACCCCTCTCGGAGGTTTGTCCTGATGACGCGGAAGGACTCCAGCACGACCCCGGGAGAGAGTCCCGAACAGATCCGGAAGCCCAACAGCGTGTTTGCGAAATACCTCCAGGCAGTGAAACCGGAAACGCAGTACCTGGTGGTCCTGCTCAACAACGACTCCTTTGCCGCGTTCCGCGTGGTGGAGGAGATGGCGCGGGCCAGGGGATTCACCTGCGGCGTGTCCTGGATTCCTACCGACAGCAAGCGCGGGACGCTTGTCAGCGCGGTCCACGGCAAGACGCCCGACGATCCCAGGTAGCCGGGAGCGGCACAACATGTGGAGAAAGGAAGGACGAACCATGGAAAGGAAACCCGGAGTGATCCTGGCCTTGCTGGCTTGCGGCTGGTTGGCCGGAGCGGCGGCGCCGTTGGGCGCGAGTGTCCGGAACGAGACGGCGATTGACGCACCGGTTGAGGCGGCGATCCTCGAGCAGGACTGGCAGACCGTAGACCGTCTGCTCGGCTCCCAGCCGCAGCTTCCGCCCGAGGCGCGGCTGGTGCGCGGCCATGCCTTGCTGGCGCTCAATCGGAACACCGAATCCTTGTGCCTGTTCCAGAGCGCGTCCTCGGAGGCTGACACGCTGGCTTGGCTGAATTGGACGGAGGCCTTCGCCGCGCGGCGCCCGGAGAGCGTGATCGCGCACTACCTGCGCGGCGATGCGCTGGCCCGGTCCGAACGCTGGGCCGACGCCGGCAGCGCGTTCGAAGCCGCACTGGGCCTGTCCCCGAACCATCCGCTGGCGCTCGACGCTCTGGGGGTGACCCAAGCGATTCGGGGGCAATTCGACCAAGCGCTGGTCAGCTTCCTGAAAGCGACTCGGAGCGCGCCCGGCCTGGCCGATGCCCACGCCAGCCTCGGCAGCCTGTGGATTCAGTGGCGCCGGGGCGCAAAAGGGTCCGTTGCGTCGTTTGACCGCGCGCTGCGGATCGCGCCCGAATTCGCGTTGGCGCTCTACTCTCGCGGAGCCGTCGAGGCGTTGCTGGGGCGCTTCGACGAGGCGCGCCAGGATCTGGACCAGGGGTTGGCGAAATCGGGTTGCATGAAGGGCACGCTGGCTGCCGGCGTTACCGAACTCGTGGGACGCATGACCGCGGAAGAGGAAATTCGCCTGGCCTTGGCCGACGGCGCCGCTCCCGGGATGGTCATGGAGCGGTACACGAAAGAGATTCAACGCAACGGGCCGGGCCAGATCGGCGGACCGCTGAGCAAGCTGCTCACACTGAGCAGCCTTCATCCGGAGATGCAGGACCAGGTGCTCGGCCGTCTCAGCCAGATGTCCCGCTCCGATCCGCTGCTTGGCGAGCAGATCCAAGCGGGTTTGAGCCGCATCCAAGCCTTTGGGTCTCAGATGGGTCCCCTGGCTGCGCGAGCCAGCAGTCTTCAACAGCCCAGCCCGGCGGGCGCCTGGATCAACCCAAGGTTCAGTGGCACCGCAAGCCCGGCCCTTCCGGGAGGACCTCTGTTCTCACCCCTGTTCCAGACCCAGCAACAGAGCCGACCGCGCTTCGCGCTTTCATCCGACGCGTGGCGGAAGGCAGCAAACGGTTTTGACGACTTCTCCCGAGTCGCCGACATGGCGGGACTTCCTTTGTATTCGAAAGGGTACATTCCCGTGCTCGCCGCAGCCATCCGCGACGCCGCAGACCTCCGCGACGGCATCCGGCGCCCGTGGTTCATGTCCAACCTGTCGGAGGCCGGCGCGCGCTTTGCGCTGGATGCCGTCGGCAAGGTTGCCAGTCACTGGTACCCCTGGACCGGATTCGTCACCGCAGGCGCGGGGGACATCGCCAAAGGTCTGGGCGGGTGGATGGGCACAGGCGGGCGGCTGCCTACCGGGGAGAACGCCGACCTGTTGACGAAAGGCGTCACGAGAACCCTGTGGTATTCGGGGGGCTTTGCAATCGGCTTCGGGGCTGTGCATGGGTTGACGGCGTTGTTTCCGCCCGCAGCGCCGGCGACCGTTCCGCTGTCTTACGCGGTCGGCGGCCTGGTGGGCGGTTTTGCCGCGGCGGTGTCGGTGCCGGTCACCGACGCGGTGCACACCTGGACGCAGCCCGCGTTCAATGCTTTCGCCGCCTGGGCCTTCAACTTCGACACCCGGCGCAACCTTGTCCGGTCTTACGATCAATTGACCAAGAGTTGGGACGCTCGTGGAATGCCGCGGGAGACGTTCAGCCAGGTTTTCGGCCGCGACAACCTGAAAGGGGTCGGCTTCAGCGACCAATACATCAACCGGATGGACGCGGGGGTGGCGCAGTCGCCCAGCAAGTTTTCCGTGTTGTCCATCCCGCCCCAAGATTTCTCCAACGCGCTCAAGCTCGGTGCGGCCGATCAGCTCAGGCGCATGGCGGGCTTCCCGCTGCCGCCTGGATGCGGGGTTCCCGGTGCGCGGTGTGGCGGCGCGGGGGTCGAGAGCTTGTCGGGGTTGGCCGGCAAGACGCTGCAACAGTTGCCGGCGCCCACGCTGCCAGGCGGGTTCAAGACCAGCCTGGAGGAGGTGGTCTGGGTGGGAGACAACTGGCCGCTCCAGGCGCGCTACGGCCTGGGTTACCGGATGCCTCCCCAGACCGCCCCCAAACTCGAACGGGGAGGGACCAATGAAAACCGCTAGGCCGCTGGTGTGGGTGCTAGCGCTATACGGCTTGCTGCCGGCGCCGGTCGAGGCCGGCCGGTTCGTCGCTTACTCTCTCAAGGAGGCACAGCGGCGGTTGCAGGCCGGGGATCGGGGTTCGAAGGAGATCGCCAAACTGGGCGGCCTGGCTCACCTGGCGGGGATGGTCTACGACCGGAAACAGCGCGACTTCATTCTCGTCGGCCAGCTCGATCCCAGCGTGCCCGCGCTCGCTCTCGATGACTTTGTGGTGGCTTTGCGCTCCCTGCTGGTCCACCACCGGACCCCCGAGGTCTCGATCGATCCCGCGCCGACGACTCCAACGACTCGCAGGCAGGCCGTGGTTTTCAAAGGCGGCGTCGAGGGAACCGCGGTGGGCAACCAGATGCTGGAAGCGGACCTCCTGCTGAAGAACCTGGCGCTCGGCCGGGTGCGGGCGGAAGTCTGGGGCGTCCCGTCCTACTTCTCGATGCTGCTCGAGGAAGCGCGCAACGGCGCGCTCGAAACGCGGGCTCGGAGCCGCTTCTGGTTCAAGAACCGCCGTCCCTCGCTGGCCATGGACGAGGACGTGTGCGCCATCCTGGACCAAGACGTCGGCGTCGAGGCCCAGATTCTGTACGCGGAGATCGACGGGCGGCGCGTAGAGAACCTCGCCGGGATCCGCGACCGGATCGGCGACCGCTTCGCCGCCAAGGTCGAGGAGAACTTCTCCGACCTCAGCTCTCAGTTCCCGGCGCTCGCGCGGGTGCGGCCGATCTTGGCGATGGTGTCGCTGGCCGAAGGGGTGCGAAGGCTGGGTGCGAGCGCCGAGGTCGACTACTGGTTGCGCGGCTACTCCGTGCCCGCGGTCGATACCCCCCAGTGGCAGGACTTACTGGAGGCGCAAGCGGAGGTCGAGCAGATTCATAAGACGCTGGTGGTCTCGGGAGGAATCGAGATCAACCCCATCGTGGTTCGGCTGAACGCCGGCGATGTGACGGCTTTGCGCGAGGCCGTGCTGGGCTCCCGCCCCACCCCCGGCGCCTTGACTTGGAATCCGCCGCTGGAGGGCTGGCAGATTCCCGGCGCCGGCAGCCCGGAGCCCGAACCGAGCTCCACCTCCGGCGACAAACCGGGCTTCTCGATGGACCGGATGCTGGTGGACCGGGGCGCGGTTCCGGGACCGTCGCGTGCGGCTCCTCCGACCCTGCCCTTTCAGGCGCCGGCAGCCGCTGCGCCGCGCTTTGACATCTCGAAATCCCTGCCTCCGCGGACTCTGTCGCACAACGTCGGCGGCGTGCTGCTGGGCGGGACGGCGCGCGTGCCGGGCGCGCCGGAGGCTAGCGTGGACCTTTCGCGCGGCAACTTCTCGCTGATTGTGGAAGGCCAAGGCGCGCGGCTGGCGCCGGAGACCTTCCGGAAGTTCATCACCGCGCTTTGCAAGATCCGGGCATCTCCATCGACCCCATCGCCCCGGGCGTGAATAAGCACTTGGTGCGTTACATCGGCCGGGTCATCAACACCGACCTGGGCCGGGTCATGCGCGAATCCGACTACGCCATGAAGAAATGGGCCGTGGGGACCGAACGCCCCGACGTTGCGGGATTCGAGGACGTGGACCGTCTCACCGCCCGGCACGGCCTGCATTACCTGGGGGCGCAACGCCGCTTCTGGTTCGTGCCGGAAGACATGACTTTCCGCCGGGGCGGGGACGCGCTGCTGTTTGCCGGCGGCCGCATGACCGTCAAGACCGAGTACGTCTTTCAAAACAAGACCGCCCAGGCCGAGCCCGCCGACGAGAGGTTCGCCGAGTTCTTCACCCGCCACTACCAGGAGATCGCCAAGAGGTACCCCTTCTACCAGGAGCTGTTCGAGTACGCCAAGCTGGTCAGCCTGGCCAAGTACCTGAAGGAGAGCGGGGTGCCGCTGTTCTGGTTCCTGATGGCCAACAAGGACCTGGTGCTCACCGAAGACTCGCCGGGGACCGTGGACGCGCTGGCCCGGGGCTCCAGGTACTTTGAAGGCCTGACCATCGAGGGGGGCGTCGACCTGCGCACGGAAGGGAAGTACGTCTACGACGAGCAGGCGCTGAGCGCCATCCAGGCAGCCCGGGCGAAGCTTGCGGCGAGCGCAGGTTCCCACGATGCCACTGCGGTGGTGGCGAAGCCGTCGGAGGCCAGTCCCGAACGGCTCTCATTCACCCTCGGCAAGGAGAGCTACTCGGTGCTGCCACAGCATTCGCTTACCTCTGGCAAGGACCGGCGGGGGATCCGCTATCAGACCGATTTCGGTCTGCACGGCAAGAGCCTGCCGGGTCTGGAGATGGTGCGCTACTACGATTCGCGCCGGCCGGACAGCGGCGAGTTCGGCAAGGGCTGGCGCCTGCTGATTCCCTACCACGTCAAGCCCGTCGGCAGCCAGCGGCGGGAATTCCTGAACGTGCAGATCCCCGAGCGCATGGCGGTGGAGAACCTGGTGACCGGAGAGCAGGAAGTGCTGACCTTCAGCACGGACCGTTATTCGGTGGCGGGCTACGTCCCCGACAAGCTGGCTTCCAGCCAGGCGGTGGGCCTGTTCCTGATGTCGGACGCCTCCTTCCGCCTGGCCGACAAGCTGGGCAACGAGTTCTGGTTCGATCCTTCGGGAGACCTGACCGAGATGGTGTTCGGCAAAGAGCAGCGGATGCATATCGAATACGCCCGAGGATTCACGAGCGCCTTTGCCCAGACGCCCTATCGCCTGGAACCGGCCGGAGAGGAACGCGTCGACTTTGCAGGCGCCCGCATCCCCGCCCGCATGAAGGTGGTGGACCTGGCCAGCGGCGCCAGCGAAACTCTGGCCTTCAGCGACAAGGGCAGAATCGCCGGGTACGCGCCGGCGGACGAGAAGCAGAGCCGCTTCCGGATTCTGGCGCTGCTCTCCGACGCCTCCTTCCTTCTGCTGGATCGAGCCGGCAACGAAACCTCCTTCGACCCGAGCGGCAAGTTCGAGAACATGGCCATCTCCCCGGAATCCCGCATGGTGGAATCCATTTCCGGAGGCGGGTACAAGGTGACGTTCGCTTACGGAACAGACCGGTCGGGGAACGTCCGGATCGCCAGCGGATCCCTGACCGAAGACAAGCAGGGCGCTGAACCCGCCCGCGTCGCCTACTATCACTACGACGAAGAGGGCCGGTTGGCCCAGGTCACGGGCCGGGAGGGCGTTGCGCCTGCCGGTCCTCCTGTCGGCGCGCCGTAAGGATTGCCCGATACGCCAGGTTGAGGCACGGGGGGGCGATCAGCGTAGTCGCCACGGCCATGAAGACCACCACGCCGTAGACGTTCTGCGAGATCGTCCCCATGGCCAGTCCGAGCTGAGCGGCCACCATTCCCACCTCGCCGCGGGGCATCATGCCCAAGCCGATGCGGATCGCGTCGGCGCGGCCCAGGCTGGCGGCACCCAGGCCGCAGCCGACAAACTTCGACAGAATGGCAGCCACAAGGATCACGGCGGTCAGGAGGGTGATTGAGGGGTCCCGGAACATGCCCAGGTTCACGTGCAGGCCGATGCCCGCCAGGAAGAAAGGCACCAGCAGCTCCGTCACTCCATGGGCCATGTCGTGCACGCGGCGGCCCACGCTCTCCGACAACGCCATGCCTGCCAGGAACGCACCCACGATGGCGGCAACTCCCACCCACACCGCCAGCAGGGAAGCGGCGAAAAGCACCACCATGGCCAGGAAGAACTCGGCCTCTTGCGCACGCAGCCCGGCCTGGAGCCTGGGCACCATTTTTCCCATCGTCCGGGCCCCCCAGACCGCCACGACGACCGTGAATCCGATGGCCAGCGCGGCCGTGAGCGTCAGCTCCAGCACAGCCACTTTCCCCTTGGCGAAACTGCTGACCAGGGCCAGCACCAGCAGGCCCTGGACGTCGTCGATGACCGCCGCGGCAAGGATGATCTTGCTGGAGCGTTCCTGAAGCAGCCCGTGGGAAGACAACACTCGGGCAGTGATGCCCACGCTGGTGGCGACCATGGTGGCGCCGACGAAGATCGATTCGATCTGGGAAGCGCCCCACAGCAGCAAGATTCCCCACCCGAGGAAGAAAGGCGCCACTACTCCCAAGGTAGCCACCAAGGTGGCGGTGCCGCCGACCCGCAGCAGCTCCCTGGACTTGACTTCCAGTCCCACTCCGAACAGCAGGAACATGGCGCCCAGGTTGGCCAGCGCGGAAAGAAACTCGTTCGGCGCGACCCACCCCAACACGCTCGGGCCCAACAGCACCCCGGCGAGGATTTCCCCCACGATGGCCGGCTGGTTGAGGCGTTCCAGCAGCTCCGCCAGCAGCTTGGCGGAGCCGAAGACCAGCAGCATGGACAGGGGAAGCTGGAGATCCGGAGCGGCCAGCCACAGCGCGCAGTGAGTGCTCACGGGCTAACCCGCCCTTCTCACACAAGACCTGCTGCGGAGCGCGATAAGCCCGTGTCTACTTCGTTGCGCTCGGGCGACGTCCTCGGCGTACTGTTCAAGTACGCCTGCGGGCGTCGCCTCTCGCCCGCCTCGCATCCGCGGGCCTCTCCCGCTCCTCGCCACGATCCTGTGTGAGAAGGGTGGGTTTACAGACCAGGGAGGCAATCCGGCGAGGGTCACGCCGTTGGCTACTTCCTCTGCGGCTTGGGGATGACGATCGACGGCTTCACCTCCGGAGCGGGGGCTTCCTGGACTGGGGGCTGGGGCGGGGCTTCCGCCTCCGCGGCCTTCGACTTGGCAGGCGCGGGAGGGCTTTTCTTGGCTGGGTGCGGCTTGGGACGCTGGATTCGCGCCGACTGCTGTTCGGAACTCGGCCGGGAAACCGCCGTGGGAGGGACGGGAGCGGCCGCGGGCGCTAGCACGGCAGGCTCTGGCTTGGCCGTTTCCGCTGCCGTCGCCGGGACAGTCTTGGACTCAGCGGGTGAGGCTTCGGCGAACTGGGTGGACGGAGTCGGTTGCGCCGAGGCCGCTGGAGCCGGACTCGGGGACGGCCTACGAGGAGCTAGCGCGAAGGACAGCCAGGCGGCCAGAATGAGCAAGGCGGCCGCGCCGGCGACGATCTGGCTGCGCCGGGACGTGCGCAGGCTCAGGGCGGCTGCGGCGGCCCACCTGGCCACGGCCGCCCCCAGTTTCCGCGGAAGGGCGGCCACGGCCTGCCAGGTCAATACCGGCAACAACCTCTGCGACTCGGCGAGCGCGTTGGGCTCCGGCATCACCAGGCTGCGCGCGGCGACGGTGGGCATCGAGGGCTCGAAGGAGACGCCAGCCAGGTCGGCGGTCAAGGCGCGCTCCAGTTCCTCGGCGAACTCCGTGCAGGTGGAGTAGCGGTTGACGGACCGCTTCGCCAGGGCTCGCATGAGCACCTTCCCCACCCCGGAACCCAGCGCCGGATTCACCAGCTCGGGCCGCTCGGGCTCCTCGAAGGCGATCTTGTACAGGATGGCGGTGATTTCCTCGGCCTCGAAGGGCCGGTGCGCGGTGAGCATCTGATAGGCCACCACGGCCAGCGAGAACAAGTCGGAACGGCCGTCCAGTGTCAGACCCTGGACCTGCTCGGGGGACATGTAGTGCGGCGTGCCCAGCACCATGCCCGCCTGGGTGAGGGTATGCCCGGAGGTCTGCCCGGTGACGACTTTCGAGATCCCGAAGTCAGCGATCTTGACG
This sequence comes from Bryobacteraceae bacterium, assembly GCA_049512775.1. Lineage (GTDB taxonomy): Bacteria > Acidobacteriota > Terriglobia > Bryobacterales > Bryobacteraceae > Fen-330. Next base: position 60,401 of record JBEKWU010000038.1, read on the forward strand.
TTGCCTTCCTCGCTGATCATGATGTTGTCGGGCTTGATGTCGCGGTGAATGATGCCCTTGCGGTGGGCGTAGTCCAGGGCGTCGGCGGCCTGCCGCAGGTAGCGCACCACGGACTTCGGATCCAGTGTGCCATCCTTGCCCAGAACACCCTTCAGAGTCGGGCCGTTGACGAACTCCATGACGATGAAAGGAGTGTCGCCCTCCTGCTCGAATCCGTAAACCGCGATGATGTTGGGGTGCAGCAGGGAACCCGCGTTTCGGGCATCCTTCAGCAGACGCGCCTTCTTGTTCTGGCGCCCGGCGTCGTCGTCGGTGTCGGACCACTTGATCACCTTCAGGGCCACCTGCCGGTTCATGTCGGGATCCAGCGCCTGATACACCTTGCCCATGGCGCCGGCGCCCACCTGTTTCACGATGCTGTACTTCCCAATCGTCTTCAAGGTCAACCCCTTGGAAGGCCGGCGGCGGAACGCGCTGGGCTGCTTCCGGCGCCAGCCACGACCCTCTATTTGAAACTGACCCGCCAGTGCCTGCCGTCATGAGCACCGGAGTCGTTGAACTCCGCCTCTTGCAGCCGGCTGCCGGCATACTTGTACTCGATCTTGTAACTCTTTCCCCCGTACTCCACGTTTTCGGAAAGCAGCAGGGGGCCGCTATAATTCTGCGTGCGGGAATAGACCGGCTTGGCCGGATCGCCGCTCCTGAAGGCCCTCAGCGAGGTGAGCCGCTCGCCTTCCCAGGTGAACCGCACCACCACGTCGGCGCCGACCTCCCGGGCCGTGTCCACGCGGCCCTGCCGGTCGTAGCTGAACCGGAAGAAGTGAATCCCGTCCCAGACGAACGGGTTGAAGAAGGAATTGCCCGCCACCCCGGTCGCGACCGGGGAATCCAGCAGCGCCACCAGGTCCGGATTGACGCTGGGGTTGCTCTCAAGCAGAACCAGCGGGGACTTGTCCTCGTCCACCAGCCACAGGCCCGAGTTGTCCCGGCGCGTGAGCAGCACCTTGAACGGGCCGGCGGGCTTCGCCGCCGGAGGCGTCGTGGCGGAGACCTTCACCACCTGCGGATAACTGGGGTGATAGGTGAAAAAGATGGAGCGGCCGGCCGAGGAGGATTGGCCGGGGTGTCCGCCGCGGCTTTCCATCGCGCTGAAGTTCTGCCGCCCCTTGTCGTCCTGGAAGCGGGTGGTGATGGACACCAGCCGGCCCTCCGGCGTCCAGGTGAATGAAGAGGTCATCTTGTAGCCGCTGACCTCCGCGATCCGGGGCTGAAAGGCGAGGCTCTCGGGACAGTAAAAGACATCCTCCCCCAACTTCCTCCCCGAGAACCAGTTGGGCTGTCCCTTGGCGGGCGCCACGGGCGAGCTGCCGAGCGTGCTCATGATCCGGTTCGCCAGGTTCCGCCGTTTCAGGTCTCCGCGAAGCGAAACCGACAGCTCCAGGTACTTCTTCAGGGCGGCCTTGGCCCCGTCGTTGTTGCGCAGCAGCGCGAAGACCGTCCCGGCATAGAAGTTGAACTCGTCGTCGTTCTGGTCCAGCTTGAGGGCCGCGAGGGCCAGTTGTTCGGCCTCGGAATAGCCCCCGGACTTGAGCAGCTCGGCGAGTTTCTGCTTGTAGGCGGTCTTCTTGGCGGTGCGCTCGAACAGGATCTGGTTGCGGAGCTTCTCGCCGCGCTCCTTGAGGTCCTTGAGCTCCGGCGCCACGGCCAGGCGATCGAAGTCGTCCAGCAGCGGGATGGCCTGCGAGAGCTCCCCGCGCTCGTAGTGCAGCTCGGCCTTGCCCAGGAGGATCTCGGGGGCGTCCTTGTTCAGCTCCTCGGCCTTGTCGAGTTCGCGCAGAGCCTCGTCGAACTGCTTGTTTTTTGTATATTGCGATGCAAATTCCAGATAGCGCCGGAACAGGCGCAGCTCCATGGATCCCTCGGGCAGCACCTTGGCGGCCTTGCTTTGGGCTTCTTTCTGGCTCTGCGCGTAGTCGTTCATGATCCGTTCGCGATTCTGAGCGATCAATTCGTTGTCCGGATCGCGCTGCACCGCGGTCTCGTACTCGGCCAGCGCTTCCGGATACTTCTTTTGCGTAGCAAATTCGTTGCCGCGCTGGGAGTGCAGCCGGGCGCTCTCCTGGAGCGCGCGGTTGCGCAGGGCCATGATCTCCGGGAAGGACCACTGGAACTGCTCGAAGGCCAGGTAGGCTTCCAGCAGCGTGTCCCAATCCCGGTTGTTGGCCAGCGAGGTCAGCCGCGCGATGGTGCGTTCCAGCCAGGCCTTTCGAGTGACGATGTCCTCGTGCAGGGTCTGGGCGCGCTTGTCGTCGGCAAAGGACCGCCGGCCCAGCTCCGCGTACTGCACGATGATCTGGAAGTCCTTATACGGGCCGCCGTCCTCGAAAGCGTTGAGGCCGTCGGCCATCTTGCGGGTGACGAACTCGCGCAGCCTGGCGATGTCCGGCGACCCGCGAAAGGAGTTCACGGCGCCCTGCGTGGCCTGCAACTGCTCTTCAAAGCTCAGGAAGTTGCTGTCGCGCAGCACGAAACCGACTGCCAGCGAGGATGGGCTCGCGCCCGGAATCAGCGCAAAGAACTCCGCCGGCCGGATCTGGAAGGATTGCTTGGCTTTCCTGGATTTCACCGCCACCAGCGTCATTTGGGCGTTGAGGTCCGCGATCCGGGCGGAGCCCTTTATCTTGGCCCCGTCCGCCAGCACGAAGGACCGCACCGGGGGCGTCCCGCTCAACTGGATCAGCCGTCCCTGGGCGTCCTTTCTCAGCAGGGTCAGTTGCCGCGGCACGACCGCCTGAGCCCTCTTGTACTCGTTTTCCGAGATCGAGTCGCCCGTGCCGCTCCACACACGCACCTTGTTTCGGTTGCCGATGCTGAACTCCTCCACCGCCTCGTAGGTGATGGCGCCGTCCGCCGACCTGCGGGCCAGCAGATAGCCGGTCAGATCGGCAGCCGACACGGGAACCATGAGGAAAGGCAGAATGACGGCAACACGCGCGGTATTCCGCATAACCGGATCCTCCACTGTGAAAGTAGGTATCCATGATATTATCCCCCCCGGCGGTTGTCAAAATCTGGGGTGTCGTGGTCGCCGGTTTTTTGCCATCCTGGAAGGGAGGACACCGCCATGCAAACAGACCATCGCGATCGGGACAATCCGGGCGTCCCAACGGACACCCTTTCGAGCGAGGAGCTGCGCCGAATCGACGCCTATTGGCGCGCGGCCAACTACCTCTCGGTGGGGCAGATCTACCTTCTGGACAATCCGCTGCTCACCGAGCCCCTGCGGCTGGAACACGTCAAGAGCCGGCTGCTGGGCCACTGGGGCACGACGCCGGGCCTCAACTTCATCTATGTGCACGCGAACCGGCTGATCCAGAAGTACGGCCTAGACATGTTCTACGTCGCCGGACCCGGGCACGGAGGTCCCGGGATGGTCGCCAACACGTACCTGGAGGGCGTCTACAGCGAGGTCTACCCCAACATCGGCAGGAACGCCGAGGGAATGAAGCGGCTGTTCAAGCAGTTCTCCTTTCCCGGCGGCATTCCCAGTCACGTCGCACCGGAAACGCCCGGTTCGATTCACGAAGGCGGCGAGTTGGGCTATGCGCTGGTGCACGCCTACGGCGCGGTCTTCGACAATCCCGATCTGCTGGTGTGCTGCGTGGTCGGAGACGGAGAAGCGGAGACCGGGCCGCTGGCCACCAGTTGGCATTCCAACAAGTTCCTGAATCCGGTTCGGGATGGCGCCGTGCTCCCGATCCTGCATCTGAACGGTTACAAGATCGCCGGACCCACGGTGCTGGCGCGCATCAGCCCCGAGGAGCTGGCGGATCTGTTCACGGGATACGGCTACCGGCCCTACTTCGTCGAGGGGAGCGATCCCGAGCCGATGCACCAACTGATGGCGGGCACGCTCGAGGCGGCGCTGGCGGACATCCGGGCGATTCAAAAGGAGGCTCGGGAAAACGGCTTCTCGCAACGCGCCCGATGGCCCATGATCGTCCTGCGCACGCCGAAAGGCTGGACCGGCCCGAAAGTGGTCGACGGGCTGCCTATCGAGGGCACCTTCCGCGCGCACCAGGTGCCGGTCACCGATTTTGCGGCCAAGCCGGAGCATCTGAGAATCCTGGAAGACTGGATGAAGAGCTACCGTCCGGACGAACTGTTCGACGAGAACGGCGCGCTCGTGCGGGAGTTGGCCGAATTGGCCCCCAAGGGCGATCGCCGCATGGGGGCGAATCCGCGCGCCAACGGAGGGCGGCTGCTCCAGGACCTTCGGATGCCGGACTTCCGCGACTACGCCGTCGGCGTCCCCAAGCCCGGCGCGGTGAATGCCGAAGCCACCCGGGTGCTGGGGAACATGCTGCGCGATGTCATGAAGCTCAACCGGGAATCGCGCAATTTCCGGATCTTCGGGCCGGACGAGACGGCCTCCAACCGGCTGGGCGCCGTGTTCGAGGTCACCGATCGCGTCTCGACGGCGGAAATCCTGCCGACCGACGATCACGTGGCGCCGGATGGCCGGGTCATGGAGGTGCTGAGCGAGCACATGTGCCAGGGCTGGCTCGAAGGCTACCTGCTCACGGGGCGCCACGGTTTCTTTTCCTGCTATGAGGCCTTCATCCACATCGTCGATTCGATGTTCAATCAGCACGCCAAGTGGCTCAAGGTGACGCGGCACATTCCATGGCGCCGGCCCATCGCGTCCCTGAACTACCTGCTGACCTCGCACGTCTGGCGGCAGGATCACAACGGGTTCAGCCACCAGGACCCCGGCTTCATCGACCACGTGGTCAATAAGAAGGCCGATGTCGTGCGCGTCTACCTGCCTCCGGACGCCAACTGCCTGCTCTCGGTCGCGGACCACTGCCTCCGCAGCCGGCATTACGTCAACGTGATCGTCGCGGGCAAGCAGCCGGCCCTGCAATGGCTGGACATGGACGCGGCGATCCGGCACTGCACCGCGGGGGTCGGCATCTGGGATTGGGCCAGCAACGATCAGGGCGCCGAGCCGGACGTGGTGATGGCCTGCGCGGGCGACGTCCCGACGCTGGAGACGCTGGCCGCCGTCGATTTCCTCCGCCGGAACCTGCCGGATCTGAGGATTCGCGTCGTCAACGTCGTGGACCTGATGACGCTTCAGCCCTCGACCGAGCACCCGCACGGATTGGCGGACCGGGAATTCGACTCGATCTTCACCACCGACAAGCCCATCGTGTTCGCCTTCCACGGGTACCCCTGGCTGATCCACCGGCTCACCTACCGCCGCCGGAACCACGACAACTTGCACGTGCGCGGCTACAAGGAAGAGGGCACCACCACCACGCCGTTCGACATGACGGTCCTCAACGAGCTGGATCGTTTTCACCTGGCGATGGACGTCATCGACCGCGTTCCGAAGCTCCAGGGGGCGGCGGCGCACCAGAAGCAGTTGTTGCGCAACCGGCTCATCGAGAGCAAGCTCTACATCTCCGAGCATGGAGACGATCTCCCGGAGATCCGCGACTGGCAGTGGCCGGGCTGATGGCAAGTACGGTGACTGAGTTCACGGTCCCGCAGCCGGGGGACTGCCTCGGCCGTCCCAAAGGCGGACGGCTCAGGCAGTCTGTGGTGAAAGTCCGTGGCAGGCGAAACCGCCTGCGTCAGGCAGTCCCTCGGTTGGGGGGGGGCGGGGTCGGGCGGCTGGGGCGGTTGGCTTTGCTCCGTCATTTTTGCGATGCGCGGGGACGGAGGTGACTTAAGCTCCTTGAGGGCTTTGTAGTGGGCGCGACGGATGGAGTTCTCGTAGCGCGAGAGCTTGGTGAAGGCCTCGCCGCCGCAGTGCTGGCGGAAGGTCAGTCCGAGCAGGCGGGTGTTCTGGTCGTAGCGCTGCTCCTCGGGGGTGCGGTCGGGCAGTGGGGCGGTGTTGCGGCACCTCTCGTATTCGCGCACCTTTTCCATGGCGGAGACGAAGATGCCGGTCTCCAGGCGGACGATACGGCGGAGGCGCCATTCGGCGGAGGCCAGCTCGCGGACGTGCGACTCCTCGCGGGCGTTGGCGGGCTGGAATTCCGAGAGGAGACCCGCGAGCAGGGCGTGGAATTCGGCGGGGTCTTCCTCGGGGAGGATGGCGTTGCGGGAGCAGAGTCCGTGGGTGCAGGAGTTGGTGGCGACTTTGGCTTTGCCCTCGGGGGTTTTGGGGCCGGTGGAGAGCTGGGCGTTACGACGATTGGCTTCGATTTTGAGTTGGGATGACATGAGACACGTGGGGCGGTTCGGAAACCGACCTCCTACGCCCGGCTTACCATGGGCCTGGCGCGTGCCCAGGGCCGGAATGGGGCAAGCGGTTGAGGGGATGAGAGATGAATTCTCGGGAGGAGTGGGAACGTTCGCGAGAAAGCGTGTTCGGGTTGGTCTGGAATGAGGAGCGAGGAGAAGTGCATGCGGCGTCAGGCGGCCCAGTGCAGGCTGGGGCACGAAGATCAAAGGCGGGTGGTGCTAGACTTCAAGCATGGACCGGGTTGAAGAGATCGAGTCGGCCATTGCCGGCTTGCCGCCCGAGGAATACCGCCGCATAGTCGATTGGCTCCGTGCCCGGGAACAGAAGCGCTGGGATGAGCAGATGGATCACGACTCCTCCACCGGCAAGCTCGATTTCCTTTTTGAAGAAGCCGAGACTCAACCCGCGAAAGGACGCCTTCGCGAGTGGCCACCGCGGGAGTGAACTCCGTAGCGACCCCGCGGTTCTGGGATCTGTTCCACGCGCTGCCGGCAGAAATCCAAGAGCTTGCGATCAAGAACTATGACCTGTGGCGGCGCGGCCGTGGCCGACGGACCAAGCCCAGCAGGCTCCCAGACTACGGGAATCTTCAAGAGAGTCGGCCACCCCTGGGGAGGAAGATGGACGTAAGGGCAACCGGGGACAGCCTGGGCCGTCCCAACGACGGACGGCCGAGGCAGTCCCTCGGTTGCGGAATTGTCCCACTGCGGACGGCCGAGGCAGTCCCTCGGTTGCGGAGGCGATTCGAGTTTGGAGCCGTAAGCTCCTTTGTGCTATGATTGCCCCGAGCTAGAGATTGTGTTTGGGTGAGTCGGCGGCGGCCGCCGATTTGAGGTGAGGGCTTCCTTGGGGAAGGGAGCCACGGGGACATGATCGGTGTGCGGGATTGCGGGTTTTACCCATAGGAATCGTGTGCCTGATCCTTATCGGATCAGGGAACTGACGCATTCGCTGGCCCACCGCGGGCCGGATCGCGAAGGCGTCTATCAATCGGCGGTGGTGTCCCTGGGCGCCGTGCGCCTGAGCATCATCGACGTCGCGGGCGGGGACCAGCCCATTACCAGCGACGACGGCGATACCACCATCGTCTTCAACGGCGAGATCTACAACTTCGCGGAACTGCGGGAAGATCTTTGCCGCCGCGGCCACCGCTTCCATTCGCGATCGGACACCGAAGTCGTCCTGCATGCCTTCCTGGAGTGGGACACGGAGTGCTTCTCGCGGCTGCGCGGGATGTTTGCCGCCGCGCTATGGAGCGAATCGCGCCGGCGGCTGGTGCTGGTCCGGGACCGGCTGGGGATCAAGCCCCTGTACATCCACCGGCGCGGCCCCGACCTCTACTTCGGCTCGGAGCTGAAGGCCATCCTGGGGAACCCGGAAGTGGAGCGAAACCTGGACCTGGCCGGACTCAACCATTACCTGTCGCTCAACTACGTGCCCAGCCCGAATACGCTGATCCAGGGGATCCACAAACTGCCTCCGGGCCACTGGCTCGAATGGCGCGATGGCGAGGTCTCCTCCTCCCCCTACTGGCAGCTCGAGATGCGGCCACAGACACATTGGACCCTGGATTCGGCCAAGGAGGAGCTCGACCGGCTGCTGCGGGAATCGGTTCGCGAGCACCTCATTTCGGACGTGCCGCTGGGAATCTGGGCCAGTGGAGGGTTGGATTCCTCGACCATCCTGCACTACGCCGCCGCGGCGAGTTCCTCGCGCCTGAAGACGTTTTCGGTCTCCTTCGCCGGGCGCAGTTTCGATGAGAGCCGGTACTTCCGCGAAGTCGCCTCGCACTACGGCACCGATCACCACGAGTTCGACCTGAACCCCGGCCAGGATCTCTGCGGGGCCCTCGAGCAACTGGTCTACTACTCGGATGAGCCCAGCGCGGATGCGGGCGCGCTGCCGGTCTGGTTCCTTTCCCGGCTCAGCCGCCAGCACGTCACCGTGGCGCTGAGCGGCGAGGGCGCCGACGAGCTGTTCGGCGGCTACGTCACCTATCGCGCGGATTCCTTCGCGCGCTGGCTGGCGCACCTGCCCGCCGCGCCCCGCCGGGCCGCCGCCCGGTTGTGCGGACTCTGGCCGGTCTCCGACGAGAAGATCAGTTTCGAGTACAAGCTGAAGCGATTCCTGGAAGGATCGCTGCTGGAGGCCGACGACGCCCACTGTTACTGGAACGGGTCTTTCTCTTCCGCCCAGAAGCGCAGGTTCTTTCAGGCGCCGGAGTGCAACGGGCTGGCCTCGCTGTTCGAGACGCTGCCCGTGGACCGGAGCGCGGGGTCTCTCAACCGCTATTTGTGCTTCGATCAATCCTACTATCTGCCGGACGACATTCTCTATAAGTGCGATCGCATGAGCATGGCGCACAGCCTCGAAGTCCGGCCGCCGTTCCTGGACCACCGGATCGCCGAGTTCGCCGCTTCCCTTCCGGAGCGCCTGAAGATACGCGGCTCGCGGCAGAAATACCTGCTGCGCGAGTTGATGCGCGACAAGCTGCCCGCCTCCGTTCTCCATCGCAAGAAGGAGGGATTCGACATTCCCGCGCACGAGTGGTTGCGGGGCGTGCTGCGGCCCATCCTGCTCGACACGCTCACCCCCGACGCCATCGCGCGCACGGGGGTGTTCCATACCGAGCGGGTACAGGAAGTGGTCCGCCAGCACCTCGAACGCCGTGTTAATCTCGGATTTCAGCTATGGGGGTTGTTGATCCTGTTCCTCTGGATGAAGCGATGGCGCGTCCAGAGCGCTCCGCCCGAGAGCGCGCCAGCCAGCGAGCGCGCGCTCAGCGGCGTTGCGAGCTGACTGTCGTCCTGGTTGCCGCCGCCATCTTTCTCACCGGAATCCTCAGCCCTCCCTCGCTGATGGACGACGTAGACTCCGTGCAGGCCCAGATTGCGCGGAACATGCTGCGGAGCGGCGACTGGGTGACCGCGCGGCTGGACGGCGTGCCGTACCTGGAAAAGGCGCCGGGCAAGTACTGGATGACGGCCGTCTCCTTCATGATCTTCGGAGTGCACGACTGGGCGGCCCGCATTCCCGTCGCCCTCTCCGCCATTCTGCTGTGCTGGCTGGTGGTCCGCTTCGGCGCCTGGGCGTTCTCGCTGCGGGCAGGTTTCTACGGCGGGCTGTCGCTGGCCACTTGCGTGGGCCTGTTTCTGTTCACCCGCATCCTGATCCCGGACGTCGTGCTTACGCTAGCCATGACCCTGGCGATGTGGGCCTTCCTGCGGGCGCTCGACGACCGGGAGCCGCATCCCCGCCGGTGGGCCTGGGTGGTGGCCGCCAGCCTCGCCGCGGGCGTCCTGCTGAAAGGGCTGATCGGCATTCTGTTCCCCGCCGGCGCCGCGTTCTTCTACCTGCTGTTCACCCGCCGGTTGTTCGCGCGCCGCACCTGGCAGCGTCTCCACCCGTTCTCGGGCCTGCTCATCTTCCTGCTGATCGCGGCGCCCTGGCACGCGCTGGCCACGCTGCGCAATCCGCCCTACTTCGACTTCACGATGCACTCCGAGCCGGGCAAGTATCGAGGGTTCTTCTGGTTCTACTTCATCAACGAACACGTGCTCCGTTTCCTGAACCTGCGCTACCCGCGGGACTACAACACCGTGCCTCGGCTCTACTTCTGGCTGTTCCACCTGCTGTGGTTGTTCCCCTGGAGCGTGCAGTTGCCGGCGCTGGGGCGGCTGAGCTATCGGCCCGCGGACCGCGCCGGGCGCGCCCGCCTGCTGGCGCTGTGCTGGATCGGGTTCGTGCTGGTCTTCTTCAGCTTCTCGACTACGCAGGAGTACTATTCGATGCCCATCTACCCGGCTGTCGCGCTGCTCGCGGGCTGCGCCATGGCCGCCGGGGGCAGGTGGATTCCGGTGGGCACAAAAATCGCGGCGGCCGTCGCCGCCGTCGCCGCGCTGGTCTCGGGCGCGTTGCTCGTCCGGGTCTGGAACCTGCCGGCGCCCGGCGACATCTCGGCCGCGCTCAGCCAGAACCCCGACCTGTACACGCTTTCGCTGGGGCATGCGGCCGACCTGACGCTGAATTCGTTGGCCTACCTGCGCGTGCCGCTGGGATGGGCCGCTCTGGCCTTCCTGGTGGGCGCTCTGGGAGCCTGGAGGCTCCGCGGGAAGCGCGCCATTTTCGCGCTGGCGCTGATGATGGTGATTTTCTTGCAGGCCGCGCGCCTGGCCCTGGTGGTCTTCGACCCGTACCTGTCCTCGCGGCCGCTGGCCGAGGCGCTCCAGCGCGCTCCGCGCGGGCGCCTGATTCTGGGCGACCAGTACTACACCTTCTCCTCGGTGGTCTTCTATACCAACTCCGACGCGCTGTTGTGGAACGGCCGCGTCAATAACCTGGAGTACGGGTCGTACGCGCCCAACGCCCCGCGGGTGTTCATCGGCGACGCGGAGCTCGGGCGGCTGTGGCGCAGCCCCGCGACGTACTACCTGGTGCTCGAAGACAAGGTGGTTCCGAGGATCGAAGCCCTCGTGGGCGGCGCAAGCCTGCACCTGGTGCGCTCCAGCGGCGGCAAGTCGCTGTTCTCGAATCGCGAGCCGGTGGTTGCGGCGCGCGCACGGCGGTTTTGAGCCATGCGCCTCTCGATCGACGCCACTCCGCTGCTGCTCCGCAGCGCCGGAGTCAAGAACTATCTCTACCACTGGATTTCGCATCTGCGCGCGCTGGCCGGGAGCGACTCGATCGCCACCTTCCCCTTCTCCACTTCCTTCGGCGCTCTGGATCACGAGCGCTCGGTCGCCGGCCTCGGAGCCAAGGCCACGGGCCTGGCCGTGCTTCATTTTCTGAATTCGTCGCGCCTGCCCTGGTCCGCCCGCGCCGACGTTTTCCACGCCTCGAATCTCTTGCGCAACCCTCCGCGCGGCGCGCTCCTCACCGCGACGATCCACGACATGACCTGCTGGCTGACTCCGGAACTGCACACGGCCTCGAACGTGAAGGCGACCAAGTGGTTTGGGGAGCGAATCATGACCCGCGCCGACGGCTTGATCGCCGTTTCCGAGAGCAGCCGTCAGGACGCCATTCGGATCCTCCGCCTGCCGCCCCAGAAGGTTGTCGTGATCCACCACGGCGTCCCCGATTCCTACTTCGGGGTTCCTTCGGAAGCCGTGAACGCCGCGCGGGGCAAGTACGGCCTGGCGCGCTCCTACGCGCTGTTTGTCGGCACGATCGAGCCCAGGAAGAACCTCGGCGGGCTGCTGGACGCCTGGGCCGGGCTCAGCGGCTCGCTGCGCCAGGAGTTCGAGCTTGTGGTGGCGGGACCTGCCGGGTGGGGCGACCGCGCGACCCTGCATCGTTTGCGGTCCGGGCCTCCCCGCGTGCGCTACCTCGGCTACGTGGCGGAGGCGGACTTGCCCGGATTGACCGCGGGCGCGACGGCGTTCCTCTATCCCTCGCTCTACGAGGGTTTTGGGTTTCCGGTGGCGCAGGCGATGGCGGCGGGCGTCCCGGTGTTGACTTCCAACCTTTCCTCGTTACCCGAGATCGCCTCCGGCGCGGCGCTGCTGGTCGATCCTCGCAGCGTCGGGGAGATCCGCTCGGGGCTGGAGAGACTGTTGCTCTCCCCCGCGCTGCGCGAAGATCTCGGCCGGATCGGGAGCGCCCAGGCGCAGCGATACCGCTGGCAGGTCTGCGCGGGGAAGTCGCTGGACTTCTTCCGCCGGTTGGCAGGCTGACCGCCGGCGGTACATACACAGAGAGATCAGGCCGATCAGGACCCGGTCAGGAAGTTCTGCGCCGTCGGCGCAGCAGCCCCAGCGCCGCCAGGCCCGCCAGCCACAGCCCCGCGGTCCCGGGCTCGGGAGTCACCAACGCCCCAGGAATCGTGTACGTCCCCGACCAGTCCACCCGGAACCCAACCGGATTGCCGAGGGTTTGGGGCAAGTTGTACACCATGATGTCGAGATAGTTGATGCCGGCGACAAAACCGGTTGTGATGTTGAAGGAGAGCAAAGACTGGAAGCCCCAGGGGTCGTTAATGGTAGCGATGGCACCGCTGCTGAACGTACCTGGGTCATTGAGGTAAATGGCGCCCAGGTTGTCTGCCGACCACGAGCCCGTAATCGTAACCGTCGAAACCCCCTCGGCGGGGACGTAGAAATAGATCCGGAAATCGTACCAGCCAGCCGGATCCCCAGTCGTGACCCCCGTCCCGGAGCCCGGCGTCACACCGGCACCGATGTCCCCGTATTGCACAGCGTTCACCCCGTCCCACTGGGAACTGGCATCGTCGGGGATCCAGAAACCGTTAAACGGGAAAGCTGGAATGCCGCTACCGTTGCAGCCCACCGTCGAGCATATTACATTCGCAAACACAGGATCGAGTATGTTGCCGTACCCGTCGAAGGTGGTCACCGGCACTCCAGCAGGCGCCGAGATCAGCAAAAAACTCACGTCGGTCGCAGCCTCGGTGAGACCCGCACCAGTGCTCACAATTTCCGGAATTGGCACCAGGACTGCATCTGCGCTCAGTCGTGCCAGCGACAGCAGGAAAACAGCGACAATCAGACCGTAGCTTCTACGTCTCATCGGACACCCACACCTGCTACTTCAGCGCTAGCCACGCGCGCTCGCAGGCGCAACAGAACCCACATGCCCTCTCAGTGATACTAGTCAAACCCAGCGTCGAAGTCAATGAATCTCGGATACCGTAGCCGTTTGGAAGTACTAGTACGTATTCCTAAAGTACCCCATTTTGCGGGGATCGCTCAGGGCCTCGCGTCGGCTGGCCGGTATCCGGCCGCCGGGCGGTCTCGTCCTGCAGCGCTGCCAGTTCCTCGCGGTGACTCCGGAGCGGGTGGCGCGGGTAGTCAAGACCCACGGGCTTCACGAACCGCATGAGCTGTCCGCCGACGCCAATTGACACCCCACTCTTGGGGCGCTGGTTTGGCGTGTTCGCACTCATCTGAGCACATCCCGCGTCCGTGTCGAGGTGCACGATGCAGGATTGCCTTGATGCGGAAACCCACCTCACCGCACTAGATGAGTACGCTGTGGTCGACGCGCGTCTGCCGGAGATCGGTGATGGTGTTCAGCGGGCCAGGAGCGAAGACGCCGGGGGCAACCTGGATCTCCCGCCACCGCTGGCGTTGGGCTGCTTTCGGCGGCGTCTGTTCCATGCCGAGCATGGCCAGCCACATCGATTCCCCGGCCGCGCGGGCCGTGGCACGTTGTGCACATCTGGCTTCTATGCCGGCCGGCCGGGATGTGCGTTACTTGCGCGTGAACACCACGCTCCTCGACGCCGTGTTCCCCGCCGCGTCGAACGCCGTGATCGTGATCGTCTGGGTGCCCACCGCCAGCGCTATCGGCCCGGTGTTCCAAACCGACGTCCCCTGCGCCACACCGGCGTTTCCGGCTGAATCAGCGTTCGAGATTGATCTCGACCAGGTCACCTGCTTCACCCCAACGTTGTCGCCCGCCGTGCCCATCAGAAAGACCGAGCTGGCCGTCGTGGTGACGCTGAGGCTCAGGGGCGAGAGAATCGTCAGTCTCGGAGGCACCGTGTCGGTAGTGGACGAGTAGGTCACTGTCAGAGACTTCACCGCCGTGCTCCCGCTGGTCGCCCGCGCCATCACTGAGATTTGGTTCTGCCCAGGCTGCAATGCCACCGGACCAGCCGTCCAAGTCTGCGTCCCCGACGCCACCCCGGTCCCGCCGAGCGAGTTCGCCCAGAATACCTGTGCGATGCCGTCCGGGTGCTGCGCCGTCCCCGCCAGCTTCACCGTGGCGGCCGTGGTCGTGTACGTCCCACCGCTGGTGGGCGAGGTGATGGTCACCGTAGGTGCCGGCGCCCCCGGAGTCGTCCCCGCAGAGGCGTACAGCATCTGTATCGAGGCGATGTCATCCGGCGTCAGTCCCGTCCAGACGCTGTAATACGGGTACATCACATCTCCCGGATGGTCGGAGTGCCCCAGTCCCAGCGCGTGCCCTGTTTCGTGCAACACCACCGAGAACACGTCCACGCCCTTCCCGATTCCCCAGTTCTCCGAGGCGTCGAAGTGCATGTCGCCGGCGATCGACTCGGGATTCGGCGGCGCGGGGTAGAAGGTGTGCGCCAGCACCCCGCCCGGCCCGTCGAACGGGTTCCCGTCGCCATGCTCCCCGAGCGCGAACAGCAGCGCAATCGTTCGCGCCTGATTCGCGGTGCTCACAGGCGAAAACGTCACTTGCACGTACTTGCTCCACTCCGCCCACGCCCGCAGGATCTCCGTCTGCACCGCCGCCCGCGGCAGCGCGCTCGCCAGCACGCCGAAGAAGTAGCCCAGTTGTGCCGAGCCTAGTCCTGGCCCGTCCCAACCGCTCCCGTACAGCGCCGTAATCTGCCCCGCCTGGCCGTACACGGTGAGCGCCCCGGCGCACGCGTGTACCCGTTCCCCCTCCTTCAACTCGCGGGACGCCGGAAACACGTACTCGACCTCGTCCCAATCCGCCAGCCGCGCCGCGTCCTCCACCGTGCCATCCACTAGCAACTGGTTCGGCAGCAGGTCCGGGTGTTCGCGCGTCGGCAGCCCGTTCTGGCGAACCACTTGCCGCGCGTCCTGCTGCTCCACGTCACGATGAAACTCCACCACGAACACTTGCGGCCCCGCGGCTTCCGGCGCCTGCTCCGTCTCCAACAGCAACGGGCTCAGCTTGTCCTCCGGACGCAGCCGCTCCACCAGGGTCAGGTCCATGCCCTCGATCGTCGTGCTTTCCTCGGCCGAGATCATGAAGCCGTAGTTCGGGACGTACTCCAGTAGCTTCACGCCCTGTCGCGCCAGTTCCTGCAGCGCCTCCGGTTGGGGAGCCTCACGAAACTGCACCAGGTAGTGAAGGCGGCTGTGAGGCAGTCGCTTGGACAGCGTGCTTCGAACTCCCTTGTGTGGGAGCGCCTCCGCGCCCATTCTCGTTTTCAAGTAGAGCGGCGCCTCGGCTCCGCACATGCCGCAAGCCAGGAAAGCCAGGGAAGCAATTTGAATGTGTCGACGTGTCACAATCGTGTCTATCGGCTCGGCGCAAGCCCTTCTTTAGCCCAAGTGCACACGATCGCCGCCTCAGGATCCTCCCCCTCCCGCCCCGCTCTCCTATGGGAGGTAGTCCCGCCCCCCAACCACTTCGCAGATGCTTAAGGGAATTCACTGGGGCCTGCCCTCGCTGCTTGCACTCGCGGCGTCGGAGGGCACGCACCCGGAATTCCTGTCTGGGCCTTCCGGATCTTGCGGAGAGTGCGCTATCCGGGCCCCTTAGGAGCCGTCTGGGTGTGTTCTTCCTCGCGGGCCGCCCGAGTTGCCGCCCACCAGGAGCGGTTGCGGTCCCGCCGACCGAACCCAGCTTCTGGCGCTCCCACGTTTCTCGGCTGTTCCACGAACACCTCTCCGTTGCTCCCTTCCCCGTCGATCAGTTTCCTTGCTGCGAGGGTCCGTCGCCGACCCTGCTCGCACTGACAATGCCGCAACGCGCCGCACCACGGCTGCGAACAACCGCCATGCCAGACGACTCTCCGCCAGCAGGAGCCACTAATAGCGCGCATGCTTGATAGGCCGCCGACCGACCTTGGGACACGAGATCTGCATATTTGTCTGACTAGCAGCCGGTGGACAAAGTGTCCCGAAGTTCGTTTCGCGGCTTATACCCTCTTTGGTTTCAGTGGACGAATTTGGCGATTTTGACTTTGTCCACGGGCTCTAGGCAAGAGGGTACCAGTATTACCCCCGGAACGGATAGTACTGCACTGTTCGTGAGCTCAACAAAGTATTTCGTAGAGAGTTGCATAAAAAGTTATTCATGTTTGTCAATTATCCCGTATAATGCCGACAGGAGTAGCACACAGAGACGAAGTGGAGAAGGGTTGGGAGGAACGCATGTCTCCGATTGACGAACAGAGGCAGGATCCATCCGCTCAACATACAGAGATTAATCCCATCAACCAAGGGTTAATAGACAGAATCCGCGATGACGAGCTGGCAGCGGTTGAGGAGCTAGTTCGAACTCTCCGGACAGGTGTCAACCTGTTGGCGAAACACCACATCGGACGCGAGGCCACAGACGCGCAGAGTCGGGATGCGGTCTCGGTCGTCGTCCAGGCCATCCAGCGCGGCGACCTTCGGAACCCGGAGGCTCTCGGAGCGCTTGCGCGAGCGGCGGCACTGCGCCACATGGAGACGCTTCCGCGGGCAAGACCACGGGAGAACGAGCATCGGGCCGGCCAGTGGAGCGAGTCTCACACGCTCGGTGTCAATGCTATGATGGCGGTCCTCCGGGGTTTCTCGCCTCGGCAGCGGAAAGCTGTCACACGATTTTACCTTGACGGCCAGAGCGTAGAGCAGATTTGTTCCGAAATGCAGATTGCACCGGAGGATTTCCGGTCGCTGAAATCAAGGATGAAGGCAAGATTCGCCGCGCTTGAGACGCCACGACTACCCGCGCGCCCTGACGGATGTTCGGAGCGGCGAACACCGCTGGATCGCTATTGTGCCTAAGGCGGGCTACTCGCAGCCTTAATGGCAGCGATGAAGCGCTGTGATCGTTCGACCTCTTTGGCGCACGCCGGACAGTGCAAATAGTGTTCCTCGAAGATTCTTTCCTGTTCCGGGGTGAGACGGTGCAGACAATATAGGTCTGCAACCTCGGAGACGTCCTTCGGGCACTGGTTAACCGATAGATTCAGCGCGGCGCCGGGGTCGCGTGACGGTGAAGAACACATGCTGCTTCTCCTTGCGATACATTTGTTGCGAGTCGCTCGGTCTATGAGCCGAACTGTCTGTTAGGGCCAGTATAGCCGACAAGGGGCGCACGCCGAAAGACAGAACAAGGCAAATCAGTACTACGATGGTTGCAGTAGAGAACCTGAGTATAGGCGTCCTGGAACCGACGCCAAGACGAGGTCCAGCGTGCCCTTTGGAATCTGTCAGCGTCCGTTCAGGCGCCCGTGCCAACGTTCTTCGCGCGACTCGGCCCCGTCGCGCCCATCTCCCGCCCTGAGAGATTGGCCCAGCCTGACGACGATCCAACTGGCGACCGCGACCACGGCAGCTAGGGAGCGCAGGGCGCAGGCGCTGTGGCGGATGTTCACGAGCAATCATTCAGCCGATAGGAGAGCCTCTATGAGCCCCTCAGTCCTTGATCAGCGACCGTACTTCACCGACGCGTCGAGTGCCCTGCCGACAGGATACAGGGAGTCGAGGAAGCCGAGCTGCAGTCCCGTTTCTCCCTGTAGAATGGCGCTTCAGCTTTCGGAAGGCGTGAGGCCGCGGAACTAAACGCGTTCACTCGGCCCGCGTTGCGTCAGGAAGGCTGGCGGTGGTGTCAGACGGGGCCTCGGGGGCGAGCACATTGTCCTTGGCCCCACCGGAGCACCAAGCGGATCTGTTCTCAGTCCCGTACCCAACCTTCGCCTCCTCGGTAAGAGTCCTCGGGCGAGGGCTCTGATGATGGTAGCTGGCCCGCACGGCCGATTCGTTCCTCTTGCGTCGGTCGCCCATCAGGTCCCGTGGGTCGAGCAGATGCTCCGGCACAAAGTCGTCGTGGGACCATTTGGCGCCGGGCTCGAACTCGATCCCTACGAAGTAGCCAATCTCCCGGAACTCGCAGTATCGGATGGTCCCGCGTAGCCTCTTCTTGGAGACCACGAGTTCGCCGGGGCCGCCTACCGGAACGGGCTCCACCAGTTGCACACACGCGCCCGTGGCAGAAATGTCTTCTAGGATTGCCTCACGGCTCTGAGCAGAGCCGGCGCGTTCGCCCAGACGGAGGACCACCCTCTGGGAACACATGAGCCGTTGTTCGGATCGCCGCTCCTTCATTGAGCTCCAACCCGCCGAGTGTCGACGGGCCTGACAACCTACAATAGCGCGAATTGGGAGGCCGGGAAAGGGCTACTGCGGACCTGATTCTCCGTAGTAGCCGGAGCTGGGCCGCCAGCGTGGCGCCGGTGTCCCGCAAGGGAGCAGTACTATGCCGCCCGGAGCATGTACCCGTACGGGAGAGCCGTGTTCCTGCAAACAGGGAAGTTGAGAACATCGACTCCATATTTGGACTACTCCAGTGTGAGAACCGTGCATCGACCTACCATCCAACAGAGGGATGGAGACCGTTGATTCCCCCGAGAGCCTGAAGGGGGGCCGTTTCACGCGGTTTTCAAAGGGAAGGACTGACGTGGCGTAGGTGAACGGCGTGCGTGAAGCGCTGTCAATTAAGCCACGACTCTTCCAGTCCCACCTCGGGTGTTGAGCATTCGTGGGGGAGAAATCGATGCCGAGACGCAGTACGTCGAACCAGCGCCTGGACCAGAGCCAGAAGGCCCAACGTGATCAGGTGATCCTCGATCATTTGGCGCTGGTAAAGGTGATTGCCATCCGAGTACAGGAGACGCTGCCAGTCCATATGGAACTCGATGACCTGATACACGCGGGAGTTCTGGGGCTGATTGACGCTGTTGCGAAGTACAGGCCCGAGCGAAACGTCGCTTTCAGGAACTACGCCAAGTACCGCATTCGAGGCGCGATCCTGGACAGCCTGCGCCAGCTCGACTGGGCGTCGCGGGATGCACGCCGAAGACAAAGAAAGGTCGAAGTGGCAGAACGGGAGCTTCAGCTTGAGCTGCAGCGCGCTCCGACGGAGTCCGAGATCGCTGAGAAGATGGGAGTCGGGGTCGAGCGTTGGCGGCAGATGATGTTGGATCTGCGGGGCGGCGGATTGGTTTCGATGTCGTGCCGCGGGTCGGACCAGGAAGATCTTCCCGCCCCTGACTACCCGGCCAAGGAGGAGACCCAGCCGGACAATATGGGTGCCCGCGCACAGCTCCACGCACTGCTGTGGGGCGCAATGGGAAAGCTGCCCGAGCGTTACCAGAAGGTCTTGGTGCTCTACTACACCAAGGATCTCACGATGCGCGAGGTCGGTGAGGTTCTGGGTGTGAACGAGAGCCGGGTGTCGCAGATCCACAAGTCGGCGCTTCAGAAGATGGCGGTGGGGCTTCAGTCGCTCGGCATTCACACGAGCAACGCATTCTGAGCGTCTGTCCGCCGGAATCGGTTCCCGATTGGCCGGCGTGCTTGCCAGCTTCGCGCGCGGTGAATGCGGAGCGGTCTCAACTCAGCACGGAACCTC
Source organism: Bryobacteraceae bacterium (assembly GCA_049512775.1). Taxonomy (GTDB): domain Bacteria; phylum Acidobacteriota; class Terriglobia; order Bryobacterales; family Bryobacteraceae; genus Fen-330. The sequence goes on from JBEKWU010000038.1 coordinate 79,749, forward strand.
TGCACTGTCGCCCACGTCGCCGTTCTGCTACTGGCCCTTGCCGCCCATCGCAGGGGGTATCCCGATCAGCTCGCGTTCGTTCTGGGCTTCGTGCCGACTTGGCTGGACGTCGTTCCGGGAGAGTCAATTCTCTGAAAGCCTGCTTTCACCAATAACCTGGTGCCGCGCGATTGACGCTCCCTGATGAAACCCTCCCCGGCAGCCGATGGAATACCGTCAAAGGACCACAACGCCACTGGTTCCGGGTGTTCGCCTGCGCCAGGCAGTCCCTTCGGCCTGGCCGCTCATAGAGCCTGGGCGTGGCATTGGGCCGAGGAGCATGTCGTGATCATCAGACAGATTCTTTGCGGTTTCTCGATGGCTGCCGCGCTGGCCGGCGCCGTTCCGTCACCCGCCCCCATCGGGCCATTGCCGCACGTCAGTTTCGAGCCGAATCTGGGACAGGCGGACCCTGCCGCCATGTTTGTCGGCCGCGCCCCGGGCTACGCGCTTTTGCTCGAGAAAGGCGGCGCCGCGACCTACGCGCTCGCCGCCCAGGCCAGCCAGGCGCAACCCATCCGGATGGAGTTGCTGGGCTCCCAGCCCTCCCGGATTGGGACGGCCGAGCAGCGTCTCAGCTCGGTCAGCCGCGTGTATCGGGGAGCGGACCCGGCTGGATGGCTCGGCGAGATCCCGCAGTACGGCCGCATTCGCTACCCAGAGGTGTACCCCGGCATCGATCTGCTCTACCAGGGGCGGCAGGGCCGCGAGATCGAGTTCCGGTTTGCGCTGGCACCCGGCGCCGATCCGGACGCCATTCGGTTGAGTTTCCAAGGCGTGCGCCGAATGTGGATCGACTCGAGGGGCCGCCTGGCGCTGGAGACCTCCTCCGGCACGCTGCGTTACCGCCGTCCGGTGGCCTACCTGGAGACGGGCGGTTCGCGGCGGCCGGTGGCGGCCGCCTATCGCTTGTCCGACGGCATCGTCGGGTTCCGTCTGGGCCCCCATCGGCGGGGATGCCCGCTGGTGATCGATCCGGCCCTGAGCTTCTCATCGCTTCTGGGCGGAACACAGCTAGACGCCGTGTACGCGGCCTCCGGCGACTCGGCCGGCAACACCTATCTGACCGGGACCACTTTCTCGACCGATTTCCCGCTGGGCCCAGGAGGGGTGAAGTCGTCTCGCAGCAACCGCGATATCTTCATCACCAAGATCGCTTACAGCACGGCCGGGGCCAGCGTGGTCTACACCACGATCCTGATGAGCAGCGGGAACGATGCGGGCAATGGAATCGCCGTGGACGCGAGCGGAAACGTGTTCGTCGCCGGTATCGCCGGCTCGGGCTTCCCTGTCACCAGTGGGGCGGCCCAGAGGACCTTCGGAGGAGTACAGGATGCGTTCATGGTCCGGTTGGACTCCTCGGGACGCCTGGCCTACTCCACGTACCTGGGTGCGGGCGGCTCGGACACGGCTAGCGGGATCGCAGTGGATTATTACGGCAACGCCTATGTAAGCGGGTACACAACCTCGTTGCAGTTTCCCACCACCACCGGAGCGCCCCAAACCAGCCTGCACGGCGGCACCGACGCATTCCTGGTGAAATACAGCGCCGCGGGCAGCCTGCTCTACTCGACGCTGCTGGGAGGATCCGGAACCGACCTGGCGCGCGCGGTGGCCGTCACCCCTTTGGGCCGGCCCTGTATCGCCGGCTACACCGACTCGGCCGATCTGCCCGTGCGGAACGCGCTCGAATCGGCCACGGCCGGGCAGGGGGACGCGCTGGTGGCCTGCCTGTCGTCGAGCGGAACCGCGTGGGATTACGTCACCTACCTGGGCGGCCGCGGGCCCGACGATGCCTACGCCATCGCCGAAGACGCCGCCGGCAATGTCTACGTGGCCGGGGCGACATACTCCGATGATTTCCCGGTAACGACGGGGGCGTTCCAGACGGTCAGGCACGGCGACTACGACGCCTATGTCGTGAAGATTGCGCCGGCGGGTAACGCGTGGGTCTACGCCACGCTGGTGGGCGGCAGTGGCTCGGACAAGGGCACGGCGCTGGCCGTGGATTTCGCCGGCCAGGCCTGGGGCGCCGGCACCACCAGCTCGCTCGATCTGCCGGTTCTCAACGCCTGGCAGGCCGCCAGTCGGGGCGGCTTTGACGGCTTCGTCTTCCGTCTGAGCGCCGATGGCAAAACTCTGCTGGACCTGAGCTACCTGGGCGGAGCGGCCGACGATCAGGTCTCTGGCCTGGTGCTTCAGGGGTTCGGCGCGGTGCTGGTGTGCGGGTCCAGCCTTTCGGCCGACTTCCCTGCCACTGCGGGCGCCCTGCCGGCCCCGACAGGCTCCTCCTACAACGGCTTCTTCGCCCGGATCACTTCTCCGGCGCCGCTGGCCGTCTACCGTATCTTCAACAACGGCATTGCAGCGCTGGCCTTCGACTCCGTCAATGCGTCGGGTGCTCTCGGGGTCACCCAGGGCGATCCTGGGGCGGCGCAGAATGCGGCCGGCGACACGTTCGTGGTCGCGCGCGATCTCCAGAACGGCCTCTGGATGAACGTGTATCTGTCCGCCGGCCATCGCTGGAAAGGATGGGTTTCGGCCGGTGCGACCAGTCCGGCCACACCCGGGGTAGCAGCGGCGCCGGATGGCACGATCTGGATGGTAATCCTCGATTCCGCAGGCAGTTACTGGCTGAGGAGCTATCGACTCGACACCGGCTTCGGCGCCTGGATCAGCTTGGGCGGGACGTTCAGCTCCGCTCCCGCGGTCACCGTGGCGACCGGTGGATCCGTCTACGTGGTTGGAGCCGGAGTGTCGCCCAACCAGGGCCAGGTGTCCTCCGGCCGCTACGTGCCGGGTTCCGGCTTTGCGGGATGGGTGGTGGGAACGGCCACCTCGACGGGACGGCCCGCGGTCGCCTCAGGCAGCGACGGGGCGGTCTACGTGGCGGTCCGGTACGCCGACGGCACCAACGGGATGTCCCGCTTGACGGGGAACACTTGGGGCCAGTGGTACACCACCCCTAACGCAATGTCCACCGATCCCCAACTGGCCGCCAGCGGCGGCAGGATCTACGCCGTAGCCCTGGATGCAACGACCCGGGTCTATGCCAACGCTTTCCAGGAAGGCACCGGGAACGGATGGCTCGGCTGGCACGACACCTACGGATGGGTGACCACCGCTTCCATCGCCACCCTGCGCGGCGAGTTCTACATCGTGGGGCGGGACTCCAACGCGGACATCTGGTGGTACCGATCGGGCGTCGGCTGGACCTACTACGGAAACCGCAAGCAGTCGGTCAGCAGCTTCGCCGCAGTGCCGCGTTGAGGCCGTCCACTCGCCGAACCGGCGGGATCCCCTGCTTCCCGGGGCTGGAGCGCGCCGGGAAGGCGATCGGCGGCATCCTGGCGCACGAAGGTATGTTACTATTGCTCGTGTAAGCGGTTACCTGCGCTGCGGCCTCCCGCCCGCGTGCCGCGCTTACCGTGGAGAAAGGAATCATGAATCACGCTCAAACGCAACGGAACACGCTGGGGCTCATCATTGGCAATCGAGGCTTCTTTCCGGATCACCTCGCCAAGTCCGGGCGCGAGGAGATGATCGCGGCGCTGAAACGCGCTTCTATTGAGGCGGTCGTGCTGGAGCCGGAGGACACCAAGTACGGAGCGGTCGAGACCCGCGAAGAAGCCAAGAAATGCGCCGCGCTGTTCGCCCGCAACCGCGACAAGATCGACGGCGTCGTTGTGACGCTGCCGAACTTCGGGGAGGAACGCGGGATCGTCGAGGCGTTGCGCCTGGCCGGGTTGAATGTGCCGGTGCTGGTCCAGGCTACGCCCGACAGCGCCGGGCGCATGACCATCGCCGACCGCCGCGACAGCTTCTGCGGCAAGATGTCGGCGTGCAACAACCTGAAGCAGTACGGCATCCCGTATTCGCTCACCACGCTGCACACCGAGGCCCCCGACTCGGAGGAGTTCCGAAAGGACCTGGAATGGTTCACCGCCGTCTGCCGCGTGGTGAAGGGGCTGCGCAAGGCGCGAGTAGGCGCCATCGGCGCCCGCCCGGCGGCCTTCAACACCGTGCGTTACAGCGAGAAGATTCTCGAGGCCAACGGCATCGCCGTCGAGCCCATCGACCTCTCGGAGGTCTTCGGCCGCATCGAGCGGCTCAAGGACGGCGACGCCGCGGTTCAGGCGAAACTCCAGGCCATCCGCGACTACGTGTCCACGGACGGCATCCCGCCCGCGGCCCTGCTCAAGATGGCCAAGCTCGGCGCGGTCATCGACGCCTGGGTGGCGGCCAACGACCTCGACGTGACCTCGGTGCAGTGCTGGACCTCGATGGAGGAGTACTTCGGCGTTGTGCCCTGCACCGTCATGAGCATGTTGAGCAACGCCAACGCGCCCAGCGGCTGCGAGGTGGACGTGTGCGGCACGCTGGGCATGTACGCCCTGACGCTGGCTTCCGGCACGCCCAGCGCGCTGCTGGACTGGAACAACAACTACGGCGCCGACCCCGACAAGGCGGTCTGCTTCCATTGCAGCAACCTCCCGAAGCACTTCTTCGCCGACGTGAAGATGGATTACCAGGCGATCATCGCCGGAACGGTGGGCATCGCCAACACCTACGGCACCTGCGTCGGCCGCGTGAAGCCCGGACCGATGAGCTTCGCGCGCTTCTCGACCGACGACCGGGCGGGCGTGATCCGCGGCTACGCCGGCCAGGGACGCTTCACCGACGACCCGCTCAGCACCTTCGGCGGCGCCGGCGTGGTCGAGATCCCGCGCATGCAGCACCTGCTGCGCCACATCTGCGAGAACGGCTTCGAGCACCACGTGGCCGCCAACCTGTCCTCGGTGGCCGGCGCGGTGGTCGAGGCCACCCGGCGCTACCTCGGCTGGGACATTTACTGGCACAACGAGCAGTAACAAGGAGGTCTCGTGTCCGTGTCGATCTCGCGGCGGGCGTTCGCCTTTGGCGGCGCCGCCTTCTCCATGGCTGGCCTGGCACAGAAAACATCCATCGACGCGCCTCCCAAAGACCAGCCGGTCACGGTGCGCCCGGACGTTGGCATCGCCACCATCCGGCCCGAGCTGCACGGCCATTTCGCCGAGCACCTGGGCTCGTGCGTTTACGGCGGGCTGTGGGTGGGGGCGGACTCGCGCATCCCGAACATCAACGGGTACCGCAAGCAGGCGGTCGAGTACCTGAAGGAGCTCGGCATCCCGGTGCTGCGCTGGCCGGGCGGCTGCTTCGCGGACGATTACCACTGGCGCGACGGCATCGGCCCTCCGCCCAAGCGCCCCAAGCGCGTGAACATTCACTGGGGCAACTACACCGAGGACAACAGTTTCGGCACCCACGAGTTCCTCGGACTGTGCAAGCTGATCGGCGCCGAACCGTACCTGGCCGGCAATGTCGGCAGCGGCACGCCCGAGGAGCTGCGCGACTGGGTCGAGTACTGCAACTACCCGGAGGGAAGCACGCTGGCCGAGGAGCGCAAAGCCAACGGATCGGCCGAGCCCTTTGGCGTGCGCTACTGGGGCGTGGGCAACGAGAACTGGGGCTGCGGCGGCAACATGCAGCCGGAAGAATACGCCGCGGAGTTTCGCCGCTTCTCCACGTACATCCGCAACTTCGGCGACACCCAGCCCTTCCTGATCGCCTGCGGGCCCAGCGGCAACGACACCAACTGGTCGCGGAAATTCTTTGAATCGATGGGCGCGCGCCGGCGGCCCAACGGCTTCGCCATGCACTTCTACTCCGGAAGCCGGAACACGCCGCCGACCAAGTTCACCGTCGAGACGATGCAGGAGCAGTTGAGCTCCTTCGCGCGCCTGGAACGGGCCGTGGTCCAGCAGCGGGCGCTCATGGATAGCTACGACCCCGACCGCAGGATCGGCCTGCTGGTGGACGAGTGGGGCGTCTGGGACGGCATGGTCCCGGAAGAGCAGCGCCGCTACGGGCGGCTGTGGCAGCAGAACACCATGCGCAGCGCCATCGCGGCCGCGCTGGGTCTCAACGTGTTCCACCGCCAGGCCGACAAGCTGGTGATGTGCAACATCGCGCAGATTGTGAACGTCCTCCACTCCCTGCTGTTGACCGAAGAGGGCCGCTGCGTCCGCACCCCAAGCTACTACGCTTTCGGGTTGCTGAAGCCGCACCGCGGCAAGACCGCCGTGCGCGTGGAGACGGAGGATTCGTCACCGCTCGGGCTCTCGGTATCCGCTTCGCGGCAGGCCAACGAGCTGGCGCTAACCTGCGTCAACCCGAAGCACGATGCCTCGATGCGCGTGAATTGCGTTCTGGCGGGCAGCACGGCCGCGGCGGCGAGCGCCCGGATTCTTCAGCACGGCGACTACAACGCCTGCAACACCTTCGACGCGCCCGACCGCATTGTGCCTCGCGATCACCCGGTGGCCGTGGACGGCTCGCGCGTCACCCTGGACCTGCCGCCACTCGCGATCGCGACCGCGCTGATCCGCCTGGGGTGAACGGTCGTCTTATTGAGCCTGGATTTCCATTTTGACGACTTGCTTGATGACTTCTGGAGATCGTCGGACGCCTTTATTTATGCGGGTTTCAATGCGATGAACACGCTTCGAACGACCATACCCAATGGGATTCCGTAACCCGCCTGTTCATCGAGATGGCGGATGAGCTATAGGTTGTTTCCGGAGGATCGATGACTAAGGGACGAGCGGCGTCTATCGGGCGCAGGGCGTTTGTCGGCGGCGTGTTCGCCGGCCTCGGTATCACCGGGCTGGGCGCAAAGCCGCCGAAACCGCGGGCGGGCGATGTCCCGATGCGCGTGTTCGGCAAGACGGGCGTGAAGCTCAGCGTCATCGGACAGGGCGGTGCGCGGCTGGCTTTGCTCCGGACCAAGGAGCGAGCCAGAGCGCAGGTGCGCCACGCCTACGATCTCGGTCTGAACTACTTCGACTGCGCGCACTCCTATTGGGAGAGGCGCTCCGAAGAAGTGTATGGCGATGTGCTCGCAGAAGTCCGCAAAGACGTGTTCATCACCACGAAGTGCATCAAGCGGACGAAGAAGGAGGCCGAAGAGGAGCTGCATCTGTCGCTCGCGAGTCTGAAGACCGGCCACATCGATCTCTGGCAGATGCACGCCATCCAGGACCAGAAGGACATCGACCGGATTCTCGGCCCCGGCGGTGCGATGGAGGCTTTCGAGGCTGCGAAGAAAGCGGGCAAGTGCCGCTTCTTCGGCTTCACCGGCCATTACGATCCCGAGATTCACGTCGCGATGCTGAAGGCCTATGACAAGTGGGACTCCATGCTGATGCCCCTGCATGCGGCCGATCCGGCCTATTTGAGCTTCGAGAAGACGGCGCTTCCGGCGGCAGTCGAGCGCGGCATCGGCATCCAGGCGATGAAGGTTTTTGGCAACGCGTTCCTGCTGCGCGTGCTGAATGCCGAGGAATGCTTGCGGTACGTGCTGAGCTTGCCGATTCACTGCGCGACGGTGGGTTGCAGCACGACGGGCCAGTTGGATGACGACGTGAGGATCGCGCAGCAGTTCAAACCGTACACGGCCGAGGAGATGGCGGCCTTAAGAAACCTAGCCGTGACTGCCGGACCGGGCGGCGCCAAAGGCCCGGCGCTCGAGTACAGGAAACGCGCATCGTAGAGGTGGTCGTGGATCCCATGATGAACCGACGCACATTGCTGAAAGCCGGCCTCGCGGGCCTGCCGCTCGCCTCGAGCGCGAGCGCGCTGGCCGCGCCCGAGGTCCCATGGCAACGAAAAATCCGCCGGATCGGCCAGTTGAACATGACCGAGCACGATCCCGTCGCGCTGAACGTGGAGGAATGGGCGGACTACTGGGCTAGTCTGAAGGTGGACGCGGTCCTGGTGAGCGTGACCGGGATCCTGGCTTTCTACCAGACGAAAGTGCCGTTCCACCGCAAGGGCAAGTTCTTGGGCGACCGCGATTTCTTCGGCGATTGCTGCGCCGCCGCCAAGAAACGCGGCCTGCACGTGATCGCGCGCACGAGTCCGGACCTGAATTGGGAGGACGCCGTTCAGGCGCATCCGGAATGGTTCCAGCGCGACGCGCAGGGCGAGGTGGTGCGCCACAGCGAGGACCCGCGGCTGTTCCGCACGTGCATGTTCTCCACCTACATGACCGACTACATGCCGGCCATCATGCGGGAGATCAACTCGCTCTACGATGTCGACGGCTTGTACACGAATGCGTGGCCGCCGCTCGGGAACCCGCCGGTCTGCTATTGCGAGCAGTGCCGCCGGCTGCCGCGCCCTGGGACGCCGGCTTACTGGGACAAGTTCAACGAGCGCACGATCCACTTGTGGAAGCTCTACGACTCCATCGCGAAGGAGAAGAAGCCGTCGAACTTCTATTTCGCGAATCTCGGCGGCGGAATTCGTTGTTCGGCGAACCTGAAACAGCTCGGCGAGATTTGCGAGTGGTTTCAGTGCGACAACCAGGGCCGCGGGGGAGACGATACGCCGATCTGGAGATGCGCGCTGCAAGGGCGCGTGTGCCGCGCCGTCCAGAAGGGCAAGATGGCCACCAACGTGACCGGGGCGTGGTCGACGGGCCGCATCCGCTGGCGCAACGCGTACAAGTCAGAGCAGGAAGCGCAGATGTGGATGGACGAGACGCTGGCCAGCGGCATGGTGCCGTATCACCATTTCATCGGCGGCGAGAAAGGGATGGGCGAGGATCGCCGGTGGCTCGAGCCCGCGCGCAAATACTTCAACTGGATGGCGAAGCACGACCGCCACTTTGTGAACCAGCGCTCGATCGCCAATTTGGGCGTCGTGATGGGCCAGCGCACACACCTGTTCTACGCGCCTCCGCGCGGGGTCTTGTCGCCGGAATATATGGACGGCATGTATTACGCGCTGCTCGAAGGGCGGTTTCTCTTCGACTTCGTTCACGAAGACAACCTCGGCCTGGAGGACCTGAAGAAATACTCCGCCGTGCTGCTGCCGAACACGGCCCTGCTCAGCGACGAGCAGTGCCGCCAGTTGCGCGAGTACGTGGACGCGGGCGGCTCGCTGTTGGCCACGTTTGAGACCAGCATGTACACCGACCGCAACGAGCGCCGCGCGGACTTCGGCCTCGCCGGCGTCTTCGGCATCCGGAGAGCGGGCGACGTCATAGGCACGACCGGCAATGCGTTCTATGCCCGCATCGAGAGGCCGCACGAGATACTGAACGGATTCACGAACACGAACTGGCTGCCGGGCGCCGAATACCGCGTGCCCATCGCGCCCACCGGGGACGCGGTACTGACCGTGGTGCCCGGTTTCGTGGCCTACCCTCCGGAGCTGGCTTATCCACCGCAACCGCGGACGGACGAGCCGGCCGTGGTCCTGCGAGAGAACGGGAGGAGCCGCCTGGCCTATTTCCCCGGCGATATCGAGCGCACAATGTGGCGGAGCGGCCATACCGATCTGAGCCGGCTGCTGCAAAACACGATCCGCTGGGTGTCGCGCGGCGATTCACCGGTCACGGTGGAGGGCGAGGGCGTCATCGAGACATTTGCGTGGGAGACCGAGGCCGGCTTCGCGGTCCACATCCTCAACTATACGAATCCCAACATGCACCGCGGTTGGGTGCGGAGCTTCTATCCCATCCCGAGCCAGAAAGTAGGAATGAAGCTGCCGGCAGGCAGGCGCGTTACCCGGGTCGAGTTATTACGGGCGGAAACGGACGTCCCGTTCAAGGTCGCAAACGGCACCATCGAGTTCACGGTGCCCAAGGTCGTGGACTACGAAGTGGCGGCGCTGTACTCTGCGTGAGCCCTATGAAGAATCGAGTGGGCCGCCTGAAAAACTGAATTAAGGCCGCCCAAACCGCCCGCGGTAGGCCCACAGGCCCAGGGCCGGATTCGAGATGAAGAACACCTCTTCCCCGTCGATCACGTTGGAGCCGTCCGTCATGGTCGCGGGGTTGTAGCGTTTCAGCATCTGCTCGAGATCGCCGAACCGGAAGTTCACGCCCTCGATCTCTTCTTTGCTGAGATGCCCGGGACAGTAGGTGATGGTGAACCGGCCCTCCGACGATCCATGAATCAGGTGGGCAGCGGCGCTGAGATTCGTGGCCAGATCGGCGTTCTTCTTCACGGCCTCGAGCGTCGCCGGCGTGCCCGCGTAGCCGTACTTGCGGATGAGCTTGTCGATGGCCGGGTCCTCGCCGAACTCCTGCACGCCGGGCGCCAGCACGATCAGCTCCGCATGATCCGCCAGCGCCATCCGGGTCCTGTAAATCGACTTGTTGCCCAGCCAGGTGCTCTTGAACTCCGAGGGATCCAGGTACACCACCGCCTTGCGGATCTGGCCATCCAGTAGGACGAAGTTGACCTTCAGGCTGAGTTCCGCGGCCCGCTCGAAGCACTCGATGTCTTCGCCCACGAACAGGCCGCGCACCGCCAGTTCCCCGCGCTCGTTCTTGGCCACGACGGTCTGCACGTACACAATGGGCAGGTGGCGCGCGAACTTCTCCGAAGCGTAGTTCAGGACGCGCCGCACCGGGTTGTCCGCGCGTCCCATGATGCGCTCCATCCCGTAGACGGCGCCCAGGAAATGGCTCTTGTGGATGCCTTCGCTGCCGCCCGTCCCCACGAAGATGTTCTTGCTGTGATTCGCCATCCCGATGACTTCGTGGGGCACCACCTGGCCGATCGAGAGGATGAGGTCGAAACCGCCCTCCACCAGCAGCCGGTTCACCTGCGCGGGCCAGGCGAAGTCCAGCTTGCCTTCCGACTGCTCCCGCAGGAACGCGGCCGGCACTTCCCCGAGGGTCGCCAGACCGTGGCGCCAGTCGTGCACGCGGAACCGGTCGCGAGGCACGTCGCCGAACATGGCCGGGATCTCGCGATCGGTCATCGGAGTATGCGTTCCGAGGGCCGGAAGCACGTCGGTGAGCCGGTCTCCGTAATACTGCCAGGCCAGCCTGGTGAGCTCCCCGGCGCGCGAGTGGTAGCGGGTGAAGTCGGGCGGAACGCACAGCACTTTGCGGCGCTCCCCCAGCGCATCCAGCGCGCGGAAGAGTGCGTTCTTGAGATCGGCGGGGGAGAACTCGGTGGTTTCCGATCCGGCTGCAAAGAACAGGCTCATCGCGTGGTTCCTTCCCTCGAGCCCACTATAGCAAGTGCGGTCTAATGTAGGAGCAGGTCTCAAACATGATCCGACGATTGGCCCCTCTGGTTCTGCTCGCCGCCGCGCTCCCGGCGCAGGAGAAGGTCGCCATCCGTGTGGATGCGGGCGCGGTGATCGGCCCGTGGCGGCCCGTCTGCCGCTATTTCGGCTACGACGAGCCGAACTACACCTACATGCAGTACGGCAAGAAGCTGGTCGGCGAGTTGACCGCCCTGGCGCCTGTGCCGGTGTACTTCCGTGCGCACAGCCTGCTGGTGACCGGCGATGGCCAGCCGGCACTCAAGTGGGGCTCGACCAACGCCTACACCGAGGACGCCGCCGGCAAGCCAGTCTACGATTGGACCATTATCGACCGTATCTTCGACACCTACCTCGAAGCCAGAGGCAAGCCGCTAGTCGAGATCGGCTTCATGCCGCAGGCGCTCTCCGTCAAACCCGAGCCTTACAGGCATGACTGGCCCAAGAGCGAACTCCAGGCGGGCTGGGCGTACCCACCGAAGGACTACGGCAAATGGGCCGAGCTGATCCACCAGTGGGTGAAACACTGCGTCGGGCGCTACGGGAAAGCCGCGGTCGAGAGCTGGTGGTGGGAACTCTGGAACGAGCCGGACATCTTCTACTGGACGGGGACGCCGGAGGAATACGACAAGCTCTACGACTACACGGCGGACGCGGTGAAGCGCGCGCTGCCCACCGCCAGGGTCGGCGGGCCCGCCACCACGGGGCCGCGGGGCGCAAAGGCGGCCGCATTCCTGCGCCAGTTCCTCGAGCACTGCTCGCGCGGCGCGAACGCCGTCACCGGAACAGCCGGCGCGCCGCTCGACTTTGTCAGCTTCCACGCCAAAGGCGCACCCAAACTGGTGAGCGGCCGCGTGCGGATGGGCACAGCCCAGGAACTGGCTGACCTCGACAACGGGTTTGCGATCGTGGCGTCTTTCCCTGAGCTGGCGGGCCTTCCGGTGATCGTGAGCGAGTGGGACCCGGAGGGTTGTGCGGCCTGCTCCGCGCGCACTCATCCCCAGAATGCCTACCGCAACACCATGCTCTATCCCGCGAACAGGGCCGTCGTCTTCAGCGCCGCGCTCAAGCTCGCGGACAAGTACAGAGTCAATCTCGAGGGCCTGTTGACCTGGGCCTTCGAGTTCGAGGGCCAGCCCTACTTCGACGGCTTTCGCACGCTGGCCACCAACGGCGTCGACAAGCCCGTGTTGAACTTCTTCCGCATGGCCGGACTGATGGGCGGCAACCGCGTCAAGGTGGCGAGCGAGACGGCGGCCATCGACGCGCTGGCCACCGCGCGCGGTCACGAGATCGCCGTCATGGTTTGGAACTACGACGACGAGGACGCGCCCGCGCCCGCCGCACCGCTGGAAGTGGTTGTCGAGGGCATTCCTCCCACCGCTACCCGCGTGCTCCTCAACCACTACCGCATCGACCAGCGCCACAGCAACGCCTACACCGCCTGGAAGGAGATGGGCGCGCCGCAGAACCCCAGCCCGGAACAATACGCGCGCCTCGAAGCCGCGGGCCGGCTCGAGCTCCTCGAATCCCCGCGCTGGCTGTGGACCGATGAGGGCAAGGTGCGCCTCGAGTTCTCGCTGCCGCGCCAGGGCCTCTCTCTGTTGCACCTGAGCTGGTAGCCGGCGCGATCACTCGCTTCCCAAGGCCGCCAGCGCCTCGGTGGTGGTCTTCTCCACGTCGGCGTGCAGGCTGTTGCCGTGGGCGTCCATGGTCACAATGGTCAGGAAATTCTTCACACGCAGGCGCCACATCGCCTCGGGAACGCCGAATTCGAGCAGGTCGACGCCCAGCACCTGCTCGATGGCCCGGGCGTAGAACTGCGCCGCGCCGCCGATCGCATGCAGGTAGACGGCGCCGCTTTCCTTCATCCCCGCCAGGGTCCGGGCGCCCATGCCGCCCTTGCCCACCACCGCGCGCAGGCCGTAGCGGCGGATCACCTCGGCCTGGTAAGGCTCCTCGCGGATGCTGGTGGTCGGTCCGGCGGCTTTCGCAACCCACCGCTCGCCTTCTTTCAGCATCACCGGGCCGCAATGGTACAGCACGGCGCCGTGCAAATCGACCGGCGGGGGGTTCTTCATCAGGTAGGTGTGCAGCGCGTCGCGGCCGGTGAACATCTCGCCGTTCACCAGCACCACGTCGCCGACCTTGAGTGCGCGCACCTGCTCCTCGGTCAGCGGAGTCGTCAGCACGATTTCGCGCCCGGTCAACGGGAACCCTTCGCTCGCGGCCAGCCTCTCGACCGGCCGGTCCGGGTCGCGATACAGCCAGCGCGTGATCGCGCCGCTGGCGGCATCGACGCGGATTCCGAGCCGGCGGAAGGCCCAGCATTCGTACGCCACCGAGACGAAGAAACTCGCGGGAATCCGATTGGCGGCGGCGATCTTGCATCCAATGAGCGAAACCTTGCCCCCGAAGCCCATGGGGCCGACGCCGATGCGGTTGGCTTCGCTCAGGATGCGTTCCTCGAGCCGGGCCAGCTCGGGATTGGGATTCACGTCGTCGAGCGGGCGCAACAACTGCGCCTTGGCGAGATGGTAGCCGTGGGCGCGGTCGCTGCCAATGCAAACGCCCAGCGCACCCGGCGCGCATCCTTGTCCCTGCGCCTGCCAGACCGCGTGCAGGATCGCCTTGCGCACGCCCTCCAGGTTTCGGTCGGCGCGGCCCAGCGCCTGGAGCGGGCAGGGCAGGGAATACTGGATGTTCATGTTCTCGCAGCCGCCGCCCTTCAGGATCAGCCGGATCTCAATCTCATCCTGTTCCCACTGCTCAAAGTGGAACACCGGCGTCTCCGTACCGAGGTTGTTGCCGCTGTTCTTGCCGGTGAGCGAGTCCACCGAATTGGGACGCAGCTTGCCCCGGCGGGTCGCCTCGGCGATGGCCTCGCGCGCGGCTGCGGCGATTTCGAGCTGGCTGACGCCGGCCGGCGTGTGAATGTAGAAGGTCGGCATGCCGGTGTCCTGGCAGATGGGGCCTTCGCCCTCCTGGGCCATGTCGATGTTGCCCGCGATAATTGCCAAGGCCTGCGCGGCCTGCGTGTTGGGCGTTTCGATTCCATTCGCCTGCGCCATCGCCGCGCGCACGTCCGGCGGCAGGTTGGTCGAAGTCTGGGTAATCAGTTCGAGAAGACTGTTCTTTAGGAATTCCATAGGCGCCACTCCAGTTGCAACTATGTTAGCCTGATCCGGACCTGGGCGGTAGTGCCCGGGCGCAACGCGGGATTGGGGCTGGTGAACTCGACAATCACCTGAGCGCCCTGGATCTCCTTCACTCTCCCTGGAATGGCGCCGGGCAGTTCCGCAATCTGAATGAGCGCCTCCTGGCCGGGACGGATGCGCGCCAGCGCCGGCGGCTCCGGCTCGACCACCGCCTCGAGCGCCGTCAGATTCACTGCAATCTGAAACAGGTCGCGCACCTGGGAGGAGACCTCGTCGCCGGGCTGTTTCGCGACAGCCACCACCAGGCCGTCGACCGGGGAGTGGATTTCCGCGGCGGCCGCTTCTTCCCGCGCGGTGTCGAGCGCCTCGTTCTTCTCGTCGAGCGTCTGGCGGGCTGCGTCGAGCGACTTGACGAGGTTCGAGAGCCGGTCCTCGGCAACCTGTGCGAGTTCCGCGCGGGTGTCGCGCTCCGCCTTGGCGGACTCGAAGCCGGCGGCGGTCTTCTCGAACACCAGCCGCGGCGTCGCGCCTTCCCTGTAGAGCATCTGCTGCCGCAGGTAGGCCCGCTCGGCGCGATCGCATTCGCCCTGCGCGCGGGCGGCGTCGGCGCGGGCGCGGGAAGCCTCCAGCCGCACCGCGATCGACTCACTCCGAAGTTGGGAGAGCCGCGCTTGCGCTTGCTCGGCCTCCGCCACGGCTTCCTGCTCGGCGCCCTCCAAGCCGGTGTTCCGGATGCGCCCGAGCAACTGGCCTTCGTAGACCGGCTGCCCCTCCTGGACCAGCAGCGACTCGATCGTGCCTTCGACCGGAGCGGCAACCGCAACGACGCTTTGGGCGCGGATCTTTCCGGGCAGGCTGAGCTCCGGTCCCACGACGGTTGCGGGAGCGGGCGCGGCCGCCCGACGCGGAGCCGGCGCCGCTCTTCGGTGCAGCAGCAGCGCGCCCACCGCCACGGCGGCGAGCGCGGCGCTTCCCGTGATCAGCAGCCACCTGCCGCGCATCCACCTTGATGATACTATTGACCGATGCCGCGCCCGCCCCTGCGCACGCTCAGCGCTCTGTTCGCGCGCATCTCGAACCTGACTTTCGGCGGCGGCGATCCGACGATGGCGGCGCTCGAGCGCGAACTGGTGGCCCGGCGAGGCTGGCTCGCTCCCGAGCAGTACGGCCTCGCATTCGGGCTGGCCCGCTTGACGCCGGGCACCAACTTCCTCGCGTTTTGCGCCGCGGCCGCCTGGCTGCTCCGCGGCTGGGCGGGCGCCCTGCTGGCGGTGTTAGCCGCTTCGGCGCCGGCGGCGGTCGTCGTGGTGTGGCTGACCTACGGCTACCAGGTGCTGAAGGGAAACGCGCTGGCGATGGGCGCGATCGCGGGGCTGCTGGCTTCCGCGGTGGGGATGATGGCGGCCGCGGCATGGCACCTGGTGCGCCCGCACGTGCGCCGCGGGGCATGGCTGCGCGCGCTGGTGCTGGCGGGCGGCTCAGTCGCGCTGTTGCTGGGAGTCTCGATGTCGCCGGTGGCGGTGTTGGCCCTGGCCGCCGCGGCCGGCTTCTTCTGGCGCAGGGAGGAGGAGACGTGAATCTGCTGCTGCTCTACCTGCTGCTCCTCAAGGCCACCGTGACCTCCTTCAGCGGCTTGACTTCGCTGCCGGTGGTGCGCAACGACCTGGTGCTGCGCTACCGGGTGCTCACGGATCGCGAGCTGAACGCGGCGGTGGTCGTGGGGCGGACGGGGCCGGGTCCGTACGGCCTGTACATCGTCAGCGTGGGGTATTTCGTGGCCGGTGTGCCGGGAGCCTTTTGCGGGTACCTGGCCCTGGTCACGCCGGCGTTCCTGATTGTCCCCATATTGCGCTACCTGGGCGCGCGCGCCCGGCGCCCGGGAGTGCGCAGCGCGATCCAAGCGGCGACGCTGGCCGCGGCCGGCCTGATCGTTGCCTCGACGGTCCCGCTGGCGCGCGACGCGTTGACCAGCGCCGCGGCCGTGGCGATCGCCATCGCGAGTTTCATCCTGCTCATCGCCACCCGGCTCGATACGCTGTGGGTGATCGCCGGCTCGGCGGTCGCGGGACTGGTGGCGGGGTTCCTCCTCTAAGGGCAACCGGGGACAGCCTGGGCCGTCCCCACCGCGGACGGCCGAGGCAGTCCCTCGGTTGCGGGCTCCTACAGCTTCGTCAGCGTGAGCAGAAAGACATCGTTCTCGCGGACCTCGAATTCGCGGGAGAACGGGCCGCCGGAGAGCTTCACGATCTCGGTCGGGGACGGCGAACCGTCGTTTGCGCGCTTGATGGCCTCCACCTGGGGTACGGAAAGCTGGCTGGGCGAGCCGAGCGCCAGGTAAGTCGTGTAGGCGTCGTTCACGCGGTAGCCGGTGCGGAACAACTGCAAGAGGTAAGTGCCCTCGGGGACGCCCGCGATCTCGAGGCGCACGCTTCCCTTCGGCTTCGCCGGAAGGTCGCCTTTGTAGAACACCTGGTCGTTGACGCCCTCGGGTGGCGGGACCGGCGTGAAGTCCCAAAACAGCGCCTGAACGCCTCCGGAGGTGTCCTTGGTCACCCACGAAGCCGCGTCGGAATTCGCCAGCTCGACTTTCCCCAGCCGGTTCAGGAACCGGAAGGCGTAGTAGGCCGGCTTCTTGATCGCCTGATAGTTCAGCAGCCCAAATCCGCCGTGGAACGGAGTCATGCGCGGCCCGTTCTCCTCGAAGATATCCGTGAACACCCAATAAGAGAGCGAGTCCACATACTCCTGCGCGCCCCTGATCTTATCGAGAACGAAGGCCGCCTGATGATACTGATCGTGAATGAAGTCCGTAGGCGTGTAAGAGGAACTCCATTCGGTGAAGTGCAGTTCCAGGTTCGGCCGCTTCGAGTTCCG
>JBEKWU010000039.1:0-48161 GCA_049512775.1 Bryobacteraceae bacterium
TTCCCGCCAGGCGCCGGATCTTGTTCACGGCGTCGTGAGAGGTCCATCCTTCCGGCTTGTTGACGACGATGACTCCGTCCATTCCTTATCAATGTACCAGACACCCCTCCGCCACCAGCCAATAGCAAGCCGGGGAAATGATTGTTGCCACCGTACAATCAACAGATTACACGGTGCATATCCGCCAGTTTCAAACCATGCACTCTAAACGTCTGGCTTGTCGGATTCCAACTGGGAGCGAGGCCGGCCTCCGGACGCGGGGCTGGCTGAGACGAGCCTGCCCTTCCAGAGCGCTCAACCAACGGTGGAGCGGTTGCTGGGAGTCAACGTGTCCGATTGTGCTTCAATCGGCGGGCGATTCGTGCAATTCTCATGCCATGAACGAACAAGGGGCTCTGCGCAAGAATCTGACGAAGTGCCCGATCGGCGGGGACTTGAGCGTTTGGCCCTATTGGGCGCTTCGGAGAGTGCTGCCCGGCCTTGCCTGGGGGACCGGAACAGAGATGGTCCCGGAATCAGGGAGCCTCCGACGGTTGAGAGTTCTGGCCCCGGGGGGATTGGGCCACAGTCCTGCGGCAGGCATAACCTGCTGATTCAATGAGGGGTTGTCAGTGTTCTGGCTTTCACGGGTTGGGCCAGACGACCGCCCAGAGCGTCTGAGTGAACCGGGGCCACGCTCATGAAGAAGGTGTTGGGTCCCAGTTCCGGCTTCCCCTCGGCGAACCTGTCGGAGTCTGGGACGGCCAGGCAATCCTTGCTGGCCGCAGACCGTATGGAAAGATTCCCTGAGAGGTCTGCAAACATTGGCGATGAGGCACCTCTGCACCAGTCAAGCCGTAGACAGCCCCAGCGGACAGCAGTGACAGAAACCCTGCAAAACCGGGGGTCTTACAGGTTCCTGCTCAGAGCCAACTTTCCTTTCGGATTGGGCGCTCGGCAAGGAATGCTATTGTGTATAGCAGTGGGGGTTTCGCGGAGAGCGAAGAATAGAAGCGAACCAACTCATGAAAGAAGCGTCCAAGATTCGGAAGATCGCGTTTGTCGGCGGCTCCTCGCCGCGCATATGCGGCATCGCCACGTTCACGTCCGACCTGCTTGCAGCCGTGGCAGCCGAGTACCCCCAAGGACAGTGCTTCTCGGTGGCGGTCAATGACATCAAGGGCGGCTACGAGTATCCGGACGTAGTTCACTTCGAGATTGAGGAGCAGGATTTGTCGTCCTATCAGCGCGCGGCGGACTTCCTCAACATCAGCAACGCGGACATCGTCTGCGTGCAGCACGAGTTCGGTATTTTCGGCGGGCCGGCCGGCAGCCACGTGCTGGCGCTGGTGCGCGATTTGAGAATGCCCGTCGTCACCACGCTCCACACCCTCCTCCGGGAGCCGAAAGCCGACCAGCGGCGTGTGATGCAGGAATTGATCGCGCGCTCGACCCGGCTCGTGGTCATGGCCGAGCATGGGCGGCAGATGTTGCAGCAGGTTTACCAGGCACCGCCGGCCAAGATTGATCTCATCCCGCATGGCATTCCCGACATACCCTTTGTCGATCCGAATTATTTCAAGGACCAGTTCGGCGTGGAAGGAAGGGTGGTGTTGCTCACGTTCGGGCTGCTTTCGCCGAACAAGGGGATTGAACATGTGCTCAACGCCCTGCCGCACATTCTGGCGGAGTTCCCCGACGTTGTTTATATTGTCCTGGGCGCCACGCACCCGAACGAGCTGCGCGGGCAAGGCGAAGCCTATCGTGTTAGCCTCGAAATCCTCGCCAAAAAGAACAAAGTCGAGAAGAACGTCATCTTTTACAACCGTTTCGTGGAACTCGAAAACCTGAAGGAGTTCATCGGCGCGGCAGACCTTTACATCACACCTTATCTCAACGAAGCGCAGATCACGTCGGGCACACTGGCCTACACGTTTGGTGCTGGCAAAGCCGTGGTCTCGACGCCGTACTGGCACGCTGCCGAATTGCTGGCGGAAGAGCGCGGCGTGCTGGTGCCGTTCGGCGACGCCCAGGCTATTGCGCGCGAGGTGATCGGCTTGCTGCGCGACGAAACGCGCCGGCACGCCATGCGCAAAAATGCTTACAAGCTGGGCCGTGAGATGGTCTGGAGCAACGTCGCGCGCCTCTACATGCGCTCCTTCGAGTTGTCGCGGGTCCAGGGGGCGGTGGTGTCTCGAAAGTATTTTGCCGCAAAAACGCTCGATCAGAAGCCGCGGGAGTTGCCGAAGTTGAAGCTGGATCATCTCGCGCGGATGACCGATTCGACCGGCATTTTCCAACACGCCATTTTGAGCGTGCCGAATTTTTCCGAAGGCTACAGCACAGACGACAACGCCCGCGCATTCATCCTCACGCTTCTGCTCGACGAGTTGGAAGAAGAACCAGGGCGCGTGCGGACACTGGCCACAACCTACGCAGCCTTTTTGCATCACGCGTTCAATCTCAAAACGAAACGGTTCCACAACCACCTGAGCTTCGATCGCCGCTGGCTCGATGAACAAGGGTCGGAAGATTGTCACGGCCGGGCGCTCTGGGCGCTGGGCGTGGGCGTGGGGCGTTCGCCGTATCAGAGTTTCCGCATCATGGCCGGACAACTCTTCGCGCTGGCGCTGCCGGCAGTGACGGAGTTCAGCTCCCCCCGGGCGTGGGCGTTCAGCCTCATCGGCATTCAGGAATACCTGCGCCGTTTGACCGGTGACAGCCTGGTCCACCAAATCCGTGAAGCGCTCACTGCGCGCTTCATGGAGCTTTTCGAAAAGACCCGCCAGCCGGACTGGCCCTGGTTTGAAGAGGAGCTGACTTACGACAACGCGAAGCTCCCGCACGCCCTGATCCTCAGCGGAGGTGCCACCGGACAACCAGCGGTGTCTGAACGAGGCCTGCAGGTGCTGCGCTGGCTGGCGCAAGTGCAAACCTCCGAGGCCGGCCACTTGCGGCCCATTGGCAGCAACGGACCTTATCGGCGCGGCGGCACGCGCCCCAACTTCGACCAGCAGCCCATCGAGGCACAAGCGATGGTGTCGGCCTGCCTCGAAGCCTACCGGGCCACATCGGACTCCTGGTGGTACGAACAAGCCCAACGTGCCTTCGACTGGTTCATCGGCTGGAACGATCTCGGGCTGGAACTGTACTACCCCGAGACCGGCGGCTGCTGCGATGGGTTGCACGTGGACCGAGTCAACCGGAACCAGGGAGCGGAATCGACCCTGGCCTTCCTGCTCTCGCTGGCGGAAATGCGCCTGATGCAAAACATGCTGACGACCTTTAAGGAGCCGATCGCCATCGAAAAGTAATCGCCGCTTTCAGCCTCGTTTCCCTGGAACAACCGGTCCATGAACGCCAAGCCGATTAACGTCAAACGCACAGCCACGGTCCTGAGGCCGGACCAGTCACGCGTTCTCCTGCGGCCATTCAATCCGGGGCAGGCCGGGAAGATTATCGCCCGGATCATGTCGCTCCCGGAAAGCCGGGTCGGCCCTCTCCTGGACGAGGTTTACGCCGAATTCTCCGAGCGACATCAGCAGATCAGCAACCACTTTAAGGAACGATTCGAACAGGTCCGCGACCTCCTGTTGAGCGATGAGGAACTTTCCGAACAAAGACAACTGTTGATCGGCTCCTATTTCCTTTCCGAATTCTCCCTGGAATCCGCGGCCCTGTTCAATCCGTCCATCGTCCCGCACCCCGACCAGTCGGACCTGCCTCCGGGCGCGCTGCGTTTTGTCCTGAGCTTGCGCGCCACCGGGCAGGGGCACATTTCCTCCATAACTTTCCGGACAGGCATCATCCACGCCGACCACCGGATCGAGGTCAACACCCCAAGCGGCTACCTCACCGAGCCGCGTCAAGTCCCAAACCCGTTCTACGAGAAGGCGCTCTTCGAGCGGAAACTCTTCGAGGTGGGGTTGACCAACGAATTCACGCGCCGGGTTATGCACAAGCTGGGGGAGTCGTTCGCACTGGAAGAGCTTCGCTCCAACGTCAAAGCGGAATTGAAACAGTCCCGCCAGTCGGATGGAAAGAAGGAGGATCAGAACACCGCCGAGGGAATCTGGATGCTGGCCAGCTCCAACTACGAAGTCCAGTTCCGGCCCGAACAACGGCTGTCCGAGCGCATCATTTTCCCGGCCTCCCCCTCGCAAAGCAACGGCATCGAAGACGCCCGGTTCGTCCGTTTCCAGAACGACGACGGCACCCACGTCTATTACGCCCCCTTCACCGCCTTCGACGGCAAGCTGGTCCTGCCGCAACTGGTGGAGACTTCTGACTTCCTCCACTTTCGGTTCATCACCTTGAACGGTCCGGCCGCCGAAAACAAGGGCATGGCCATCTTCCCCCGGAAAATCAACGGCCTCTACGCCATACTCTCCCGCCAGGACAACGAGAACATCTACCTCATGTTGTCCGACAACATCCACTTCTGGTATGAGCCCAAAATGATCCTCAAGCCGACTTTCCCATGGGAGCTGGTCCAACTCGGCAACTGCGGGTCCCCCATCGAGACCGACGCAGGCTGGCTGGTCCTCAGCCACGGCGTGGGCCCAGTGCGAAAGTACTGCATCGGCGCGTTTCTCCTCGATCGCGATAATCCCGCCAAAGTGATCGGCCGCCTCCGCGAACCCTTGCTCAAGCCCAACCAAAACGAACGTGAAGGTTACGTGCCCAACGTCGTTTACACCTGCGGCGCTCTCCTCCACAACGGCGAACTGATCATCCCCTACGGCCTGGCCGATTACGCCACCAGTTTCGCCACCGTCGCGCTCGATGAAGTGCTGGCTGCCATGCATTAGGAAACATCGATGAACAGCATGATCAAGCGCGACAAGAGAGTGGCTGTCCTGTCACCGGTAGCCTCGCGAACGCCTCTCCGGCAATACGGCGCCCGGGAAACCGTGGCTAGCAACATTACCGAAGGCCTCGTCGCCCGCGGCTGGGACGTGACCTTGTTCGCCAGCAGGGATTCGGTCACCCGCGCCCACCTGCACGCCGTGGTGGACAAAGGATATGAACAAGGAGAAGGCAACCCCAAGGTATTCGAATACGTAATGACCGAGACCGGCTAAGGTTCGGCGGAAGAAAGAGGGCTGAGGGCCCGCAATCACACGGTGAACAGCCCAAGGAGGTAAGCGCCACGATGGGCCAGCACAAAGGCAAAGATCAGCCACACAAATCTTCCTCCGCGCCAAATGGCCAAGATAGTGCAAGAAGGAACTGTCCCCCACAGGCACACGCCACAAAACGCTTCTGGAGAGATTACTAACCTACTGAAAAGTCTAGCCTGATAATTGCTGTATTCACCGTAGTATATATTGTCGTGACGATCGGACTGTACGTCGTCGCAAGGAACACTTGGAAGGATGGTCGAAGAGCGCTCATCTACGCCAAAGATCCATTCCTCATTGGCGACGGTAGAGTTCCAGGAGTAGATTCCGGCAAACCTGCATTCTTGGTTGTCGACCTGACGAACTCTGGAGACACTCCAGCCAGAAAGTCCATCGGTAACACCAATTACTGCGCGACAGTCGGAGGACTCCCCAACTACTTCTCCTTTCCGCCGAGCCCAGGAACGCAACCAGAGTTGTTGCTTCCCCCAAAAGGGGTAGGGCAAACGAGTTTCGAACTTCCGAATACGCTTCTCGTAGATACTCAGTTGGGCAGACGCAATCTGTTCGTATATGGCGTGGTCGAGTACGAGGACGTGTTCAATGAACGGCATAAGACTGAGTTTTGCTCGCAATACCGCGGCTTCGTACTGCAGGCCGACGGCATGGTAGAGAAGCTCATATGGTCGGCCTGTGACAAGCATAACTGTCACGACGGAGATTGCCCAGAAAAGTGGGGAAATGCTCCGTGCCCCCAAATAGGCGCAAAGCCTCGCTAGCCGCAGAATTCCTTCGCTCTCAGCAGCACGCAGGCGTGTCCCCGATTTTTCCTTACAGCACCACCATCGGGTGGTACAGGTTGGGCAGCTTGGCTTCCCCTATGGCGAGCAATTGGCCGTCCTGTCCCAGGGCTTTCACATAGCGCGAACCGGGCCGCACCCGGAACGGGGAAACGCGAAAGTCCCGGCCCTGGCGGATGAAGCCGGCGGTGGTCGGGTCGACGTATTCCGACGGGAACTCCGGCAGCAGGCTCGCGGCGGGAATCAGAGCCTCCTCCAACCGGCCCTCGCCGGCCAGGCTCTCCAATTCCGGGATGGTTCGCGCCCGCTCCAGCGTGAAGTCGCCCGAGCGCGTGCGCACCAGCGATTTCAGGAACCCGCCGCATCCCAGCAGCTTGCCGGCGTCGTGGGCCAGCGCGCGCAGATAGGTTCCGGCCGAGCAGCTCACCAGCACCCGCGCCTCCGCCCCTTCGCACTCCAGCAGCTCCAGCGAATGCACGGTTATCTCCACCGGAGCCAGCTCCACCGCGATGTGCTTCCGCGTCAGCCGGTAGGCCGGCGTGCCGCCCACCTTCTTGGCCGAGATCGGCGGAGGCGTCTGGCGGATCGGCCCGCGAAACTGCTCCAGCACCGCCTCCAACTCCTCGCGGGCGACCGTTGGCTCGGTGATGGGCGAGATCGGCGTCCCCTGGCGGTCGTAGGTGTCGGTGGCGTATCCGAACCGGATCACCGCGTCGTAGGTCTTATCGTTCCGGGTGTAGAACTGCGCCAGCCGTGTGGCGGCCCCGATCACCAGCGGCAGCACACCGGTCGCCATCGGGTCCAGCGTGCCCAGGTGCCCCACCCGGCGCGTTCCCGCCAGGCGCCGGATCTTGTTCACGGCGTCGTGAGAGGTCCATCCTTCCGGCTTGTTGACGACGATGACTCCGTCCATTCCTTATCAATGTACCAGACACCCCTCCGCCACCAGCCAAACCCCTCCGCCACCAGCCAACGGCAGGCGGGGGTATGACTGCTGCCGGAAGAAGCGGGAGTCAGTTCTGCACGGAGATATACAGCGTCTGGGGCCCGGCGGCGCCACCCAAGGTGAACCTCAAAGGCACCGCGTCGCCGCCGGCAATGTTCGGCACAACAACGTTGAACTGGTAAAGCCCGACCGTAGTTGGAGCCAATCCCGCGTATGCCACCTCAGCCGCCGAGTCTCCAAAGAAGACCTGGATCGGCGTCGTGAGGGCATTACTCTGCTGCGCGATCACGCCCGCGTCTATGCTTGGGGTCACCTCGCCAAATCCGATGCCATACAGGATAATAGTCTCCCCGGGACGGGCTGGCCGCGAGGTGACGCCTGCAATCGCGCCAGAGGGCATAGCAAACGTCGCGAAATCGCTGAACAGAGCCCCCACGTATGACTTGCCACCGATCTGGAACGACGGCGGAGCCCACAGCCCCGGTTGGGTGGTGTTCAGCTTGAGCGTAAACGGCGCGCTGATTCCCGCGGCGGTGGTCACCCTAACCTGCTGCGGACCGGGGCCGACATTCGATGGCACCTGCGCATTCACTTGCGTCGGACTGATGTAGGCGACAACAGCAGCCTGGCCACCGATGCTCACGCTGGTCCCGTCGAGCGAAGTCGGGGCATTCACCCCGGTGAAGTCGGCGGCGCTCCATTGGCGCGTATTCCTAGCCAGGCTCGACCCGTAAATCTCGATCCAGGAACCCGGCGCCGCCATCGTGAAAGCCCCGAATCCGGAGGCGCTGATCACCGCACCCGGCTGCATCGAAGGAGTCGCGGACGTGTCCGGTGTAAGCCGCCTCACCAGGCTGTTCTGGCTGTCGGCAATGTAGAGGTTGCCCGCGGCATCCAGCGCCACGCCAGAAGGGGTGTTCAACTGGGCGCTGGTGGCTGGTCCTCCGTCCCCGAGACTGCCAAACTTGCCGGTGCCGGCCACGGTCGTGATGATGCCACTGGGGGTCACCACGCGGATGCGGCAGTTCAGGGAATCGGCGATGAACAGGTTGCCCGCGGAATCCACTGCCAAGCCCTCCGGATAGTTGAGCTTAGCCTCCGTGGCCGGTCCACCGTCTCCGGAATACCCCCTCGTCCCGGTGCCGGCGATTCTGGTAATCGTGCCATCGGTCGTTACCTTGCGCACCTCGTGGTTAAAAGTGTCCGAGATGTACATGTTGCCGGCAGCATCCACGGTGACGCCAAACGGCTCGTGGAGCTGCGCGCTGGTGGCTGCGCCTCCGTCCCCGCCGTAACCACTCAAGGTACTGCCGGCCACCATCGTAATCGTGCCATTGCTCGCAACTTTACGGATCATGCTGTTGAGGGTGTCGGCAATGTAAAGGTTGCCCGCGGAATCCAGCGCCACCCCCAGCGGGAGGTTCAGTTGGGCGCTGGTGGCTGCGCCCCCATCTCCGTAATAGCCGGCGACATTCGTGCCGGCGAAGGTGGTGATCGTGCCGCCCGCCGCGCGCTTGCGGATCACGTGATTCCCCGTGTCCGAGATGTAGACGTTGCCGGAGCCGTCGACAGCGATGGCCGCGGGGTAGTTGAGGTTCGCGCTGGTGGCCGCGCTTCCGTCCCCGGCATAGCCGTTGGTCCCGCTGCCGGCGATCGTGGTGATCGTCCCGTCGGTCGCCACCATTCGGATCCGGTTGTTGATTTCGTCCGCGATGTAAAGGTTGCCGGACGTATCCACCGCTATGCCCCAAGGGATGTTGAGTTGAGCGCTGGTGGCCTGGCCTGCGTCCCCCGCATAGCCACTGGTGCCAGTTCCGGCCACCGTCGTGATGGTATACCGAAAGGTCGTCTGCGCCTGACACCACGCCGGCAGAAACACCACCGCGGCGCCAGCCAGGTAGCCGGCAATCCTGTGCTTCAACCTGCGCCCGCGCGTTTGGCTTGCTCTCATCGAACCCTACACCCCCAGAGACAACCTTATCATGCTGGATGCCATTCGCGGTTAAGACGGCCGTGGCAGGTTTCAGCGGTACCGAGGTTCTCTCCGGCTTTACAATTCTTTACATTCCCCGGCTCCGCCAAATGCTCCAGGCTCGAAGGCGGACGCGGCGAAGGTTGAGAACGATCCACCCGAAGTGCTAGCATTTTCCGATGGCTGGAGTCGGATGCAGGCCCGCTTGCGTGCTTCTGGCCGCGATCCAGGTCTGCGCTTCCGCGGCCGACCTGAGCGCTCTTGCCGCTGCGACAGTTTATACCTGGCAAAACGTGCAGATTGTCGGTGGCGGTTTCGTCCCCGGCATCATCACTCACCCGGGCCAGAGGGACCTGATGTACGCCCGCACGGATATTGGCGGGGCGTACCGCTGGGACCCCGCCAGCCGCCGCTGGATCCCGCTCACCGACTGGGTCGGCGCGACCGACTGGAACACTCTGGGCATCGAGAGCATCGCCGTTGACCCCACGGACCCGAATCGCCTTTATCTTGCGGCCGGAATGTACAGCAACTCGTGGGCCGGCAATGGCGCGTTCCTCCGGTCCGCGGACCAGGGCCGGAGCTTCGACCGCTCCAGTGTCCCGTTCCAGATGGGCGGCAACATGGACGGACGCTTTGCCGGCGAACGCCTGGCCGTGAACCCGCTCAACCCTTCCGAACTCTACTTTGGCTCGCGCAACAACGGGCTGTGGAAAAGCCCGGACTACGCCGCAACCTGGAGCCAGGTGCCAACCTTTCCCGTTACCGGAGCGACCAACGGGATCGGCATAGTCTTCGTCGTGTTCGATCCCGCGAGCGCGGGCACGGTCTACGCCGGCGTTTCCTCCACCACCACGGGCCTGTACCGCAGCACCAATAATGGCGCGACCTGGCAGGCTGTCCCCGGGCAACCCACCGGCCTGCTCCCCAATCACGGCGCGCTCAGCTCGGACGGCGTGATGTACCTCACCTACGGCGATCAGCCCGGCCCGAACAACATGACCAACGGCGCGGTCTGGAAGTACAACACCAAAGACGGCGCCTGGACCGACCTGACGCCACCCACGCCCAACGGTGCGCCGCTCTGGTACGGTTTCGGCGGCGTCGCGGTGGACGCGGCCCATCCCAGCACCGTCATGGTCTCGACCATGGACCGCTGGTGGCCCGGCGACGACATCTACCGGAGCACCGACGGCGGCGCCCACTGGACCTCCATCAACTCCCTTTCCACGCGCGACAGCTCGCTCGCTCCCTGGCTGAATTGGGGGGCCTCTTCCGCGGCGCTGGGTCACTGGATCGGGGACGTCGAGATCGATCCGTTCAACCCGGATCAGGTGCTCTACGTGACGGGCGCAACGATCTGGGCCAGCCAGGATGTCACCCGCGTGGACTCGGGCGGCGTCTCGCATTGGTTTGTGGGGGCCAAGGGACTCGAAGAGACCGCCATCTTAAAGCTGATCAGCCCTCCTTCCGGCGCCCACCTGCTCAGTGTCATGGGCGACATCTGCGGTTTCCGCCACGACAGCCTCAACGTCTCTTCGCCCAGCGGCATGTTCACCAATCCGCTGATGTCCACCACCACCGACATCGACTTCGCCGAGCTGAACCCGGCGATCATGGCCCGCGTCGGCTGGGCCGACCAGCACGGCGGGTATTCGAACGACGGCGGAACCACCTGGACTCCTTTCGCCACCGACGCCCCGGGGCCGGCGAACGGCCCTGGCTGGATCGCGGTCTCCGCCGACGGCAGCGCCTTCCTGTGGTCTCCCAGCCAGGCAACGCCGTGCTATTCCCGCGACAACGGCGCCACCTGGACCGCCTCGGCCGGAGCGCCCTCCGGGCTTCCCGTGGCTGCCGATCGGGTCAACCCGGCGAAGTTCTACATCTTCAATCCGGGCGCCGGGAACGTGTACGTCAGCACGGACGGCGGATCGAGCTTCACCGTCAAAGCCCTGGGGCTTCCCCGCGGCGACACCAGAGCGGTCCGTCCCCTGCCCGGGACCGAAGGCGATCTGTGGCTCCCACTCAAGGGTGGGCTCTACCACTCCACGGATTCCGGCGCCAGCTTCGTGAGGCTGGACACGGTGAACATAGCCACCGCCGTCGGCTTCGGCAAGCCCGCCCCTGGCGCCACCTACCCGGCGCTGTACCTTTCCGGTTGGGTGAACGCCGCACCCGGCGTGTATCGTTCCACCGACGCAGGGGCGAGTTGGATCCGGATCAACGACGACGCGCACCAGTACGGCGGCGTCAGCGTGATTACCGGCGACCCCCGCATCTTCGGCCGGGTCTACCTGGGCACGAATGGCCGCGGCATCCTGTACGGGGACCTGCTGGGCCCGGAGCCGGGCCGCGGCGCCGCCTGCTCCTCCGACGGCACCGCAGGCCGCTGCCGGTAAGTCCAAACTGCCCCGCGGGCCATCGGCGCGTCGCGCCGACCCGTCTATAATGTGTTCAGGAGTCCGGCATGGATCGCCTCACGGCCATACACGAGCGGCGGCAGGAAATCTTGGCCTTGGCCGCACGCCACGGGGCGAAAAACGTGCGTGTATTTGGCTCGGTCGCGCGCGGCGCCGCCGGACCCGAGAGCGATCTCGACTTGCTCGTCGAATTCGAGCCCGGACGCGGCCTTCTGGCCCATGCCGCCCTCGTCCGCGAGCTGGAGCAGCTTCTCGGCTGCAAGGTGGACCTCGTCAGCCAAAACGGCCTCAAAGCCCGCATCCGCTCTCGCGTCCTCCAAGAGGCCGTCCCCTTGTGAGAGACGACGCCGGCCGCTTGCAAGACACCCTCGGCGCCATCGACAAGGTCCGAGACTACGTCGAGAAGGGCCGGGAGGAATTCGAACACAGTGAGCTGTACCAGGTTTGGGTTGTTCACCACCTGCAAATCGTCGGCGAGGCCGCCCGCGGATTGAGTAGCGCTCTGCGAGCGGCGAATGCCGATGTCCCCTGGTTGGATGTCATCGCCTTGCGCAATCTCCTCGTGCACGAGTACTTTGGCATTGATCTGTAAGAGATCTGGGACACCGCGGTGAATGACCTCCCTCCACTGCGCCGGCAGATCGCCGCCCCATCCCAACACAGCCGTAACCACCCCTCTATCTTCCTAACAACCTGGAAACACACCCTTTACGAAATTGACACCACCTTTACAGTAACCGGAAACCGAACTCGATGGTGACGGGCGCCGGGACCGGCTTGCCGCGTTTGAGCGCCGGCTTGAATCGCCACTGTGGGGCCGCTTCGAGTGCCTTCGCGTCAAGCCCTGGCTCAAGTGAACGCAGGACCCTCAACCTGCAAGGCCGTCCGTTCGTATTCACCCACAGGCCTACGATAACCGCGCCCTGGGCTTTCCGCTCGCGGGCTTCTGGCGTACACTCCGGTTCGACTCTCGAGATGGCAACCGGCCGGCGCACGTGATGGACCGAGTACCAGTCCGGCATCTGCGGTGGTTCATACTGCGCCTGGCTTTCTTGAAGAACGGGTAAGGGAGGTTTCGTGGCAACGGCGCCGCCTGTCTGGTTCGCCGCAGCCGCGGCAAGCAGTGCGAGCAAGGGCGCGATCATGTGCTCAACATATCGCAAATCTGGGGAAGATGGGGTCACCGGACGCCTACCCGTAAGTAGCCCAGGAGCGTGACTCCGAAACCCAACCGCTCCTGACGCCTCTCCGCGATTTCGCCTGCTCCTCCGCCGGGAACGTGGGCCGCTGCCGGCAGCGGGCATCTGGCCGGACCGCTCGGGCGAGCGCACCGCCGCGCTCCGCCTGGACGATCGCGATCCCTCGCCGCTTCACGTGGCGAGGCGCGAAGCCCGGATGCGCATCTTCGCTGAATCCTGCCGCCGCTAAACCTGGGGCGCATATCGGCGCTACGGCTCGCCCTACCCCCTTCCCATCGCCGCCTCCGCCGGCGGCCGCGTACTTTGCCGCCAGCCACCGGCTGGCGGGTCGGACTGCCCGGTCCACTGATAGCACAAACCAGAATTCTATTCTTCACGGAGGGTTTGCCTTATTTGCTTAAATTGTGTTCTCGCCGCGTGGGCCAATCCCTCATTCGCCCCAGGCCGGACCGAGAGCAGCCCGGCCATAACCCCGTTAGGCAGCCGTCCTCGGCTGCGGCCGGACGCCTACCCGGCGTCGCCCTATCCACAGATAGCCGCCTTTCCGCGAGGCATTCAGGCGAAAAAGAGTTGATTTGAGCCCAAAAAGGGATATACTAAGCCCGATATATGAATCTCGTAATCGCCCCCAGGGTTCTTTTGAAGATCGCTCCGGCAGCCGGCGTTCGTGCGCTTGGCGTCGCGGGCAACACGGTTCCGATTCGGGAACTCTGCCCCAATGAGCCGCCCGGCGGCCCGGACCGCGCGGCTGCCGCGCGCCCGCGCTGGTATATCGCCGATTTCGGCGCATCTGTTTCTCCGCCCGACGCCTGGGACGTGGCCTATGAGGCCGCGCGCGCGCACGGCGGTTACGCGGAACCGGACGTCGGCCGGCAATGGGAGTACCGCAACCCCATACGCCTGCAACTCGGAGCGGCTCCCGGAGACCTTTGCGCCTACAACGACCAATCTCCGGACTTCCCGCGCGGCCCCGGGTTCGCGTGGCACCTGGATGCGTCCGGACTCAGGGCGGCGCGCCGCGAAATCGAGCAGCTTCCACACAGGGCTTCCGTCCGGATCGGGATCCTCGATACGGGCTTCGATCCCCAACACAACGCACGACCCGAGAGCATCCTGGAGAAACTACAGCGCAACTTCACCCACGACGGCCGGCGCGAAGACGATGCCTCGGACCCCTATGACCGCGGGCCGTTCACCAGTCCCGGGCACGGCACCGGCACCATCGGGCTGCTGGCCGGGAGGCGGCTCCAGAACATGGCGCGCCCCGAGCAGAACGGCGACTACCTGGGAGGCGCGCCGCTGGCCGGCATCCTGCCCGTGCGCATCGCCGCCGGGGTGGTCCTGCTCTTTACCAGCGCCTTCGCCGAGGGTCTGGACTACCTGATCGCGCCGCAAGGCGTCGTGGCAGATCGGGTCGATGTCGTTTCCATGAGCATGGGCGGTGTGGCTTCGCGCGCGTGGGCCGACGTGGTCAATCGCGCCTATGATGCCGGCATCGTCATGGTGACCGCGGCGGGCAACAACTTTCCCCTCACGCCCCAGAGCATCGTCTATCCGGCCCGGTTCCGGCGCGTCATCGCCGCCTGCGGCGCGATGGCTGACGGGCGGCCCTACATTCGAAAGTACGTTCCGGCCGGAGCCATGGCCGGCAATTACGGGCCGCAGAGCAAGATGGACGACTCCGCCCTGGCCGCCTACACCCCGAACTCCGCCTGGGCGGAGATCAACTGCAGCGCCATTGTGGATATGGACGGCTCGGGTACTTCGTCCGCCACCCCCCAGATCGCCGCGGCCGCGGCACTCTGGCTGCAGAAGCACAAGGATTCCGTAGCCGCGTGGCAGGGCTGGGAGAAGGTGGAGGCCGTCCGTAACGCCCTGTTCCAGTCTGCCTCCACGAGTTCGCCGGATTTCGCCACGTACTTCGGAAAGGGAATCCTGCGAGCCGACCAGGCACTGGCGGTGGCTCCGGCGCAAGGTCTCAAGCCGCGGCCGGTCGACTCGGCATGCCTCGGCTTCTGGAAGGTCGTTCTGGGCCAGGGCATTGCCGCGCCCGACCCGATCCGGTCCGAAATGCTCGGAGTCGAAGCTGCGCAACTGTTCCAGATCGACCCCGAGGTGGCTGCCACCATGGCCGATCCCGACATCGCGGAGAGTGCGCCCCCCGAGTTCTTCGACGCCGTGATCGGAAGTCCGTACGCGTCCAAAACGTTGAAGAATGCGATGCGGGATGTCTACCCGTCGGCGGCCGTACCCGGCGCCGATCTGGGCAGGCCTGCGCCCCCGGAGCGCCCGCGAAACCAGGTGGTCTCCACCACCAAACCTGTGTCGCGGCGGCTGCGCGTCTACGCCATCGATCCGAGCCTTTCCACCGCTCTCGATACCGCGGCCATGAACGAAGCGGTCGTCTCCGTGCCGTGGGAAGAGTTGGCTCCGGGACCCGCCGGCGAGTACATCGAGGTGGTCGACGCCGATCCGGCAACGGGCTGCTTCTACGCGCCCGTGGACTTGGACGAACCGGAACTCCTGGCCAGCGATGGCCTTGCGCCGAACGCGGGCGATCCGCGGTTTCACCAGCAGATGGTCTATGCCGTGGCCATGCGGACCATCCGGAACTTCGAAACCGCGCTCGGCCGGCTCGCGCTCTGGTCCCCTCTCATGACCCCAGGAAATCCCGACGACAGCCACTACATCGGGCAGCTCCGGATCTACCCGCACGCGCTCCGCGAAAACAACGCCTACTACAACCCGGACAAGAAAGCGTTGCTGTTCGGGTACTTCCCCGCGCGGCAGGCCCAGCCCGGAGAGTTGTATCCCAACGGCATCACGTTCACCTGCCTGTCGCACGACATCGTCGCCCACGAGACCACCCACGCCCTGCTCGACGGCATGCACCGCAACTTCAACCTCGACGGCTCGGGCGATGCGCTCGCGTTCCATGAAGCGTTTGCGGATCTGGTCGCTCTGCTTCAGCATTTCTCCCTTCCCCAGGTCCTGGAGTACGCCATCGGCCGGACGCGCGGAGACCTGCGAATCGACAACCTCCTGGCGCAGATCGGACAGGAATTCGGAATCGCGAGTGGAATGCACAAAGCCCTGCGAAGCGCGCTCGGCCGCAAGCCCGATGCCACGGCCATCGACAAAACCACCGAGCCGCACGGTCGCGGCGCGATTCTGGTGGCCGCGGTGTTCGATGCGTTTGTCGCCATGTACACCCGACGCTCGAGCGATCTGCTGCGACTGGCCAGCGAGGGGAGCGGCTTGCTCCGGCCCGGGGCCATCCATCCGGACCTGGTGGGTCGCCTGGCCGAGGAAGCCCGGCAAACGGCCCAGCACGTCCTGAGCATGTGCATCCGCGCGCTGGACTATTGTTCGGTGGACATTACCTTCGGGGAGTATCTGCGGGCCATCATTACGGCAGACTTCGACCTCGTGCCCGAATGCGTTCTGGACTACCGCGTGGCTTTCGTCGAGGCCTTCCGCTCGTGGGGGCTGTATCCGTCCGATCTGCAAACGCTCTCGCCGCAGTCGCTGAAGTGGCGCGGACTCCAGTTCCGAGAGTCCCAGGCTATCCTTTCGCGCATCCTCGGGATTGCCCGCGAGTTCGCCGACAAGTCCAGGTACCTCGCCTGGAGCACCGATCCGCGCTTCGAGGGCATGTCGACGCGCCAGCGGATCTTCACTTTCTCGCGAGAATGGCGGGAAAAGCTGCATGACGCCTTGGCCGCGGAGATTCCAAAACTCTCTGCCGACCAGCGCGCGAAGCTGGGCCTGGATCTCGGGCTGGACCTCTCCACCGGAAGGGAGCGATTCGAAGTGCACGCCCTGCGCCTTTCCGAGAAGAACGGGCCCGACAACGAGATGCAGTGCGACCTGATCCTGCAAGTACTCCAGCACCGCGACGAAATGTCCGCGGCCGGGCCGTTCCGTTTCATCGGCGGGTCCACCGTCATCGCCGACGAGAGATCGCTTCAGGTGAAGTACTCGATACCGAAAAACATCGGGAATGCCGCTCGGCTGGCGCGCATGCGCGACTCGATTGAGGGGTCGCCGACCCTGAGGCAATTGTATTTTGGCGGTACGCCGTTCACCGGGAGCGGCGAACGTTTTGCAGTGGTTCACCGCATGGGTGAGGAGTTCTGACATGGCGGGTAAGAAGAAAACGGCGGCGGCGCCCGACTGGCGCGTTCGGATTCGCATGTACCGGAAATGGCTGGGGGACTGTTTCCTCCTCAGCTTCCGGAACGGCGATGGACTGAGTCATATCCTGATCGATTGCGGGGCATTGTCGGGGACCCCCGACGGCAAGGCCAAGCTGCAGCAGGCGGTCCGGAATATCCACGCGGAAACCGGCGGAAAGCTGGACGCGCTGGTAGTCACCCACGAACACTGGGACCACGTGTCCGGCTTCTCCGACGCGTTGGACGACTTCCAGCAACTCAAGATTGGAGAAGTCTGGGCGGCCTGGACCGAAGACCCCGATCAGGACATCGCGCAGGAGAGCAAAAAGAAGATCCGGAACCGCCTCCAGGCCGTTCACCTGGCCTTGCAGCGTTTCAGCCAGTCCGATTCCGCGGACGATCAAATGAGAGGCGCCGCCCTGGCCGGCATGTTGGGTTTCTTTCCATTGGAGGCGTCCGCCTCGCTGGGCGTGTTCTCCGAGCAGACCGATGCCGCTATGAAAGCCGCGCTCTCTCTCGGCAAAAGCAAGTTGCTGGATCCGGGCGATGTCGTGGAGCGAAAGTGGCTGCCGGGTGTGCGGGTCTACGTCCTGGGCCCGCCCAAGGACATTGCGGCGCTGCACAACCTGAAGGGCGATGAGAAAACGGACATGTATGGTGGCAAGGACGCGCTAGCCGCTGCCGTGGAAATGTCATTCGCTGCCGCCGCGGCCGCCGGGTCGCCTGCGGGAGAAGTCGATCGCTACGCGCCCTTCGACCGATATCTGCAGTGGGGCGCCGGGGAGTGGTCGAACAGCAAGGGCTGGCCGAAACTGGCGAAGTCCTATGCTGTTGAACCGCAGCGGCGGATCGATAGGGATTGGCTGAACGCCGCCGCGGAGTTGGCCCTTCAACTCGACAGCTACACCAACAACACGAGCCTCGCGCTGGCATTCGAGCTGACCGGCACCAAGGAGGTCCTCCTCTTCACCGGCGACGCCCAGATCGGAAACTGGCTTTCGTGGGCGGATGTGGAGTTCCCCGCGAATGGCGATGCCAAGGCGCCGACCGCCGCGGACCTGCTTTCCAGAACCATCTTTTATAAGGTGGGCCACCATGGCAGTCACAACGCCACGCTGCGGTCCGGCGGGCTGGAGTCGATGCGCTCGCCCGGACTCGTGGCCGCCATTCCGGTGGACGAGGAGTTCGCCCATCGGCCCAAGGGCGGTTGTCCCAATGGCTGGGACATGCCGGCCGCGCCGCTGCTGAAAGCGCTCACCGAGAGGACAAAGGGCCGCGTGCTGCGAGCCGATGGCGATTTGCCGAATGGCGCGAAGAAACCGGCCGCCCTGACGGACGCCGAGTGGCGCAAGTTCTGCAACGCCGTACATCTCGACGAGCACTACGTCGAGTACTGCATCCGCTGATATCCGGAGGCGAGCCTGGCGGCTCGAGCACAGTCCGTGGGTGTCCCGCTCGAAACGTACATCCGATCCGCGATCGAGCGGTTGGCCTTGGATCGGGAGTCGAGCACCGGAAGCATCGCGGAATTCAGGACTATGCTGGATGCGCTGGCGGGAGGGTCGGTGGATCTCCCCCTGCTTCCTTCGGCCGCGTTTGAGCCCGTGAGCCGCTCGCAGTGTTGTGGGCGGAGGGAGAGCGGCGCTGACCTTGCCCCCGCCTCATAATCTCTTGCAAACAGAAGGTTTATCGACTTGACAACAGACCCCGGACTCCGCTAAATTGAATATTGGACCGGTTTGGTCCGATATGCTCAAGCTCACCAAGAAGGCCGACTACGGCTTGATCGCACTTCAGCACCTGGCCACGCGCCGTCCCACCCGCAGCGCCAGCGCCAAGGAGATCGCCGACACCTACGGCATCCCGCTGCCGCTGCTCGCCAAAGTGCTTCAGAAGCTTGCGCGCCACGGCCTGCTGACCCCCGTGTATGGCACCAACGGGGGCTACAAGCTGGCTCGGGACCCGCGCGCCATCAGTGCGCTCGAAGTCATCCGCACCCTCGACGGGCCCATCATCCTCACCTCCTGTTTCACCCACGAGGGCTGCTATCAATCGGGCCGGTGCGGCGTGAAAGAACCGCTTCGCCGCATCCACGAGGGCATCCTGGGACTGCTGGGGAGCATCACTATATCAGCCATGAGCGAGGACCGCGCCGAGACCAGTCCGCTGCCGGTCCTGGAGAACGTATGAAGACGCCGATATACATGGACTACCACGCCACCACGCCGCTCGATCCGCGGGTGCTCGATGCCATGCTGCCCTACTTCCGGGAGAAGTTCGGCAACGCCGCCAGCCGCAGTCATTCCTTCGGCTGGGAAGCGGAGCAGGCGGTCGAGAAGGCCCGCCAGCAGATTGCGGACCTGATCGGCGCGACCCCCAAGGAGATCGTCTTCACCAGCGGGGCCACGGAATCCGACAACCTGGCCATCAAGGGCGTGGCCGAGATGTATGCCGAGAAGGGCAACCACATCATCACCGTCGCCACCGAGCACAAAGCGGTGCTGGACACGTGCAAGCGCCTGGCCAAGCACGGCGCCAGCGTCACCTTCCTGCCGGTCCTCGCCGACGGCCTCATCGACCTCGACACGTTGCGCACTGCTATCACCGAAAAAACCATCCTGGTGAGCGTCATGCACGCCAACAACGAAATCGGCGTGTTGCAGCCCATCCGCGAGATCGGCCGCATCGCCCGGGAGCGCTCCGTACTGTTCCATACCGACGCGACGCAGTCGGTGGGCAAGGTGCCCGTCAACGTGAACGACGACAACATCGACCTGATGTCGCTGAGCGCCCACAAAATATACGGCCCCAAGGGCATCGGCGCTCTTTACGTCCGCCGTAAGAACCCCCGCGTGCAGCTCACCGCGCAGATGGACGGTGGCGGCCACGAGCGCGGCATGCGTTCGGGCACGCTGAATGTCGCGGGCATCGTCGGCATGGGCGAGGCCTGCGCCATCTGCCAGGCGGAAATGGCCGAGGAATCCGCGCGCCTGGCCGCGCTGCGCGATCGCCTCAAGGACCGCCTGTACGCCGAACTCGACGAAATCTACATCAACGGCAGCATGGAGAGCCGGCTGCCCAACAACCTCAACGTCAGTTTTGCCTATGTCGAGGGGGAATCTCTGCTGATGGGCATCCACGACGTGGCGGTTTCGAGCGGCTCGGCCTGCACCTCGGCCACCCTCGAGCCGAGTTACGTGCTGCGGGCTCTGGGCGTGGCCGAGGACCTGGCCCACACCTCCATCCGCTTCGGCCTGGGCCGCTTCAACACCCAGGAGGAAGTCGATTACGTCGCCAGCCGGGTGATCGAGGTGGTGAAGAAGCTGCGCGAGCTTTCGCCGCTCTACGAGATGGCCAAAGAGGGCGTGGACCTGAAGAAAGTCGAGTGGAGCAAGGACTGACCATGCCGTACTCGGAAAAGGTTCTGGATCATTACGCCAACCCCCGCAACGTAGGCTCGCTCGACCGGAGCGACCGCCGGGTTGGCACCGGCATGGTGGGAGCGCCTGAGTGCGGCGACGTCATGAAGCTCCAGATCCAGGTGAACGAAGAGACCGGCGTGATTGAAGACGCCAAGTTCAAGACTTTCGGCTGCGGCAGCGCCATCGCCAGCTCCTCGCTCGCCACCGAGTGGGTAAAAGGCAAGACCGTCGACGAAGCTCTCGAAATCCGCAACGTGGATATCGTCAATGAGCTGAGCCTGCCCCCGGTGAAAATCCACTGCTCGGTGCTGGCCGAAGATGCCATTAAGGCCGCCATTGAGGATTATCGAAAGAAACGGAGCGATTGATGATTGCTGATTTCATCATTGACGATTGAACACCGGTCAAATCGTCAATGACAAAATCGTCAATGAGAAAATAGAATGATCAACGTCACCCCCAAGGCCATCCAGAAGATCCGGGAGGCGTTCGCCAAGAATGGCGTGAGCGAGGGCGGACTGCGCCTGGGCGTTCAGGGCGGCGGCTGCTCCGGCCTCTCCTACCTGTTCCGGCTCGAGACCCGCGAGCGCGAGAAAGACAACGTCTACGAGTTCGAGGGCATCAAGGTCTTCATCGACCCCAAGAGCATGTTGTACCTGGACGGCATGACGCTCGACTACCGGGAGTCCCTCCTCCACTCCGGATTCGTCTTCGAGAACCCCAACGCGAAGAAGAGCTGCAGCTGCGGGACCTCGTTCTCCGCCTGATGGACGCCCCCGACTACTTCCACTTCTTCGGCCTCGACGCCCGGCTCAGCCTGGATCTGGCGGACCTCGAGAACAGATTCCACCGGCTCAGCCGCCAACTCCACCCCGACCGTCACGCTCGGGCCACCCCGGCCCAGCGCGAGCGCTCGCTCGAAGCCTCCGCCATCCTGAACGACGCCTACCGCACTCTGCGCGATCCGGTCGCCCGCGCCGAGTACCTCCTGAAGCGGCAGGGCTTCGAGCAGTCCAAGCAAGCGCCCGCGGAGCTGCTCGACGAGGTGTTCGAACTGAACCTGACGCTGGAGGAGCTGCGCGCCGGCGACGCTTCCCTCCGCCCGCAGCTCGACGCCGCGCGCGAGCGTTTCCTGGCTCTGCTCAAGGGAATTGATGCCGGTCTCGAGCGCCTCTTTACGGCCTACGACCACTTCCCCGCCCCGGCTGCGCTCGGTGAGATCCGCGCCGCGCTCAACCGCCGCAAGTACATTTCGAACCTGGTCCAGCAGGTGGAAAGCGAATTGGCCCCCTGATGTCGTCCGCCTTCCAGATCGACTTTGGCGACCACAAACCCGAGCCGGTGGTCGGTATCGACCTGGGCACCACCAACAGCCTGGTCGCTTTCATGGACCTCACCGGGCCCAAGGTGATCCCGGGCGAGGATGGCGACCGGCTGGTCCCCAGCGTGGTCCACGTGCGGGAGGGCGCGCCGCTGGTGGGCAACGCCGCGCGCCAGATGCTGATCGACGACCCCGAGCGCACGGTGTACTCCGTCAAGCGCCTGATGGGCCGCGGCCTGGCCGACGTCGAGAAGGAGGCGAGCCTGTTCCCCTTCCGCTTCGCCGAAGGCAGCGAATCGGTCTTGCGGCTGCGCCTGGGCGACCGCACCTTCACACCGCCCGAGATCTCCGCCCTCATCCTGCTCCAGCTCAAACGGAACGCGGAAGCCTTTCTCGGCCGGCCGGTCACCCGCGCCGTAGTCACCGTCCCGGCGTACTTCAACGACGCCCAGCGGCAGGCCACCAAGGACGCCGGGCGCATCGCCGGCCTGGACGTGCTGCGCCTGGTTAATGAGCCTACCGCGGCATCGCTGGCCTACGGACTGGACAAGCGCCAGGACGGCATCGTCGCCGTCTACGATCTCGGCGGCGGCACCTTCGACATCTCCATTCTGAAAATCCGCGAGGGCATCTTCGAAGTGCTCGCCACCAACGGCGACACGCACCTGGGCGGCGACGACATCGACAACCGCCTGCTGCGCATCGCGCTCGAGGACATTCACTCGGAATGGGGGCGGGACCTCTCGCGCAACGGGTCGGCCGTGCAGCTTCTGCGCCGCGCCATCATCGAGGCCAAGGAACGGCTGTCCTTCGTCCCGCGCACCACCATCCTGCTCGAATACCAGGGCCGGTCGTACCAACGCGAGACCACCCGCGAGCAGTTCGAGGGGCTGGTGCGCGACATCGTCGACCGCACGCTGGGGCCGTGCCGCAATTGCATCAAGGACGCCGGCGTGACGGTCGAGCAGATCGACGAAGTGGTGCTGGTCGGAGGCTCGACGCGCATTCCGCTGGTGCGCCAGGCCGTCGAGAACCTCTTCCGCGCCCGGCCCCATACCGAGCTCAACCCGGAAGAGGTCGTGGCGCTGGGTGCGGCCGTCCAGGCGGGCATCCTTGCCGGCGACATCCAGGACAAGCTGCTGCTCGATGTGACGCCGCTTTCCCTCGGCATCGAGACTATGGGCGGCGTTGTCTCGAAGATCATCCACCGCAATTCCACTATTCCGGCCAGCGCCACCGAGGTGTTCACCACCGCGGTCGACGGCCAGCGCAACGTGCTGATCCACGTCGTCCAGGGCGAGCGCGAGCTGGTGAAGGACTGCCGCAGTCTGGCCCGCTTCGACCTCAGGGACATCGAGCCGCTGCCCGCCGGCGCCCCCCGCATCGAGGTGCGCTTCCTCATCGACGCCAACGGCATCCTGAGCGTCACCGCCCGCGACCAGCGCACCGGCAAAGAACACTCCGTCGAGGTCAAGCCCTCCTACGGCCTCACCGACAACCAGGTCGAGGCGATGATCCGCGAATCCTTCGAGCGCGCCGAGGAAGATTTCGCGCAGCGCCAGGCCCGGGAGGCCCGCCTGGAGGCCGACACCATCCTGGCCGCCGTCGAGAAGGCCCGCGCCCACGATGCCTGGCTCGAAATGACGGAGGAGGAAAAGGCCGCCATCGACCGGGCCCTCAATGAGCTGCTGACGGTCTACTGCTCGGACAACCACGCGCTCATCCGCGCCCACATCGAGAAGCTCAACCAGGCCACTCTCCACCTGGCCGAGATCATGATGAACGCCGCAGTCCGCACCGCGCTCAAAGGAACCAAGATCTGATGCGCACCTTCACCTGGGAAGACGCCGAAGAAATCGCCCTGGCCCTGCTCGCCAAATACCCCCACCAGGACCCCCTCCGCCTCCGCTTCACCGACCTCCGCAACTGGGTAATACAACTTGAAGGCTTCGCCGACGACCCCACCGCCAGCTCCGAAGGCGCCCTCGAATCCATCCAAATGGCCTGGTGGGAGGAGTGGAAAGAAAGCGCCCGAGGGGACTGTTGAAAGCCCCTTGAAGCGGGCGCGCGCAACCGAGGGACTACCTAGGCCGTCCGCCGTGGGGACGGCGCACGCTGTCCCCGGTTGCCCCTCACGCCGATTGTCATTCTCACGGGTGGCGCACTGCGCCATGACGCGGACTGTCCCCTCACGCCCACAGGTTCGGCAAGCACAGCGCGGGTTCCCGGTCCGTTTCCACGCCAGCGCGAGCGCGGCCGGAGTGCGGGCCAAGCTGGCTCGCAGCTTCTACGTTCCGCGCCTCTACTTGGTCATACTCAGCGTAATCTGAACCGACTTGACGAGCGTCCCGGAAGTGCCTGTAACAGTCGCCGTATAACGCCCGGTGGGGGTCGTCGCCTGGGTGCCGATCTGAAGCGTCGAGGATCTGCCCGCCTGAAGCGAGGCCGGGGTGAACACGGCGGTCGCGCCCGAAGGCAGCCCTGCGACTTGAAGGGTCACCGTTCCACTGAAGCCGCCCGAACCAATTACCGAGACGTTGCTGCTGGCAGAGCGGCCGGCGCGAACGCTCAGCGAGGACGGGGAGGCCGACAGGGAGAAACTGGGCGCCGCCTTCACCGTCACGGTCACCGAGGTCGTTGCGGACAGCGAGCCGCTGACGCCGCGGACACTGAACGTAGTGGCGCCGGCGGGCGCCGTCGCGCTGGCCGTCAAGGTCATCGTGGATGGCCCCGCTGGCCCAACCGGGTTGGGGCTGAACGAGGCCGTCACGCCGGCCGGCAACCCGATCGCGCTGAGAGTGACGTTGCCGCTGAATCCTCCCGAGGCCGCTACCGTCACGGCCGAAGTGCCGGAACTGCCCGCGGTCACCGTCTGGCTGGCGGGGGAGACCGTGAGGCTGAACCCGGGCGTCGGCGTTCCACTCGAGCAGGCCCGAATGGCCCGGTTGACATTCAGCCGCCCGCCGGTGATGGTCTTGTTTTGCAGGGCCGGTATGGCTTCCGCGTTGTTCACCAGCGCGCTCCTCAGCCCGGCCGTATTCAGCGTACAGGCCGCCAGAAGCAGTGCGGCCGCCCCGGAAACGTGCGGCGTCGCCATCGAGGTCCCGCTGAGATAGGCGTACTGGTTTCCAGGCCAGGTAGAAGCGATGTTCACTCCCGGCGCTCCCAGATCCACCGTCGAGGCCCCGTAGCTGGAGAACGTGGCCAGCGCGTCATTCGCATCGGTGGCGGCCACCACCACGACATTGGGCGAACGGTAGCCGGCGGGGAAGCTGGTGCTGCCGTCCAGGTTGGCCGCGCTGTTGCCGGCGGCGACCACGAACAGGATGTCATTGGCGTTGGCCCGGTTGATCTCATCCAGCAGCGACTGCGAAAAGCCCCCGCCGCCCCAACTGTTCGAGAGCACCCGGACGTTGGCGACGCCCTTGATCTTGGCCTGGATGGCGAATTCGATGGCCGCGATGGCGCCCGCGGTGGTGCCGCTCCCCGTGGAGTCCAGGAAGCGCAGCGCCATGATGCTGGCCTGCCAGTTCACCCCCGTCACCCCGGCGGAGTTGTTGCCCGCCGCGCCTATGGTTCCCGAGACGTGCGTGCCGTGCCCGTTCTGGTCCGTGGGAGTGCATGTGGACTTGATGGCATCGAAGCCGTGACTGCCCGCGGGGCAGGTGACCGACTGTCGGGGACCGAAACTGATCGTGAACGCGCCCGGCGCCGACCAAAGGTTACTCACCAGATCGGGGTGGGTGGCGTCGATTCCCGTATCCACCACGCCCACCACATTAAGGCGCGACCCGGTGGAGATGTCCCACGCCGGCACGGCTTCGATGTCCGCGCCGGGCGCGCCCCCATTCTGGCCGGTGTTCTGAAGTCCCCAGAGCAGATTGAATCCGGGGTCATTCGGCACCGCGATGGCGTGCAGGATGTAGTTGGGCTCGGCGTAGAGCACATCGGAATCTGCGGAGAGTTCCGCTACCAGATCCGCGGCGGACTTGTCCGGCGAGACCACTCGCACGATCCCGTCTCCTCCCAAGTGGTGCACCTGGTTGAGACGGTACCGCTGCCGGACCTGCTCCACCGAGATGTTCCTGTTGGGGCGGAACTTGACGATCGCCTCACCGGAGACCGCCTCTCCGCCCTGGATGAACTCGTGCCCTTGCCCCCAGGCCGGAAGGGCAAACGCAAACACTGCAAGCCACGTCGGCACGACGCCTAAGAACCGTTTCATTTCTTCCTTTCCACTGCTCTCGACCATGCCCGCCAGGCGGGCAGCCACACACTGAACGCAATGTGACCTATGGCTCATATCGGCCAAACTCGGGGTTTCCATAGATTGGCTCAGGTTACCGGCCCAAAACCTCCCGAATTTACTCCCAGCCCCTCCCTTTTCGCTCCCAGTCGTGGTATTCTGCTGGCAAGTGACGGAACCGGAGAGCCGGATGCCGTGCGGTGAGACACAACTTTAGAGTGGGCGAATCGCCAGAAAGAGATGACTGTATGAGGAGCGCGTTCCTGCTGACGGTGCTTGCTGTTTTCCTGATCCCGGGCGTTGCCCTGGCTCAGCACATGGGCCACGGGCATCCGATCTTGATTCCCGATACCAGCATTGAAAGACCGGAGCACGTGGGGCTGCAAGCCCACACCAACCATTTACTGCGTTTCGACCCGGAGGCCACGGGCACTGCACCCGCCGGGGAAACGCCCGCTTCGCTCAAAGCGGTCTACAACTTGCCGGCGTATGGAGGGCAAGGCGTCATCGCCTTGGTGGCGGCCTACGACTATCCCACCGCGGAAAACGATTTGAACCTCTTCTCGACGACCATGGGCCTGGGTCCCTGCACCACTGCAAACGGCTGTTTCCTGAAGCTGTACGCTTCGGGGAAGAAGCCCCAGTCGAACTGCGGTTGGGCGCAGGAAGCCGCGCTGGACGTCGAATGGTCCCACGCGATGGCCCCCTACGCCAAGATCGTGCTTGTGGAAGCCGCCTCCAGCAGCTTTACGGACCTCTTCACGGCCGTGGACGTCGCCCGCCAACAGGTGATCAACAGTGGGAAGCCGGGCCAGGTATCGATGAGTTGGGGTGGCAGCGAATTCTCCAGCGAGACCAGCTACGACTCGCACTTCAAGGTGAGCGGCGTGGTGTTCTTCGCGGCCAGCGGCGATTCCGGTGGCCAGACGATTTACCCGTCCGTGTCGCCTTGGGTGGTCGCGGCGGGCGGAACCTCGGTCAACCGCACCACGGAAGGCAATCCCAACACTGCGTTCCTGAGCGAAACCGGATGGAGCGGGAGCGGCGGCGGCTCCAGCAGGTATGAGCCGCTGCCCTCCTGGCAGTCGGGTGTGGTGAGCGGCTCGCATCGCGGCGCCCCGGACCTGTCCTTCGATGCCGACCCTAACACCGGCGTGTCGGTGTACGACAGCACCAAGTGCCAGGGCATGAGCGGCTGGATGGTGTTCGGCGGGACCAGTGTGTCGTCGCCGGCTGTGGCGGGGATCGCGAACCTGGCCGGCAGCGTGAGCAACAGTTCTTCCAGCGAGTTGAGCCTCATCTACGCCTATCGCGGAACCAGCAACTTCTATGACGTCCTTTCCGGCTCCGCGGGAAGGTATTCGGCGGCGAAAGGCTGGGACTACGTGACCGGAGTCGGCAGCCCGCGCGGACTGGTAGGCAAGTAATCCAGCTCCCGTGCCGTGCTATACTGTGAAGGTTTGCAGGACCTGAGCAGTGGAATCCTGCCTGAGCGAATCACCCAGGACATTCTAACCATGCCGAAGTTGAAGACGCATCGCGGCGCGGCCAAGCGCTTCAAGAAGACGGGGACGGGCAAAATCGTTCGCCGTCATGCTTTTGCGCGCCATATCCTGACGTCCAAGTCACGCGGGCGGAAGCGCAGGCTGGGCCAGGCCGTTGTCGCCGACCCGGCCG
Source organism: Bryobacteraceae bacterium (assembly GCA_049512775.1). Taxonomy (GTDB): domain Bacteria; phylum Acidobacteriota; class Terriglobia; order Bryobacterales; family Bryobacteraceae; genus Fen-330. Next base: position 27,284 of record JBEKWU010000039.1, read on the forward strand.
ACGCCCCAGGGCTGAGGGAGATGCTTCCCAACTGAAGCCGGTGAGCGCGGACGGAGTGCGGGGCACGTACCCGTTCCGCCTCGGTAGGATAGGGCTCCAGCCCCGTCCCCCATAACAAGGAGGTAAACGTGCCTAGAGTCAAACGAGGACCGAAGCGCAAGAACTACCGCCAGAAGACCCTCAAAGCCGCTTCCGGTTATTTTCTTACCAAGAGCAAGCTGAACCGCTCGGCGCAGGAAGCCGTCGAGAAGGCGTTGCGATACGCTTACGTCGGCCGCCGCCAGAAGAAGCGGGATTTCCGCGCCCTCTGGATCGTCCGGATCGGGGCCGCCTGCCGCCAGGCCGGGGTTTCCTACAGCAAGTTCATCGCGGGTCTGAAGAAGGCCGGCATCGACCTGAACCGGAAGGTCCTGGCCCAGATCGCGGCCAGCGACGAGACCGCTTTCCGCCTGCTGGTCGAGAAAGCCAAGGCCGCGCTTGCCGGATAGGCAGATGGAACTCCTACGTGAAGACGATGTCGATTCGCTCGCCACGCTGGAAGAGCGAATCCACCAGGCCATCGAGCTAGTGACCAACCTGCGTCGCGAGCAGTCTGCGGCGCTGGCCGAGAAACAGGCCGCCTTGGCCGAGAGGGACGCCGCCCTGCGCGAAGCCGCCGCCGCCCGCGCGCAGCTTGCCGGCCTCACCGAGGAACTGGATGCGCTGCGCTCCGAGCGCAAGCAGGTGCGCAGCCGCATCGAGAGACTGCTCGGCCAGATCGACTCTTTGAGCGCCGGCTGATCGGATCGCCGCTGTGGGCGACAAGCAAACTGTCCAGGTCACCATCTTCCATCAGAACTACACGCTTCGTACGGCCGGCGACGAGCGGGACATCCAGGAGCTTGCCGACAGCGTCGATCAGATCATGGCGGCCATCGCCGCCAAGTCCGCCAACGCCGACTCCCTGCGCGTGGCCGTGCTGGCCTGCCTGCACCTGGCGGACCGGCTCCGAACCCTCGAGCTCGAACTCGCGCAACTGCGCCAGCGCGTGGACCAGAAGAGCCAGCAGTTCCGCCTGCTGCTGGATCAAGCCATCGAAGGACGCTGAGGGCCTGTCACCAGACATCATGTCCACTTCGCTCGACCGCTCCCTAACGGTCGCGGCTCAGTAACAGCTTGCCGAGCCGCGACCGTTAGGGAGCCGTTGGAGTGGCTGTTTCATCACAGGCCCCAAAGGGCGCGCTCAGAACGCCCGCTCCTGCCTCTTCAGCGTCCCGAAGGAACCGATGTTGGCCACCGCGAAGGACAGGCGGAACACGTTTTCATTGCGCGTGCCGGCGCTGATGCGCTGGTATTGCACGCTGAATCCGCAGCAGTCGGTGTTGTAGGCCACCTGCGTGGTGGCGAAGCGCATGATGCCCGACCGGAAATCGTAGTTGGCGCGGAACACCGCGTTCCACCCCCGCCGGTTCTCGTTCCCAATGGCGAACCGGCCGTCGAACTGGTTCGAGCTGGGGGAAAGCAGCGGGACGTCCCGCACCGTGTTGTGCCCGACGAAAATGACGTACTGGCCAAAGCGCGCGTCGGCGCCCAGCGTGTTGTTCACCACCGTGTGGCGCAGCGGATCGTAGTCCGACCGCCACTCCACGCCGAAGCCCGGCTTCGGATTCAGGCGCAGCACGGAAACCACCGGCGAATAGTGCCTGGGACCGTCCAGGAAGGCGTAGGGCGTCAGTTCGATCGAGCTCAGCACCACGTTACGCTGCCCCTCCACCACCGCCCCGCCGAAGGTCGGATCGAAGAAGCGCTTGTAGCGGAGCTGCCAGCTCATGAGTTCCTCGATCGAGTCGCCCCGCTTGGCGTAGATCCGGTTGGTGAGCGAAACCTCGACTTCGTTGGTGTTCGAGTACAGCTCGGTGTCGTCGAACCGCACCAGCCGCTCGAAATCGCTCACGCCGGTCACGTAGCGGTAGGACACCCGGGGCTCGATGACGTGCTTGAGCTTGCCGTGGAAAACCCGCGCCAGCGAGGGCGGCACCAGATCCAGCGTGAACTCGCGCCCGCTGCGGTTCAGGTTCTGCCCCAGGATGTGGCCCGGCTCCTGGCTCTCGCCGTAATGCGTCTCCCGGATGGCGAAGCTCGGGATCAGGCTGAAATCCTTCCAGCGGATGGCCGTCGTCACCCGCGGATAGACATCCATGCGCTCCACGAACTGGCGCGTCTGAAAATCCAGTTGCGTGCGGTGCAGCAGCCCGGCGGTGGTTTCCCAGGAAACCCAGATCGGGAGCTTCTGCCAGATGCGGTGGTCGCGACTCACGAAATCCACTTCGGGCAGCTTGCGAATGATCACCGTGTCGCCGGGCTGGGTGCTCTGGAAACTCTCGTTGCGCTGAACCACAAGGTTCAAGCCGTAGCTGGACCAGTCCTTGCCGACGTAGCCGGTGGAGTGCACTTCGGCCGAGATCACCTCGTTATAGGATTCCGTGAAGTTTTGGCGGAAAACGAATGAACTCAAATAGTTTGCTTCCACGCGCGCATAGAAACCGTGGCCCAGCTCCGAGCGCGCCTGCATGTAGGCCAGCACCCCCCCCTGCTTCTGCACCGAGTCGCCGATCTTGACGCCTCGGTCGTTGACTCCGTACACAATCGCGTTGAAATCCGTGCCCTCCCACGGCTTTCCACGCAGGTCCAGGTGGTGCGCCGGCCCCCGCTGGGTGAAGTACTGGCCGCGATACATCAGGTCGTAGCTGCGGTTGATCGCCCAGAAGTACCCGAATCCCACCATCTTTCCCAACCGCGAGCTGTTGCCGATATTGGGCGTCAGCAGGCCGCTGCGGCGCGGCAGCCGCTCCAGCGACTTGTAGAAAAAGGGCGCGTAGAACAGCGGGACTCTGCGCAGCCAGAACACGGCGCGGTAGGCCAGGGCCCGCTGATTCGGCAGGATGTCGAACCGCGGCCCCTTCAACACCCACCAGGGCTTGGGCATCAGGCAGTTGGTGATCATGCCGTCGTGCAGGATGTACTTGTCCCCGATCCGCTCGGCCCACTTGCCCTCGAAGTGGAAGGGATTCTCGGTCGGCAGGATCCCGCGCCGGACCTCCACGCGCACCGGCGACGTGCCGCGCACGTTGTAGAACTTCCCTTTCTCCTGGGCCATGTTGTACTCGGCCCGGTCCGCCCACAGCTCATCGCCGCCCTCGAAGTGCTGAAGGTAGACATGCCCGCGCGCCTCCGCGTCCCCGGTATCGTCGTTGTAGTCGATTTCATCGGCCTTCAGCAGCACTTCGCTGGTTTCGACGCGGGCTGCGCCACGCAGGTGCTGCCACGGCCCCTCCAGGGACCATGTCACCGCCTGGATCTCCGCCCAGCCCTCGGGAACGTTGTTCGGCGAGGCCAGCCGCACTCTGCGCGCGGGCGCGGGTACGGCCTTCTTTTTCACCGCAGATGGGGGGCTCGCGGGCGGGGACCCGGTCTGCGCCGCCGCCACCATCGCCGCCCCAATCAGTATGAAAAGTCTCGCCCAGCGCCAAAAAACCACGTGACAAATTCCCCCGATTATGTTACTAACACCATGATGGGACTTGCGCAGGTATTGGTGTCGGGTCGTCCAACCGTTCATCCTAGCACGGACCGGACTGCCCGCCCAGGATCGCCCCGCGCCTGAGACCGGAACCAGTGGACTGCCAGCACTGCGGATGTCCAAATTCGGAGCACGATCACCGCTGCCGCCACTGTGGGCGCTGGATCGAAGGCGTGCCGGCGGGCGTTCTGGCGCGCCATTCCACGGCCGTTCCCGCCTTGCAGCCCGCCTCGACCGTCGTGGCGCCTCCCGAACAGCGCACTTCGTTGGGCCTCCCGCCGCGCCAGCCCTCATTGTTCCCCGGAGACCGTCCCAAGATCATTCCGTTCGATTCGATTGGCCCCGGCCGGCCGCCTCGCGAGCAGTTGGCCCGCGCCCGCCGGCCCAGGCAGCCCGCCGCTCCATCCGGCGCCGGAGCGCGAACGGGCCAGCAGAGCCTGGATCTGCGGCCGCGCGACCCGCGACCCCAAACCGTTTATGACGAGGCCCCCATCGCTTCGACCCGCGTGCGCCTCAGGGCGGCTTTCCTCGATGCGGCTCTGTGTGCCGTTGGGGTGGGCTTTGCCGCTGCGGTGTTCCATCTGTTCGGCGGCGCTTTCGCGCTGGGCCGCAAGACCGCGGTCTTTTACGCGGGCGCCGTGACGGCGATGCTGCTGGCCTACCACCTGTTCTGGTGCCTGCTCGGCCGCGAAACCGCCGGCATGCGATGCTTCCGCCTGCGCCTGCTCACTTTCGACGGCTCGCCCCCCGGTTGGCGGCTTCGCCTGTTCCGCTTCGCCGCCACCTGCCTAGGCCTCAGCGCCGTGGGCCTGGGCTTGGTCTGGGCCCTGGTGGATGAAGAAGGGCTGACCTGGCACGACCACATGTCCAAGACCTTCCCCACCGTCCACGACCCTAATCCCGGAACCTTCCACCGCAAGTAGGATAGGTCTCCAGCCCTGTCCCGGCAACCGAGGGACTGCCTCAGCCGTCCGCCGTCGGGACGGCCCAGGCTGTCCCCGGTTGCCCGGGGCGCCCGCAACCGAGGGACTGCCTCGGCCGTCCGCTGTCGGGACGGCCCAGGCTGTCCCCGGTTGCTCCGGTATGCTCCAATGAAAATGTAAGAGAGCGGCTGTCACATGCACATCCACTTCGACGACCTCAACCTCCGTGCCAAAATGGTCGGCCAAGCCAACGGCCTCACTCCCGAGGAGATTTCGCTGCATTCCCCGAAAGCTCTCGAGGCCCTGAACGGCTTCCGCAAAATCAGCGAGGCCGGCGCCCAGGGCTTCCCGCATCTGCCCTTTCAGACCCAGGTTGCCGAGGATATCCTCGGGTTCGCGGAGGAGGTCCGCGGTTCCTTCGACACGCTGTGCCTGGTGGGCATCGGCGGCAGCGCCCTGGGCGCGTGGGCGCTGGACTGCGGCCTGCGCGGCCCGCATCCTGTGCAGCCCGCGTTCTCGGCCCGGAATCCCAGGCTGGTCATCCTGGACAACGTTGACCCGGCCTTCACCGCCGCGGCCCTGAATTCGATGAGCCCGGAGAAGACCTTCACGGTGGTCGTTGCGAAGTCGGGCTCCACCGCCGAAACCGTCGCCACCTTCCTGATCGTGCGCGACTGGATGGGCAGGAAACCCGGCCGCCAGGCGCGAAACCGGATCGCGGCGGTGACCACGGCCGGCGCCGGCGATCTCAATGCACTGGCCCAGGCCGAGGGCTACCCTCAGTTCGCCATCCCAAAGAACGTCGGCGGCCGGTTCAGTGTGCTGTCCCCGGTCGGCTTGCTGCCCGCCGCGCTCATCGGCCTGGACATCCGCGGCATATTGAAAGGCGCCGCCGCTGTCACCGAGGACTGCTGGCAGCCGGATCTCGAGAAGAACCTGGCCTTGCGCGCCGCGTTGTTCCACTACCTCGTCTGGACGCTCAAGCACAAGTCCATCCAGGTGGCGTTTCCTTACTCCAACCAGCTCTGGGGCGCGGCCTTCTGGTTCCGCCAGCTCTGGGCCGAATCTCTGGGCAAGGCCAAGTCCCGCCAAGGCGCCGAAATCCATGCCGGCCAGACGCCGGTGGCCGCCCTGGGCGCCACCGACCAGCACTCGCAGGTTCAGCTTTACGCCGAAGGTCCGAACGACAAGGTGTTCACTTTCTGGGCGGTCGAGGAATTCGCCGGCCCCGGCAAGATCCCCGAGGCGGGCTTGAATCTGGAAGCCTTCGACTACCTGGGCGGGCAGACCCTGGCTCAGCTCATCGACGTCGAGCGGCGCTCCACGGCCGCCGCCTTGGTCGAGGCCGGCCGCCCCAACTGCACCTTCACGCTTCAGAAGGTGGACCCCGAACACCTCGGCGCGTTCCTGCAACTGATGGAGTTCCAAACCGCATTCATGGGTGAGTTGCTCGACATCAATGCCTTCGACCAGGAAGGCGTCGAGCTGGGCAAGAAGTTCACCTACGGCCTCATGGGCCGCAAGGGTTTCGAGCCCTACCGCGACCGCTTCCAGCGCTACGAGAAGCGCCGGCAGTCGGCCGGCTGACAGCTCCTAACTACGCAACTTCCCCCTGCGTGTTTTCGCTCAGGCGGCGAGAATGGGATATTCAGGTTTCCCACTCCCTATTCGGGCCTGAATCGAAGCATTCCCGCGGGTTTCGGTGGTTCGGGCAGGGCGCCCTCGCAGAAAAGCGCAACAAGCCAGGCCGGAGCTCCTCCGAGGACAGCGCGATTTCACCCAGCGCCGCCCGCCGATTCTCCACTAAGCCGTTTGTTTTGATTCGATTGAGTTTGGCAACCCGTATGCACCCAAAGCTGCTGGAACCAAGCCAGTGGGAGGTGTGCGACAACGCGCCCGGCACGCGACTTGGCTCCAGAGAACATGGCGATGGACACCACGCTTCCTCCCGTCGGCTCCCAGGCCCTGATCGAGTTCCCTGCCCTGTCCGCTCTCATCTCCGCGCTGCGGCGGCGGGGCTACCAAGTGATTGGTCCCACCGTGCGCGACGGCGCCATTACCTGCGACGCCCTCGAGAAGGCCGAGGATCTCCCGGTCGGCTGGGGCGATGAGCAGGAATGCGGCTACTACCGTTTGAGGAAGCGGGACGACTCCGCCGTGTTCGGCTACACCGTGGGACCGCAGGGCTGGAAGCGCTACCTCCACCCGCCCGAACTGCCCATCTTCGAGGGGGACCGTGAGGGAGAGGGCTTCAAGATCTTGCGCCAGCCGCCCCGCCCGCCGCAGTACGCCTTCCTGGGGGTGCGTGCCTGCGAGCTGGCGGCCATTCGGGTCCAGGATCGCGCCCTGATCGGGGACCGCTACGGGGACCCCGCCTACCAGGCCCGCCGCGAGGGCGCTTTCATTGTGGCGGTGAACTGCACGCAGGCGGGCGGCACCTGCTTCTGCGCCTCGATGCACACCGGCCCGCGCGTCCAGGCCGGGTTCGACCTGGCGCTCACCGAGCTTCTCGGTGCCGAGCAGCACAGCTTTGTGGTCGAGGTGGGCAGCCAGCCGGGCGCGGCGGTCCTGGCGGAACTCGAGCATCGCAAGGCCCGCAAGGAAGACCTGAAGGCGGCCCAGGCCGCTGTCGAGAGCGCCGCCTCGCAGATGGGCCGCTCGGTCGACACCACCGGCGTTCGCGAGCTGCTCTTCGACAACTTCGACCATCCGCGCTGGGACCGCGTCGCAGCCCGCTGCCTGAGCTGCGCCAATTGCACGCTGGTCTGCCCCACCTGCTTCTGCACCACCGTCGAGGACCTCACCGACGTCACCGGAGAACACGCCGAGCGCTGGCGCAAGTGGGATTCCTGCTTCACCGACGCTTTCACCTACATCCACGGCGGCAGCGTCCGGCTCTCGGTGAAGTCACGCTACCGGCAGTGGCTCACGCACAAGTTCGCCGCCTGGGTCGATCAGTTCGGCGTCTTCGGCTGCGTGGGATGCGGTCGCTGCATTACCTGGTGTCCGGGGAGAATCGACATTACGGAAGAGATCCGAGAGATTCGGGGAGCGGCAAGCCCCGCATAACCGACAAGGAGAACGATGGAATGGAAACCAAAACGCTGACCGAGGCGCTTCGGGAGCATCCGTTTCTGGAGGGTCTGAAGCAGAATCATGTCCAGAGATTGGCCGAGGTGGCCCTGGAGGTTCAGTTCGCCAGAGACCAGATCGTCTTTCGGGAGGGCGATGAGAGCAGCCTGTTCTATCTGCTGGTGTCCGGCAAGGTGGCCCTGGAAATCTCCGCTCCCGGGCGGATCGTGCGCATCCAGACCCTGGGCGAGGGCGACGAAATGGGCTGGTCGTCGCTGCTCGGCCACGCCGGCAAGACGTTTCAGGCGCGCTCGCTGGAACCGGTACGCGCCATCGCTTTCGACGCCACTCGTCTGCGCCAGATCTGGGAGCAGGACCCCTCGTTCGGCTACCGGTTCATGGAACGGCTGCTCATGGTGGTGGCGCAGCGGCTGCACGCCACCCGCCTGCAACTGCTCGACCTGTACGCGCCGCGGGGGGTCAAGCTGGTATGAGTGCAGTCCTCGCCGCTGCCCCGCCCGCCCTCCCGCCCCATATGACGCCGGTCCGCGTGGCGAGCGTCGCCAAGGAGACCCACGACACCTTCTCCCTGACGCTCGATCCCCAGGGCGAAGAGGGAGCCGGCCGCTTCTCGCCCGGGCAGTTCAGCATGTTGTACGTGTTCGGCGTGGGGGAGTTGCCCATCTCCATCAGCGGTGACCCGCACGACAGCGGCCGTCTGGTCTACACCGTGCGCTCGGTCGGCAAGGCCACCAACGCCCTGGTGAACTGCCAGCCCGGCCAATGGGTCGGCGTGCGGGGGCCCTTCGGAACCTCCTGGCCGCTCGAGCAGGCCCGCGGCAATGACGTGCTGATCGTCGCCGGCGGCATTGGCCTGGCGCCGCTCCGCCCCGCCATCCAGCACGTGCTGGGCAACCGCGACGATTACGTCCGGCTGCTGCTCCTGTACGGCGCGCGCAGCCCCAAGGACCTGCTGTATCGCAAGCAGCTCGCCGAGTGGGCCCGCCTGCCCGATACCCAGGTGCTTACAACGGTCGACTATGGCGGAATGAATTGGCGCGGCTACGTCGGCGTGGTCACCACCCTGTTCCGCTACGTCCGCTTGCACCCCGGCCGGACCACCGCCATGATCTGCGGACCCGAGATCATGATGCGCTACGTCATCCGCGAGCTGGAGAAGCGCGGCCTGCCGGATGCCGATATCTACCTGTCGATGGAACGCAACATGAAATGTGCGGTCGGCTTCTGCGGCCACTGCCAGCTCGGACCCTATTTCGTCTGCAAGGACGGCCCCATCTTCCCCTACACCAAGATGCGGCCCTGGCTGGAAAAGCATGAGCTCTAACAACAAAACCAAGCCCAAAGTTGGCGTGTTCAAGTTCGCCTCCTGTGACGGCTGCCAGTTGAGCCTCCTGGATGCCGAAGACGAGCTGCTGGCGGTCGCCGGAGCCATCGACATCGCGTACTTCCCGGAAGCGTCCCGGACCATGCGCAAGGGGCCGTACGACATCGGGCTGGTGGAGGGCTCCATCACCACGCACCACGACGCCGAGCGCATCCAGCAGGTCCGCCGGCAGTCGCGGGTGCTGGTGACCATCGGCGCCTGCGCCACCGCGGGTGGGGTCCAGGCGCTGCGCAACTGGGCCGACTCGCAGGAGTACGTCCGCACGGTCTACGCCCAGCCGGATTTCATTCAGACCCTCAAGATGTCCACCCCCATCGCCGAGCACGTGCCGGTGGATTTCGAACTGCGCGGCTGCCCCATCAACAAGAAGCACCTGATCGAGCTGATCTCGGCCGCCCTGATTGGCCGCAAGCCCAATATCCCCACCCACAGCCTGTGCATGAAGTGCAAGCGCAGCGGCAACGTCTGCATCACCATCGCGCGCGGCGTCCCCTGCCTGGGGCCGGTGACCCAGAGCGGCTGCGGGGCCCTCTGCCCCCGCTTCGGCCGCGGCTGCTTCGGCTGTTACGGACCCATGGAAAGCGCCAACACCGCCGCCATGACCACGCAGTTGCGGCTGCTGGGGCAAAGCGACGAGGAGATCGCCCGCGCCTTCCGCAGTTTCAACGCCTGGTCCTGGCAGTTCCGCCAGGCCAGCGAGGAGGCCGAGAGAGCGTGAAGGAATTGACGATTGACGATTGGGGCATTGACGATTGCTCCGACGTCGGCCATCCGCCGGGAAAATCGTCAATGAGAAAATCGTCAATCGTCAATATCTGAAGGTTTATGGCCCAAGTGCTTATCCTCGGCTACGGCAATGGCCCCGAGGCAGCTCCGCTGCCGGCCGGGGCGGCGCCGTTCGAGTGCACGGCAAGTAGGATAGGGCTCCAGCCCTGTCTCGCCAATTCATGACAAGGAATGTGCAATGAAGAAACTGAAGAACCCGGGCGGTGATTCCGCCCAGGACATTTTGAAGCCCCGGCACCACCCCCTGGATGTCTTCTTCGAGCCCGAGTCGGTGGCCTTGATCGGCGCCACCGAGAACCCCGGCAGCGTGGGGCGTACCGTGCTATGGAACCTGATCAGCACCCCGTTTGGCGGAACGGTATACCCGGTGAATCCGAAGCGCCCCAGCGTGCTGGGCATCCGGGCGTACCCCAACGTCGCGGCGGTCCCCGAGAAGGTCGACCTGGCCGTAGTGGTGACTCCGGCCAGGACCATTCCGGGCATTATCCGCGAGTGCGTGGACGCCGGCGTGCCGGCCGCGGTGGTCATCTCGGCGGGCTTCAAAGAGACCGGCCCGGAGGGCCTGGCCTACGAACAGCAGTTGGTCGCCGAGGCCCGGCGCGGCAACATGCGCGTCATTGGCCCGAACTGCCTGGGAGTGATGAGCCCGCTCACCGGCCTGAACGCCACTTTCGCGCGCGGCATGGCGCTGCCCGGCAACGTCGGCTTTATCAGCCAGAGCGGCGCGCTGTGCACCGCGGTGCTCGATTGGAGCTTGCGCGAGCAGGTCGGGTTCAGTTCGTTCCTGTCCATCGGCGCGATGTCCGACGTGGGCTGGGGCGACCTGATCGACTACCTCGGCAACGACTCGCGCACCCGCAGCATTCTGCTCTACATGGAGACCATCGGCGACGCGCGCGCCTTCCTCTCCGCGGCGCGCGAGGTGGCGCTCTCCAAGCCCATCATCGTGATCAAGCCCGGCCGCACCGAAGCCGCCGCCAGGGCCGCCGCCTCCCACACCGGCTCGCTCACCGGAAGCGACGAAGTGCTGGACGCTGCCTTCCGCCGCAGCGGAGTGCTGAGAGTCAACAACATCGCCGACCTGTTCTACATGGCCGAAGTGCTGGCCAAGCAGCCCCGCCCCGCCGGCCCGCGCCTGTCCATCGTGGCCAACGCCGGCGGCCCCGCCGTGCTCGCTACCGACGCCCTGGTTAGCGCCGGCTGCGAAATCCCCGAACTCTCCAAGGAGACCTTTGATGCGCTCAACGCATTCCTGCCGGCCGCCTGGAGCCGCAATAATCCCATCGACATCCTGGGCGACGCCGGTCCCGATCGTTATGCCAAGGCGCTCGAGATCGCCGCGAACGATCCCAACGCCGATGGGCTGCTGGTGATCCTGACCCCCCAGGCCATGACCGATCCCACCAAGACCGCCGAGCAGCTCCGTCCCTATGCCCAGATCGAAGGCAAGCCGGTGCTCGCGAGCTGGATGGGCGGTAGCCATGTCGCCGCGGGCGAGGAAATCCTCAACCGCGCCGGCATCCCCACCTTCCCCTACCCCGACACCGCCGCCCGCGCCTTCAACTACATGTGGCGCTTCGCCTATAACCTCCGCGGCCTGTACCAGACCCCCATGGCGCCGGACTCCGAGGAAGCCGAGGCCGATCGCGCCCGCGCCGAAGCCATCATCCAGACCGCGCGCCAGGCTGGCCGCACCATTCTCACCGAGTTCGAGTCCAAGCAACTGCTGGCCACCTACGGCATCCCCATCGCCGAGACCCGCATCGCCGTCTCCGAGGACGACGCCGTGAAGAGCGCCGCCGAGATTGGCTACCCCATCGTCCTCAAGCTCTACTCCGAGACCATCACCCACAAGACCGACGTGGGCGGCGTGCAGCTCAACCTCCGCAACGAGGAAGCCGTCCGCGCGGCCTACAAGGCCATCGAGGCCTCGGTCTCCGCCAAGGTCGGCAGCCAGCATTTCCAGGGCGTCACCGTGCAGCCCATGATCAAGCTGTTCGGCTACGAACTCATCATCGGCTCTAGCATCGACCCCCAGTTTGGCCCGGTGCTGCTGTTCGGCATGGGCGGCCAGCTCGTCGAGGTCTTCAAGGACCGCGCCCTGGCATTGCCCCCGTTGAACACGACGCTGGCCCGGCGCATGATGCAGTCCACCATGATCTACACCGCGCTCAAAGGCGTGCGCGGCCGCGCGCCGGTTGACCTGGCCGAGCTCGAGCAATTGATGGTGCGGTTCAGCCAGCTTGTGGTCGAGCAGCCCTGGATCAAGGAAATCGACATCAACCCGCTGCTGGCCTCCCCCGAGCGGCTGGTCGCCCTGGACGCCCGCGTGGTGGTGCACGGCCTGGACGTCCCCGTGGACAAGCTGCCGCGCCTGGCGATCCGTCCCTACCCCACCAAGTACGTGGCGCCCTGGACCGCGGAAGACGGCACGGAACTCCTGATCCGCCCGATTCGTCCCGAGGACGAGCCGCTGCTGGTGAAGTTCCACGAGACGCTTTCCGAGCGCTCGGTGTACCAGCGCTACCTGCATCTGATCAAGCTGAGCCAGCGCGTGGCGCACGAGCGCCTGACCCGCATCTGCTTTATCGACTACGACCGCGAAATGGCCCTGGTGGCCGAACAGAAAGACCCGGCCACCGGCGAGTCGCACGTGATCGGCGTCGCCCGCCTCAAGAGGGCCCACGGCGTCAACCAGGCCGAGTTTGCCGCCATCATCAGCGATGAATACCAGGGCCGCGGATTGGGCTCCGAACTGTTACGGCGGGTGATCGAAGTGGCCAAGGACGAGAAGCTGGACCGCATCACCGGCGACGTTCTGCCGGACAACTTCATGATGCTGCGCATCTGCGAGAAGATGGGCTTCCATTTGACGCGCTCGATCGAAGACCCGGTGGTCAAAGTCGAGCTGGATCTGGGGGCGCCCGCGTAAGGAGACCAGCTTGTGGCCTGTGGCCACAGGCCGCGGGCCGAGGAGGTTTAGCCGATGACAAGCAAGACGATCCGGGTTGACTACCTCGCGCGAGTCGAGGGCGAGGGAGCTCTTCAGGTGAAGCTGCGCGGCGACCGCGTCGAGGACGTGAAGCTCAAGATCTTCGAGCCCCCGCGCATGTTCGAGGCGTTCCTGCGCGGGCGCCATTTCCTGGAGGCGCCGGACATCACGGCGCGCATCTGCGGCATCTGCCCCATCGCCTACCAGATGAGCGCCGTACACGCCATGGAGCGTGCCCTGGGCGTCACCGTCGATCCGGCCATCCGGCTGCTCCGCCGCCTGATCTATTGCGGCGAGTGGATCGAGAGCCATGCCTTGCACGTCTACATGCTCCACGCGCCCGATTTCCTGGGCTACCAGGACGCCCTCGAGATGGCGCGCGACCACAAGGAAGCCGTCGAGCAGGCGCTCCGTCTCAAGAAGATCGGCAATTATCTGATGATCGTGCTGGGCGGCCGCGAGATCCATCCCATTTCGGTCTGCGTCGGCGGATTCTACCGCGTGCCGCCGCGTAGCGAGCTGCTGGCCCTGGTCGAGGACCTCAAGTGGGCCCTGGACGCCTCCATCGCCACCGCCCGCCTGGTCAACGGCTTCGAGTTTCCGGATTTCGAGCAGGATTACGAGTTCGTGGCGCTCTCGCATCCCGACGAGTACCCATTCAACGAGGGCCGCGTGGTTTCCAACAAGGGCCTGGACATCGACGTCTCGGAATTCGAGGAGCACTTCTTCGAGCAGCACGTCCGGCACTCCAACGCGCTCCAATCGCAGTTGCGCAAGCGCGGCTCGTACCTGGTCGGACCGCTGGCCCGCTTCAACCTGAACTACGCCAAGCTGCCGGAGATCGCCCGCCAGACCGCCAGCGACTGCAAGCTCGCCGTGCCCTGCCTGAATCCGTTCCGCAGCATCGTGGTCCGGGCCATCGAGCTGGTTTTCTCCTGCGAGGAGGCGCTGCGCATCATCGCCGAGTACGAGCCGCCGGCTGCCCCCAGGGTGGAAGTGCCCGTCCGCGCCGCCACCGGCCACGCCGCCACCGAAGCGCCCCGCGGATTGCTCTACCACCGCTACCAGATCGACGAGCGCGGCTTGATCCGCTCCGCCAGGATCGTGCCGCCCACCTCGCAGAACCAGAAGCGCATCGAAGAGGATCTCTGGTACTTCGTTCCCCAGATCGCGACCCAGCCGGTCGAGCAGATCACCTTGCGCTGCGAGCAGGCCGTGCGCAACTACGATCCGTGCATTTCCTGCGCCACCCACTTCCTGCGCCTGGAGATCGAACGTGAACCATGAAGTTGTGGCGCACGCTCTCAGCGTGCCGCATCGACACTAGTGTCGATGCCTGGTCCTGTGCGCTATCTGATCATCGGCTGCGGCAACCCGGACCGCGGGGACGACGCGGCGGGGCTGTTGGTCGCCCGGCGGCTGCGGTCTCTCGGAATCGAAGCGCTGGAGCGTGGCGGCGAGGGCCTGGACCTCCTCGAATCCTGGAGTGGCGCCGAAAGCGTCATAATAGTGGATGCTGTGATCAGTGGGGCTTCGGTCGGCTCGATCTCCGTCTGGGATGCCCAAACCGCCCCGGTCGCCCGCGCCGTTTTCCGCGCCTCCACGCATGCGTTCGGCGTGGCGGAAGCGGTGGAACTCGGACGCGCACTCGCCCAACTCCCGCCGTCGCTCCGGATCTATGGAATCGAGGCAGGCCAGTTTGAGCTCGGCTCGCCGCCCTCGCCGGAGGTTCTTGCCGCTGTCGAAGAGCTCGCGCGCCGTATTGCGGAGGAGTTGGTGGTGGCCACATGACGCTGGCGGTGGGCAACGTCGAGCGGCTCCGCGTCGCGCTTTACGGCGCCGTGCAGGGCGTGGGTTTCCGCCCCTTCGTTTACCGCCTGGCCACCCAGTTGGGTTTGAACGGCACGGTGCTCAACTCGAGCGCCGGCCTCATCGTCGAGGTCGAGGGGAGCCGGCAGGATCTCGACCTTTTCCTCCGGCGCCTGGAAGCGGAGAAGCCCGCCGCCGCCGTGGTCCTGGCCCGCGAGACGAGCCTGCTGGCCCCCGCCGGCCACACCCGCTTCGAGATCCTCTCGAGTGACGAGGCCGTCGAGAGGACCACCAGCATCCTGCCCGACCTGGCCACCTGCCCCCAGTGCCTGGCCGAGTTGCTCGACCCCGCCAACCGCCGCTTCCGGTATCCGTTCACCAACTGCACGCAGTGCGGCCCGCGGTACTCCATCATTCTCGATATCCCTTACGACCGCTCGCGCACCACCATGCGAGGCTTCGTGCTTTGCCCCGAGTGCGCGCGCGAGTACGCCGATCCGGCCGACCGCCGCTTCCACGCGCAGCCCAACGCCTGCCCGCGCTGCGGCCCCCAACTGTCGATGGGCATCCGCGAGGCGGCCCGCGCCATTCAGGCCGGTCGCATCGTCGCTCTGAAGGGAATCGGCGGGTTCCAGTTGCTGGTGGACGCCCTGAACGAGGAGGCCGTCGGCCGCCTGCGCCGCCTCAAGCACCGCGAGGAGAAGCCCTTCGCCCTGATGATGCCGACTCTGGAGATGGTGCGCGAGTATTGCCAGGTTTCGCCGGAAGAGGAGGCGGTGCTGCGCTCGCCCGCCGCGCCGGTGGTGCTGCTGCGTCCCCGCGGCACGCCGCTGTTAGCCCCCAACGTGGCGCACAACTCGCCCTACCTCGGCGTCATGCTTCCCTACTCGCCGCTGCACCACCTGCTGATGCGCGAGTGCCCCTTCCCGGTGGTCGCCACCAGCGGGAACCGCGGCGATGAGCCCATCGCCATCGACAACGACGAGGTGCAGGCGCGCCTGGGCCGCATCGCCGAAGTCTTCCTCGTGCACGACCGGCCCATTGCGCGCCCTTGCGACGATTCGGTGGTGCGCGTGACCCGCGGGCGCGAGAGCGTCATCCGCCGGGCCCGCGGCTACGCCCCTCTTCCCGTGCGCGCCGCGCGCGATCTGCCTTCCGTGCTGGCCGTCGGAGCCCACCTCAAGAACGCCGTCGCCATTGCGGTCGGCCGGCTGGTCTTCCTCAGCCAGCACGTCGGCGACCTCGACACAGTCGAGTCGCGCGTGGCCTTCGAGAGGGCCATCGAGGACCTCTGCCGTCTCTACCGCTTCCAGCCCGAAACAGTGGCCTGCGACCTGCACCCCGATTACGCCTCCACTCGCTGGGCGCTCAGCTCGGGGCTGCCGCTGGTCAAGGTGCAGCACCATCACGCGCACATCGCGGCCTGCGCCGCCGAGAACGATGTTACCGGTCCCTATCTCGGCGTCTCCTGGGATGGCACCGGCTACGGCCTCGACGGAACGGTATGGGGCGGCGAGTTCTTTCTCGCCGAGCGCAGCCGCTTCGAGCGCATCGCGCATCTGCGGCCCTTCCGGTTGCCCGGCGGAGAGGCGGCCATTCGCGAGGGCTGGCGCTCTGCCGCAAGCCTTCTCTACGAGATCGCGGGCCCGGAGGCGGTCCGCGACCCGGTGATCCGGCGCATGCTCGAGCGCGGCGTCAATTCGCCGCTCACCACCAGCGTCGGCCGCTTGTTCGACGCCGTTTCCTCGATCGCCGGCATCGCGCGGGAAAGCCGCTTCGAAGGGCAGGCCGCCATGCTGCTCGAGCGCGCCATCGGCGACCTCGATACCAGCGAGTGCTACCCGCTGGCGGAGGGGGACTGGGCGCCGCTGGTCGACGCCGTGCGCTGCGACGTCGAGACCGGCGTCCCGCGCGACCTCATTGCCGCGCGGTTCCACAACGCGCTGGCGAACTGGATCGTCGCGGTGGCCCGGCGCGCCGGCCAGCGCGACGTGGTGCTCAGCGGCGGCGTGTTTCAGAACGGCTACCTGGTCGAGCGCGTGGCGTCGCTGCTCGAGCGGCGCGGCTGCCGCGTCTACACGCACCAGCGCGTTCCCCCCAATGACGGCGGAATCGCGCTGGGGCAAGCCGTGCTGGCGGGAGGTTAACCATGTGCCTGGCCGTACCGGGGAAGATCCTTGAGATTCATGAGGACCCCGATCCCACCCTGCGCCGAGCCCAGGTCGATTTCGGCGGCATCCGCAAAGAGGTCTCCCTGGCCTTCACGCCCGAGGCCTCGAGCGGCGACTACGTCCTGGTCCACGTCGGTTTCGCCCTCAACGTCGTCGATCCCGCCGAAGCGCAGAAGATTTTCGAGTACCTGGCGGAAATGGATGCGCTCGCGGAAGCCCAGGAGGGTTCGCCGTGAAGTTCGTCGACGAATACCGCGATCGGAAGCCGGTCGCGCTGCTCGCCCAGGAGCTGCGGCGCACCATCCATCGGCCTTGGACCATCATGGAGATCTGCGGCGGCCAGACGCACACCATCCTCAAGAGCGGGCTCGAGGACCTGCTGCCGCCTGAAGTCACGCTGGTTCACGGTCCCGGTTGCCCGGTGTGCGTGACGCCCATCGAGCTGATCGACAAAGCCGTCGAAATCGCCGCGCGGCCCGAGGCGATCCTGTGCTCCTTCGGCGATATGCTGCGCGTTCCCGGCTCGACGCGCAGCCTGCTGGACTCGAAAGCCGCCGGCGGCGACGTCCGCATGGTCTATTCGCCCATGGACGCGCTCAAAGTGGCGCGTGACAATCCCCAACGTCAGGTAGTGTTCTTCGCGGTGGGCTTCGAGACCACCGCGCCCGCCAACGCCATGTCGGTGTGGCAGGCCGCGCGCGCGGGACTCGAAAACTTCTCGCTCCTTGTCGCGCACGTGCTCGTGCCGCCCGCCATCGAGGCCATTCTGAGCGCCCCAAACTGCCGCGTCCAGGCCTTCCTGGCGCCCGGCCACGTCTGCACCGTCATGGGCTATCACGAGTACGAACCCCTGGCCCAGCGTTATCGCGTTCCGATTGTCGTCACCGGTTTCGAGCCGCTGGATCTGCTCGAGGGCATCCGCATGGCCGTGGCGCAACTGGAAGACGGACGGGCCGAAGTCGAGAACCAGTACTGCCGCGCTGTCAGCCGCGGTGGCAACCAGCCCGCGCAGCAGCGCGTGGCCGAGGTCTTCGAGGTCACCAACCGCCAGTGGCGCGGCATCGGCGAGATTCCCTCGAGCGGCCTGCGGCTCCGCGACCCCTACCGCCGCTTCGACGCCGAGGAGCGCTTCGGGCTGCGTGCCGCGGGCGCGCGCGAGTCCCCCGATTGCATCAGCGGCCTGGTTCTCCAAGGCCTCAAGAAGCCCTATGAGTGCCCGGCCTTCGGCGTTCAGTGCACCCCCGAGCGGCCGCTCGGCGCGCCCATGGTCTCCTCCGAGGGCGCCTGCTCCGCGTATTATCGGTACGGGAGGCGCGATCATGCGGGAGGTTAACCTGACCTGCCCCCTTCCCCTGCCCGCCGGCGACCGCATCCTGCTGGCCCATGGCGGCGGCGGCAAGCTCATGAACCAGCTCATCGAGCGCGTCTTCCTCCCCGCCTTCGCCAACCCCGCGCTGAATGCCCGGCACGATGGAGCGGTCCTGGAGATCGCCGGCGCGCGCCTGGCCTTCACCACGGATTCCTACGTGGTTCAGCCGCTGGTTTTCCCCGGCGGCAACATCGGCGACCTGGCCATCAATGGAACCGTCAACGACCTGGCCATGTGCGGGGCCCGCCCGCTCTACCTGAGCGCCGGATTCATTCTCGAAGAGGGGCTGGCCACCGAAACCCTGCGCCTGGTGGTCGATTCGATGCGGCAGGCCGCCGCCAATGCCGGCGTCGAGTTGGTCACCGGCGACACTAAGGTGGTGGACAAAGGCAAGGGCGACGGCATCTTCATCAACACCGCCGGCATCGGCGTGATTGAACATGCGCTCGAGATCGGGCCGCGCGCGGTTTCGCCGGGCGACGCCGTCCTGGTTAGCGGCGACCTGGGCGCGCACGGCATCGCGATTCTCTCCGTGCGCGAGGGACTGGAATTCGAAGCGCCGCTCGTGAGCGACACCGCCCCGCTGTGGCCGCCCGTCGAGGCGCTGCTCGCTGCCGGCATCGAAGTTCACTGCCTGCGCGATCTGACACGCGGCGGCCTCGCCTCGACGCTCAACGAGATCGCTACCGCCCGCGGTGTTGGTATTCGCATTCGGGAAGCCAGCCTCCCGGTGGAGGAGGTGGTGCGCGGCGCCTGCGAGATCCTGGGCCTGGACCCGCTCTACGTCGCCAACGAAGGCCGCTTCGCCGCCTTCCTCCCCGCCGCGCAAGCCGCCCAAGCCCTCGAAATCCTCTCCGCCTTCCCGGTCTCGCGTCGCGCCGCCCTGGCCGGCGAAGTCACCGAGGACCACGCCGGCCTGGTGATCCTCAACAGCCGCATCGGCGGCAACCGCGTGGTGGACATGCTGAGCGGCGAGCAACTCCCGCGCATCTGCTGATGGGCACTGCCGGCTACGTTCTCTCCAGCGCCCGGTAGGTGCTCGCGACGTTCTCCTTGACGCCGGAGGCCAGGATCTCGGCCAGGGTCCGGTCCGGAGGCCCCGGGGTGTAGCGCATGAGCGAAGCGGAGACGAACTCCCCGTACCCATCGCGCCCGAGCGATTTCAGAGTGGCGGTGGTTACCGTGCGCTGTAGCTCCTCAATGCTGCGGCCCTCGCGCTTGCCGGCCTCGACCGCGGCCACCAGCTCCTCGATGTAAGCCGTCATCTGGCCCATCCGGTCGCGCCCGTGCTGCACCGGCCCATGGCCGCCGATGACCTGCGTGAAATCGAACTGGGCCACCGACTTGAGCGTGCCCGGCCACTCCCGCGGGTAGCCGTCGCCGACATACGGCAGGAACCCGTGCGCCAGGTCGCCGCTGGCGATCGCCTTCTTCTGCGGGCAGAACACGACGATATCGCCCGCCGTGTGGCCCCGCCCCCGAAACGCCAGGTGCAGATCGTGCGCCTTCGAAACGCCAGGTGCAGATCGTGCGCCTTGTCGTGCAGCACCAGGTTGTCCTGAAAGGTTAGGTTGGGCAGCTCCGGCGCGTAGTCCCGCATCTCGCTCATGTAGGCCCGCGTCTGGGAAACCATGCCTTCGTAGTAGGCCTTCTCTTCCGGGGTCTTCGCCGCGGCCAGCCGCGCGCGGTAGCCCTCCAGCGCTTTCGGCATCCCGTCGAGGAACCTTTTCAGTTGGCCCGGGTCCAGCTCCGCGATCAGCTTCCGGGTCACGGTGCTGGATACGATCTCGGCATGCGGCGCAATCCGCCGGTAGGCCGGGTTGCCCAGCACGTGGTCCGCATGGAAGTGCGTGTTGACGATGTAGCGGATCGGCTTCTGCGTGATTTCGCGGCGAACCTGGCCCACCAGCGCCGCCACCGCCGAGGGGCTCGAGTGCGTATCGACGATCATCAGGTCGTCGGCATTCTCGAAAATCGCCGCGTTGCAGTTGATCTGCGCCGTCGGACGCGCCACCGCGGCGTAAACGCCCTCGGTCACCTTCTCGAGGTCGAACAGGACCGCCCCTTCGGTGATGGACTGGGCCCGCGCCTGCGCGGCCCTCAGCACCGCCTGCTCCAGCACCGAAGCCCCAAAGAAGCTCGCGCCAAGCGTTTGCGCGAGAAAGCTGCGCCGGGAATGCGAGTGCATGGCAACCTCCAATCTATCGATCCTACACCCGCCTCCCCAGGCGCCCGCAACCGAGGGACTGCCTCGGCCGTCCGCTCTGGGGACGGCCCAGGCTGTCCCCGGTTGCCCCGCGAGCCCATTCTTATCCTCAGGAGTGGCGCGCACGCCATGACTCCGACTGTCCCCAGGATTCTGGTAAAATAGTCACCGGAAAGGGGGCGTAACGGATTCGACGGGATTGTATCCGAGGTGAAGAGGCGTGCCGGGTTCCGAGCTCCCGTTAAACGATCGGAAACCTAAAACTGCCAACACGCAGTTTGCATTCGCTGCCTAATTCGTTAGGCGGCCGCTCCGGCTGGTGGGCCCGCCCGCCGGTCAGTGAGCGTCATTTCGCGGGATAGGCTCAAGGCTCCGGTCCGAAGCCCCAGGCCGAGATCAACCGGACTAGGTTGCCGCCGCTCTTGCCGGTTCCGACGGCGGTGCCCGAAAACACCGAATCGGCTACGCACGTAGGCTCCCACAGCGGACCTTCTCGGACGCGGGTTCGACTCCCGCCGCCTCCACCACGAGGAATCATACGATGTCTCATCCTCTTCGTTTCCGGCTGGAGTATTGGAGAGATGGC
>JBEKWU010000040.1:0-53316 GCA_049512775.1 Bryobacteraceae bacterium
GGAATAGTTGAAACCGGTCCAGACCTGTTCCTTGTAGCCGAACAGCCGCTCCTTCTGTTCCCGGGGACGCAGGTCCAGCATCTCGCGGCGATCGCAGGCCCGAAAAACTTCCTCGAAACGCTCGCCCAGTTGCGACTCCGGGAGCGGGCCGCGCCGCTGCTCGAGGTTTCGCAGCACCGAAGGATACCGGTCGAAGCCGTCCGTGGCGACGGTCACCACATTGTCGTCCGGCCCAAGCTGCAGATACCGGGCCATGCAAATGGAGCCGATGATGTTGCAGATCCCCGACACGCCGAACAGTCCCTGGAAGCGTTTCAGATCTCCCTCCGGCAGGCCCAGGAGGCGTTCGAGCGCAGCCTGGCGGCGCTCCAAAAGCTCCAGTCCGAGCAGGCAGTCTTCATCGTGGATCAGGGCCAGGTAGTCGGTGGTCAAGACATTGTGGATCAGCGTGACCATCTTGTCGCCGATGCCCTCGATGCGATGCGTGCCGCGGCCGTTGTTGAATAAGGTCGAGCACTCGAGGGGCTCCAGCGCGCACACTGCGCATTCGGGAAAACGGGTCTTGATTTCGTCGCCCGCGGCCAGCGTGCCCGCCGACCCCGGCGCCGCCACGAAGGCGGCCACGCGGCCATTCCCGTGGCGCTCCGCCGCTTCGAGCGCGCTCCTGCCGGTCACATAGCGGTGGAACCGGTAGTTCGGCAGCAATTCGAATTGCGCCAGGATTCTGTTGTTTGGGTCCTTCTTGTACTGCTCGGTGCGTTCTAGCACCAAAATGACGTCGCTCTCCGAGCCGGGCGTCAGGTCCAGCCGCCCGCCGTACCTGCGAATGCGCTCGTACCGTTCCGCGCTCATTTGCTCCGGCATGATTACGACCGCCGGGTAGCCCTTCAGGCGGGAAATGTATGCCACACCGATGCCGAAGTTGCCGGTGGACGGGCCGATGATGGTGCTGACGCCGGGGTCGATTTCCCCGGCCAGCTCCGCTTCCATCAGAGTGGCGTACGCCGGACCAACCTTGTGGCTGCCAGAAGGGAAAAAACGCCCGATGAGGACAACGATGTTCGCCTCCACGCCCGTCAACTGCTTGGGCAGGGCGACGCAACGGACCTGATCGTCCGGTCCGCGCCAGGTGATGTTGAACAGGTTGGCGGGGTCCAGCTCGTTGGCCTGGGCGGCCTGCGCTTGGGCGCGAAGCGCGGCGGGCAAAGTCCGCGGGTCGAGCATCTCCCGATACGTCGGGCCGGGTACGCAAGTTCTCATAATCTCAAAACCTTTGCCAGAGGGCCTTGGCCCGAGCCGCTGCTTTCTCGGCTACCTTCCGTTCATTCACGTTGACGCACTGCCTGTCCCGCATCACGGTTCGTCCGTTCACGATGAGAGAATCCACGGGAGCGTTGGAGATGCCGAACAGCAGATGCCCGAACAGGTTGTCGCGGTGAACCGGCGTTGGGGGGAAATAGTCCACCAGAATGAGGTCGGCCCGGGCGCCGGTTTCGATGCGGCCGATCTCCATCCCCCAGATCTTCTTGGCGATCGCGCGATTGTTCAGGAGCGCCACGGCGTAAGCCTCGGCGTACGCGACGCGGGGATCTCCGGCGCGCAGTTTCTGAACGTGGAAAGCGGTCTTGAACTCGTCCCACATGCGCGGCGTGTAACCGTCCGAACCCAGGCCCACCAGGACTCCGCGCTCCATCAGGTGGAGCAGTCTCGCGACGCCCACCGCGTTATTGCAGTTCGACTGCGGATTGTGGATCACATTGATGCCGTCGCGCGCCAGCGCCGTCACGTCGCTGGCCGTGACGTGCACGCAGTGAACCGCCAGCGCGCGCGCGTCGAGAACGCCGGCGTCGCGCAGCCGCCTTACCGGCGATTTCCCGCAGCGCCGGCGTGCGTCCTCCACGTCGCAGCGGTCCTCGGCCACGTGGATGTGAAAACCCGCGCCCAAGGACTGGTTCGCCTCGACGCAACGGCGAATCGTGCGATCGGAAAGCGTGAAGGAGGCGTGCATGCCGAAGCTGCCGGCGATCGTGCCGCCGCCTCCCCGGGCCTGTACGCGCTCCAGGAAACGAACGTTCTCGCGAAGGCCCTCTCGCGCCCGCGCCGCGCCGTTGCGATCGGAGGTCTCGTAGCACAGGACGCCGCGCAGGCCGACTTCGCGGAACGCCTGCTCGATGCGGTCCAGGCTGCCCAGGCAGGCCGACGGGCTGGAGTGGTGGTCCACCAGCGTCCCCACTCCGCACTTGGCGGAATCGATGAGACCCACCAGCGCGCTGTAATACACATCCTCTTCGTTCAGCGCCCGATCCAGCCGCCACCAGAGTTTCCTCAGAATTTCGGGAAAGTTCTTCGGCGGGCTGCCTTGGAGGGATATCCCGCGCGCCAGGGTGCTGTACAGGTGCGTGTGGCAGTTGATCAATGCGGGCATCAGCAGCTTGCCTTGCGCGTCCACCACCTCCTCGCGCGGGACCTTCCGGCCAACGCTCCCCACCGAGCCAATCGAGCCATCCGCCCGAATCTCCACGCTTCCGGAATCGAGCACACGGTTGTCCGAGTCGAACGTCAGCACGCGGGCGTTGGAGAGGATCACTGCGAAAACTCCAGATTGGCGCGGCCCCACGGAGCGACAATGTGCGTGCCTCCTTCGCCCCGGACGGCGTTCGCCACGTGCTCCGTCGAAGTGATGATGCACTCCTCGCCGCCGTGCTCGAGGAAGTCGATGGCCGCCTCGATCTTTGGCCCCATCGAGCCCGGCGGGAATTCACCCGCTGCCAGATACTCGCGCGCCTGCTGAACGGTGACGGTGTCGAGCCACTGCTGGCCCGCTTGGCCGAACCGGACGGCGACCCGCTCGACGGAGGTGACGATGACGAGTTTGTGCGCGCGAACCTGCGTGGCAAGCAGACTGGATGCCAGGTCCTTGTCCACGACCGCTTCAATTCCCAGCAACCGGTCGCCCTCCCAAGCCACCGGGATTCCCCCGCCCCCGCACGCGATGGCCACAACGCCCGAATCGAGCAGGCAGGCGATCGCATCGCCTTCCAGGATCTTCAGTGGACGCGGCGAGGGCACCACGCGGCGGAAACGCCCCTTCCCGAACTCACGGATGACCCAGTTCGGCCTCTCCGCCTGCAACTGTCCGATCTCGTCCGCGGTGTAAAAGGATCCGATGGGCTTGCTGGGGTTCGCGAAGTCCGGATCGTTCCGGTCCACCAGCACCTGGGTGATCAGGGTTGCCACTTCGCGGCGAATCCCCTCGCGACGGAACAACTCGCAGGCCAGCCGCTGGATCATGTAGCCCATGCCGCCCTGGCAATCCGCGTCGCAGGTGTCGAGCGGCAGCCGGGGCACTCGCCGCTCGCCCTCTTCGACGCGAATCAGAATGTTCCCGATCTGCGGGCCGCTGCCGTGCGTGATCGCCAACCAGCAGTCGCTGTGGAAAAGCGGCTTCAGGTGCTCCAGAGTCTCGGCCGTGTGCTCAAACTGCTGCGGAATGGTTCCGGGCTCGCCGGACCGCGTAATGGCGTTGCCGCCCAGGGCGACGACCAGAGTCTCAGGCATCTCGCTATGGCTCCGTCTGGTAGGAAATTTCCTCGTCGGCCATGGTCAGGGCCATGATCGCTTTCGCGGTGTGGAGGCGATTCTCCGCCTCGTCGTAAACCACCGAGCGCGGGCCGTCGATGACCTCGTCCGTCACTTCGTTGCCCCGGTCGGCGGGCAGCGGATGCATGTAGAGAGCGCCGGGTTTGGCGAGCTCCATTCTGGCGGCATCGCAGATCCAGCTTTGGTACTGCTTGGCGATGCGCAGCGATTCCTGCGGATTGCTGCCCATCGTGCCCAGGCAGCCCCAGCTCTTCGGGATGACCACGTCAGCGTCGCGGAATGCTTCGTCCATGCTGTCCGCAATTTCGAACTTCACGCCGGCGCGCCGCGCGTTCTCGCGGGCCGCCTGCATGGTCTCCGGCATCAGGGAATACTCGGGTGGATGCGCCAGCACGACATCCATGCCGAACCGCGGCATCAGCATGATGAGGCCCTGCGGCACGGAAAGAGGTTTCGCATAGCTGGGCGCATAGGCCCAGGCGACCGCCAGCTTGCGCCCGCGCAAATCCCGGCCGAGTTTTTCGCGGATCGTCATCAGATCCGCCAGCGTCTGGCAGGGGTGATCGACGTCGCACTGCATATTGATGACCGGAACGTCCGCCCACCGCGCCACTTCGCGCATGTAGGCGTTGCCCTCGCCGGGGATCAGATCGTGGCGGATGGCGATGGCGTGTCCGTACCGCGACAGAATTACGCCGGTGTCCTTGGCGCTCTCGCCATGCGATACCTGCATCGCGTCGGCGGTCAGGAAGTGCGCGTGTCCTCCGAGCTGGGTGATCCCCGCTTCGAACGAGTTCCGCGTGCGGGTGGACTTGTCGAAGAACATCAGAAAAATGGTCTGGTCGGGCAGATAGCGGTGAGGTATGCGCGCCTTGAACTTCCGCTTCAGATCGGCGGACACGTCGAGCAGAGTGCCGATCTCGTCGTCCGCCCATTCCTGCGTCGTGATGTAGTCTCTGCCTTGGAAGAGCGCTTTCTCGATTGCCACGATTAGTCCTTTGCCAGAGCCGCGGCATTCGCAAAATGGATGCGCCGCGGGTCGCTGACCGATTCGAGCAGCAACTTGAGCTGTAAGTACGGCAGCATGTCGAGCAGGTGCCCGGTCAGGTGCGGCTTCCAGCCAATCACTTCGTTCGAGCTCAGCCTGATCTCGACGTCGCCGAACCAGGCGCGATCGGCCGCCGGGTCCAGGGTTAGCGTGTACGATTGCCCGGCCACCGTGCCGTAGAGCGTTCTCCGGCCGGAGTCGAACTCGATATAGAAGCCGTTGCGCCCGGCGTATTTCCTGTAGGTCTCGAGGCTGCCGAAGAACCGCGGCTTCTCGGCGTACGGGCCGCCGTCCTCGGGGCAGAACACGTCGCAGTTGCCGCAATCGTTGCAGGCGTCGGCGTAGTTGGCAAGCTGGTGCGCCTTGATGGACTTGAGAACGCCGCCGCCGGCGCGCCGCGCTCCCTCGGGCGTCAGCTCGAAATTGTCGTAAGGAATATCGCCGGCCGCGGTCTCGTAGACGAAATTCGCGTCGTTCGGACAGACGGGGACGCACTTGTCGCAATTGATGCAGTCGTACAGCCACAGCTTGGAACCGATCTTGCGCGGCGCGCTCTTGTTGCGTTCCCAGGAGTAGCGCGGGTTCGCCGTCGCCTGCTCCACCAGCCGCGGCGTATTGAGCAGGCCGGCCGCATCCACCAGGGCCTGTTCCAGGCCGGCCACGCCGATCTCGCTGCAAACCGAGTCGAGCGGCGTGCCGGGCGTGGAGACCCAGGCTTCGAGAAGCGGCGCGGCGAGTTCCCGGGCCGGCTCGGGCAAGGTTCCCATGACGCGATCGACGGCCACCGCTGCCTGTCCCGTGTAGCGCACCACGAAGTCCGGGATGCGCGTCACACCCAGCGCCTCCATCTTCGCGCCCAAGCGTTCGAGGTAGCGAATCAAGCGGCCATAGCCCCCGGGCCGGAGCAGATCCGTGCAGGTGGTGACCGGAACGAAGTTCATGGCCACGGCGTCGGACACGTTCTGAGCGTCCAGGCCCGCCGAAAATGAGATCGGGACGGCGGCGCCCATGCGTTCGCGGAACTTCCGGACCAGGTTCATCGTGAGCACGTGCAGCGGCGGGCCGGACATGTACATCAGCTCATCGGCGAAAAAAGTGCGGTGGTTCTTCACGACCAGCGTGTTGCTGAACTTCACCGACAGGCGCTTGCCATGCGCGCGGGCCACCCGGTTGAGCCGCGGAATCAGGTCCAGTGCGTCGTCAAAATGCAGGTCGCGGTCGAATGCGTCCTGGGTCAACGCGATATCGCGGTAGCCCAGTACCTCGTGCAGCAGGTGCTCCACTTCGGCCATTCCCAGCAGCGTGGGATTCAACTTGACGCAGACATGGACGTCCATCTCCGCCAGCAGGAAGCTGACAATCCCCTCGATTTCACCCGCCGGGCATCCGTGGAACGTCGAGAGCGTGACGGTGTCGCTGATGCGCGTGGGGAACGGCAGATCGCGATGCCGCGCCCAGCAGCCGGTGAGCGAGGCGCGCAATTCATCCACGATCGGGCTGGCGTTCTTCATCGACTCGATCCAGGAGCGCACCCTCGGCGATCGAATCCCTTCCAGGTTGTAGCCCACGCTCATATCTAAGATCGTGTCGCCCCATTCGCCCGGGAAGCCGTCGCCGAGCAGCTTGCTGGCCTTCAGAATCTCCAGGAACATGGCTGCGCCAACGTATTCGCGCAGCGACTGCTCGAGCTTGAGTTCCTGGGACCACTCGACGTTGTAGCCGACATTCGCGATGTCGATGCACGGCCGCGGGATCTTCAGCTCATCGAGGATCTGCACCGTCTTCAACTCGATGATTCGCGAGCCGCCGAGCCAGGAGAGCACGATGTTCTGCGCGAGTTGCCCGTGCGGTCCGGCGGCCGGTCCCAGCGGTGTGGAAGCGCGATGGCCGTTGGAGTAAACCGAGGTGTCGAGTCCGGGCAAACCGCGAAAGAACCTGGTCTTGGGCAGGTCGAAGATCTTGCCTTCCCGCTCGTACTCCGGAAACGCTCTGCCGAGGAGCACGGGAAGCGGAACGGGAACCAGCTCAGCCATGCGACTCTCACGCCATTCCAGCGTAGGCCAGAGGAAACGCCGCATAGAACGCCGCCGCTTCCACCAGATGGCGGATCGGCACGCGCTCGTTCACGCTGTGCGCTACCTCTTCCTCGCCGGGGCCGAAGCCGATCGTCGGCACGCCCATGATCCCCATCGAGCCGGCGCCGTTGGTGCTGAATGTCCATGTGCCGATGACCGGCGGCCTTCCATGGAGAGCCCGATAGGCGCTTACCGCCGATTGGACCAGCGGATGCGTTTCTTCGAGCACCCAGGTCGGATAGTACTTGTCCATGGCGTAGGAGAGGCCCGTGTAACTGGGCTGCTCGTACCGCGGGACTTCCACCTCGGCGCCCTGCGCGCCGGCCAGCGACTTCACTTCCGCCACGGCGCTCTCTCGCGTCTCGCCGGCCGTGAGGCGGCGATCCAAATGGATGGAGCAGGCCGCCGGCACTGCGCACAGCGAAGGGGACATCGAGCGGATTTCCGTGACCGCAATGCTCCCCTTGCCCAGCAAGGCGTCGTCGCGCAGGCGTGTGTTCAACTGCTCGATCTCCGCAACCAGCCGGGCCATCTTGTACACCGGATTATCGCCGCGCTCCGGCGCGCTGGCGTGGCACGACCGGCCCCGGATGTGGACCTCGATCTCCATCCGCCCGCGATGGCCACGGTACACACCGAGGTTCGTAGGCTCCGTGAGGACCACGCAGTCCGCACGGATTCCATCCTCTTTCAGGATGTAAACCCACGCCAGGCCGTCGCAGTCTTCCTCCTGCACGGACCCGACCACGTACAGCGTGTAGTCCCCCAGCAGGCCCAGTTCCTGGATCAGTTTCCCGGCGTAGACCAGGCTGGCCATGCCGGCGCGCTGGTCGCACGCGCCGCGGCCGTACACGTACCCGTCCTCGACCTTGCCCTGGTAAGGGTCCCAACTCCATTCACGCGGGTCGCCGGCGCCCACCGTGTCGGTGTGCGCGTCCATCA
This sequence comes from Bryobacteraceae bacterium, assembly GCA_049512775.1. GTDB lineage: Bacteria > Acidobacteriota > Terriglobia > Bryobacterales > Bryobacteraceae > Fen-330. The sequence continues at coordinate 7,666 of JBEKWU010000040.1, forward strand.
TGATTACTTTCTTGCCCGAGCCGATTCGCCCGAGGAGATTGCCCATGGGATCGACGCGCGTCTCATCGAAGCCCACACGCTCCATCTCCCGGCGGATCCGCTCGATCACCGGACCCTCTCGGGAGCTTTCCCCGGGAATGGCGATCAGGTCGCGGAGGAAGCCGACGATGTCCGCCTCATAAGACCGCGCCGCGGCCGTCAGGCGTTCTGGGATCACGCGCAGGCGTCCCCCTTCGCGCCGAGCGCGCGCAACACGTCTTCCGGCCGGACCGGTAGCTTCCTGAACCGGACCCCGGTGGCGTGGAAAACCGCGTTGAGCACCGCGGGGGCTGCCGTGTTGATTGCCACTTCACCTATGGACTTGGCTCCGTAGGGTCCCAAGGGCTCCTCGGTTTCCACCAGAATGGTCGTGAGCTTGGGCATATCCTTCGACGAGAGGATTTTGTAATCGAGGAAGCTGGGGTTGATCATGCGGCCTTGGCCGTCCAGCACCATCTCCTCCGTGAACCCATACCCCAGGCTCTGCGCCACCGCGCCTTCCACCTGTCCTTCCGCCTGCCTCGGATTGATCGGCACGCCGCAATCCACCGCCGTCACCAGGTGGAGCACGCGAATCTCGCCGGTTTCGGTATCCACCTCCACGTCCGCGAACTGGGCGCAGAATGGGGGCGGGCTGTCGGTGTTGAAATGCGAGGCGCTGTCGATGATCTGGAACTTCTCCCTGTAAGTCGCGTGCATGGCAAGATCGGCCATCGTCACCGCTTTGCCGCACTCGCTTTTCGCAACCACCTGGTTGTCGCGGCAGATCAGCTCCTCGGGCGGGACCTCGAGCATCTTGGACGCCAGTTTCACGATCTGGTCGCGCACTTTTTCGGCCGTCTTCTTGACCGCGCCTCCGGAGATGATCGTCGTGCTCGAGGCATAGGCGCCGACGTCGAAAGGAGTGAAATCCGTGTCGCCCGAGGTAACGGTGATCTTGTCCAGGCTCACGCCCAGCGTTTCCGCGGCGATCTGCGCCAGCACGGTGTCGGCTCCGGTGCCTAGGTCGGAAGCGCCGGCCAGGAGATGGAACGAACCGTCCTCATTCAGCTTGATCAGGGCGGAGGCCCAGTCGATGCCCGCAATTCCGCTGCCCTGCATCGAGCAGGCTACGCCTACGCCGCGCCGCAAATGGCCGTTCGACGCGGGCCCGGCTTTCCGTCTCCGCTCCCAGTCGATGGCGGCAGCGCCGCGCTCGAGGCACTCCGGCAGGCCGCAACTACGGATGCGCCGCGGCAGTCCCCGCCTGCCTTCCCCCAGTTCCGCCGAAAGCTCGTCCAGGTCGCCGAGCCGGATCATGTTCTTGCGGCGGAATTCGATGGGGTCCATCTTCAGTTCATGCGCGATCTCGTCCACCAGCGATTCCTGGGCTAAGAAACCTTGCGGGCAGCCATAGCCGCGGAAAGCGCCGGCCACCGGCGCAGTGGTGTACACGATGTGGCACTCGAACTTCATGTTGGGAACGCGGTACAGCGGGAGGACCTTGCTGCCGGTGTTTCCCTGAACGGTAGTGGCGTGGCTGCCGTAGGCGCCCGTGGTGGCCAGCACCGTCAATTGGCTCGCGACGATCGTGCCGTCGCGCTTCACGCCCATCTTCATCCGCAGGATTTGCGGGTGCCGGCTCCGCGCCATGAAGAACTCTTCCTCCCGCGTGTACTCGATCTTGACCGGACGGCGCGTTGCCAGCGCCAGAGCGCCGCAGATGTCCTCGAGCAGCATCTCCTGCTTGCCGCCGAATCCTCCGCCAATCCGCGGTTTGACCACGTGCACCCGCTGAAGCGGGATTTGAAGGATCTGCGCGACCTGGCGGCGCGCATGAAAAGGAACCTGCGTGCTGCTGCGGATGACCAGGCGGTTGTCGGGGTCCAGCCAACTGATGGTGATGTGCGGTTCGATGGAGCAGTGCTGCTGGCGCTGCGTGCGGAACTCCCGCTCGAAGATGTGGTCGGCCTCGCGGAAACCCCGCTCCACGCTGCCGATTTCCTTCAGGATGAACCCGGCGACGTTGTGCGCCGCGTCGTGAATGCCCGTGGAATCGGGCTCATCGTGAATCACCGGCGCGCCGGGCGCCATGGCCTGCTCGATTTCGAGTACTGGCGGCAGGTCCTCGTATTCCACCTCGATGAGCCGCAGCGCTTCCTCGGCAATGGCCCGGCTCTCCGCCGCAACCGCCGCCACGCGGTCGCCCACGAACCGGACTTTCCAGTCCAGCAGGTAGGTGTCTTTCGGCGACGGCTCCGGCCAGGCCTGGCCCGCGGTCGTGTGCGGCACGCGCGGGACGTCCCGGTACGTCAGAACGGCGTGAACACCGGGAAGCGCCTTGGCTTTGCTGGCGTCGATGTTCTTGATGCGCGCGTGCGCGCGCGGGCTCGGCAGGATCTTGCCAATGAGCATCCCCGGCAGGTGAATGTCGTCCGTGAACGCCGGGCGGCCCGTGACCAGCTTGACGCCGTCCACTTTCCGGAAGTTCTTGCCGACGATAGAGCGCTCGGAGTTCATCGTCATCTCTCCCTCGCGCTCCGCCGGCACGCTTCCGCCGCGGCCAGCACCGCTTCCACGGGCTTCAGATACCCAGTGCAGCGGCACAGGTTGCCGGCCAGCGCGTCGCGGACCTCGTCTTCGGTGGGATTGGGTTGATGAGCCAGGAACGCCTTCGCGCTCAGAATCATTCCCGGGGTGCAGTAACCGCACTGCACCGCTCCGCGCTCCAGGAAAGCCTCCTGGATCGGGTCCAGCGTGTCGCCTTGTGCCAGGCCTTCGATGGTCAGAAGCTCGCATCCATCCGCCTGCGCGGCAAACATCACACAGGAGTTGATGGCCTTGCCGTCCAGGAGGACCGTGCACGCGCCGCACTCGCCCGATTCGCAGCCGCGCTTCACGCCGTAATAGCCTTCGCGCCGCAGCACGTCGAGCAGAAGGTCGCCGGGAGCGATCGTCCACCGCTTCGAGTCGCCGTTGATCTTCACGCCGATTTCGATGGTGTTCATAGCGCGCACTCCGCCTGGCGAGCGCATTCCTGTAGCGCTCTTTTCACCAGCACGCCGCTCATCTGCCGGCGGTAGTCCGCCGAGGCCCGGATGTCGCTGATCGGGCGTACCTCGCGGGCAACTTCGGCGGCCGCCTCGTCGATTACGCCCGGCTCCAGTTTCCGTCCGGCCAGGAGTTTTTCGGCATTCGCGGCCCGCATGGGCGTGGGCGCCACCGCACCCAGGGCGATGCGCACCCACTGGACGCAATTGTCCGGCCCCACCCCGAGCCCGGCCGCCGCGTTCACCAGGGAGATGTCGCTTTGCGTGCGGCCGAGTTTCCGGAACGACCATCCCGCGCGGGCTCCCGCGGGCGGCTCCGGCACCTCGACTTCCACCAGAAGCGCGCCTCCCGCCGCGGTCCTGTGCGGTCCGGAAAAGAAGCCGGCTAGTGCGGTGGTCCGTTGCCCTTGCGCGTCCGTGAACGTCACTACGGCGTCGAGCGCCAGCAGTGGCGTTGCCGTATCGGCTGCCGGTGAGGCATTCACGAGGTTGCCGCCTAGTGTCGCCATGTTCCGGTTCTGCACCGTGCCGCACGATGCAGCGGCCTTGGCCAGGATGCCGTTGGCCAGCGCGCGAATGGCGGGCGACTTCTCGAGCTCCGCCATGGTCGTGGTCGCACCGATCGCCCAACCGCTGCCACTCGGACGGATGTAGTTCAGGCCGAGCTTGCTGAGGTCCACCAGGAAACGGACGGATCGGTCCGCCTGAACCGCCAGGTCGGTCCCGCCGGCAAGAAACCGCCCCCCGCCTCCTCCGTCCTGAATTAATCGAAGTGCTTCCTGGATGTTGCGTGGTCGATGAAACGCCTGGATATGGTCAAACATCGCGCCACTACCTCTTCCTCCGCCGCGAATCAAAACCGATAGACAGTATCAGAGTAGCGCTTGCGATCCAACCAGTCTAGCCGCGATGCGCCGATGCCGGGTCAGGACGGGTTCGAGCGCGATCGTTCTTACTTGGTGGTCTTCCACAACTACACGGCCATTCACCACCAGCGTCTCGACGCGGCCGGGTGCGCACAGCAGCAGAGCGGAAAGGCCGTCTCCGGCCCCGCTGTATCCAACGTCGCGCAGGTCGAACAAGGCGATGTCGGCACATTTGCCCGGCTCCAGGCTCCCGATATCGTCGCGGCCCAGGCAACGTGCGCCTTCGACGGTCGCCATCCGCAACGCCTCGCGCACGCTGAGCGCCGCTGCGCCGTGCGCCAGCCGGTTCAGCAGCAAGGCTTGACGCGCCTCCGCCAGCATGTGCGAACTGTCGTTCGACGCGCTGCCATCCACACCCAGGCCGACCGGGCAACCGGCGCGCCGCAGCCCCATCACGGGCGCGATCCCCGACCCCAGACGCATGTTCGAACTCGGGCAATGGGCAATGCCGACGCCCGCACGGCCCAACCTGTCGATCTCGCGGTCGTTGAAATAGATGCCGTGCGCCAGCCACGTATTGCCGCCAAGCCATCCGGCGTCGCTGAGCAGTTCCAGGGGGCGCTTGCCGAAACGTGCCAGACAGTACGCCTCCTCGTCCCGGGTCTCGGCAAGGTGCGTGTGGAGACGGACTCGATGGCGCTCGGCCAGGTCCGCCGTTCTGCGCATCAGCTCCGGGGAGACGGAGAATGGCGAGCACGGCGCCAGAGCGATCCGCAGCATCGAGCCGGGCGCGGGGTCGTGATACTCTTCAATCAGCCGCTCGGAGTCGGCCAGGATCGCATCTTCGTTCTGCACGACGCAGTCCGGCGGCAGACCTCCTCCGCTTTGGCCTACGCTCATGCTGCCCCGCGTGGGATGGAAACGAATTCCGATTTCACGCGCCGCTTCGATCTCGGCGTCGATCAGCTTCGCCTGGCCGTCCGGAAAGACATAATGATGATCCGAAGTCGTAGTGCAGCCCGAAAGCAGAAGCTCCGCCATGCCCACCGTGGCGGCCACATGCACGGCCTCCTCGTCGAGCCGCGCCCACAGCGGATACAGCGCCCGCAACCAGTCGAACAGCTCCGCGTCCGCGCTCTCCGCGCAAGCGCGGGTCAGCGTTTGATAGAGATGATGGTGCGTGTTGACCAGACCCGGAATCGCCACCGCGCAGGGCGCGGTGATCGTGCGATCGGGGCGCAACGTCTCCGGCGGCTGCGTCCCGACCTGCTTGATCTCCCCGCCCTCGGCGTAAACGAAGCCGCCGCGCAGAATCGTGTTCTGCCGGTCCATGAGGACCAGGGTGTGGATGTCCCGGATGAGCAGGGAATCTGTCGCTTCAGGAAACAAGGTCCTGCTCCTTCAAGATGGCATCCAGCCCGGTCCCTTCCGGCGGCACTTCAAAAGGCCCCTTCACGGCGGATTGGGCGGCCCGGATATCCTTCAGTCCGTTGCCGGTGACCAGGGCCAGCACGCTCCTGCGACGCCCTATGATCCCTTCCTCGACCGCGCGGCGCACGCCGGCGACGGCCGCCGCCGCGGCCGGTTCGGCAAAAATACCGGCCAGACGCCCGGTATAGCGCATGGCGTCCAGGATCTCCTCGTCGCTTACGTCGATCATCGCGCCGCCTGAGCCGCGGACGGCCAGCACGGCTTTCTTCCAGTTGCGCGGCACCCCGACGGCGATGCTGTCGGCTATCGTCTGCGGCTGGACCGGAGTGAACGCTTCGCCGCTCCGGAAGGCGGCGCTTACCGGGGCGGCGCCCTCAGCCTGGACGCCCAGCAGTTTCGGAGTGCGCCCGATCAGCCCGAGCGTCTTCATTTCCCAAAACGCTTTCCAGACGCCCGCGATGGTGCAGCCGTCTCCGACCGAAACAGCCACCCAGTCGGGGACCTCCCAATCGAGCTGCTCGCAGATCTCGAAGCCCGCGGTTTTCTTGCCCTCGACCAGGTACGGATTGATCGCGCAATTGCGGTTGTACCACCCCCACCGCTCGCAGGACTGCTGGCAAAGCTGGAACGCCTGCTCGTAGCTGCCGCGCACGCGCAGAACCGTGGCGCCGAAGATCAGCAACTGCGTCACTTTGGGCTCCGGCGCGCGTTCGGGCACGAAGATGACGCTCCGCAGCCCGAACGAAGCCGCCATCCCTGCGAGCGACGAGGCGGCATTCCCGGTGCTGGCGCAGGCGATGATCTGGTGCCGCTTTTCGCGTGCCTTAACGACCCCGAGAGCGCTGGCGCGGTCTTTCAAGGACCCGGTCGGATTGCGCCCGTCGTCCTTGAGATATAGAGTGCGCACGTTCAAGTGCCGGGCCAGGGACCTGGCCCGAGCCAGCGGCGTCCACCCGACCGAGAGCGGCGGCACTGCGGCATCGCTCCGGATGGGCAGGAGCTCGCCGTACCGCCACTGATTCTGGGGACGGCTCGCCAATCGGCGGCGCGTCAACTGCCGGCCGATCGCCCGGTAGTCGTATTGCACGTCGAGAATGCCCGTGATTCCGCACTGCGGGCAAGTAGGGTATCATCTTTGGAGTTGTCGTCCGCTTTGGGCTGCGTCAACGGACCTGGCAGTGGTCAAATGGAGCACACGGCTCGGCTGGTCTGACGCCGCTCCTGGCACCGCCCCATCCCCAACCTAGCCTCCCTCGCTAGCCAATTAAAGAAAACTGGCGTATCCTTTAATAAGCGGTCCGGCAATTCAAGGATCTGTTGACAAGCGATGAATGACTCTACGAATCAACGGCTTGGCCGGTATGTGACGACCTCATGGGGCGACGAACAGGTGCGCGCCTTCGTTCCGCCACCACTCCCCCCCAAGCCGCCCGTGCGCTTGGACACGCTGCAACTCGCCCTGGAGCGGGCGGGCCAGGCCCTTGGCCGGCTCGATGGGCTGGCTTCCATCCTGCCGGACCTGCCGCTCTTCATCTACACCTACGTCCGCAAAGAAGCAGTGCTTTCATCCCAGATCGAGGGAACGCAGTCCTCCCTGTCCGATCTGCTTCTTTTCGAAAACGACGAGGCCCCTGGCGTCCCGCTCGCCGATGTTCAGGAAGTCTCGAACTACGTAGCCGCGCTCAATCATGGCTTGGCGCGATTGCGCGGCGGCTTCCCACTATCGCTCCGGCTCATCCGGGAGGTTCACGAAGTCCTGCTCTCCAAAGGACGCGGCAGCGACAAGCAACCCGGTGAGTTCCGCCGCAGCCAGAACTGGATCGGCGGCACGCGCCCCGGAAACGCCGTGTTTGTTCCGCCTCCGCCGGATCTCGTCACGGAGTGCATGGGCCAACTCGAGTTGTTCCTGCACGAAGAGCGCCCCGATCTGCCTCTGCTGGTCAGGGCTGGCCTTGTGCATGTCCAGTTCGAGACCATTCACCCTTTTCTCGATGGCAACGGCAGGCTTGGCCGGCTTCTTGTGACGTTTCTGCTTTGCGCTGCCGGCGCCCTTCACGAACCGATCTTGTACCTCAGCTTGTTCTTCAAGACAAACCGGCAGGCCTATTACGAACTGCTGGACCGGGTCCGGGTATCGGGCGATTGGGAGACCTGGCTTGATTTCTTCCTGACCGGCGTGAAGACCACCGCAGACCAGGCCGTCAACGCCGCCCGCCGCATCATTGCGCTCCTGGAAGCGGATCGCCGCAAGATCGAATCTCTGGGCCGTCCTGCCGCCTCGGTGTTGCGCGTTTTTCAGCATGCTCAGACGAACCCGATTCTCTCGATCAGCGGCACGGCAGAGAAGACCGGCGTCTCGTTTCCAACGGTCGCCAGTGCGGTGGAGCATATGCAGCGCCTTGGCCTCCTTCGGGAGATCACCGGCAAGCAGCGTAAGCGCCTTTTTGTCTACGACCCTTACTTGGCGATCCTGAACGAAGGGACCGAGATACCGGCCCGCTGAGGGCACTTGCTGGACGTTTCCGAACGCCGGCACAGGCTGAGGGGCGCCCCGCGCGCGCTCGTCCCCCTAGTTTCGGCCGGGTCGCGTGCGAAGGCTGTAGAGCGAGCTGCGCGCCGTGATGAAAAGCGTGCGCCCGTCTTTGCCGCCAAAGACCAACTGCGTCGGCCGCTCCGGCGTCTCGATGGTGTCGATCGGCCGGCCGGCCGGATCGTAGACCGATATCTGGCCCGCGGCGAGGTATACATTCCCCTCCGGATCGACCGCCACACCTTCGCCGCCCTGGTTGACGAACGGTTTCAACTCGGTGAAATTGCCGTCTTCGCCGACCGTGCCGCGCCACGTCATCGCGTCCCACTCGCTGGTGTAGTAAAAGGGCTTGCCCGGCCGCACCTTCGCCAGCCCGAAACTGCGCAGCAGGTCCGCGCTCTTGATGCCCCAGCTCGTCGCGCCGGTGGCGAAATCCGCGCCGGCCGCGAGGAAGGTCGTGCCGTCCGGTGAAATATAGTGAAAGCGCCGCGGGATGAGCGCCCCGGTTTGAAAGTCTTTTTGCAGCCGCCAGTCTCCCACCGGGAGCACGGCGGACATGCCCGGCCGCGGCGCCGCCGGGGCCGCCTCCAGCAGCTTGACGTCCTCCTGTGAGCCCGGCTTGAACGTGTAGACCGTCCCTTTCCCGGCGTAGGAGACCACCATGAGGTTGCCCGCTTTGTCGAACGCCAGGTTGACCGGATCCAGCGGGCTGTCGGCAACCGTCGAGAGCTGCCGGGCCGCTACGGACCAGCGGTAAATTCGCTGCCAGTGCGCATCGACGAAATAGAAATCGCCGGAGGGATCGACCGCTCCGCCCGAGATGTTGAAAAACCCGCCCGCGAGCTTCTCCGGAGTACTCCGCCGAGGACGCGGCCGCGGTGCATTCCCCGACAGCGTCAGGAACGCGAATTCGCGCTGCCGCAGCTCGACGCCGTGCGTTTGGTCGTAGACGGCGGCGTCGAAACCCACCTTGCTGTTGCTGTAGCAGTGAATGTTGCGAAAGCGGATGTTCTTCGAATTCGACACTTTGATGGCATAGGGGAACGGCTGATACGAACTGATCACCCGGTAGATATGGAAGTTCGCCAGCGTGATGTCGCTCGATCCATCGATCTCGAGCGGCAGTGCGAAGCCGCCTTCGCCGCGCTCCTCCTCAGTTTGAAGCGCGTAGATGCGCCAGTTCGAGGCGTTCCGGATCTGCACCTCGTGCCGCACGTGGTGCTCGCTCGACATCTGGTAGATGCGCCCTTCGGTGGAGGTGTTGGAGATGAGCATCCCGGCCTGCGCGAACGTGCTCGGCGTCCAGAGATCGAAGAAGGTGCCGCCTCCGCCGTCTGTGACCCAGAGGCTCGGGTACTGGCTGTCCCAGCGCCGGTTGGGGTCCGGGTCGGCGGTGCGGTTGTTGTTGTACGGGTTCTCGCGAGTGCCGTCCAGTTTCGTGCTGCCATGGCCGCCCAGGAAGCGCACGTCGTTCAGGAGCGATTCCTTGCCCGCCATCCATTTGACGGCGAGCGCGCGCGGATTGATCCCGTTGGTATATAGGCCGATGCCGATCACTATGTTGGTTCCACCCCGAGGCGCTTCGATCATCGGCTTGGGGCCGCCGACCCCCTGGAACGCCGGCGTCCGATCCAGCAGGTCCAGTTGTGTCGCGAGCGGGTGCAGACCGATCAGCACCGTGTCCGGTCTGAGCGCCAGTGTGTCGCTGATGATGTAATAGCCGGAAGGCACGTACAGGGTTCGGTGCCCTGCGATGGCTTGGCGGAACGCCGCGGTATCGTCCGTCGCTCCGTCGCCCTTGGCGCCAAGAGCGCGGATGTTCACCCAGGTCTCCGCGGGCGGGAGCGGCGTCAGATCGGATTTCACCGGCGCGGGCAGGGCGCGTAGCGGAGCCGCTTCGACGATGTCGCGGATCTGGGGCAAGCCGCCCATATCCTCGTAGTGCAGCCCGTGCGTGAACGCTTTCACCTCGTATGTCTCGCCGGCGCCGGCCACCTGCTTTCCGCTTTCGCGGTACAGCGCGAATACCGGAACGTTGCGGCAGACGACGTTCTCCATGTTGATTTCCGTGCGCGGGCTCCGTTCCAGGCCAAGCACCACGGCCGGCCCTTTCACGTCTTCCATGCGGCCGTCCTTGATCCACAGCTCCTCCGCCTGCCCGGCATCGATCGAAACCGCCGTGGGGACGTTGCGCAAGTGCGGGCGGATCAGCGTAAGCCCGGCTTGCGTTTCCCGGATGGCGGCTTCGCGCTGGCCCTCGAAATATGCGTCCACGGCGGTGAACTGCCAGGTCGGCGAGGGCAGGCGGGTCCAGATGCCGTACCGCCCGCCATAGAAGCGGACATCCTCCATGACGTTGCCGGTGTCGTGGACGCCGGCGATGCCGGAGCCGGTACGGAAATCCATGTGCGCCAGAAAGCAGTGCTGCGCGTACGTGCCGCGGACGCCGACCGCGCCCGGGTTGCCGTCCCCGATTTCGATATCGATATTGCTCATCGCCGAATAGAACGTTCCGGGGCCGGCATCGCGCGGAGTGCCGCTCGGCGGCCGCGCGCCGGCGAAAAACACCAGGTAGTTCTCCTTGTCCTGGTCCTGGTAGCCCGGCGTGGAGTTGGCGAGCAGGAACACCGGCCGCTTCGCTCCGTAGCCGATCAGCCGGATCGCCGGCCAGATGTAGACCGTTCGGGTCACCCGGTACCGGCCTTCCGGCACGAACACGATCCCGTGGCGGGTCGTCTCCTGCACCTTGTCGATGGCCTTTTGGATGGCGTCGGTGTCGTCTGTGACACCGTCGCCGGCGGCGGCCAGGTAGACGGCTTTGGGATCCTCCAGGCGAACGGTGTAGTACGACGCCGGACGCGCCGGCGCAGCCAGTACGATTGCGGCAAACGGGATAAGGAGTTTTAGGCGTAGCATGGTTTTCCGTCCCAATTCATTGGATCACAACACGGCGCAGCGCCCGGCGGCGGGCCGCTCACCGAAGCAACGATCATACAGCGGCAGGCAGCCTTCTGCATGCCAAATTCGCCGACCTCGATTCCACCACCACGATTTTTCTAACATATAATCGGAGCTTATGACACGACGCGCTAGGTTTTGCATGCAGTCCGTCACCGGCCTTCTCCTCCTGGCGGCGCTTGCCGGCCCCGTCTCCGCGCAGAAACTGCCACTCGGTCCCCAAGCCCTGACCTTTGCCTCCGGCGTGGACGACTCGGACCAGGTCTACGGCCTGTTTCTGCCCAAGAACTTCGACGAGAACCGCAGCTATCCGCTCATCATCATGCTCCACGGCGCGTGGGCCAATCACCGCTCGGCCCTGCGCGATGTGTTCGGCAGGAGCACCGCCCGCGGCCAACTCCCCTTGAGCGACCAGCAGTACATCGTGGCCGCGCCGTACGGGCGGGGAACCATGGGCTACCAGGGAATCGCCGAGCAGGATGTGTGGAACGTTCTGGCCGACGTCAAGCGCCGGTTCCGGATCGATGAGGACCGCATCTACCTGACCGGCCTGTCGATGGGCGGCGGCGGGACTCTGTGGCTGGGCTTGAGCCGGCCCGATGTCTGGACGGCTGTCGCACCGGTGTGCCCCGCGCCGCCGTTCGGCACCATACCGCTGGCCCCCAACGCGCTGAACCTTCCGGTGTACTTCTTTCAGGGCGACGCCGACCCGGTGGTCGTTCCCGAGGGAACGCGCGAGTGGGTGAAGCGGCTGCGCGACCTCGGCACCAGCGTCGAGTACAAAGAGTATCCGGGTGTCCAGCACAATGTGTGGGAGAACGCCTACGCGGGCGAGTTCATCTTCCAGTGGTTCGGCCAGTTCAAGCGCAACCGCTATCCCGAGCGGGTGCGGTTCGTGACCGACAGGTACCGGAATAACAGCGCCTACTGGGTGGTGTTCGACAAACTGACGCCTGGGACCTTCGCGAAAATCGACGCCCAGTTCAAAGGTCCCAACCGGCTGGAAATCGCGACTTCCGATCTGGGCGCGTTTGCCCTGAACCTGGCCGGCCACCCGAGCTTCACCAGGAGCCGTCCCGTCGAGATCTCGATCGACGGGCAGAACCTGACCGCGACGGGAGATTCGATTTCCCTGACCAGGGACGGCGGCGCCTGGGTGCTACGAAAGTACGATCGGCCGCCGGATGCGAAACGCCCCGGTCTGGAAGGACCGATGGGAGACATCATCGCCGGGCGGCACATCTACGTATTCGGCCCGGCTGGCAATCCGCCGCGCCCGGAAGTCCTGCGCCGCAGAGCGGTCGCCGCGCGCGCCGCAGCCTGGACGGGCGGAATGGGCGGCCCGCTTTCGCTCAACCTCCGTGCCGTGCCGGATGTGTGGGTGCGGCCCGACGAAGATGCCGATCTCGTTCTGTTCGGCACAAAGGAGACGAACAACGTGATCACGAAACTGGCCGATCGGTTGCCCATGCACCTGGTTGCCTCCGCCGAGGAATACGGCCTGCTCTACCTCTACCCGGTGAACGGGCACTACGTGCTGGTCAGTTCCGGACTGTCCTGGTTCCCGCTGACCGATCCCGCGCCGGCAGGTCCGCCTGAATTGCCGCCCGGCCGCGCCGAAAAGCGGCCGATTCCAGAGGGCACCGATTTCCTGCCACCGGTGCCGTGCGACCTGACCAAGTACCCCGACTATCTGCTCTTCAAAGGCTCGCCCGCCAACGTCGTCGCGCAGGGCCGGTTCGACGATCGCTGGCGGCTGCCGGCGGCCGATGCGGAGAAACTGAAGGCCAGCGGAGTAGTGACGCTCACGGCGAAAACGCCGTAAGCTGCGCTCACTTGCCGCGGCAGTCCGGGAACATGATCTGCGCCGTCTGGTAAAGGTATCGACGCCAGTGGGCCCATTCATGCGGCCGTTCCGCAACGCGATATCCGTCTCGCCGGCAGCCCAGTAGAACGGCACGCGGAACACGTCGTTCGTATTGGGGTCCTTGAGTAGCGGCAGAAAGTTTTCTTCGAACTTTCCGCGGGCCGCATCGGTCGTGTGCCCCGAGCTGAACACGTAGAGTTCGCTGAACGTGTCCAGGTGCGGCAGGCCCGTGCGCAGCACCACGAAGCCGCCCATGGACAACCCGGCCAGCGCGCGGTATTCGCGGCCCGCTTTGGTTCGATCATGTCCGTCCACGTAAGGGATGATGTCCTTCAGATACTCCTCGGTGCAGCGGTCGTCGGCGCCCGGGCAGCGGGCTGGGCAACGGCAAGCGCCGCCAGCAACCCCAGTGTCTGCATAGTCCATCTCCTTGCTGCATGCAAAAACCGGATTTTAACTCTGGCCGCTCGCGCAAGCGACCTGTAAAATGGTTGCTGATGTAGCGCGAAGCAACGGACTCTGCATGCAAGAAAGGACTTCGGGTGAGCATCTTCAAGACAAGCGAGAGCAACAATCATGGCAAACGAAGGAATGAAGTCCTGCAATCATGAGTCTGATTCGGCCGCCGGGCTCGATCGCCGCGCCTTTCTGAGACGAGCTCCTCTGGTCGGTGGCGCACTGGCCGCATCGGCCGTGTTTTCGAGCAGGTCGCGGGCGCAAGCTCAAAGCGGCGCGGCAGTCGCCAAGACGATCTACGGACCGGTGCGGGGCGCGAACACGGATGGCGTTCTCGTCTTCAAGGGCATCCCTTATGCGGGATCGCCCGCTGGCGAGAATCGCTTCAGACCGGCGCCAAAACTGAAGCCCTGGACGGACGTTCGCGATGCGCTCGTCTATGGCGCCCAGTCCATGCAACCGCCCGATCCGGCCTGGCCCAAGGCGTGGAAAGCCGCCGTTTCGGACGAGGATTGCCTGTATCTGAACGTTTGGACACAGGGCCTCGGCGATGGCAAGAAGCGGCCCGTGATGTTCTACTCGCATGGCGGCGGCTTTGCCAGCGGAAACGGCGGCGCCGAAGTGCCGCCCCAAAACGCCTTTCACGACGGAGCGGCGCTGGCCAGAGACTACGACGTCGTGGTAGTCACTCACAATCACCGCCTCGGCATCATGGGGTATCTGTACCTGGGCGACCTGCTCGGTGAAGAGTATGCGGCCTCCGGGATTGCCGGAATGCTGGATATCGTCTCTGCTCTCGAATGGGTGCGCGACAACATCGGGCATTTCGGCGGCGATCCCGGCAGAGTCATGATCTGGGGTGAATCCGGCGGCGGCGCCAAGACTACCGTGCTCACGGCCATGCCCGGCGCGCAGGGCATGTATCACCGGGCCAGCATCGAAAGCGGCGCGGCGCTGCGCATGAGGACGCGCGATTCGGCGGACGAGACGGCGCGCGCGGTGCTCTCCGCGCTGAACCTGACCGACAAGCAGGCGCGCGAATTGCTGAAGATCCCGGCCGGAGCGCTGATCGATATCATGCAAAAACTTCCGCGCCGGCCGCCGTCGTCTCCAACGGTTTCGAGCGGCTTGGCCAGCGGCGTCGGATTCGGTCCGATGGTGGACGGGCACTATCTGCCCGCGCATCCCTACGATCCGGTGGCGCCGGCGATTTCGGCGGGGATCCCGCTGATCGTCGGGACCAACAAGGACGAAACGTTGTTTCTCTACCGCACGCCGGAGGTCCTTTCCATGGACGAGACGGGACTGCGCCAGCGGCTCGAGGCACGTCTGAAGGATAAAGCGGGCCGGGTTCTGGACGTGTACCGCCGCAGCCGTCCGGGCGCGTCGCCGGCGGAACTGTTCATCGCGATCACGACGGCGCAGTGGATGCTCTCGAACGCCATCACGCTGGCCGAGCGCAAGGTGGCGCTCAATGCGGCCCCGGTGTACATGTACGTGTTCGCGTACGATTCGCCGTCGCCCGCTCCCGCAGGCGTGCCGTATCGGTCCGGGTCGGCCCACGCGGGGGAGATGCCGTTCAAGTTCAACCATGTTCCGGGCGATCCCGCTTCGGACAAGCGCGCTCGAGCGGCGCGGAACATGAGCGGGGCGTGGGCAAGTTTCGCTGGCAACGGCAATCCGAGCCACGATGAGATTCCGGCGTGGCCGGCGTATACGCTGGAGAAGCGTGCGACGATGATCATCGACGCGGAATGCAAGGTGGTGGAGGATCCATACCGCGAGGAGCGGTTGCTCTGGAAGGATCTCGCATAGGAGAACGACTCGATATGATTCGCTGCAAGTCCACGCTATTGCGGCAAGCCGCGGCTGTCGTGGCCGCGCTCGCGTGGCCCCTGGCCGCCGCATCGCTTCCCTCGGCAAAGCCCGAGGACGTAGGCCTCTCTTCCGAACGGCTGCAAAGAATACGGGAAATGGTGATGCGCCGCGTCGAAGCCCGGGAACTCTCGGGCGCAGTGACGATCGTCGCGCGCCGAGGGCGAGTGGTGCACTACGAAGCGCACGGGCTGATGGACATCGACTCCAAGAAGCCCATGACCAAGGATGCGCTGTTCCGCCTGGCTTCCTCCACCAAGCCGATTACCGCCGTGGCAGTGCTGATCCTGCTCGAAGAAGGCAAGCTGAAGCTCACCGATCCGGTAGCGAAATATATCCCGGAGTTCAAAGACTCCAAAGTGGCGGTGGAGGCCTCCCGCGCTCCCCAGCCGATGTCGGATCGCCCTCCTTCCGGCGATCGGTATTACACCGTGCCGGCCAATCGGGACATCACCATCATCGATCTGCTGACCCATACTTCGGGCTTGGGCAGCGGCGGCATCGCAAATGCCGAGTTCCAGAAAGTACAGCAGTCGAGAAAGCCCACCGACACGCTGGCGGACTTCATCCCGCGGCTCGGTTCGATTCCGCTCGATTTCCAGCCCGGCACCGAATGGCGATACAGCGGTCTGGCGGGTTTCGACACGCTGGGGAGAATCGTCGAGATCGCGTCGGGCATGAGCCTCGACCAGTTCCTGCGGACGCGGCTGTTCGGTCCTCTCGGCATGAACGACACCTGGTTCAATGTCCCCGAGAAGGACGCATCGCGCCTGGTCACGATTTATCACAGAACCGCAAACGGCCTGGAAAAGCCGGCGGCTCCGCTCGTGATCGGATCGCCTGTCTACTTCTCCGGGGCCGGGGGCCTCACGGCGACGGCCGCGGATTACCTGCAATTCGCGCAGATGCTGTGCAACGGCGGGCATTTGAACGGCAAGCGCATTCTGAGCCCGTGGACCGTGGAGACGATGCTCGGTAACAATGTCGGCGAGCTTTTCAACGGCCAGATTGGCCATCCGCCGAAGGGTGTCGGCTTCGGGTTGGGTGGCGAGGTGGTAGTAAGCGCCGTGGACGCGCGGATGCGCAAGCCCGACGGCAGTTATGGCTGGGACGGCGCGTTCGGCACCTATTGGTGGGTGAACCGGAAGGAGCAGATGGTCGCCATCATCTTTGTCCAGACGCCAGGGCGATCGCTGCAATACGATTTCGACAACGCGGTTTCGCAGGCGGTCGTTGAGTAACTCCCGGCGCCTCAATGGCTTCAACACACTGCGTTACCGCCGTTACCTCGAAACGTGGGTTTTCGCGAGTGGACCGTTCGCCGTAACCTATTGAAAACATTGGAGCGGGAGACGGGACTCGAACCCGTGACGTCCAGCTTGGGAGATCGGCGTTAGATTGAGAATAAAGGACTTAGGCGTCTAAGGCGCTGAATCGAGGCCATTAGAATCAATGACTTGCCTCCACTCCTCTTCGAATCGTCCCTTAATGGAGTGTTAGTGGAGTGAAGAACTCGCGCTCCACTGCGAGCTTCCAGGGGTGTGGTAAGCTGAAGTTGTCCGAAAAATGCATACACTCTTCGGACAATGGGCGGCAAGAAAATGCCTACCAGTCTTCGACAGACCAGCGCCCACCGGGGACCGACAATCGACCTCAAGGCGCGCATCCTCGACCGGATGCGCCGGGACAGCCTCATTCGCGTTTGGACGCCGAACGACTTCCTCGACCTCGGCTCCAGAGCGGGAGTCGATAAGGCCTTGCAGCGCCTGGTAACCGACAACACAATACGGCGGATTGATCGCGGCCTCTACGATCTCCCTCGCCTCAATCAGCTCACGGGAAAACCGACCAGCCCCGACTATACCTCAGTGATCGACGCCGTCGCCCGCCGGGACAAGATTCGGCTTCTGTTGGACGGTCTCACTTCCGCCAACCAACTCGGCTTGACGACCGCGGTGCCGGGGCGCGTCACGGTCCACACTGACGCGCGACTGCGCCCGATTCAACTCGACAACCTCAAGGTCGACTTCAAGCTCACCGCCCCGAGCCGTCTCTATTGGGCGGGCCGGCCGGGGATGAGAGTCGTACAAGCGTTACACTGGCTCCGCGACATGCCCCCTGCCGATCAAGACGCGATACTTGGCCGCCTGGGGAAGATCCTATGGAATCCTGCCAACGGCGCGGCAATGCGCGACGACCTGCGGAACGGTCTGGACGCACTGCCGCAATGGATGCGGGACACCGTCGAGGCGATCCTGAGCCACCGCGAGGGCCGCGGCGCCCCCCGCTCGGAGAGAGCGACTCGGCCATGAACTCTGGATATACCGAGGTTCTGAAAGCCTCCCCTGCGGATAGACGCGACTTGTTTCTCGGCGCCGCCCGCCGGCTCGGAACGCCAGAGCAAAACATCGAGAAGGACTTCTGGGTCTGCTGGACGCTCGATGCACTGTTCAACGGCTTGCCTTCGGGTGGCCCCCGCTTGCTCTTCAAAGGCGGAACATCGCTGTCGAAGGCATACGGTCTGATCTCGCGCTTTTCAGAGGACATCGATATCACGGTCTTCCGAGGCGACCTCGGCCAGGCGGCCTCGGTGGAGGAGCTTGAGGCGCTCAGCGGGAAGAAACGCCGGGCCAAGCTCGACGCGATCAAATGCGCATGCCGGGACTACATCCAAGGTCCGCTCCTCCGGCAACTGCGTGAGCTCGCCGAGAACGCGATGTCGCAGTCGGGCATCGATTCCGGTCTGACCCGCCTGGTGGTTGATGAAGACGACCCCGACGGGCAGAGCCTGCTCTTCTGGTATCCGAGCGTATCGGCGGGGCAAGATCCGTACGTGCGACCGGCAATAAAGATGGAATCCGGCGCGAAGTCGGCAATCGACCCCAATGAGGAGGCAACGATCACTCCGTACGTCGCGGATGAAGTACCCGCGATCCCGCTCGCGGTTGCAGGCGTCATAACGGTCGTTGCCGCGCGGTCGTTCTGGGATAAGGTCATCATTTTGCACGGGACGCGCCGGTGGTTCGAGGCGCGGGGCGACCTTCGCCAGCAAGGCCAGCGCGTCTCTCGGCACTACTACGATGTTCACCGGATGATGCAGTCTCCAGTCACTCAGCGGGCACTCGCGGACCACGAACTCGCTGGAGATTGCGCGCGTCACGCTCGGATGTTCTTCGGCAGTCCGGACCTGGGCTTGGATGCAGCCTGCCGAGGCACCTTCACGTTGGCGCCGACTGAAGATATGCTTGACGATCTGCGAAGAGACTACGGCCGCATGGCGGGCATGGTCATTGGCGAGATCCCGCCTTTCGAGGACGTGATCGAGTCGATCCGCGAGTTGGAGGCCTGCATCAACGGCGGTCGGTAATTCAGCCATGTCTTGAGCCACGCTGGAAAGCCCGTTGTTCGTAGCCAGAACCGGTGGCGTCCCCAAGAATGTCGTCCGACCCTTCTGACTGGCGCCGTGACGGCTGTAACGTGTCGCAGCGCGGCTGTAAGACGAAGCATCAAGCCGAATGTAGTCTCACGAGACGATCTTCTTGCGCACCGCGTAGAGCACGATCTCAGCCGTGTTGTGCAGGTTCAATTTCTGCATCAGATGGGTGCGGTGCGTCTCGACGGTATACGGGCTGACATTCAGAACTGTGGCGACCTCTTTGTTGGACTTGCCCTCCGCCAGAAGCTGGAGAATCTCCCGTTCGCGCTCGGTGAGCAGCTCGTAGGAATCCTGGGAGTCCGTCTTCTGTAGCTGACGAGTATACTCCTCGGCCAGCATTTGGGCGATCGCCGGGCTGAAAAAGCACTTGCCTTCCGCCACGGCGCGAACAGCCCGGACCAGATCCTGATCGGCGGAGCCCTTGAGCAGATAGCCTCGGACACCGGCGCTGAGCGCCCGCAGGAGATAAACCTCGTCCGCATGCATGCTCAGGACGATCACCTTGACGGCGGGGTCCCTTCGGACGATCTGGGAGGTAGCCTCGATGCCGTTGAGCTGCGGCATGCCGATATCCATGACGATGACCTTGGGATCGAGGGCTTCGGCCAGCCGCACCGCCTCGCGGCCGTCGCTGGCCTCACCGACAACCTGGAGGTCTGCTTCTCGTTCCAGCACATAGCGTAGCCCTTGCCGGACGATTCCGTGATCGTCGGCAACCAGAATGCGAATCTTGTTCATGCCTGAACCTCTTCGCTCAGAGGGACCTCCGCCCGGAGCACGGTGCCCTTCTGGGGCTGCGAGAAGATGGATACTTCTCCCCCCAATTCTCTCACTCGTTCCTCGATCCCGATGAGGCCCATCCCCCGGTTCGGCCGGGTTTGTGGATCGAATCCTTTGCCATCGTCCTGAACGGTGAGTGAGACGCGATCGTTGCTGCCGTGCAGTGTAACTCGGACTTCCCTGGCCTCCGCGTGCCGGGCGCAGTTGGTGAGCGCCTCCTGGATCACCCGGTAGAGGCAGGTTCGAGGGCCTTCCGGCAGGTCGTCCAGGGCGCCGTCCATCTCCAGTTTGACCGGAATGCCGCTACGCTCGGTGAATTCGCGGGCCTGCCACTGGAGCGCCGGCGCCAGGCCCAGGTCGTCCAGCATGGACGGCCGCAGGCCCATCGCCATGTTTCTCACCGCCTGGAGAGTCCGCTCGGCGAGCGTCTGGCCTCCCCGGAGGTGCTCGTCGAACTCCCGGCCGGGTGCCTCTCGCAGGGTCCCGAGATTCCTGAACTCCATCTGAATGGCGGTCAGCATCTGGCCGACCTGATCGTGGAGTTCGCGGGAAATCGACTTCCGTTCCTCTTCCTGAGCTCGGACCAGCTTCTGCGAGAGCGTTCTCAGTTCCAACCGGTGCTGTTCAGTCTGACGCTGGAGGCTCGCGGAGCGTTTCTCAAGCGTGGAGAGCCTCTTGACGCTCACTGCGGCGATCCCCAGCCCGAGCAGAAGGGTCCCCGAGAGGGTCCACTGGAGGGACCGCCGGAAACTGTCCCGGAGTGACCTCAGCGCCTGCTGCTCCGCAGCCAGGTTCGCCGCCACGAGGGATTCCACATCCCGGGCGACGGAGAGGATTCTCTCGCGGTACGGAGCGACTACGCGGCGCAAGTACGACAAGCTCCGCGTCTGCCTCTCGGCGGGTGTCCAGGTGAAGATCGGCTCGATCGATTCCCGGTAACGAGTCAACTCCCGGCGGAGATGATCCAGCCGCATATTATGAGCCATCGCCGGATCTTGCTCCAACTGGGCCAGGCTCCTTTCGATGGACTGGCTTCGCTCGTCGATTTCCCGACGGAGGGCCTCGCTCGGTCCGGGATCGAGCAGGACATCGCGGAGCAGGATCGCGATTCGGCCGGTGTCAAGCTGGATGCTGTTCAGCAGCCGGTTGCTCTGCTGGTGGCTCAACTGCGCGCGCTCCATTTGGGTGAAGATCTCCCTGGAGTCGCGGACAACCAGAATGCCGGATGCGACAATGAGGACGAACAGTGCTCCGAAGGCGAGAAGGAGAAACGGCCAACTTTGCTGGATCACAAGCCGACGGCTCTGCATAGGGGCCTCGCGAGACGATCGGCGGATCGTCTCTACCATTAAGAGTATGCGACTTATCGTGACGGATCTGGATGGCACGCTGCTGGACCGCTCGACGTACGCCTGGGAGGAGGCGCGCGCAGCCCTCGACCTCCTGCGTCTGCACGACGTGCCGCTGGTCTTCTGCACCAGCAAGACCCGTGCGGAAACCGAGTCCTGGCGACGTCTTCTGGACAACCGTCATCCGTTCATCGTCGAGAACGGGGGCGCCGTCCTGATCCCGAGGGGCTATTTCCCCTTTCCCGTCGAGGCTTCAGCCCACGACGCTCAATGCGATGTCTTGGCGCTCGGCCCGCCCTACCCCGAGCTGACCGGCGCGCTCAGGCGGGCCTCGGCCAGCAGCGGTTGCCGCGTGCGCGGCTTCGCCGACATGAGCGCCGCCGAGGTCGCCCGGGAGTGCCAAATGCCCATCGAACAGGCGGAACTCGCCCGGCAACGGGAGTACGACGAGCCTTTTCTGATTCTCGATGCGGATCGCACGGCCGATCTGCTGGCGGCGATCGATCGACAGGGAATGCGGCACACCAGAGGCGGACGCTTCTATCACATCCTGGGCAACAACGACAAGGCGGAAGCGGTGAGGCTACTCGTAGGACTCTATCGCCGAACCGGGGAAGACGTCGAGACCATCGGTTTGGGCGACGGGTTGAACGACGCCAGCTTTCTGAACGCCGTCGACATCCCCATCCTCATCCGGTCGCCCCTCCTCGAGCAGCTTCAGGCGGCGGTGCCGCGCGGAGTTCCGACGGAGCGGGTTGGGCCCCAGGGTTGGCACGACGCGATTCTGCGTCACTGGGGAGGCGCCTGAGGGCACAGCGCGGCGCGCTCATCGGGGGCGCCGGCGGCCTCGGCTCCACTCCGGGATGCCTTGTGAATCCCGCAGCGTCAGGGTCTTCTCCCCTTTCTTGATCTCGCGGGCCAACAGCGCATCCTTTCCACCGAAGTGAACCTTCGACCCCGTCACCCCGATCTGGTCCCCTTTCGTGAGGGTCATGGCATGCCTTGCCAGGAACCTGGCCGGGCCGATGTGGACGTCGACGACGGCCTGATCGGTTTTCAAAGTCAGGTGAATCCCGGGGCCCCTCGCTCCGTGAGGGATTTCTCCGACTTCCTCGACGGTTCCCGTCACGGTGACTTCAGTCGCGGGATCGTAGCGGGGGACTGCCAGCCAGGAGCCGCCCCATGGTTGTGCTTGCGCCAGAGTCATCGTGAGCGCCGCCAGGAGGGTTCCGGCGACGGACAGCGTGGTTTTGGCCGACTTTCCGACTCTCATAACGGGTCTCCCTTCTTGTTGCATGGGCTACAGATGGTTCCAGAGAGAGCGTTCCTCCTTCTCCGGGGGCCGCTCGGCCTTGCCGCGGAGATGCCGCTCGACCGCTTCCCGTGCGCCCAGGCCAAGGGCCAGGCTCACCGTCAGAGCAACGCCCCCGGCGAAGATCACGAACGCGGCAAAGAAGACGTTGGCGGCAAAACTGAGCACCTCCGCCGCCACGACAACCGCGACGAAAACCAGAACTGCGCGGACCAGAGCAGCCAACCTGCGCGGAGCGGGGAGGTCCTCGTTAGAAGCCCACACCAGGGCGCTCCGTCCGAAATACTGGGCCAGCCACGCCCCGACCAGAAGAATCGCCCCCGCGATCAACAGCTTGGGCAACAGGAAGACGCTCGTCTCGACGATCTGCGAGGTGAGCTTGGTGTCGAACACGTCCACCGCCGCGAGCAACCCGGCGATCAAGATGAGCCAATATGCAGCGCCGGCCACCAGAGGCACCCCACGCACTCTTCCGGCGCCTCCCAGCAGCGACGACAGGCCGCTGTCCTTGAGAAAACGGTCAAGCCGCGCTCCATTGACGGCTCTCACCAGCAGCCATCGCACGCCTTTGGCGAGCAAGAGGGCCACGAGGACCATCGTGAGTGCAACCAGTAGCGGCGGCAAATAGGTCGTGATCTGATCGGAGAGCCGCCCCAGCGCTCGCTGGAAAACTTCTTCGAGCGTACGAATCATGATTTCACCTCCACTATCGCTTGCGGACCCTGCTGGAGACCGGGGCGAGGATCCTCCGCTCCCTTGCCGAGCCAGAGGTCAGTCAAGTAAGGTTTGAGCTCCTCGAAGCAGCGGCACAGTTTCTCAATCCGTTCCTCGACCTCCGCGGCGAACAGGTGTTTGGTCTCAATCACAAACGAGGCGACTCTGGCCAGATATAGCGGAGTCAACGACCTCAGCAGGTGGCTTCGTTCCACGGGCTTCTGCTTGTAGGTGCAAGCGAACTCGTAGATCAGCCGAACCCAGAGGTCGTCCTCCAGGCGGAATCCTGAGCCGCTCATCGCTGCTTTGGACAAATTCAGAACTGCGGCCAGCGTCTGCGGGCGCAGGGCGATCGCCCAGATTTCCCGCAAGTCGTCACAGGCGCGGCGAAAGGCGCCCAGCATCCGCTCCAAGTTGACCTCGATGGGATCCAGCCCGACGTCATAGCGAAACCCAAAGAGATCGACATCCTGGCTTCCCGCCTGCGCCATCCACGTGGATTGGTACTCCTGCATCAGCGTGAACACGCTTCCCACGACCTGCTGCAACATCGCGCTGAGGTCGGAGCCGGGGTCCTTGGCATCGTGAAGCTTGGCGCCCAGGAAACTCTGGCAGACGCGGAAGCCTTCGGCCACGGCGATGGTCGTCATCCAGATGTCGATGCCGTACCGGGCGACGTCCGTCTCCCAGTCGTCCCGGGCGAGGTACCGGGAGAACATCGCGTTGGACACTCCGAAATCCCCGCCGATCGGCTGGCGCAGACGGCGGCCGTAGAGCGCCCGGGTGAGCGGATAGACGATGCTGTTGGTGATCGTGCCGTCGTACTTGTGCCGGTGGTAGTAAGGCGCCACAAAGTCGAAGCCGCCGAGCAGAACCGGCCGGATCAACAGGTCGATCCATTCCGGGGTGATCGAACGAAGGTCCGAATCGACCACCGCGCAGGCCTTCGCTTTCATGAGCGAAGCCATCTGGAAAACCAGCCGGAAGGCGCTGCCTTTCCCCGGAATGCCGTGATAGGGGCAGGACAAGCGGTGAACCGGCTTCAGCGGCGTGGACAGCATGAGCAGGTGCGTGTCCTGGATCTGGCTGGACAGCACCAGCTTCCGGGTGGCGTCTTTGGATCCGCCGTCGGAGTTGATGATCGCCCCGGTGAACTGCGGAAAGTACTTGGCCAAGCCGGCGTGGGCCGCCCGAACCACGTGGCCGATAGTAGCGGCGTTGTTGTAGCTGGGAATGCCGATGACAATATCGGCCTCGCGGACGGCGCTCAAGGCGTTTAATGCCTCAGTGGGCAGCGGCGTTTGTCCCATAGTCCTCTCATGCCACGGCTTGGTGCGCCGGTTTCATGTCTTCATCCACCGCCGCCAGCAGTTGTTCAAAGAAATCGGGCATCGCGGCAATCACGCGGTTCCAGTTCGGAATCAAGGGGAGTCCCAGGGGATCCTCGATGAATTCTTCCGCGGCTTGGCGCAGGCTCTTGGCGAATGTGGCCACGGCCAGTTCTTCGGCGTGACGGTCGAAGTCGAGGCCGTTCAGCATCGCATCCGCGTAGTAGCGGTTGATGGTGTCTTCCGCGAGGCGGACATAGCGCACTTGCAGACTGCGGAAATGGTCCTGCGTGAACACCTCGCCTTCGCCGGCCAGCGTCCGGAACAGCGACTTGGCGACGTCGCAGGCCATGCGGCGGAGACCCTTCGAAGGATCGTCGGGCGACAGCGCCTGGTGCTTGTGTTCGTAGTTGTCGGCCAGATCCGCCTGGCACGTCCGAGCCGGGGAGCAGTTCCTGTGGACCTCCGAAAGCACGCCCACCTCGAGCCCCCAGTCTCCGGGGATCCGGTTCACCCTGGCCAGGTTGATCCGCATGGCGAACTCCCCCGCCAGCGGGTAACGGAAGCTGTCCAGATACCGGAGGAAAGGATTGCCGGGCACCATGCTCTCCATGGCCCGGATCAACGGAATCATGAACAGCCGGGTTACCCGTCCGTGCATGCCGTTGGTGACTCGGGCGTAGTATCCCTTGCAGAACTCCAGGCCGAGATTCGGATGCGCCACCGGGTAGCACAGCCGTGCCAGCAGCTCGCGGCTGTAGTTGACGATGTCGCAGTCGTGGAGGGCGATCACTTCGCACTCGCCGCGGGCGAGAAGGTAACCGTAGGCCATCCAGCAGGAACGCCCTTTTCCGTCGGCGCCGGCGGACAGGCCGTTCTCATCCAGGAGAGCGAACAGCCGCTGCATGCGCTCCCCGTCGATCCACAGGACGGTCACGGGCGTCGGGAAACCCTCGAAGAAACTCCGCGCCTGCTGGTACTCGGCGAAAGTCGCGCGGCCCAGCGTGACCACCACCTGTTTCAAGTACCGCACCTTAGCCAGTTCGGCAAGGATGGCAGGCATCGCCGGGGATTCGAACTCCGAGTAGAGCGCGGGCAGTACGAGTCCGATCGGCAGCGTCTTCGAGAACCTCTTGAGATCCTGCTCAATCCGCTCCAGGCCCCCGGGGCTCAAGCGGTGCAGAGTGGTCACTAAACCGGTCTGGTAGAAGTCGGCCATGGCATGGCTCCTCTGGATACCAGTGTGGCAATTGCGGGTAAGAAACAGAATCCCGGAAAGGCAGGAACCAGAGGTCGAAAGCCCCGTAAACCCGCTTCCTGAGCCAAGGCCGGGCAGGATCCGAGCAGACCAATTCAGGGCTGAACGCCGTTGGCGGATGCGGCGGAGCGGTCCTCGGCCCTCGCCTCAAAATCGTCAAAAGCGGCCAGCGCCGGTCCACCCGCCCACACGCCCGCCTGGCCGGGCCATCCCGGCGTGGAATCTTCGAGATCCAAGAGTTTCGCTCCGTTCACCTGAACCGCGATGTGAGATCCTCGAAACTCGACCCGAAGACGGTTCCAGCCGCCGGACCCTGGTCCTTCACTTCGCAGAACGTTGCCCGCCGTCACCGTACCCAGAGAAACCCGCCTGCCCTCCTGCGTGCGATACACCGAGACTTGCCCGGTGGTCGTGTCAGCGCTCAGGAAGTAGAAATCATCCTCGTCGCGGTAGCGCCAGACCAGGCCGGCAACCTCGTCCGCCAGGGAGCCCATCGGCTTCATTTGCACGCCGATGCTGCCGTCCTGAAACGAAGGCCCTTCGCGGATGGCCTTCGGAAGCCGCGAGGACGCCGGTTGGACCGTCATCTTGGCAAGCACCTGCATCCCGCTGGGGGCCGACAAGTCCGCCAGCACCTGCCAGTTCGCGGGATAGCCGCGGTCCACGTTCAGTTCCAGCCAGCCCGGCGGCAGCTTGCCCCGTTCACACGAATCGAAATGAATCGTTTCTCCGCGCGCCGGCGGCACGCAGAGCAAGAGCGCCGCCAGAGCCAGCAGTTCTCTTCGAAGCCAGTACCAGATCATATCTCAGCCCACCCTGGGCAGCGCACGAACCTTGCCTGGCGCCTCGCCCAGACTTCGGAACGCCAGCTTCAGGAGCGGGGGCGCCACAATCGTGGTCCCGATGGACATGGACACCACCACCCCGTAGACGTCGGGCGGAATCACGCCCATGCGCAAGCCGATCTGCGCTACCACCATACCCACTTCGCCCCGGGGAATCATGCCGACGCCGATCCGCTTGGCGTCCAGCCAACCAAGCCGCCAGGCTCCAGCCGCACACCCCAGGAACTTCGAGGCGCACGCCAGCAGCAAGACAGCCACGGCGATCCCGATGACGGTGCTGCTTCGAAAGACCGACATATCCAGATGCAGCCCGATTCCGGCCAGGAAAAACGGCACCAGGAATTCGGTCACCCCGTTGGTCATGTCGGCCACTTGGGGTCCCGTGCTGTTGGCCAGCGCCATCCCCGCGAGAAAGGCTCCAATGATGGCCGCGACCCCGGCATGGATGGCCAACAACGACAGTCCGAACAGAAGCACGATCGCCAGGGTGAATTGCCCGCCGCCCGCCTGAAGGCGGTTCTCCATCTTGGGGACGATCCGCTCCATGGTTCTCGTGCCCCAGTGCGCGACGATGAAGGTGAAACCGATCGCCAGGACCGCGGTGGAGGCGAGTTCGATGAGGTTGACTTGGCCCTTGGCCATGCTGCTCACGACGGAGAGCACCAGCAGTCCGAGGACGTCGTCGATGATCGCGGCAGCCAGGATCAGCTTGCTGGCGCGCTCTTGAAGCAGGCCCTTGCCGGCCAGCACCCGGGCGGTGATCCCGACGCTGGTGGCGACCAAGGCGGCGCCCACGAAGACCGATTCGATGTGGGAATGCCCCATGGCGGCCATGAG
This sequence comes from Bryobacteraceae bacterium, assembly GCA_049512775.1. Lineage (GTDB taxonomy): Bacteria > Acidobacteriota > Terriglobia > Bryobacterales > Bryobacteraceae > Fen-330. The sequence goes on from JBEKWU010000040.1 coordinate 34,576, forward strand.
CCCCCAGCCCCCCAGGAAGGGCACAATGACTCCCAGGACCGCCACCATCAGCGCGTCGAAGCCGAGCTTGGTGAGTTGGAAGTCCTTAAGCTCGAGGCCCACCCGAAACAGCAGGAACATCACGCCGAGCTCCGCCAGAACCCGCAGAAAGTCGGTCGGCGTGACCCAACCCAGCACGCTGGGGCCGATCAGGATGCCGGCACAAAGCTCTCCGACCACCGGCGGCTGCTTCAGCCGTTCGGCCGCCTCCGCCAGCAACTTCGCGGATGCGAACACCAGCAGCATATCCAGCAGCAGCCGCGGGATCTCGGCGCCGCCCGCCAACAGGAAGGCCAGCGGAAACGCAGTGATCGCCTCGTTCATGAATCTAGTAAGGATCATACCGGGTCTCCACCCCCGACCGGTATCACCCAAAGGGAGGAGATTCGCTCAGATTTGCGGCCAGGTTGTTCACTTGGCGCCGGATGACACGGTAAACTGGGTGGGTCGAAGTTCGAAGCGTCACGGACGTCGCTCTCGCGCGAGGGGGGAGACTTGGGTCGGATGCTGGGGGACCTCCGATGCTGGCGGCCGACCGAGCGCTCCAGACATGACAGCGGTGGCAATCAGCGAAGCTTGGAACACGTTTCGCAACGACCTGGCGGCCCAGGATGACCGCTTGGCGACGGAACTGGCGGCCGCTTGGGTCGACGCGTCTTCGCTCGTCCAGGCAGTGACGGCTGCCTCACCGGCCAAGGAATCCGTCGAACCGGAGCCCTCCGTGGAGTCGCTGCAGCGGCTGTTCGATGAGGATGGGAAGCGCCTGCTGGTCGACCCCTTGAGTGCCTACAAGAAGAGGAAACCTTACGAGAGGGCGCTGTCTGCCATCCAGAACCATGCCGCCGCCCTGGACGATCTCGTTCGGCAACTTCCCGTTTCCGTGTCCATCCCGGGGAGCGAACTCGCCGGCCTGGCTGGTCCAGAACACGGAGCGTCGTGGCGCGCCCGCTGGCTGCGGTGGCAGCGCTCCGCCCGGGCGATCCCTCTGCGCACCATCGTAGCCGATCACCTGGAGCGAAGAACCCTTCGTAGGGCGAAGCTGGATGGCGCCTTTCAGTTGACGCTGGCGCAGTCCTGTCTTCACCTTGCCGACGGTTGGCAGATCTGTCGCCGCCAAGTCTTGACTTCTCTGGCGGACCCGGTCGACTCGAACGCGGCGCTGGAGAGGCAGCGCGAACGCTGGCTCGCGGAGGTCCGCCGTCGCGAAAGCCGGGCGGCGGCACTTCTGGAGGAGTATCGCGCATGGGCGGACTCGGCGTCGGCGGAGCTGGCGCGAGCCGTGCTTTGGGCATCGGCCGAATCGTCCAGCCGGGTGCGGAGGAGGCGAGCGGAACGGTATCAGCGGTACCTCAGCTTCTGGGCCCGGCAGCAGCGCACCGTGGACGATATGCTCGATCTGGAGCTGCAACTTTCCGCTCTGGCTCGCGAGTCGACCCAGCAGACGCTGAAAAGCCTGGGGTCCCTGAGGTCGGAACATGATGAACTCCTGACGGAACTGGACTCCGTCATCGCGTGGCTCCAGGCCGGGGTGGATCGGGAGACTCCAGACTCGTTTCCCAAACCCGTGGCCCGGCTGGTTTCGGCCGAGGAGCGGGTAAGCGAGTGGAGCCGCTCCATGGCCGCCAGCGCTGCCGTTCGGTTGCCCACTGCCATCGAAGGCATCGAGCCTCGACGCTCGCTGCCGGGCTGGAGAACGCCCTGGCGTCCCCTGCAACCGGCCAGGATCTTCCTGAGAACCCTGGAGGGGACCGCCCGAAAGACCTGCCTGCGGGGCTTTCGGGAGGCCGAATCGGCTCACCGTGCCATCGTTCGGGATATCGAGCGTGCCCGCGAAGTCGTCATGTTCGGCTTTGAAACCGCGGCATCCGAAGAAGCCGGCTCACGCGTGTTCCTCGACGAATCCACTGCCAACGCTCTCTCGTTGCTCCTCTATCAAAGGCGGCTGGTCCCCAATGTCGGTCCCATCGCCGAAAGGGCCGCCGCGAGGGCCGAGGCCGCGCTCTTCCACCAAACCCACGTCTCCCTGGAGTTGAGCCGCATCGGTTTCGTTGCCCATCTGACGCGCCAGCGTGGGCTTCGGGCTTGGGAGCAGGCCCGGAGGTTAATCGCCGAGAGTGCTCGGATAGCCGCCCAGAGAACGTGGCGCGCTACCAGAGACTTCAATCGCTGGTTCTTGCTGAAGATCGGATGGACTACCCCTCCCAGACCCCGCCTGGAGCCCGTAACCTCGCGCGCGCACCTCGGCACAGTCCTCGATGTCCAACTGGGGGTCCGGGAATTGCCCATGCTTTACCGGAGGCTGTTCCGCCTCGCGCCGGTCGAAGATCAGCGATTCCTGGTGGGCCGCGATCCCGAAATGTCCGGCCTAGCTGAAGTCCTGGCACTCTGGGAGGCTCGGGCGAGCGGCTCCGTCCTCATTGTTGGCGCGAGGGGCAGCGGGAAAACCAGCTTGCTCAACTGTGCCGTTTCCAACGTCTTCTCAGGCGTCGAAGTGGCTCGCGGCCAATTCTGCCGCAGGCTGAAAGAGCGGGTGGAGGTGCGGGAGTTTCTTGGAAACCTGCTCGGGCTGCCGGACGGCGCGGACCTGGTGGCCGGCATCGCGGAGCGGCGTCGCGTGGTGATCATTGAGGAACTCGAGCGAACCTTTCTGCGGGTTGTCAACGGGTTAGAGGCCCTGAAGGAGCTGTTCGACCTGATGTACTCCACGGCCCACAGCACCCTGTGGGTGTTCAGCATCAATGAAGCGGCTTTCAAGTATCTGGACGCCGTGACCGGACTCGGACGGCACTTCTCTCAGCGCATCAACGCGATGTCGGTCCAGCCGGAGGCCCTCACCAAGGCGATCATGCAGCGCCACAACCTCTCCGGCCTCCGGCTGGAGTTTGCGCCTCTCCCGATCGAAGACCCGCGGATGAACAGGCTGCGGCGCGCGCTGGGCATTGAACAGGATCCGGAGCGCCTGTTCTTCGACGCGCTGTACCTGCAATCCGAGGGAGTGTTCCGCTCGGCGTTTGAACTCTGGCAAGGCTGCATCGAGAGAGTCGAAGGCGGAGTGATCCACATGCGGCAGCCGCTCGCGCCGGACTACCGGCCGTTGATGTCGGAACTGGCGCTGGAAGACTATTTCGCGCTGCAAGCCATACTGCATCACGGCAGCATCACAGCCGACGAAATCACGCAGGTCCTGCGCTGGGGAGCGGAAAGCGCCACCCGCCGGTTGGAGCGCCTGCGGGCTTTGGAGGTCGTCGAGCCGGAACCCGACGGTCCCGGGCTGCGAATCCGGCCCGAAGCCGCGCGGTTCGTGCGCGACGCCCTCCACAGGAGGAATCTCACATAGGAGCGATACGACGATGGGATTGGTCAGTTTCCCTTTCGGCATGTTATTGCAGACCGGCCAGCAGACCGAGATTCTGCGGTACTTCACATTGGGCAGGATTGCGTCGGTCGGTCTGACTCTGTTGGCGGCGTGGCTGGTGATTCGCTACTCCGCCCGGTTTCTGGACCTGGTCAGCGCCCACAGCCACCGCGCGCGATTTCTGGTCAAGGGCATCGAGCCGGTGCTGCGCATCACGCTCTGGTTCGCGGCTATCTTCATCTCGTTCGACTTGCTTTCCCCTTCCCGGCAGACCTTCCTGGCCGCCGTTGGTTCGATGGCCATCGCGGTTGGCTTCGGCGCGCAGGATCTCGTCAAGAATCTGGTGGGCGGCTTGGTCGTTCTCACCGACCGTCCCTATCAACTCGGCGACCGCGTCAGGATCGGCGACGCTTACGGCGAGATCGACCACATCGGCCTGCGCAGCACCAAGCTCACCACGCCGGAGGATACGCGGGTCACCATCCCGAATGCCGAGATTCTCAACGGGAAGGCGTTCAATGCCAACTCGGGCGTGCCGGACTGCCAGGTGGTGACCGATCTATATCTCCCGCCGGACTCCGATCCGGAGGAGGCCGTTCGGATCGGCTACGAGGCGGCCTGCACTTCGCCTTTCGTCTACCTCGCCAAGCCCGTGGTGGTCTTGGTGTCGGACGGATTCGACCGGCGGCCCTTCCTGAAGCTCCGGATCAAAGCGTATGTTTTCGACCATCGCTTCGAGCCGCGCATGCAAAGCGACCTCACCACTCGCGCGAAGGTCGAATTTCTGCGGTTGGGCCTTCTGAAGGACTGGGCGTGAACTCGCCCGGAGCTCCGGAACCCCGCCTCGTGGAGTCCAAGCGGCGGTAGCGGCTCAGCCGAGGCGAAGCGTTTCCCCCTCCCCCGGCGGACCGGCCAGCACACCCCGGAAGGCCCACTTCACGAGCGGCGGAGTCAGGATTGCCGCCGACACCGCCATGAAGACGATAATGCCGTAGGTGGCGGGGGGGAGTGCGTTCAATCCGAGTCCGACCTGCGCCACCACCATGCAGAATTCGCCGCGAGGAATCATTCCCAGGCCCACCCGAGTCGCAATCTCGGAGCCGTGCCGCATCGCGCCGAGGCCGCAGCCCAACATCTTGGAGAGGACGGCAACCGGGACAATCACCAGCGCGAGCAGTAGAGTGGACGAATCCTTGAAAACGGCCAACTGAAAGTGCATGCCGATGTTGGCCAGAAAGAACGGCACCAGCAGTTCCGTGACCCCCTGGGCCAGATCGTGAACGCGGCGCGGGGACGACTCCGCCAGCGCCATGCCGGCCAAAAACGCGCCGATGATGGCGGCGACCCCGAAGCGGGCGGACGCGGCCGCCAAGCCGAACAGCAGGATCATCGCCAGAGCGAACTCAGCTTCGCCCACGCGGAGCTTTCCCTCGAGTCGTGCAGCCAGGCGGCTCATGCCCTGCCGTCCCCAGCGCGCCACGAGGGCGATGAACAGGATCGCCAGCCCGGTGGTGAGCAGCAACTCCGCGACATTCACCCGCCCTTCCGCCATGCTGGAGATCACTCCGAGCACCAGCAGCGCCAGAACGTCGTCAATCACCGCCGCTCCCAGGATGATTTTGCTCGCGGTTCGGTGGAGCAGTCCTTTGTCGGCCAGGACGCGGGCGGTGATGCCCACGCTGGTGGCGGTGAGCGCCGCCCCGAGGAAAATCGCCTCGGTCGAGGGCTTGCCCCAGATCCGGTAGACGCCCCAGCCACAGGCAAACGGGACGACAACACCGAGAATCCCCACAACGACCGCGGTTCCGCCGACCTTTGCCAGTTCGCCGACTTCGACCTCCAGACCCACCCGAAACAAGAGGAACATCACACCCAAACCGGCCATGGTGGCGGTGAACTCGTTGGGAGAAATCCAGCCAAGGACACTGGGGCCGATCAGGATTCCAGCCAGGATTTCGCCCACGATGCCCGGCTGCCGCAAGCGCTCGAACAGCTCGGCCAGCAGCTTTGCCGATCCGAAGATGATCAGCATGGCCATGGCGAGATTCATGGACCCGCTGTGTTCCGGCATCAAGAAAGCAGGCATCGCGTTCTCTACCTGGTCCTCCGGGTTTTTCGCGGCGGGCGGGGAGGAGGCTGGTGTTCCAGCACCAGGCGGAACTTCTCGATGTGTAGCCTCGATTTCAGCACGTTCGACAGCACTTGTTCGGCGGTGGGGTCGAGGGGTTTGGCAGCCTGGTAGCGGATTCGAACCAGCGAGTCTTCCGGGGTGAACCCCATCTCGTAGGACAGCAACGGCGCGGACTCGGCGGGCCAGATCTCCTTGAGCGGACCCTCGAGACGCCCCATGACGTCCGCTCGGATGCCGTTCAGATCCTCGATCGGAGGCGGTGGCGCGGGCTGCTTGAACCGCTCCCGCAGAAGGGCCAATTCCTCCTCGCTGGCCACCTTCCGGATCGCGATGCTGGCGTCCCGGCCGGTTCGCCGCAACAGAATCCGTTCAGCCTCTTTGACCTTCTCCGCCGGGATCGCGGTCGCGACTACCAGGCGGATCAGGATCGGGTTGGACGTTGGTTCCACCTGTTGCGCCACGATGATGCCGGCGGGAGCGAGCACCCGCAGAGCTTCGCCGACCGCCGCGCGGGCGACGGTCTCGTCGCGCACCTGCATGAGCGACTGTCGCAGGGGCACGAACAGCAGAACCAGGACGACCACCAGCATCAGGACCCGCCAACGCAGTTTCCCGATGTCTCCGAACGCGCCGGCGATGCCGGTCTTCTCGAGGAGTCGAAACAGGCGGTCACCGGAGGCGCGTTCCAGGATCGCTTCGTCGATCTTCGAGCGTACCTCGGCCGCGTCCATGCGAACCAGGTAGAACACCAGGAATGCACTGGCCACGATGGCCGCCAGGTTCGTGAAGAACAGCAGGCCGGCGCCGTAAATGATCGACCGGGAGAAGCCGCTGCCCAGCCCGAAGCCGACCGTACACAGCGGCGGCATCAAGGCGACTGCGATGGCGACGCCCGGAAGGGCCGTCACACCGCCTCCGCTCCCGCCCCGGCACACGACGATGGCTCCCGCCAAACCGGAAAACAAGGCCACCCCCAGATCCAGAAGGTTGGGGTGGATTCGCGCCAGGATCTCGCCGGTGGGCGATTGAAACGGCAAGAGCCAGACCAGAGCGGCGGCGAACAGGATCGACAACAGCACGCCGAGTGCGATGCTCAAGAGGGACTTGATGCCGAGATAGAGGTCCGCGGCGGCCAGCGCCAGGCCGGCGGCAAGGATCGGCCCCATAAGCGGCGAGATGAGCATTGCGCCGATCACCACAGCCGGGCTGTCCAACACCAGCCCCAAGGTTGCGATCCCCGCCGAGAGCAGCAACTCCACGGCGTACTTCAGGCTCATGACTTCCGATGCGTCGAACATGCCCAGATAGACCGCCGGCTTGGATTGTTGGTCGACGCCCAGCAAGTGCTCGATACGCGGCCGTATCGATGGCGTTAGCGAGTCCATCGGATGATGTCTCCTCCGCTGACAGGATACTCGATCAGGGACGCGGAACTGAAGCGCGCCCGGCGGTCCTGGTGAACTCCACGCGCAGATCGATTTCCACGATCGGACGGGGATCGAACCTGCTCACCGTTTTCTCGGGGCTGGTGGCGCCCCGGTAGTTGGCATGCAGTTGGTAGTCGACGTCCGGACTCAATCCCTGGAAGCGGTAGCGGCCATCCTTCTGGGTTATGTAGGACCGTACGCGGAGTGTCAGGGTGTTCTTGATTCTAACGACCGCCCCTTCGAGGACCATCCCGTAGGGACCCGTGACCACGCCGCGAACGGTTCGCCTTCGGCTCTGTGCGGATGCGGGAAGGACCAGCAGGACAAGCAATAGCGGCAGGAAGAATAAAAGCAAGGTGCGGCTCCCCGCGCAGCGTACTCTTTCCATGAATTGTCTCCTCTCCTCAATTCTGGAAGGTGACGGCGCGTCCGCCCATCCCGTGGAAGGACTACTGCCTCCCCTAAACACGGGAGAAAGGCCGGCTAATCACATGAACTGGATTGAGATGTGAGTGGATTCGCCTATAGTGGCAGGAGTGACAGCGTTGACGAGGGAGAACTGTTGATGGTCCCGGGCCGGACCTGGGAACATGGCGCGCATCCGCTGCCTGGCGGCGAATGGCGCTTTCAGGTGTGGGCGCCGTCGGCGAAAAAGGTCGACCTGCACGTGCTTTCTCGCAGGGAGCGCGTGGAGGCGATGAAGCCCCCCCCCAAACGGATACTTCCGCCCCCTCGTCGATGGCTTGGAGCCCGGGAGCTGCTACCGCTTCTTTCTCGATGGCTCCAAAGAACGGCCGGATCCTGCCTCCCGGTGTCAACCGGAAGGGGTTCACGGGCCGTCTCAGGTGCTGGCCCCTCTCACACCACACAACATCGCAGGCGCTCGCCGGCAGCGCTCAATGTCGCTTCTCCCCCGAGGACTCGGAGACTTTTCGGAAGATCTCCTTTCCCCCGAAGCCGGTTAGGATGACGGTCAGTGAGCCCATCGTGATGTAGACCACGGTAAAGCCGATGATCACCACCGTCTGCGAGAGATCGAGTTCCGCCAGAGCCATCGCACCGAACAACAGCACCAGCATGGCCCGGGCATAGGCGGCGACCAGGGTGGCCCCGGGGAAACTCTCCCGAACAAGGTGACGGCGAACGGCCTGGGCGGCCCAGGAGGAAATCAGCCAGCCGACGCCGAAAATAGCCAGAGCGGTGAGAGCCCGCGGTATCAGGAGCACGAGCTTCTCGACCAGGGCGGACACCACGGTCAACCGCATGGCCGCGAAGGCGGCATTGAGGAAGACGAGGAACACCACGAACCCGCAAAGGTTGCCGAGGACGCCATAGAGAGACAGGCGGACATCCACGCGCGCGAGTCCCTTGCCCCAACGCATCCCGCGCAACAGGCGGTGCAGTCTCAGGATCACCAGGAGCTGAATGACCAGCCTTTTGACGAACCACGCAACCACCAGGCCGATGCCGAACAGCAGGAGTCCGGCGCCAAGGCTTGGAAGGTAGTCGACAACCCGATTCAAGAATCTCGCGAGCAGATCCTCAACCCGCATAGGAATCCACGCTCCTTTCCTCCTCGGACCGGCTTAGCAGCCGGGCCAGGAATGACTTGCTCTCCTCATACTCCTCCGCCCACACGACCGGACAGCGGGCCTGCCGCGTGATGTCTTCGGTCATGGAACTGGCGGCCAGCATCTCCCAGAAGGAGCCGGTACGGCCACCCATGAGCAGCAGGTCGGCCGACTCGGATGCTTCGACAATCCCGTGAACGATGTCCTCATCCTCCGTGACGTAGAACTCGGCGCTAGGGATTCTGGCGCCCACGAACTCCTCGGCCTTGCGGCAGCGGGCTTCCCGCTCGGCGGGGTCAAGGCCGGGCGGGACGACCAGTGCGATGAGCAGCCGGCAGCGGAAATAATCTGCGAGCGCCGGCGCCAGCTCCAACGCGAGGCGGGTATGGATGTTCTCGCCGAAGGGAAGGATGATGGTCTTCACGCCCGCGGCTGGAATCTGGCCATGCAGGAAGATGACCTCGGCGGGCGTCCGTTCGAGAACGGAATCCGTAATGGCGGTGCCGTAGCGGTCGAAGAACCCCGGCTCCCGTTTTCGGCCCAGGACGATGAGATTGCAGTTCTCGGCTTCGGCGGTGTCCACGATGCCACGCGAAACACCGTGTGAGACGGTGATGACGGACCGGGCCGAGACGCCGCGTCCGGCGATGGCGGCTTCGGCTTTCTGGAGAATGAGGCGGATAGGGCCGGTCTGGTCGAGTCCGGCGACGAGCGGTGCACCTTCGTCGACGTCGATGACATGAAGGAAGAGGATCTCAGCCCGATTCTTTAAAGCGAGCGCCTCAGCCAACTGAGAAAGGTCGTCGATGTGCCGCGGGTTGCCCACGCAGACCAGAATCCGGTACTCGCGCTCTTCGATCCGCTTCAGCGAACGAACCTTGCGGGCGTGCTCGATCTCCCGCTTCGAAGCGTATCTTTTGTAAACAGTCAGTCCCAGGATCACCCAGACGCCAGTCGCGAGCCATGCCTTGGGGCTGTAGGTGAACATGTAGATGGCCAGGAACAGCAACAGAGCGATCCCGAGGATCGACAGCCAGGGGAAGAGGGGGATGATGAACCCGCGGTCCAGGTCGGGTCGCTTCTTGCGAAGGCTGATGGTCGCGAGATTGACCTGAAGGAACAGCAACAGAAACATGATGTCCGCCGAGGCGGCCACGTCCTCGATGGGCAGGGAGACAGCCATTAACACCACGATGATCATCGAAATCAGAATGGCCCAGTGCGGCGTGTGCTTGACCTGATGGACGCGGCTGAACAGGCCGGGGAAGTTGCGGTCGCGGCCTAAGGCGAAAGCCACGCGGGACGAGGAATACACCGTGGCGTTCAGCGCGGACATGGTTGAAACCAGGCCGCCGGCGAGAAGCATGATTCCCCCGCCGACGAAAAACTGCCGCGCAACTTGCACCAGAGCGGTCTCCTTTTTCAGCGCCAGATAGCCCCAGGGAGTCAAGTTCCCTGGGTTGACGGACCCGAGAGCGGCGATGGCCACCAGAACGTAGATGGGCACGACGATCAACAGCGATAGGAACGTGGCGCGCGGGATATTGCGCCTGGGAGCCCGCACTTCCTCGGAACACTGAGCAATGACTTCGAAACCCTGGAAAGCGATGAAGGTGAGCCCCATGGCCCGGATGACGCCCGGCCAGCCGTTCGGCATGAAGGGGGTGAAAGGCTGCCGCCAATCGGGCCGGCCGATCAGGTAATGCAGGCCGAGACCTATGAAAATGAGCAGGATGACGATCTTGGCCATGGTGACGATGTTGCCGATCTTTCCGGTTTCCGACGCTCCCCGGAAGTTGATGTAGGCGAACAGCACGGCGACCCCGGCGGCAAGGAGCTTCTGCGGCGCCAAGAACCCCCAATGGGGAACCGTAACGCCGAGGTCCGCGAGCAGGCTCTCGAAGTATGCGCCGAAACCCAGCGCATAGAGACTGCACGCGACAGCGTGAGCGAACCAGCTCATCCAGCCGGCGAGGAAGCCGTTCCACTTAGGCAGCCCCTCCTTGACCCAGAGATAACCGCCCCCGGCGTCGTGATAGCACGAGCCGAGTTCCGCATAGGACATGGCGGTGAGAAGGGCGACGGCGCCGTTCAAGATGAACGTGACGATCAGTGCAGGGCCGGCGACGCCGGCGGCGATGCCGGTGAGAACAAAGATACCGGCTCCGATCATCGCCCCGACGCCGATCAGCGTGACGTCCATCAGCGTCATTTCCCGGCTCAGACGGACTTCGGTCTCGAACTTGGCCATTCAGTGTGCCTCCAGGCGTGGGAGGGGAGGCAGGGCGGACGAAGCACACCATCTGCCGATGTGCCGGCGCCCGAGCCGGCGCTGCGGTCCCTGAATCCAAGATCCGGACAGCATGGCGCGAAAGCCCTCAGTTGGAACTACGATTCTGGGCTGCCGATTCCCTAGCAGTATACACCCGACCACCTCCCGCTGATGGCCGCCCTCGCTCTTAAGTCCCGGCCGCTTGCAGCGGCCCTCGAAGGACTGGTATGCCTCCCGCGGAGCCCGAAACCCAGAATTGCCGCCTTCCTGTTCGACACCCCAGAGATTTGCCCGTTCCTGGCCTCCTTGCCGGCCGATCTCTCTGTCACCACGGCCTCGGCTGTCCCGCTGGCACTGGCAACACCGACAATCGCAACCGCGACGTGCGCGCTGCGATCCCAGGGCGTCTCTGAAGCAATCAGCCGAACCGTGGACTCCTGAGCGTCAGGTCCGCTGGGATGGCTCCCCAAAAGACAGGAGATCGTCCCAGTAACCACATGATGTTGAGCGATCTCGGCCGGGATTTGCCTATAGTGTCAGAAGTGGCGGCGCAAGAAAGGAATAACGTGTGAGCCCCGCAGGCTGGAACTGGAGGCACGGCACCCACCCGATGCCTGGGCGAGGATGGCGCTTCCAGGTGTGGGCGCCGTCGGCGAAAAGGGTCGACCTGCACGTGCTTTCTCCCAGGGAGTGCATGGTGGCGATGAAGCCCCGCCCGAACGGATACTTCCGTGCCCTCACCGATGACCTGGAGCCCGGGAGCCGCTACCGCTTTGTTCTCGACGGCTCCAAAGAACGGCCGGATCCTGCCTCCCGGTGTCAGCCGGAAGGGGTTCACGGGCCGTCTCAGGTGGTGGACCCTTCCTTTGGATGGCAGGACGAGGGGTGGCAGGGACTGCCTTTGGAACAGTACGTTCTCTACGAGCTGCACGTAGGCGCCTTCACGCCGGAAGGAACCTTCGAGGCGGTCATTCCCTTTCTCCCTTACCTTCGCGATCTTGGCGTTACGGTGATCGAGTTGATGCCCGTGGCCCAGTTTCCCGGCAACCGGAACTGGGGCTATGACGGGGTCTTCCCGTTCGCCGTGCAGCACTCCTACGGCGGCCAGACTGGCCTGAAGAGGCTGGTCGACGCCTGCCATCGGCAGGGCCTGGGCGTGGCGCTGGACGTGGTGTACAACCATCTCGGGCCGGAAGGAAACTACTTCGCGGACTTCGGTCCCTACTTCACCGAGACTTACAACACGCCGTGGGGGCCGGCGCTGAATTTCGATGGACCCGCGAGCGACGAAGTGCGGCGGTTCTTTCTGGAGAACGCTCTCCATTGGGTCGCGGAATTCCACATGGACGCTCTCCGGCTGGATGCGATTCACGCCGTCTTTGACCGGTCGGCCTATCCCTTCCTCGAGGAGCTTGGCGAAACCGTGCATCTCGAGGGGAGGCGGCTGAACCGCCACGTTCACGTGATTCCGGAGAGCGACCTCAACGATGCCCGAATCACCCGCCCCAAGAGGCTGGGAGGAATGGGTCTCGACGCCCAATGGAACGATGATTTCCATCACGCGCTGCACACTGTCCTGACCGGCGACCGGTCCGGATACTACTGTGATTTCGGGGAATTCCGCCAGCTCGCGAAGGCTTATAGAACGGGCTTTGTATACTCCGGTCAGTACTCTAAATTCCGGCGTCGTCGCCACGGCAGCTCCTCGGGCACGGTTCCCGCGCGTCAGTTCGTCGTCTTCTGCCAGAATCACGACCAGGTCGGGAATCGCATGCTCGGCGAACGTTCGAGCGGACTCGTCTCCTTCGAGAGCCTCAAGCTGGCCGCCGGCGCGGTATTGCTATCGCCGTTTGTGCCCTTGTTGTTCATGGGGGAGGAGTACGGGGAGACCGCTCCGTTTCTGTACTTTGTCAGCCACTCCGATTCCGGGCTGATCGAAGCGGTCCGCAAGGGCCGGAGGGGGGAGTTTGCCGCGTTCGCCTGGCAGGCGGAGCCGCCGGATCCTCAGAGTGTGGAGACCTTCGAACGTTCCAAGCTCAATCATGAACTCCGGGGCGAGGAACGTCATCGCAGGCTCCTCGACTTCTACCGCAAGCTCACTCACCTTCGCAAGACCGTTCCGTGTCTCGCCCGGCTGAGCAAGGAGCAGATGGAAGTCGTCGCACGGGAGCCGGATCGCGTTCTGTGCTTGCGACGCTGGTGGGACAACGACGAGGCGCTGCTGTTGCTCTCGTTTGGCGACGCCGCGGTGGCGCCAACTCTGCGCATCCCCGCGGGACGCTGGCGGAAGCTGCTGGACTCCAGCGATCGCCTCTGGATGGGGCCCGGCGGCACGGCTCCCGATTCGCAGGAGGGGGGCCGCGAAGCCGTCCTCGCCCTGAATCCCAGATCGCTGGTGGTATATAGGAGAGAACAGGAGTTCTGATATGGAGCGCTATATCTGCATTCACGGGCACTTCTACCAACCGCCACGGGAGAATCCCTGGCTGGAAGCGATTGAAATGCAGGACTCCGCCTACCCCTATCACGATTGGAGCGAGCGGATTACGGCGGAGTGCTATGCGCCGAACGGCGCCTCCAGGATTCTCGATGCGGACGGCCGGATTACCCGCATCGTGAACAACTACTCCCGAATCAGCTTCGACTACGGGCCCACGCTGCTTGCCTGGATGGCAACAGAGGCGCCAGGAGTCTACGAATCCGTGCTGGCGGCCGATCGGGAAAGTCAGGCCCGGTTCTCGGGGCACGGATCGGCCTTGGCCCAGGCCTACAATCACATGATCCTTCCCCTGGCGAGCAGCCGGGACAGACGCACGCAAGTGCTCTGGGGAATCCGCGACTTCGAACACCGCTTTCAGCGGTCCCCGGAGGGAATGTGGCTGCCGGAGACCGCGGTAGACCTCGCATCCCTGGAGATTCTCGCGGAGCTCGGGATCAAGTTCGCGATTCTCAGCCCACACCAGGCCAGCCGTGTTCGCGCGACGGGCGCCCGCGCCTGGCGGGATGTCAAGGGCGGACGCATCGATCCGTCGATGGCGTATGCCATCTGGCTCCCCTCGGGCCGAACCCTCAGCGTGTTCTTCTACGACGGCCAGATCTCCCACGCGGTGGCCTTCGAAGACCTGCTTGCCGGGGGCGAACGCCTGGCGCAGCGGCTGGTGGGGGCGTTTTCCGACGACCGCGCCTGGCCGCAGATCGTGCACATCGCCACGGATGGCGAAACCTATGGCCATCACCGCCGGCATGCCGACATGGCGCTCGCCTACGCTTTGGACTACATCGAATCCAACCGCCTGGCCCGCCTCACCAACTACGCCGAGTACTTGGAGAAGCACCCCCCAACGCACGAAGTCCAGATCTTCGAGAACAGCTCTTGGAGCTGCGTGCACGGAGTGGAGCGCTGGAAGAACAACTGCGGGTGCAATTCCGGAGCCCATCCGGAGTGGAACCAGGAATGGCGCGCGCCGTTGCGGCAGGCGCTGGATTGGCTCCGCGATGCGCTCTCGTCCCGCTTCGAGCAAGCTGGGCAGGAGCTGTTCGCCGACTGCTGGCGGGCGCGCGACGAGTACATCCGTGTCGTGTTGGACCGCTCGCCAGCCAACGTCGAGCGGTTCCTGCGCGAGCAGTGCGGGCGTTCGCTCCCTCCGAGTGAGCGCATCACGGCCCTCAAGCTTCTGGAACTCCAGCGTCAGGCGATGCTGATGTACACCAGTTGCGGTTGGTTCTTCGACGAACTCTGCGGGACCGAAACCGTGCAGGTGATCCAGTACGCCGGGCGTGCGCTCCAGCTTGCCGTGGAGTTGTTTGGCGATGGAATCGAGGAATCCTTCCTGGATCGCCTGGCACGCGCCAAGAGCAATCTGACCGAACACCGCGACGGCCGCGCGATCTATGAGAAGTTCGTCAAGCCGAGCATGGTCACCCTGGAAAAGGTCGGCGCTCACTACGCCATCAGCTCGCTGTTCGAGGACTACCGGGAGACCACGAAGGTCTACTGCCATACCGTGGAGCGGCAGGATTTCCGCCTGTTGCAGGAAGGCCGGACCAGGCTGGCCATGGGACGGGCCAAGGTCGCTTCCAACATCACCGGGGAGTCCAGCGAACTGAGCTTCGGAGCGTTGCATCTTGGAGATCAGAACATCGCCGGGGGTGTGCGCGGTTTCCGGGGCGAGGAGGCCTACAGACGCCTGCTCGATGAGATCACCGAGATCTTCCGGTGCGGCGACATCCCCGAGATCATCCGCGCCGTCGACAGAAACTTCGGCAGCGGAACCTACTTCCTGCGGCTGCTGTTTCGCGACGAACAAAGGAAGATCGTGCGGACCATTCTGGAACAAGCGTTGACCCAGGCCGCCGCACTCTACCGCAGCTTCTATGGCCAATACGCGACCCTGGCGCGCTTCGTTACCGGGCTGGGAATTCCGTTGCCGGGCCGGTTTCAGATGGCCGTGGATTTCACCCTCAACGAGGATTTGCTGACCGAGCTTTCCCGGGACGAACCGGACCCGCGGAGAGTGGCCGAGATTCTGGCTCAGGTAGACGAGGCCGGGATCCTCGTGGATACGGTTACGCTGGAATTCGCATTTCGCAGGACCATCGAGCGCGCCGGAGAACGCTTCCAGGAGCGTCCCGCGGACCTGGCGAAGCTGCGGAGCTTCGAGAAGACGGTCAGCATCTGCGCCGCGCTTCCTTTCGAGGTCAACCTGTGGGCGGCCCAGAATGTCTTTTTCCGCGTGCGAGAGCCGCACTTCGAAGCGTTCCAGCGACGGGCGGCCGGGGGCGATCCGGCCGCCCAGGAATGGATCGAGATCGCCCGGTCGCTGGGGGACAGACTGTACATCGGCCCAAACTGGGTTCGCGTGGAGGCCAGCCCGTGAGAGCCGCCCGGATTCCCATATCCACGTACCGCGTCCAGCTCAACAGAGGCTTTCGTTTCGTGGACTGCCGCGACATCATCCCCTATCTGCACGAATTGGGCATCGGCTATCTCTACTCCTCGCCCCGGTTCCGCGCCCGGCGGGGCAGCGAGCACGGCTATGATGTCGCCAGTCCGTCGCGGGTCAACTCGGAGCTGGGCACCGACGAAGAGTTCGACGAGTTGTGCGAGAAGCTGAAGCACTACGGCATGGGGATGCTGCTGGACATCGTGCCGAACCACATGGCGGCCAGCCACGAGAATCCCTGGTGGATGGACGTGCTCGAGAACGGGCCGTCCTCCGCCTATGCGCACTACTTCGACATCGACTGGCATCCGGCTACTTCCAAGGCGGCGTTCCTGCAAGAGAACAAAGTGCTGCTGCCGGTGCTCGGCGACTTGTACGGCAACGTCTTGGCGAACCGGGAGCTGTCGGTCCGCCTGGACGAACGCGGCTTCTTTGTGCGCTATCACGAGCGCAAGCTGCCCCTGGACCCGAAGACCTCCGGCCCTATTCTTGAGGTCTGCGCGCGCCGGTTGGAACCGGGCCTGGGAAAGGCGCATCCGGTGGTCGCGGAGATCGGGCAACTCCAGGAGATCGTGCGACAGATGCCTGCGCGCACCAGTCTGGATCCCGAAAGCGTTTCGCGGAGAGCGGAGGCGGCGCGGGAGCTCAAGCAGCGCCTGTTCGCCCTCTATCGCGACGATCTCCAGGCCCGGCTGTGCATCGACGCCAGCTTGCGGGACTTGAGCGGGCAGCAGGGCGACACCGGCAGCGGCGATCTGCTGCACCAACTGCTCGACGAACAGGCGTACCGGCTCGCCTTCTGGAAGATCGCCTTCGAGGAGATCAACTACCGGCGCTTCTTCGATATCAACGACCTGGTCTGCTTGCGGGTGGAGGAGGAGGACGTTTTCCTGGCCAGACATCAGGCCATCCTTCAACTCATCCAGGAGGGCAAGGTGGCGGGTCTGCGCGTCGACCACCTCGACGGGCTTCACGATCCGAAAGGCTATCTCGCGCGTTTGCAGGCGGCGGCCGGGGAAGTGGCCCACCAGCGGCCGATCTACGTAGTTGCCGAGAAGATCCTCGGCAGAGAAGAGCCGCTGCCGAACGGCTGGCAGGTTTGCGGTACGACCGGGTACGACTTCCTGAATGCGCTGAACGGCTTGTTTATCGATCCCGACGGGTTGCGGTCGATGGAGGCTGCCTACGCCAGGTTCACCGGCGATCAGACGCCCTTTGCGGAGACCTGTTACGCGCGCAACAAGCAGGTCATGTGGAAGCTGTTTGCCGGCGAAGTGCACGCTCTCGGCCACCATTTGGGCACGTTGGCGGCACGGGACTGGCAGGCTCGCGACGTGCCGCTCTCGGAACTCGTGGAGGTCCTGGTCGAGGTGACGGCCTGCCTGCCGGTCTACCGGACCTATATCCGCGGCTTCGCGATTTCGGAACGGGACCGCCACTATCTGGAGCGGACCCTGGATCTGGCGAGGCGGCGGACCACCGAGGTGCGTATCGGGTCACCCGCCTTCGCGTTTCTCCGCCGGGTCCTGTTGCTCGATCCGGCGCCTTACGCGGCTGAGCTCAGGGCCGAGTATCTTCGTTTCGTAACGCGCTGGCAGCAGTTTACCGGGCCGGTGATGGCCAAGGGCCTGGAAGACACCGCGTTCTACGTACACAACAGCCTGATTTCGATGAACGAAGTGGGGGGCGACCCCTTGCGCGAGACCCCGCCGTTGGATCTGGAAGGCTTCCATCGATTCAACCAGGAGCGGCTCAGCCGCTGGCCGCACTCGATGAGCGCAACCTCGACCCACGATTCCAAGCGCAGTGAAGATGTCCGCGCCCGGCTCAATGTCCTTTCGGAACTCTCCTCCGAGTGGGAGCGGCGCCTGTTCGCCTGGCGGCGATGGAACCAGGACAAGAAAAGCGAAGTCGGGGGGATCTGGGTGCCCACCGCCAGTGAGGAGGCCCTGATCTACCAGACCCTGCTCGGGGCTTGGCCTCTGGATCCACAAGGCGAGCACGGTTTTCTGCACCGCGTCCGCGGCTTCTTGATCAAGGCGATGAGAGAGGCCAAGACGCACACCGGATGGATCCGCCACGACGAACTTCACGAGAACGCCGTCATCCGCTTCTTCGACGCCATCGTGGAAGAGTCGCCGGCCAGCCGCTTCCGGCTGGATTTCTTGCGGTTGCAGAAGAAAATCGCCTGGCACGGCGCGCTGAACGCGCTCTCCCAGGTATTACTCAAGATCGCGTCGCCGGGAGTGCCGGATTTCTACCAGGGCACGGAGTTGTGGACCCTCAGTCTCGTCGATCCCGACAACCGCCGGCCGGTCGATTTCCACCAGCGCGTCGAGATGCTGGAAAGCCTGCGCAGAGAGCACACCGAGGATGCGGCGCGGCTGTTGGACGACCTGGTCGCCCACTGGAAGGACGGGCGCATCAAGTTGTTCCTGACGGACACGGCGCTGGACTTCCGGCGGGCGCACGCCGCGGTGTTCTTGGACGGCGACTACCTCCCTTTGAACGCCGCGGGGCGAGGCCAGGCCAACGTCTGCGCCTTCGCCCGGCGCAAGGACGGATTCTGGTCCCTGTGCGTTACGCCCCGCTGGACCACGCGGCTCGGCCCCCCGGGCAAGCCGCCTCTCGGAAAAGCGGTTTGGCGGGATACGAATCTGCCGCTCCCTGCCGCGGCGCCCGAGAGGTGGCGCAATGTACTGACGAGCGAGACCCTTCGCGCCTCGCCGGCGGCCGGGGCAGAAAAAGTGTTGGCGCTTCATTCCATCCTGCATCGCTTCCCCGTGGCCCTGATCGAGGGCCTCTCCGCCCGCGGGTGACTCTATCCCGTCCTATGATCGGAGACGGCCCTCCGTGCCAACATTGATGAGACAGTTCTCCCGGTCGTAATTACTGAGCAGGGTGAGAACAGGAATTAATGTGAAGAACAACGGAATCTCTTCGGCTTCCCTCACGGTTTTGCCCGCCGCGGAACGTAGGGAGGCCGAGCGAAGCGAGGCCGAC
>JBEKWU010000041.1:0-38419 GCA_049512775.1 Bryobacteraceae bacterium
TGCCGAAGCGCAACCGAAAGCGCCGGTCCTATCCGCGAGCGGTCTGGCCGAAGCCGCATTCGTTTCCTCATCGAAAGGGGTAGACTGTGGCAGTCCCCAACTTCCAAAAGTTTGCGGCATTACGCACGAGTGCGTGCGCCACGTCGGAATGGAATGGCTATTTCTTGACATCTCCCAAGCGATCGCGAGCTGACCGCTGCGGTTCCGTGGGCTCCTACCTGACAAACGCAAGCCCCAGCGGGTGCTGCCCCGGCACCGGTATCGTGCGGATCAGTGTGTTCGTGTTGGCGTTGATCTCCGAAATGGAATTGGAAGCCACGTTGGTCACGAAGACGTAGTGCCCACTGGGCGTCACCTTCACCACGTGCGGCAAACCTCCCACCTGGATCCTCGCGATGGTGGCCAGGCTCGACACGTCGAAGACCCGCAGGTAGCCGATGGCGTTGCCCAGTTCCGCCTCCGCCACATAAGCCCTGGTTCCCGTGGGATTGAACGCGACCCCCAAGGGGTAGTCGGCGGCGACGCGAGTGACTACCGTATTGGTCAAGGTGTCGATGACGGTGATGGTACTGTCGGCGCGGTTCGTCACCCACACCGTCGAGCCGTCCGGGGTGATCGCCGCCGCCGCCGGGTATCCGTCCGTCGGGATGGTCTTCAGCACGCTGCGGCTGGGGACGTCGATCACAAAGACCACCGAGCCGGGATTGGCGTCGTGGTTGGTGACGTAAGCCGTCGAACCATCCGGCGTGAACACCACCCCGTTCGGCTCGGCTGGAGAGCCGTTGAACAGCGGCAGGGGAATGGTCCCCACCACCGTCTTGCTGGCGATGCTGACAATGGAGATGCTCGACGAGTCGACGTTGGCCACCCAGGCGAATTGCCCGTCCGGCGTTACTTTGACCGCCACCGGGTAAGCGCCGACAGAGACGCGCTGGATGACCGAGTAGGGGCAGGTGCCTAGGAAGAGCACGGAGTTGCTCTTCGGCTCCGCGATGACCAGCGCATTTGCGGTCGCCGCGTTGCAGGTCGGCACCGTCTTGGGCGCGCTCACTCCGGAATACGCGGGGTGAAACGGCAGCCGCATCGGGTAGGGCATCGGGTTGGGCAATTGGAAAGTGGGCGCACTGCTCGCCGCCTGAGGTTCGAGGAGCGACTCGGGTAGAGGCGGAAGGGGCAAATCGGGGAAATCCGGGATATCGTCGAACGGGTCTGGGAGCAAGGACGGCTCCATGAAGGGGTCATCGTCCTCCGGAGGAAAAGGAATGGCCATGGGGTCGTCGAACGGGTCCGGCAAATCCTCCGGCGGGAACGGAATGTCGAACGGATCGGGCAGATCGTTGAATGGATCGAAAGGATCGGTAAAGAGGTCCGGCGGATCGTTGGGGAATGGAATATCCATCGGATCGGGCAGCGGAGGAGGATCGTATTGCTTGCCGCCGAAGCCGTTCAGGTTCACTCCCCACGTGAGCGCCAGAAACGCCAAGATCAATGCCTTATGTCTGAGTCTCATAGCCATGCTCCTACTGGAAGATCACCGTTTTGCCGATGAAGGCGCCCGCGTAGATCGCGCCGGTGTCCAGACCCGTGGCGGTGAATGCGGTCGGGCTGGCGAGCGGCAGAGCGCCGACGTACACCACTCCCTTGGATTGCAGCAGGTTGCTGCGCGTGGCGGGAACGTTGGCCAGCGCGGTGGCCGGCACGGTGAAGCTCACCGACCCCGCCGGCGCCACGCACACGAACTCGCCGGTGGCGTTCGACGGCAGGTCCACGCCGCCTCCGTAGATGATCACCGTTTGGCCCCCGGGCGCGCCGCTCCAATTCACGGTGAAGCCCTGGCTGCGAGTAATGCGGATGGTCTGGCCGCTGTTGCTCCAGGTGAGCGGCGTGGGAAAGGTGAAATTTGCCGCAATGGCTCCGACGTCCGCTCCGCCGCCTCCGGTGAGCGAGAAACTGCCCGGGTTGAGGAACAGCGACGAAGGTACCAGGGATCCGTCATAGGTATAGCCCAGCGGCTGGAAGTTCCGCACATTGCCTGTCGCCCGCTTCACTGTCCGGGTGCCCCCGCCGCCGGTGACCGTGAGAGAGCTGCCGGCGTCCAGGAACTTTCCCGTGGTGCCACTGAGGGGAAAGCTGTCGCCATCGAACATGTCGCCCTGCGGCGTGAAGGCCGTGCACGTGCCGGCCGGCGGCAGCGAGAAGTAGGGGTTGAAAGGCGGCAACGGCGAGGCGCTTTCCTGCTGGAACGTCAGCATCATGCTGTCGGTGGTCACCGTGGCCGCCGCCGCGAGCCCGACATCTTCGTGCACCGGAGTGCGCAGAGCCGCGATGACGCCGAGCTTCTTGCCCGCCAGATATGGCGCCGCCAGCGCATTGCCGCTCTCCGCGCAGGGCGCCCCGTTGGCCGAGATGGCCATGGTGGTGGTGTTGCTCACGGTGACGCCTTCGGTGCGGACCTGCACCGGCACCCAGCATCCCAGCGGAGCGTTCGGGGGAACCTGGAAGTTGATTTGGTCCAGCCCCGCGCAGCAAGGGCTGCGGCCGTGGTAGCTGACGGTCGCCGGCTGCCCACCCACGAACACCTCCGTCTGGGTGGAAAGATTGCCCGCCGTGGGCGCGACGTTGTCGGCGAAGCTAACCGGACCGAGCCCCGTTCCATAGAGCACGGCGACCTGGTTGGGCGTGGCCGCCACGTTTGGCAGATTCAACGGCGACTGCGTGGCGGAGAAGTTGTACACCACGGCGGGACCGAAGCCGGCGGTATTGACCGCGTAAGCGCCGAAGCTGGCGTTCACCACCGTCGCGGGCGAAGGCGGTCCCTTGACGTTGTTGAAGGTGACCGAAACCGAGACCTTGCCCAGCGGCGCGTTGGACGGCATAATGGCGTTGACCTGGGCCGGGCTGACGTAGAGCGGGATGGCGTTGACCGTGGTAGCGCCCTGCGTAACCGTTATGGAAACGCCGCCCAGCGTAGTAGACAGCGGAAAGCTGGTCAGCGGCGGGCTCGAGGCCGGCCCCAGCCCGACGCCAAAAATGGCAAACATGGACCCGCGCGCGATCGAGCCGCCCGGAAGGCCCGGAGCCACGTAGCTGGACGAGTTGACGATGCCGCGCGAATAAATCAACTGGGCGTAGCCCCCCGGAGCCATCGCCAGCGCAACAACCATGCAGATAACTCTCATTCGCTCCTCCTTATCGGAGAATACCGCCTGCGCCTCGGATGAGTGTACCACGCTGCAAGGAGATGGCTGTATCGGCGCCGATGCCTGCCAGCCCGTGGCACACTGGCCCAAGTCGTTGATTCTCCCTGTGGCGCAGGCGGTTCCGCCTGCGTCCCCGAGTTCAACGGGAGTTTCACCACGGGCTACTGGCGCGAGGGGGAAGACCGCGATCGCGGTGAAGGCGGGATTCTCCAGAAGGGTGCGGATGGCATAGCGAATGTCCTGGCCGGCACCAGTCGATACGAAGCGCGTACGGCGGAGATCCAGGGCCATTTCCCCAACCCTTAGGCTTCGACCCAGTCCTGTTCTTCACCGACGATCCGATGCTGCATGGTGTCAAGATCGAGAATCATGGCCCTGGCGCGCCCGCCCGAGGCCACGTTGAAATGGGCCCCGCATCGGCCGAAGCCCGCGTGGCTGTGCCCATGAATGTGCGCCCGAAACCGGTTTGCTTCAAGGAATCTGCGCAGTGAGCGACTGCCGATGTGTGTATCCCCGAAACCGGGATCAAGCTCTCCGAAAGCTGGGCAGTGCGAAACAAAGACGGTCTCGGCATCGAGCAGACGAGTCAACTGAGTCAGGTCGCTCTCGATCTCGGCCTCTGGCTTTTCATACGGACCGCCCATGAATGGCAATGAGTACCGATAGCCGACGAAGGCGAACTTTCCACAGAAGACCCGCCGACCGTGGAGCGACTGGACGGCTTCGGTACTGGATTCGAGTTCGACCAGATCGTCGTTCCCCATGATGTATAGGACTGGCACTCCTGCCGTGGCAAGTAAGCCGGTCAACAAACCGGCCTCATCCCGCTGCGCTTCCTCAGGGGTAGCGAAGCCATCCGGGCAGCCGAGGAGATCGCCCGCGAGTACCAGCGCTTGAACGTGCTGTTCGCGAACGGCGGTCAGAAGCCAGTCGTAGATTGGCCGCTTGCCATGCAGGTCTGCCGACGCAAGTATTTTCATGGGCACCTCTTGCCGGCCGGCGTTCGGGCACCGTTCGCTATGGCTGGAGCGTCAAGGTGGCGTTTCCGGCGGGACCGGCGTAGATCAGCTCGATCGAATGGATGCCCTTGGTCTTGCCCCGGTACTGGAAGAAGATCACTCCTGCCTGAGGCAGGGTGCGGTCGCCTTCCGGGAGCGCGGCCTTTTGAACGTGCTGTGCCATGGCGCGCTGTACCGGTATGGGGATCTGGACCGGTGCGGGCTTGTCCTCACCCTGCTGACCCTTCCCGCTGCCGCTCAGGCTGGTTTTCGACTTCGATCCGGCTGGCTCAGGCGGCTCCCATTCGGGATCTTTGAGGGACTTGAACACCATCGCGAAAGGCTGGCTGGGCAAGGGCGTCTTCTTCCCGTTGATGCGGAGCGCAAAGTCGCCGGAGGATAGCGTGACCCGCGCGCCTGGCGAACCAAACAACCCGGTTTCGACCACCACATAGTCTTCCGTGGAGAGGGTCCCTTCCAGGGTGGGGACCGAGTGTCCCTTGAACTCGGCTGCAATCGTCATCGCGCCTGCCTGGGCATGGGCCTGATAGTCGGCCGGAGTGGCTCTGGGCGGCAGGCCCTTGGCTTCGAATTGCGCGTCCTTGCCTGGCGTGTTTTGCCCTTGCAGACACAGGCAGATGGCGGCGATCAGGACGCCGATCCTCAAAACAGGGGAAAGTCGCATTCCAGCTAAGAAGCTAGCATAGTCGAGGGTCTCGTTGCCGAGGTGGATGAGGGAGACACCCAAGCCCCCCGACCACTTCATGGCGATGGTCTTGCGGCCACGGTTGAAGTCGAAAGGTCCGTCGCCGTAAAGCTCCGCGATGCGCCAGACAGGCCGCATGCTCCTCCCCGAAACGGAGCGCCGAGCCGGAGTTGACGGTTGACTGGGAGCCGAGGAGGGGATAGATTCACCTCATGACAACGGAAGCGGGCTCGGCGATGCGCGCATTGAGCTTCTTGGCCGGCGAGTGGGAACTCGATTACACGGTGACTCAACACGGCCGCACGACGAAGACGATCCGCGGAACCGGATCGATGCGGTACCTGTTCGATGAGACCTACCTCACGTTCGACTACCGGGCGCAGCACACGGACACAGGGGAGAGCGGACAGGCGCATGGCATCTTCGCCTGGGACTCAAAGACTCAGCAGTATCGGTACTACTGGTTCGAAAGCTCCGGGGTGTTCCTGCAGGCGACAGGGGTCCTTCGCGACGAACACACCCTGGCCCTCGAGTGGCAGGGCGTCAACTGCACGCAACTCTTCCAGCGGGTCAGCGCCGACGCGATGTACCTCGAAATGCAATGTCCGGCCGAAGACCTGCTGATGCGGGTCGACTTCTCGCGGTGGGCGGGTGCTCCGCAGGCGGGCTGAGACGCGCGCAACCGGTTATGCCGCGGTGTCCTAACGCCTGGGATTGGTGTGGAGGAACCTCGTGAGCCGGAGCGCACCCGTGAGGGCCATCGCGGCTCCCAGCCACACCATCACCCAGAGGCCGCCCTCGGGTCCGGCCCCAGTTCCGCACATCCACGCGCCGAGGAGCAGGGAGAAGGCGGCCAGCACCAGCATGTGCGTGAGGTTGTACCGGAGTCCGCCGGCCAGGAGGGCCACCGCAAACAACAGAGCGAAGCCCGGCGCCGCCATCCAAGGCCCCTCCAGAAACGGCCCATTCACATTCAACAGGAGCACCCCGACGCCAACCAGGAGCACGACGCCCAGCGCCCAGGCCCAATAGGTCGGGGCGGGCTCCGGGAGCGCCACGTTGCCGCTCCGCGGGAAAGTGATCCGTTCCTTCAACTCTTTCAGTCCCCAGCGCATGGCGAGGCAAGCGGCCGCCCAGGTGATCGGCCCAACCTGGGCGTAGAGCTGAGCAGTGGGTGATCCCCTGGGAAGCGCGTACCCGACCAGGAAGACGCCGCTGGAGACAATGAAGAGGAGCCCCAGCATGATCTCCGGCAGGCCGTCCTGGTCCCAATACCGCATGGGGCGTGTGGGCAGATCAAAGGGATGAACAGACCGAATCATAATTCCCCCCTGCGCCTGCTACTCTGCCATACAAACCAGCCGGTGTCAATAGCGACCGCATCCAGAGGTTCCGCTAGAATACTGTCATGGTCCGATACCTGATTGTCAGCATCGCAAGCGGGATTCTGTTCGGCGCCCTCGACGGCGTTCTCCATGCGAACCCGCTGGCGCAGCGGCTGTTCCAGTGCTACAAGCCCATTGCCAGGGAGTCCGTCCCCGGGCCGGTGCGGGGATCACCGTGGACCTGGCCTACGGCTTCCTGATGGCCGCGCTGTTCCTCCTGCTATACCCCAGCCTGCCGGGGAGCGCCGTTCTGAAGGGTGTGTCGTTCGGCCTGATCGTCTGGTTCTTCCGTGTGGTCATGGCGGTTGCCGGGCAATGGGTGATGTTCAGGATTCCCGGCTGGACGCTTCTGTATGTGCTTGTATCGGGCCTGCTCGAGATGGTGCTGCTGGGATTGTTGTATGGGCTGACGCTCCGGGTTCGGTGCTAATACTGGTAGGGATGGGGTTCAAGCTGGCTGTCGACTACCGCCCGCGCGGGGACCAGGAGGCGGCGATTGAGCTGTTGGCGCGGGGGGTGAACGACGCCGAGCAGCACCAGGTGCTGCTGGGGGTCACCGGGTCGGGGAAGACGTTCACCATCGCCAAGGTGATCGAGCAGGTGAGCCGGCCCACGCTGGTGCTGGCGCACAACAAGACGCTGGCCGCGCAGCTCTACCAGGAGTTCAAGACGTTCTTTCCCTCGAACGCGGTCGAGTACTTCGTCAGCTATTACGATTACTACCAGCCGGAGGCGTACATCCCATCCGGCGACGTCTACATCGAGAAAGAGGCCACCATCAACGACGAGCTGGATAAGCTGCGCCTGTCGGCCACGCGGTCGCTGTTCGAGCGGCGGGACTGCGTGATCGTGGCCAGCGTGAGCTGCATTTACGGGCTGGGCTCTCCCGAGGCTTACTACGGCATGTTGCTGATGCTGGAGAAGGGGCAGAAGATCTCGCGGCAGCAGATCCTCCAGCGGCTGGTCGAGATCCTGTACGAGCGCAACGACCAGGACTTCCGGCGGGGCACGTTCCGGGTGCGCGGCGACGTGATCGAAGTCTACCCCACTTACGACGACAACGCCTACCGCATCGAGCTGTGGGGCGACGAGATCGAAAGCCTGTCGCAGATCGATCCGCTGCTGGGGCAGGTCCGGCAGACCTACCTGCGGTTGCCGGTCTATCCCAAGACGCATTACGTCATGAGCGAGGAAACTCGGGAAACCGCGCTGCATTCGATCGAACTGGAACTCCAGTGGTGGCACGCGGAACTCGAGAAGCAGGGCAAGCTGGTGGAGGCGCAGCGGCTGTGGCAGCGCACCAAGTTCGACCTGGAGATGATCCGGCAGATCGGTTTCTGCCACGGCATCGAGAACTACTCGCGGCACTTCTCGCGCCGCCTGCCGGGGGAGGCGCCGCCGACGCTGCTGGACTACCTGCCGCAGGACGCGCTGATGGTGATCGACGAGAGCCACCAGACCATCCCGCAGCTTCACGGCATGTACCACGGCGACCGCTCGCGCAAGGAAACGCTGGTGAACTACGGGTTCCGGCTGCCCAGTGCGCTGGACAACCGCCCGCTCACCTTCGAGGAGTTCGAGAACCGCGTCAACCAGGTCATCTACGTCTCGGCGACGCCTGGCCCGTACGAGCTGACGAAATCGGCGGGCGTCGTGGTCGAGCAGGTGATCCGGCCCACGGGGCTGGTGGACCCGGAAGTCGAGGTGCGGCCCATCAAGGGGCAGGTCGACGACCTGCTGAACCAGATTCGCAAGCGGGTGGAGGCGGGGGAGCGCGTGCTGGTCACTACGCTGACCAAGCGCATGGCCGAGGACCTGGCCGAATACTACTCCGAGGTGGGCGTGAAGTGCCAGTACCTGCACTCGGAGGTCGCGACGCTGGACCGGGTGAAGGTCCTGCGCGACCTGCGGCGCGGCGACATCGACGTGCTGATCGGGGTCAACCTGCTGAGGGAGGGGCTGGATTTGCCGGAGGTGTCGCTGGTGGCCATCCTGGACGCGGACAAGGAGGGTTTTCTGAGGTCCGGAGGTTCGCTGATCCAGACCATGGGGCGCGCGGCGCGCAACCTGCACGGGAAGGCGGTGCTCTACGCCGACGTCATGACCGAGAGCATGCGGACGGCCATCGAGGAGACCAACCGCCGGCGCAGAATCCAGGTGCAGTACAACCAGGAGAACAACGTCACGCCGCAGTCCATCATCAAGCCCATCGACATGAGCCTGGTGGCGATCGCCGAGGCGGACTACGTGACCGTGCCGCTGGAAGAGGAAGAAGAGGGCGAGGTCCCGCCGGAGCAACTGGAGCGCTACATCGGCGAGCTCGAACAGAAGATGCGCGAGGCGGCCAAGAAGTTCGAGTTCGAGCAGGCGGCCCAGATCCGCGATCGCATCAAGACGCTGAAGGTGAAGCTGGTCTCGGTAGGATAGGGGAATGCGGATCATCGTTCTGGTGGGCCTGCCGGGGTCGGGGAAATCCACCTACGTCGGGAAGCTGGGGGCGCCGGTGATTTCTTCCGATGCCGTGCGCGGGCTGCTGGCGGACGATCCCAGGGACCAGAGCATCCACGGCCGGGTGTTCCGGGTGATGCGGTACCTGCTGCGGCAGCGCCTGGAGATCGGCCGCCCGGTCACCTACGTGGACGCGACGCACCTCACGCCGCGCGAGCGGGCGCCGTATATCCGGCTGGGGGAGCTCTACGATTGCCAGGTGGAGGCGGTGTTTTTCGACGTGCCGCTGGAGGTCTGCCGGGAGCGCAACCGGGGCCGCGACCGGGTAGTGCCGGAGGAGGCGCTGGAGCGGATGGCGCTCAAATTGAAGCCGCCCAGCCTGGAAGAGGGCTTTTCAGACATCGCAGTTATCGCGTACACTTGATCCTGTGATCGAACAGAAGCCCAAGGTGCCGTTCACGTACAACATCATCGAGTTCGTCACCCGCGAGGTAGACATCGACACCAACCTCATTCCCGCGTACGCCGACGAGGACGCCGCCATGGCGGCAGGCCACGGCGAGGGCGACATCTTCAAGACGCCCGACGGGAGACTGGGGATGGTGGGGGTCATCCCGCGCGACGGGCGCGAGTGAACAGCCGCATTCCGAACGTCCAGGCGCCTGCCGGCAGGAGCGCCAGCAGGGCGGTAACGGCTGCCAGTTGCTGTACCGAAACGCCCCAATCGACCATCAGGCCGCAGGCGTAGGTGGTGAGCGACATGGTGACCACCAGGAAGGCGGAGTCGGCCGAGAAAACGCGCCCGCGGTAGCGGTCGTCGGTCTGGAACTGGAGCAGGGTGGTCGAGAAGACCCAGACCAGGGACGTGCCGCTGTGCGCCAGCACTACGGCCAGGGAGGCGATTCCGAGCGAAGGCGCTGCGGCCAGCAGCAGGTATCCGAGCCCGGACATCAGAAATCCGATGAGGATGCCGAGCCGCAGGCGCGCCCGGTCGTCGCCGGCCCAGTAGCCGCCCACCAGGGGGCCGAGCAGGGCGCCGAGGCCGCTCGAGCTCATCAGCGCGCTCATGCCCAGCATGGCCCCGCGCTGGGCGCCCGCCGCCCTCACCGGGAAGACCCGCTGGCCGAAGATGGGCAGCAATACCCAGTGGGTCGACAGGAGGCCCATTCCCGCTTTTACCAGCAGAAGCGCGAGGATGCGCCTGTCACGAGCCACGTACCGGACGCCTTCGGCAATGGGCGAGAAGTCCACCAGGTCGCGGGCGCGGAAGGGCCTGCTATCGGCCAGGTGCGGCTCGCGGAGATTCAGGCTGCGCACCAGGGTTGCGGAAACCAGGAACGAAAGCGAATCCAGGACGAAGACGGTGTCGCGCCCCAGGAATGCCGCGATGGCACCGCCCAGGCCCGCGCCCAGCGCCAGGCTGAGGGACCAGGTCGCCGAGGAAAGCGCGGTGGCAGTCAGCAGGTCCTGGCTGCCGGTGATGTTGGGGAGGATGGCGGTGCGTCCCGGCTCGAACAAGGCCCACATCATGGTCTCGAGCACCAGCAGGGCGTAGATCAGAGGGACGATCTGCGCCCGGCTGACCACCAACATGCCCAGCACGATGACGGCGCGGGCCAGGTCGGCGGCGATCATGACGCGCTTGCGGCTGGCGCGGTCGTTGATCACCCCCGCGATGGGCGCGACGAAGGACTGGGGGAGCACCTGCAACACGAAGGCCAGGGCGACCGACTTGGCCCTCCCGGTCAGCTCCAGCAGCAGGGTGTAGATGGCGACGGTGTAGATCCAGTCGCCCATCTCGCTGATGATCTGGGCCAGCCACAACCGGCGGAAATTGCGATTCGAGCGAACCAGCCGCCAGTACGCCGAGAGGGGAACCGCCATGTCAGGAGAGCGCGTACAGGCCCATGCGCCGCTTCACCAGCTCGACGGTGGCGTTGGCAATGGGCGCGACGCGCGCGGCCCCCTGGCGCAGGATGCCGTCCACGTAGCCGGGTTCCACCATGATTTCCTGGTAGCGCTTTTGCAGCGGCTCGAGACTGGAAACCACCATCTCGGCCACCTGCTTCTTCAGCTCGCCGTAGCGCATGCCGGCGAACTGCGAGCGCATCTGCTCCGAATCCCAGCCGCTGAACGCCTGGTAGATGTTGAGCAGGTTCTCGACGCCCGGACCGAGCACGTTGAAATCGACGCCCGGGGCCGAATCGGTGGTGGCGCGCACGATCTTCTTGCGAATGGTGGCGGGCGGGTCGAGCAGCGCGATGCCGTGGCCCGCGCCGGGCTCGGACTTGCTCATCTTCTTGGTGGGGTCGTCCAGCCCCATGATGCGCGCGCCCACCGTGGGGAGGCTCGTCTCCGGCATCACGAACGTCTGTCCGTAAAGAGAATTGAAGCGCTGGGCGACGTCGCGGGTGAGTTCCAGGTGCTGGGCCTGGTCGTCTCCCACGGGCACGATGGCCGCCTGGTAAAGCAGAATGTCGGCCGCCATCAGCACCGGGTATTGCAGCAGCCCGTCCCCCACCGTTTCCTGGGTTGCGGCCTTGGCCTTGTACTGGGTCATGCGCTCCAGCCAGCCGACCGGGGTGACGCAGGTGAGCATCCAGGCCAGCTCCGCGTGCGCCGCGACCGAGGACTGCACCATGATGGCGCTCTGGTTCGGGTCGATGCCCGCTGCCAGGTACAGCGCCGCCAGCTCGCGGATCTTGGCGCGAAGCTCGGCGGGGTCCTGGTAGAGGGTGACCGCGTGCAGGTCCACGATGCAGAAAACGGCCTCGTAGTCCGGCTGAATCCGTACCCAGTTCTTCAGCGCGCCCAGGTAATTGCCGATGTGCAGGTTGCCCGAGGGCTGCATTCCGGAGAAGACTCGTGGTTTCATGCTAGATTCACTATCGTACCGTGAGCACGGAGCTTGTCACCATCGAAAAACTCGTTTACGGGGGAGCGGGGCTGGCGCGGATCGGCGGCCGGGTGGTGCTAGCGCCGTTTGTTCTGCCCGGCGAGACGGCGCGGGTGCGGGTGGAAGAGAACGTGCTCGAGGCGCAGCTCGAAGAGGTCGTGACGCCGGCCGCGGGGCGCACCGAGCCGCTATGCCCGTTCTTCACCCGCTGCGGCGGCTGCTGCTACCAGCACGCTCGGTACGAACTGGAGCTGGAGCAGAAGCGGGCGATCCTCCGCGAGGCGCTGCGCCGGGTGGGGAAGCTGGAAGCGCCGGAAGAGATCCGTGTGGTCTCCGGGCCGCCGTTCGAGTACCGCAACCGCGCGCAATTGCACCTGGCCGGCGGGGAGATCGGCTACTACGCGCACGGTTCGCGCCGGCTGGTTCCGGTCGACCGGTGCCCGATTTCGTCGCCGAAGATCAACCAGGCGCTGGCCGCGCTGCGCGAGATGCTGCGGGACCGCCGCTTCCCGCGGTTCGTGCGATCGCTCGAGTTGTTCACCAACGAGACCGAGGTGCAGCTCAACGTGCTCGAGACCGGCCAGCCCGTGGCGCGGCGCTTTTTCGACTGGTGTGTGGAGCGGGTGCCGGGTTTCACCGGTGGTTCTGTTGAGTACCCGGTGCGGGAGGATCTTTACCGCGTGCGCCACCGCTCGTTTTTCCAGGTGAACCGGTTCCTGATCGAGCAGGTGGTGGATTGCGCGCTGGAGGGCGCGGAAGGCGAAACCGCGCTCGACCTGTATGCCGGCGTGGGCCTGTTTTCCCTGCCGCTGGCGCGGCGTTTCGCGGCGGTGACCGCAGTCGAATCCTCGGCCAGCGCCGCGGGCGGCCTGGAATTCAACGCCGCGCGCGCCGGGCTCGGTGTCACCGTGCGGCAGCAGGCGGTGGAGGCGTATCTGGAATCGCTCGACAAGCCGCCGGACTTCGTCCTGGCGGACCCGCCGCGCGCCGGCCTGGGCAAGCGCGCGGTGCGCGAGCTGCTGCGGCTGCGCCCGGCGCGCCTGGTTGTCGTCGCTTGCGACCCGGCGACGCTGGCGCGCGACCTGGGCGCGCTGACGGCCGGTGGGTTCGCAATCGAGCAGATGACGCTGATCGACCTGTTTCCGCGGACGTTTCACATCGAGACGGTGGTGGGGTTGGGGAGGATGGTCTGAGTACACCGATTCCCTGCTCTGGCCCCAGGCGCAACTCAATCGTCGTACTGGCTCAGGAACAGCAAGGCGTCGTGTTCGATAAGCCCGAGACGAAAGCGCTGTAACCACCCAGAACGGCCCAGGACATTCCGGGGGTATTCGGGCAGCGCCGCAAAGTACACCATGGTCTCAAACTCCCAATCGAGGCATGACAGTGTCAGCGTGTGGCCGTACACATCCAAGCGCCCCCCGGTCGGTGTGCTGACAACTGCGTGCACGCCGCTTTCGACATCGATACCCAACTGCTCGGCATAGTCCCTCTGGAAGATACAGAACGCCGCCCCGGTATCCACTTTGGCAAAAAGCCGGACGGGTCGTCCGTCGGCCACTGTTAAGCTGACGGGGACTTCTATGCCGGTTGCTGAAGGCGAATAGTCGTACTTCGACCGGAATGTGAGAGTCTCCACGCGCTTACCAGCCGGCGAAAGGCAGCTCTTCCTCGTCAATTCGGATCACGAGGGGAGGTTGGGAGCGTTCCGCGACTTTGGAAAAGACTTCTCTGGACGTAGTGCCGTCAGCAAGCAAGCGGTCGCCTTCGAGAGCTATCCACCGGCCGCGGAACCTGTGCCCGTTCTCAGCCAACCACTTCATCTCCTGATGAAATTGTCGATCCCTCTGCGCGCGTTGCCGAAACCGCGCCAGGAGTTCCAGAGCACGCTGGGCTCCGGAGAGGTGGGCAGCCACAGTTGTCGCACTATCACGAGAAGAGTACTTTGATTCGGTGCGGATCAGCCACCTCTCACCAGGTGGGAGGAAATCGCACAGGTGCGACGTTTGGTCAGCGTAACTCAGCTCCGCGTCCCGCGCGTGAGATTTTGAAGACGCCGACGCCCAGAACCCTTCATCGACATGTTGGCCTGCCACGAGCAACTCGCCGGTCATGTGTGCACCCTCTATAGTACCTCAGTGATACCCAGCAGGCGGAGAGCAGCGGCCTCGTCCTCGTAGAGCTGGGCGGCTACATCCGCGAGCAGCGCGTCGCCGGCAAATCTACGCTGGAGGCGCACGAACGCGGCGCCTTCGTACCTGAGGGACTTGTCAATGACTAACGCCCCATCGCTTCTGTAAAGGGATATTCCGCAGAAAAGACACTCGCCCACCACATTCCCGTTGACAAGAGAGGCGGTGATCTTCCCAAAGTCCTCAGTCCCAGGGCTCACGTGGAACGCCAGCGTGGCCTCTTGAGACTTTGGTGAGACTTCCACTACATTATGGATCTGGCCGGAGATCTGGTCGAAAACGGCAACCAACTGCGGAGCGATTCCCCAGTCGGGGTTTGCCGCGATGAAGGTCACGGTGTCGAGTCCGATCCGGACAGCGGCGTTCAGCCTTCGAATCGAGATATTGAGATAGAGATCACCGATGTTCGCCGCGTCTTTGTTGAAGGAGAGGTCGCTGAGCTCCACTCCAACCGCCCGAAGCGGCAAGACAAGGGCCGAGATGAACGGGTTTGGAACGACCCACCGTTCCACCCATGGGTTTGAGAAGAACTGCCGGTGTTCGAGGAACGACTCGGGTATGTGGAGTCGGGCGCCGGGGTTGTCCACGGTCTAATTCTAGCTCAGGGGCGGGTCGTCTGCGATGTAGCGCCTTGGCGGGGGTCGCGATGCGCCTATGCTGTGGTGCGGCTGGGCCGTCGCTGATCGTTCCGCTGGAGCTGCTGGCGGCGTCAGGCGGCTCTTGACGTTTTAACGTCCAAGCGTTACAGTGGCAGCATGAGCGCAAGCAGGCGAGCAACCGTCTATTTCGCCCCGGAGATTCACCGGGCTCTGCGGCTCAAATCGGCTGCGACCGACCGCCCGATCTCCGACATCGTCAACGATGCGGTGCGGTTCAGCCTGGCTGAGGACGCGGACGACCTCGCGGCCTTCGAGGATCGGGCGAGTGAGCCGAACC
This sequence comes from Bryobacteraceae bacterium, assembly GCA_049512775.1. Taxonomy (GTDB): domain Bacteria; phylum Acidobacteriota; class Terriglobia; order Bryobacterales; family Bryobacteraceae; genus Fen-330. The sequence goes on from JBEKWU010000041.1 coordinate 14,762, forward strand.
TCGACTTTGAGACGGTGGTGAAAGACCTGAGGAAGCGTGGCAAGCTATAGGGTCCTGATCAAGGCATCAGCGGCCAAGGAACTCGAGGCCCTCCCCAACAAGAAGATCCGGCAACGGTTGGTAGAGCGCATTCGCGCGCTGGCCGGCGACCCGCGGCCTGCCGGCATCGAGAAGCTGTCCGGCTACCACGACCGCTACCGTGCCCGCCAAGGCGTGTACCGCGTGGTCTACTCGGTGTCCGACCAAGAACTGCTCGTCTACGTCATTAAGGTTGGTCACCGCAAAGATGTCTATCGGTGAGCCTCAGTAAGCAGCGCTTGTGGCGGACCCACCGGTGTCAGTGCACATGGGCCAGGCAATGAGGGTCGCGGCTGGGAACGCCTGCCGGGCGCGCTGGCCGGTTTTTCCCGCGGTAGATGCCACCAACTGCTGCGCCGCACCATCGTCGCTTGGGACCCGGCGACGCTGGCGCGCGACCTCGGCGCGCTCACGGCCGGTGGGTTTGCAATCGAGCAGATGACGCTGATCGACCTGTTTCCGCGGACGTTTCACATCGAGACCGTGGTGCGGCTCAGCCACATAGAGCTAAAATCTCCGTATGAAAGAACCGGCGCCGAATCCACTTGGCGGGCGGCTGGAGCGCCTGCTAGAGATCGATCCGGAATCCAAGCCGGACACCTACGTCCGGATCTTCCAGTCGATCCATCCCGGCAGCCTGAACTACTGGCTCGAGCTGGTTTTCTCCGCCGGCATTGCGACCTTCGGGCTGGTCTTGAACAGTCCGGCCGTAGTGATCGGGGCCATGTTGATCTCCCCACTCATGGATCCGATCATCGCTGCCGGGCTGGCGCTGGCAGCGGCGGACCTCTACCTGGGTATAAGGGCCTTGCTCAGCCTCGCCGCCGGCGTTGCGGGCGCGGTGCTGTTCTCGGCCGTTCTGGTGTGGCTCCTGCCTTTCCATTCCCCGACGGCGGAGATTCTAGCCCGGACGAAGCCAAATCTTCTGGACTTGGGAGTCGCATTGCTGTCAGGTCTCGCCGGCTCGATCGTTGTCGTCCGCGGTGGCCGGGGCGCGGGAGTCACCGCGCTTCCCGGAGTTGCCATTGCCGTCGCGTTGATGCCTCCGCTCTGTGCAGTGGGATTTGGGGTGGGAAGCGGCTTCTACCCGGCAATCATTTCCGGAGCCGGATTGCTCTTCCTCACCAACCTTGCCGCCATCGTAGCGAGCGCATTCCTGGTTTTTTACATCGTCCGCGTGGATTCGCCGGATGCCCGAGCGAAGATCGCGAGCGTCGAGCGGAGCTCCCAGGGCGCACTCCATCGCTTGCTGCAACGGACGAGGCTGTCGCGATCTTTCGGTGACATCGGGAAACTCCATTGGCGGGTGCTGATGTTGCTGGTCGTGCTTGGGATCCTTTTCGTTCCCTTGCGGAAAGGCCTGCTTCAGGTCCGCGACGAGACGATCGCGCGCACCGCGGTCCGGGAGGCGGTTCGCAACCTTTTCCCGGCGGATGCCTTGGTATCCCAACAGGTAGACCTCACGCCCGAGCGCATTCTCGTCCGGCTGATTGTCACTACGTCGCCCGACGCCGCCAAGATCAAAGATGCAGAGCGCAACCTCATCCGCCGGACGGGGAAAGAGGTGACGCTGTCGGTACGCAAAGTGGCAAGTGAAGAGGAGTTGGCGCTGCTCCGAGAACGGTTGTGGACACCGCCCGCGCCCGTGCCGCCCCAGGATCTGGAGAGTATCCGGGCCGAACTTCTGGGACGCCTCGAGAGCCCACTGAAACAGACTTGGCCTTCCAACGCCGCCCCGTTGCTCGGCTACGAGCTGGGGTTCACGGCGAACGAGGTCCTGGTCCAGGTGCGCTACCAGAGCGCTACGCCGCTGGGTCCATCGGTCGAGGAGACTGTCGCGAACGTTCTTCGCGCCGAGCTCGCTACCCCGAACCTTCGCCTTGTCCTCACAAACGAGCCGCCTCCTCCTCCGCCCGGCAAGAAGGCCAGGACGGGAATCGCCCGCAAGCCCCGGAGGCGATGACGTCAGAGCCATATCCGCCATAATAGTGAATAGGCACAAGAGAAGGACGTTGGCTGTCTTGGACAACAACACGGAGGCTGGCGGCCGCCCGCGTCATAGAACAAAGCTCGAGAGATGGCTGGAAGGCGTGCGGCAGAGCGAGAACAACCTCGCCCTCGCCCTCAGTCTGGTGATCGGCGCCCTGGTGGGGCTGGTGGTCGTAGCGTTCATCCTCCTCACGGGACGCTTGGCAGCGCGCATGTATCCGGCGGGCGGGGCGTCATGGCTGCGCATCATGGTTCCGACGCTCGGTTCGCTAGTCACCGGGTATCTCCTCTACCGCTACTTTCCCTTCGCTCGCGGAAGCGGAATCCCGCAAACCAAGTTCGCTCTCTTCGTCGAAGACGGGCGCATTAAGATGCGAACCGTTCTGGGCAAGTTCTCCTGTTGTTCGGCATCGCTGGCCAGCGGCATCGCCCTGGGGCGCGAAGGCCCTTCCGTCCAAGTGGGAGCCGGACTGGCCTCGGTGATCGCCCGCCGTCTGGGGCTGAGCAAGGAGCAGGTGAAGTCCATGGTACCGGTAGGCTGCTCGGCGGCGCTGGCGACCGCGTTCAACACGCCCATTGCAGCGGTATTGTTCTCGCTTGAGGAGATTTTGGGCGACCTGCACGCCCCCGTGCTCGGTTCAGTTGTGTTGAGCTCGGCAACCGCCTGGATGGTGTTGCACCTCGTGCTGGGCGACGAGCCCTTGTTCCACGTGGCAGGCTACCACTTGGTCCATCCGCTGGAGTTTGGAGTGTACGCCGTGCTGGGAGTGGTAGGTGGGTTGGGGTCCGTGTGCTTTGTCAAGCTGCTGCTCGGGCTGCGAGAGCGGTTCCTGCGGCTTCCAAAGTCGACGGCTTGGTTCCAGCCGGTCGTCGGGGGCTTGACCGTAGGTCTGATAGGCTGGTTCGCTCCGGATGTATTGGGCGTCGGCTACAGCTACGTGGAAAGGGTTTTGAATGGGGACGTGGTGTTCAGAGCCGTCGCCGTGCTGGCGGTGCTCAAGATTGTCGCGACGGCCGTTTGCTACGCCTCGGGCAATGCCGGAGGCATCTTCGGCCCGAGCCTGTTCATCGGCGCAATGATCGGAGGGGCGGTAGGGAGCGTTGCGCACGCGTTGCTGCCTGGCTACACGGCCGAACCCGGCGCGTACGCCCTGGTTGGGATGGGCACGGCATTTGCAGGGATCGTCCGCACGCCGCTGACCTCCGTAATCATGATCTTCGAGGTTACCCGGGACTACACCATCATCGTCCCGCTCATGATCTCGAATCTGATCGCCTACTTCATCTCTTACAAGCTGCAAAGGGAACCCATTTACGAGGCTCTCTCACATCAGGACGGCGTGCATCTGCCGACCGCCGCGGCTCGCGCGCAGCTCAACCGGATTCAGGTGGTCCAGGCGATGCGGGCAGCGCCGGAAGTTTTCTCGCCGAAAACGACGGTTGCCGACGCGGTGGTTCGCGCGCGGCAGAGCGGCCTCGACGCCTGGCCGGTCACGGATGAGTATGGATTGTGGGCGATGATCCGAACGAGCGAGTTGGAGAGGGCCATGGCCGGCGGATTGGCGGACAAGAGTCTGGCAGACATCCTGCGCGGGAGCTCCGGCGGCCAAAGCCCGGCTGACGAGGAATCCCTCCATGTGCATCCGGACCATGGTCTCGGTCTGGCGCTGGAACGCATGGGCACGAGCGGCTGCAAGGTGCTGCCAGTCGTGAGCCGGGCCAACGTGCGGCAGTTGATCGGCGTGGTGACCCTGGAGGATATCCTGGAGACCTACGGCGTCGCCAAACCTCAGGATGGGCAGGGGCAAAGTGAATAAGGGAGGCACAGCGGGCGCGGATTCGGCAGGGCCGTCCTTTCTCGGGACGTTTGCCTTGGTGTTCCTGGCCATGGCCGCCCTTTTCGCGATCGACACCTTCCTGGCGAAGATGGAACGCTCCGAGAAGCGGGCCGAAGCGCAGCGGATCTTCGCGGAAGCGCAACGGCTCGCCGCGGAGGAGCGCACTACCGAGGCGATTGAGCGGTTTCGCAGCGGGTTGTCCATTGCGCGCGACGACCAGGACTACGAACTTGCGCTGGCGCGGGCGTTGGTGACGGCGGGCCGGCTCGCGGATGCGCAAGCCGTGGTGAACGAGGCGCTCCAGCGCGCGCCGACTTCCGGCGCCGCGAACCTCACCATGGCCCGCATCTTCGCGCAGCAGGGGAACACCGCGGATGCATTCTCGTACTATCACCGGGCGATCTACGGGAGATGGAAGGATTCTGCCGCAGACCAGCGACTGCAAGTGCGTCTGGAACTGGTTGACTTCCTGGCGCGGCAGGGCGACAAGGGAGAGTTACTGGCGGAGTTGCTTCGGCTCCAGGATGAGGTTGCTGGAGACCGGGCCGTCCGGGAGCGCATCGGTCATCTGTTTGTGGCAGCCGGTTCCCCAGCGCGGGCCGCGGGGATCTTCCGGGAGTTGCTGCGCCAGCAACCCCAGGACGCCGGCGCGTACGCTGGATTGGGTGAGGCGGAGTTTGCGGAAGGGAGGTATCGAGCCGCGCAGACGCATTTCCAGGTCGCCCTGCGGCTCAGACCGGACGACACGAAGACTCAAAACCGGCTGGAGCTTTGTGGCGAGGTGCTGGCGCTGGATCCGACCCTTCGAGGACTGAGCGCCGGTGAACGGTACCGCCGGAGCCTGAGACTGGTCTCGCGTGCCCTGGAGAGTGTGAGTCAGTGCCTCGGCTCAGTCTCTCCGCCGTCGGTGCGGGAATTGGCCGATAACGCACAAAGGACCCTTGGAGGCCGAATCCGTGCGTCCCAGATGGACAATGCCACGGAAGCCAACCTGGAGTTGGCGGAGCAGTTATGGCAGGCAGGCAGAAAGGAATGTAAGCAGGTCGTAACTGACGCAGAGGAGCCGTTGGCGCTCGTGCTTGCGAAAGTGAGTCAGTAGGAGCACGCCAGGCATCGACACGAGTGTCGATGCGGCACGCTGAGAGCGTGCGCCACGGGGGGAAACCGGCCGGCCCACGCTGGACGTGGACCGGCCGGTTTGCGCGGCGAGTGGAAAGCCCGCGTTCAGAAGTAGAGCTTCGCGCCGAACTGGATGATGCGCGGATCGTGGAAGCTCGTGATTTTGCCGTACAGCGAGCTGGTGATGCCCGTCGTGGGGTTGCTCGGGTTCGGATGGTTGACGAAGTTGAAAGCCTCGCCGCGAACTTGGAGGCGCCAGCGCTCCGTGAAGTGGAAGTTCTTGAACAGCGAGAGATTCCAGTTCTGGAAGCCGGGCCCCAGAATCACGCCGCGGCCGGCATTTCCGGGCCGGACCGTCCCTGCCGGCACATTGGGGAAGCAGGCCGTGTTGAACCATTGCAGGATGGTATGCGGCGCGCCGGTGTTGGGATCGCAAGTCATGTCCGGCCGCGGGCCCGCGCTGCTGGAGCCGAGGATTCCCAGGCCGCCCGGATCCACGCTGGCGGTGGTGGGGGTCAGCGGCTGGCCGGCGCCGATCTGCGTGGAACCGGAAAGCTGCCACCCGCCCAGCGTCAGACGCTCGAGGGGCTTGCCGTGCTTGAAGAACGGAAGTTCATACACGTAGCTGAAGGTGACGATGTGCCGCCGGTCGAGCGAAGCCGGGCCGTACTCGCCGTCGTGCCAGTTGTAACTGTTCTGGGGCGCGTTGGAGCGGTCGGACTGATTGTCCGTGAGGTTGTGCGACCAAGTGTAGGAGAGGTTGAATTGACCGGCCGCGCCGAGCCTCTTCTCCAGGGCCACCTGGAGCGAATGGTAGTTGGAATCGAAGGCCGTTTCCAGGGTGTTGACCGCGTTGTAGCCGCGGAAAGGGCGCAACGCGTTGAGCCTGGGCGTATCGGATGACGTGAACGCGGTGCCCGATCCGGTGTGCAACCCGGCAGCCAGGCCCGCTCCCACCGGCACCTCGTTGATGTCCACGATGCCCAGCAGGTGGGTCCCCTTCGTGCCCACGTAGCTGACATCCAGCAGAAAGTCCTTGCCCACCTGCTGCTGCACTCCGAAACTCCACTGCTGGGTGTAGGGCGTGCGGTAGGGTATCGGGGTGTTGCGAAGCACCTTCGGCGAGAGCGATACGGAAGGCGTGCCCGCCGTCGGGTTCTCCAAGCGCGTATTGGGAATGGTCACCGTCTGCACGTACGGCGGATTGGCGAAGATGTTCTGCTCGAAAATGCCGAACAGGATGGAGTCGTAGTAGACGCCGTATCCGGCGCGAACCGAGGTCTTGCCCTTGCCGAAGGGATCCCAGGCCAGGCCCAGGCGCGGAGCGAAATCCTTGGTGTTGTCGTTGGCGACCTTGTCGCCCCAGGGCGAATTCTGGCCGTTGATGGCAATCCCGTTCAGCGCATCGCCGGTGTTCGCCACCAGGTTGCCGGTGCTGGAGTCCACTTGCGGTGCCTTGGCCGCGTCCCAAAGAGCCGGGTCGAAACTGGTCAGCATCCCGGCCTTGTCGACCGGCTGGCGGAACTGGGAATAGCGGAGGCCGAGGCTCAGCGTCAGGTTCGGCCGGATGCGGAAATCGTCCTGGGCGAAGGCTTCCCATTGCCAGGTGCGGATGTCCGGCGTGAGGTCCAGCGAGGCCTGGCTGAAGCTGGAAACGTTGCCCAGCAGGAAGTTGGCCCAGGACTGGGAGAACGAGAGCGTACCCGAGGGCGCCGCCGTGCTGGCGAAACTGAAGGAACCCACGTTGTTGCCGCCGTTGTTCTCGCTCTTCTGGTAGTGATTGACGGTCACGCCGAATTTCATGGTGTGGCGGCCTTTGATCCAGGTGAGATTGTCGTAGGCGGCGTGGTTGCGGTTGTAGTCCCGGTAGGGGCCGTAGCCGGTAATCGCCGAGCCGCCCGTGAACGAAAGGCTCGGGATGCGCCCCAGCGTGACGGCGTAGGGCAGACTGGCCTTGACATCCGGCGACTGCGCCGACGCATCCAGGCCGACGGGGTCGCTGAGGATGGCGCCGTAGGACTTGTTGTAACCGACCTCGTTCATCAGGTTGGGCCCGATGGTGTAGAGGGCGTGCACCACCCAGGTCCGCCCGGGGGCGTTGCTCTGCGTGGTGGCCACGTTGGGCATCGGAGACGCCTGGAACAGGCCGCCGGGTTCGATCGTCGGGATGCTGTCGTTCAGCACCCGGCCCCACACCGAAAACTTCGAGTTGAACGTGTGGTCGATCCGAATCAACTCCTGCCGCGCGTTGTAGACGTTTCGCTGGAGCACCGGCAGAGAGCGGTCCACCGAGGAGCCGGAGGGAATCTGCGCGAAGAGGTCCTTGATGTACTGCGCCGCGATCGTATTGACGCTGGCGATCTGCGTGGTGCTCTGGTTGCACGTGCTTCCAGTGTTGGCAATGCACACCGGCTTGTCGAAGATGCCTTTCTTTTCGTTGTCCGTGGGCACCAGCGCGGTCACGGTGGCATAGGTGATGACGCGGCGGAACTCCTGCGAGAAGAAGAAGAACGTCTTGTTCTTGTCCTGGTTGTAATGCCCGGGGATGTACACCGGCCCGCCGACGGTGTAACCGAAATCGTTGTAGCGCAGCGGTGGAACCTTCGCCGTTCCGTCCGCTCCCAGGTTGACCTTGCTGGCGTTGTTCCACCAGTTGTTGGCGGCAAAGGCGTTGTTGCGCGCGAACTCGTACGCGCTGCCGTGGAACTGGCTGGTTCCAGACCGGGTGACGACGTTGATCTGGCCTCCGCCGGCGCGGCCGAACTCCGCCGAATACAGGCTGCGCAGCACCTTGAACTCGACCAGCGCATCCACGCTGGGATAGTTCAGCAGCGTCAGGTTGGAGCCGCGGTCCACGTTGTCGGCGCCGTCCACGGTCCAGTAGTTGGCCGAATTCCGCGCGCCGTTGATGGCGAAGGAAACCGTGTTGGTGCCCAGCGGGTTCGTGGCCCCGATGTACAACTGATCGGAGGCCCCGGAGGAAACGCCAGGCATGAGCGCCACCAGTTGCTCGTAGTTGCGGTTGTTCAACGACAATTCGCGGATCTGAGTCCCGGAAATCAGGTTCGAGGCGGCGACCGTCTGGAGTTCCACCTCGACCGGCGTTGCCTCGACCGTGACCTTTTCCGTGATGGCCCCAACCTCGAGCGCGACGTTGATCACCAGCTTGTCGTTCACGTTGAGGCGAATGTTGATTTGATTGGCGGTCTTGAATCCCGCCGCCTCGATGGCCAGCGAGTAAGTGCCCACTGGCAGCAACGGGGCCGAGTAATTACCGCCCGGGTCCGAGGTGACGGTGCGCAGCACCGCATTGCGGTCGGTGTTGGTTACCGTGACCTTGGCATTGGGAACACCAGCGCCGGACGGGTCGGTGATGGTCCCGGCAATACTGCCCGTAACGTCTTGAGCGAGACTCGCGGCTGCCACCAGCAGAGCGAGACCGAGGAAACGCGTGAAAGAGTTCATATCCTTGTCCACCTGAAGCATCTGACCACACTACCGTTCCGGCGCCCTGACCAGGCTCAATTGAATCTGGTAGCGGTCGCCGCGCATTATCGAATACGTTAGTTCCAGGGGCTGCCCGCCGCGGAGGAAAGTAAGTCTCTCCCCGCCCAGCGCGGGCGCCCCGACCGAAACCTTCAGCAGGCCCGCCGTGTTTCCGTCCACCGCGGTCGCAAAGTGCCTCTGCGACGCGTGGTCCGGCGCCAGGCCAAAGCGCTTCTCGAGCGTTTCGTAGAGCGACGCGGCCCCGAAATCCACATCCGCGATACCCGGGACGAAGGCACTCGGAATGTGGACCGTTTGCAGCCCCATGGGCTCCCCTCCGGCCAGCCGCAAGCGGCGCAGGAGAAACAGCCCGGTTCCTTCGGCCACCTGCAACTTCGCGGCGATCTCCGCGGAGGCCGGGACCATCTGCTTCTCCAGCACGCGGGACTCGGCATGCAGGCCCGAATCGCGCATTTCTTCGGTGAAGCTGCTCAACTGGCGAGGTCCGAATTGAATCTTGGAGTTCGAAACGAAGGTGCCGCGCCCCTGTTCCCGGCGAACCAGCCCGGCCTCAGAGAGGTCCCGCAGCGCCTGGCGAACCGTGGCTTTGCTGACCCCAAACTGGGCTACCAAGCGGTCCTCGGTCGGCAATTGTTCGCCCGGTTTCCAATGCCCCTCTCGAATCCTGTCGTGCAAGATGGTCTTGAGCTGGTGATAGAGCGGGACCGGCCCCCGCTTGTCCAGACTGACCTTGTGCATGTTGATGTTCCGACCGGGCGGCCCTGAAGCGGCCAAACATTACAACATTATAATGACCTGAAGACTCAATCATCCTACACCTACGGGATGCCCCTGTCAATGGCTTTCAGCGCGCTCTGTCGCCAGGCATCGGCACGAGTGTCGGGCCCAGAGGGCGCCCCGCACGCTGAGAGCGTGCGCCACGGGGGTCAGGGTCGCGGGCGGGGGCGTTTGCCAGGCAGCCCGGCGGGGTTTTCGTGGGTTTTCTCGCGGTAGGCGCCTTGAACGGCGGCGCCGAGGGAGACGGCTTTTTCGCCGAACTTGTCGCGGAGACGGTCGGCGGCGCCCAGGGCCTTGCGCCAGCGGCCGCTGGTCTCCTCTTCGAGCAGGTTCATCTGGCCCTCGGCGGGGACCAGCGAGCCGGCGTGCACGCCGATGAGGCGCACCAGCGCGCCCGGCTTCCAGTTGCTTCGGAACAGCAGGCGCGACTCCTGGAGCAGCTCGGTGTCGAGCTGGGTGGCGTGGTCCAGGGTGCGGGCGCGGGTGATGGTGGTGAAGTCCTGGTAGCGCAGCTTGAGCTGCACGGTGCGAGCGTAGAGGCCATGTTCGCGCAGGCGGCGGCCGACCATCACCGAAAGCTGCGCCAGCGTGGATTCGATCAGGCCGCTGTCGGCGGTGTCCTGGCTGAAGGTGTGCTCGTGGCTGATGGACTTGGGGTCCTCGCCGGCGCCGATCTCGGAATCGAACCAGCCGCCGGCGTCCAGGCCGCGGGCCTTGCCGGCCAGGGCCAGTCCCCACTGGCCGAACTTCTCCTCGAGAAACGATTCGTCGAGGCGCGCCAGGTCGGCCACCTGGCGGATGCCGCAGGCGTGGAGGCGCTTTTCGGTGACCTTGCCGACGCCGGGGATCCGGCGCACGTCGAGCGGCGCCAGGAAACCCGCTTCCTGCCCCGGCAGGACCCACAGCACCCCGTTCGGCTTGGCCTGATCGGAGGCCACCTTGGCCACCATTCGCGAGGCGGCGATGCCGATCGAGCAATTCAATTGGGTGCTCTGCTTCACCTTCTCGTGCAGCAGGTGCGCGGCGGCCAGCGGCGGGCCGAGCAGCCGTTCGGTCCCGGTCATGTCGAGATAGGCCTCGTCGATGGAGGCCATCTCGAGCACCGGGGAGAAGCTGTTCAGGATCTCGAAGACCTTTTCGGAGTACTCGCGATAGCGGGCCGGATGGCCGTCCAGGAAAATGGCCTGCGGGCAACGCTGGTAAGCGGTGCGCAAGGGAAGCGCGGAGTGAACGCCGTATTTGCGCGCCTCATAGGAGGCCGCCGAAACCACGCCGCGCTCGTGCGCCTGCCCCCCGACAACCACCGGCTTGCCCTTCAACGACGGGTCGAAGAGCTCCTCGACCGACACGAAAAAGGCATCCATGTCGAGGTGGAAGATGGTTCTCATGCCGAGAGGCGGGCGACGAACACGCGCGGCAGTCCCGCCAGATCCGAGACTACCAGCATATCTTTCCAGCGCCCATCCAGCATGGCGCAGACGGCGTCCACCTGCCGGTAGCCGAGCTCGAAAACGATCCAGCCGCCGGGCCGCAGCACCCGCGGCGCCTCCGCCACCAGCTTCCGGTAAACGTCGAGGCCCTCCGGGCCGGCAAACAGCGCGATCCGCGGCTCGAACTCGCGGACCTCGCGCGGGAGGCCCGGCTCCTCGGTGGTGGGGATGTAAGGCGGATTCGAGACCAGCAGATCGAGGCTGCGATCGGCGATCGCCGAGGCCAGGTCGCAGGCCAGGAAGGCTACCCGGGCGCCCAGCCGCTTGGCGTTGGTGCGCGCCACGGCGAGCGCCGCAGCCGAAATGTCCGTGGCGAATACGCGCGCCGTCGCGCCGGCCTCCAGGCTCAGGGTCACGGCGATGTTGCCCGATCCGCAGCCCACGTCGAGAATGGCCGCCGGTCGCGGCGAGAGCTTGAGCGCCTGTTCGACCACGTACTCGGTCTCCGGCCTCGGGATGAACACATTCTGGGTCAGCAGGAAGTCGCGGCCGTAGAATTCCTGGCGCCCGATGATGTACTGACAGGGTTTCCCGTGCAGGCGGTCCAGCAACGAGCGGTTGTAGCGGGTCCCGGCGATTCCATCCAGGTCCTCTTCGGGATGGGCGAAAAGCCAGGTGCGTTCGCGCTTCAGCGCGTGCGATAGCAGCACCTCCGCCGTCAGCCGCGGCTCGGAGATGCCGGCTTCCTCAAGGAGCCGGGAGCCCTGCTGGAGTGCTGTTCGGATGTCCATGGACGGGGACGGCAGCCTCCGTCTGCTCCTTCAGTTTTTCGGCCTGGTAATAGGTCGTCAGGGCCTCGACGATCGGGTCCAGGCGGCCATCCATAATAGCATCTAACTGATACAGAGTAAGGTTGATGCGGTGGTCGCTGACGCGGTTCTGGGGGAAATTGTAAGTGCGGATCTTCTCGCTGCGGTCCCCGCTTCCCACCATGCTGCGCCGTTCCGCGCCGATCTCCGCCCGCTGCTTCTCGAGCTCCATCTCGTAGAGCCGGGAACGCAACACGCGCATGGCCTTGGCGCGGTTCTTGAGCTGCGATTTCTCGTCCTGGCAGGAGACGATGGCGCCCGTGGGAAGGTGCGTGATCCGGACCGCCGAGTAAGTGGTGTTCACCGACTGGCCGCCGGGGCCGGAAGAGCAGAAGGTGTCGATGCGGATGTCTTTCGGGTCGATCTGGACTTCCACCTCGTCGGCTTCGGGCAGCACCGCCACCGTGACCGCGGAGGTGTGCCGCCGCCCCTGCTGTTCGGTCTCCGGAACGCGCTGCACCCGGTGCACTCCGCTCTCGTACTTCAGCTTGCTGTACACCTTCTCGCCGCTGACCAGCGCGATGACTTCCTTGAGGCCGCCCACGCCCGATTCGCTGGTCGAGGACAGCTCGACCCGCCAGCCCTGCGACTCGGCGTAGCGCGAGTACATGCGCAGCATCTCCGCCGCGAACAGAGTGGCTTCGTCGCCGCCGGTGCCGGCCCGGATCTCCAGCACGACGTTCTTCTCGTCGTTGGGGTCCTTGGGCAGGAGCAGCAGCTTCAGGTGCTGTTCCAGGCCGGCCAGGGCCGGTTCCAGGCGGGCGACTTCCTCGGCCGCCATGGCGCGCAGCTCCAGGTCGGGATCCTCGAGCATCGGGCGCGCCTGTTCCAGGTTCTGCCGGACCTTCTTCCACTCCCGGTGCCGGGAGACGACTTCTTCGAGTTCCCGGTGCGCCTTGGCGGTTTTGCGGTACTTCTCCGGGTCGTTGATGACCGCCGCGTCGGCCATCTGCCGGGCGAACTCCTCGTAGCGCGCTTCGATCTGGTCCAGCTTGGAGAGGTATTCCATGACCGCCCCTCAGGCGATGACCGGCTTGCCGCCCTGCGCTTCCTCGATGGCCATGGCGTGCTGGAGGGCCTCGATGGCCACCGCCGTCTGATCCGCCGAGGGCGGCTTGGTGGTGATCCGCTGGAGCCACAGGCCGGGCGCCGTCAAGGCCGCCAGCAGCCCTCCGCGGTGCTTGGCGGCGTAACGGATCAGCTCATAACTCAACCCCGCGATCAGCGGCAGCAGCAGGATGCGGCCGGCCAACTTCAGCAGGAACCTGTCGAACGGCAGCAGCGTGTACACGCCGATCGAGACCAGCATCACCACCAGCAGGAAGCTGGTTCCGCAGCGCGGATGGAAGGTCGAGAAGGTCTGCGCCGTCTCCACCGTCACCGGCCGGCCGGATTCGAAATTGAACACCACGCGGTGCTCGGCCCCGTGGTACTCGAACACCCGCCGCATCTCCTTCCAGAGAGAAATCGTGTACAGGAAGCCCAGGAAAATCGCCATCCGGATGATTCCGTCGGCGAGGTTGAACGGGATGCGGCCGGTGAGCGCCGGAAGCGCCTTGCCCAGCGCGGTCGCCAGGTACAGCGGCACGAACTTGTAGAGGAAAATGAAGAACGCCAGCGACAGGCCCAGGTTCAAGGCCAGCACCCAGGCGGACATTTCTTTCTTCGCGGCTTGCGGGTCGGCATCCTGGAGGGCCGCATTGGCGGAGAACTGCAAAGCTTTGATGCCCAGTCCGAGCGCCTGCCCCAGCGTGCCCAAGCCGCGAATCACCGGGAAGCGGAAGATGGGGTGCTTTTCCGACACCTTGGGCAGCGGCTTCTCGTCGGTGACGATTTCGCCGCTGGCCTTGCGGACGGCTACGCAGTAGCTGTGCGGCGCGCGCATCATCACACCTTCCATCACCGCCTGGCCGCCGACCAGCGTTTCCTCGTCCCCGTTTTCCAGGGCCGGCATCCACTGAAAGTGCGCGAACAGGCGCAGAAACTCACGGAATGGCAAGCTGAGTGAAACTCCTGATGTAAGTATAACAAGCGCGGGGTGCCGGTCGAACGGCCAGGCGCCGGCGACGGGCGACGAGCTACGCGCTATTGCTCCAGGTTGGCCAGCCAGACCTCGACTTGCCGCTGGTCTCCCCCGCTGCCGGACCGCAGGTACTTCTTCAGCTCGACGGCGGCACGGCTGGGTTCCCCGTCGCGGGCCAGGATGTGGGCGGCTACGAGGCGGGCTTGGGGAAACTCCCGGGCTGCCGCCGCGAGATTCTCCAGCGCCTCGCGCGGATCGCGCCGCTGCGCATCCAGGGCAATGCCCAGCACGAGGCGCAGCCGGTTGGAGCTGGAGTCGTGCTTGAGGCCTTGGCGGGCGGTCCTCTCCGCGTCCGGAAAACGACCCGTCTGAAAATAGGCGGTTCCCAGGTTTGCGTAGACCAGTGTCGCGCTGCCATCCAGCGAGAGCGCCCATTGGAACTGTGCGATTGCCTGTTCGAACTGATGCAAACGCAGATGGCCCACGCCCAGATTGTTGCAGGCTTCGAAGAACCCCGGATCGATCTCTGTAGCATTCTTGAAGTGTGCCATTGCGGCTTGCCCGTCGCCCTTGTGTTCGGCCGCCTGCGCCTTCTCGAACTCCCGGAGTGCGCGAGAGGGCACATTGTGCCGCAGGCGCGCCACCGACACCGTCCCCGTGACGGGGTGCTCTTGTCTTGGATGGATCAGGGGCGTCCCGGTGCTGCCCCAGGCTCTGCCCCACGGGGCCTGAGGCCTGTGCCCGCCGAACTGAGCGCGCGCGGGGGTGCTCAGCGCCAGGAGCAGCGCCACGGCGGCCACTCCTGCCGTGCGCACACCGCGGGCGGCGGAAAGAAACTTCACTTGAGTCTCTCCTGGATGCTAAGGGAGCACTTCCGAAGAGGTTGTGAATCACGGGTGACGGCGCCGCTCTTCGTCAGCGGCCTCACATCGTCTCTCAACCACCCTTCAAAAACCTTATCGGCAATTCGGTGGCCGAGCGACAATCGGCCTGTTCAGGCCGTAACTACTGTACCGGGCCACTCACTGGCCGGCGCACCGGCTGGGATTACAGTCTCTCGGATACGGCTTTGGCCTGCAAGAACAACAGAAGATAGTCCCGGCCGCCGGCTTTCGAATCGGTGCCGGACATGTTGAAGCCGCCGAAGGGGTGAACGTCAACCAGCGCGCCGGTGCACTTACGGTTGAAGTACAGATTGCCGGCGTGGAATTCGCGGCGGGCCTGCTCCAGGTGGGCCCGATCGCGGGAGTAAACCGAGCCGGTGAGCCCGAACTCGGTGTTGTTGACCACGGCGAGGCCTTCCTGGAAACTCTTCGCGCGGATGGTGACCAGCACCGGGCCGAAGATCTCCTCCTGCGCGATGCGGGCGCCGGGGCCCACGTCCGCGATCACGGTGGGCTGGATGAACCAGCCCGGCTGGCTGGGCTCGAGCGGTCCGCCGCCCGTGACCAGGCGGCCCTCGCCCCAGCCGATCTCGAGGTAGTCCAGGATGGTCCGGTAGGCGCTCTGGCTGACCACCGGTCCCATCCAGTTGGCGTGGTCTTTGACCGGCCCGACCGGGATCTTCCGCGCCGCCTCGGCCACGCGCTCCACCAGGGTGTCGTAGATCGAATCCACCGCGATGAGCCGGGAGCAGGCCGAACACTTCTGGCCGGAATAGCCGAAAGCGGAGTTGATGATGCCGTCCACGGCGGCGTTGAGATCGGCGGTCTCGTCCACCAGGATGGCGTTCTTGCCGCCCATCTCGGCGATCACGCGCTTGAGCCACATCTGGCCGGGAGCGGTCTTCGCCGCCAGCTCATTGATGCGCAGACCAACCTCGCGCGAGCCGGTGAAGGCGATGAACCGCGTCTGCGGGTGACTGACCAGGAGATCTCCGATGCGTGCGCCGCTGCCGGGCAGGAAATTCACCACTCCGGGCGGCAGCGAGACTTCCTCGAGCAGCTCGACGAACTTCGCGGCCACCACGGGGCTGTCGCTGGAAGGCTTCAGCACCACCGTATTGCCGGCCACCACGGCCGCCAGGGTCATCCCCACCGTGATCGCCAAGGGGAAATTCCACGGCGGAATGACGATGCCGGCGCCGAGCGGAATGTAGTACAGCTCGTTCTGCTCCCCGGGCAACGCCGTCAGTCCCTGGGGCTGGGCGTAACGCACCGCCTCGCGCGCGTAAAACTCCGCGAAATCGATGGCTTCGGCGACATCGGCGTCGGCCTCCACCCAGGACTTGCCGACCTCGAACACCATCCAGGCGCGGAACTCGGCCTTGCGCCGCCGAAGTTCGGCCGCGAAGCTCAGCAGGTAGCGCGCACGCTCGTCGGCGGGTACGGTTTTCCAGCTCGGGAAGGCTCGGTTCGCTTCCTGGATGGCCAGCTCCGCCAGCTCGCGGCTGGCCTGATGAACCACCCCGACAACCTCGGAAGTGTTGGAGGGATTCCGCGATGCATTCAGGTCGCCGGTCTGGAAGCGCTTGCCGCCGATAATCGGGGAGTACTCGGCGCCGAAGGTCGATTCCACGCGCTCCAGGGCGCGGGCCATCGGGGCCGCGTGGATTTCCTGAGTGAAGTCGACCAGAGTCTCGTTCTTGAATGGTGTGAGCATGGTCTCCCGATTATAGCCGCTCCGGGTCGGGCGGAAGGGGCTGGGCCAGGTTCAGGTAGATCTCGGGGTGGCGCTCGATCTGGAAGGTGTAGGCCGCCCGGTAAACCTCTTTCCAACGGGGGTCCTCGTCCTCACCGACTCGGTACCGATGGAACCGGACAAGGAGGGGTTGTTTCAGCCGTGCGTTGAACCTATCGGAGTTCGCTGATAGTACGAAGTGCTCAGGTTACGCCGACCAGCGCCACGCCAGCAGCCGCAGCCGCTCCAGGAGTGCGGCCTGCGCCACCGCGCTAATGCGACCTCGGCGCTCAGCGGCGCTCAGCACATTTGCCACCTCAAAGGGCCAAAGCGCGGGTGCAACAGCGTGAACCGTTTCCAGGGATTTAGGGACCGCTACGGTGAACGGCGTGGACTCGCCTTCAAAAGCCCAACTCAGGATCATCGAAGCGTCGAGGACGAACGGACCCGTCAATACTTGTGACCCTCGTGGATCAGGTCCTGGATGCGCTCGCCGGGATCGAGGGTGAGATGGCATTCTTCCCGAAAAGCGAGCATGCTGGCAACGGCCTGGCTCCGCCGTTCCCGCTCTTCCTCGGAAAGCGTGGCCGCTGCGCCGGTAGCCGCTTCCAGAGCCCGTTCGACGACTTCCTCAGGCGAGCGGCCCACACCGCGGGCCAGCGCCGCTTCGAGCAGTTCCTGCCCGTGAGGTGAAAGGTGGACCGTCATCGGGACCAGTATAACCTGGACGGGACCGCTGCCGGACTTCGCATCCAAGGCCAGGCGACGCTCAGGTCGCCGTGCCAGGTCACCGAAAATTGTCGACCAGCATCAGTTCGGAGGACACACGGTCCTGCTGAGCCCAGACGACGAACCGATCGTCCGGGGAGACGCAGAAGCCATACCACGCATCTTTCTCAAACGTTGCCAGCGTGCTCACTGTACCGCTGCCCGGATCCAGGAAGCGGATGGTGCGGGAGTCCGGCATGAAGTAGACCCCCTTGGCGGTCACGCCGAAGCAGGTCCAATCTTGCAGGCGCGGGGCTACTTCAACCTCCTGGCCGCCCTCGACGGGCATGCGATAGAGAGGATCGGGATCGCTCCAGGGGGTCTTGTCGTAGTACAGGTACTTGCCGTCAGCGGATTCAAATGTCACGGCGCCGCCGTTCCTGGTCACCTGCGCCGCCGGGCCGCCGGCCGCCGGCATTTTCCACACCTCCACGCGGCCGGAGCGGCCGGAAGCGAAGTAGATCCAGCGGCCATCCCGCGACCAGCTCGGCACGTACCCGTCGTCCGCCAGCAGGCGGGGCGTGCCGCCATCCGCGGCGACCACGTAGACCGCGGGTTGCCCGGTCACCCGGCAGTCAAAGGCGATCGACTGGCTATCGGGCGACCAGCGCGCCGCGCCGAGCTCTGGCCCTCCGTACGAGGTCAGTTGCAGGCAGTTCGATCCGTCGGCATCGCACGTCCAAACCTCCAGACTCCCGGAACGGTTGGATTGGAACGCGATTCTGCGGCCGTCGGGGGAGTACTGCGGGATTAGGTGCGCCCGGGCGGAGCCGGAACCGATCAGCATCGTTCGCTCCCCCGTGCGGGTGTCCAGCCGCCAGAGGTTCGTTTCCCGCCTGGACCATGAGTAGACGAGCCTGCGGTGCACTATGACGGGTAGGACAGCACTTTCCGTGGCGTAGGGCAGGCGGACCGGATCGCTCCGCCCGGAGACGGCCAGCCGCCACAGCAGGTATGCCGGGTCGGCGCCCGCCCCAAACACGATTTCCCGGCCGTCGGGCAGCCATGCAATCCCTATGAAATCGCCGTAAAACCGGCCGGTGAGCCTTCGCGGTTCTCCCTCGGGCCTCAGGTCGCGCGAAAGGCTCAGGGCGTAGGGGCGGGCAACATTGTCCTTCTCTCCCCTGCTGAAGGCCAGCATGCGCCCGTCCGGAGAAAAGGAAGCGTTCCAGTCTCCAAGGGCGCCGAACGCCACCCGAGGGGAGGTCAATCTGCGCCGCTCGCCGGTATCCACCGAGACCACCCAGATGCTTTGAGGCTCCCCCGGTGAATTCCGCGCCGGAAACGCCAGCCACCTGCCGTCCGGCGTCCACGACAGGCAGCATGAGGCGTAAGTGGAGATTTCCGCGAACTTGCGCTCCGGCCCGCCGAAAGGCGGGACCAGCATGATTGCGACCCGATCTCCCTCGACCCGCCGCAGAAAGGCAATGTGCCGGTCGTCCGGTGACCACGCCAGGCTGAAGGGCACCCCTGGATGATTCGTGATCCGCACCGGCGTGCCCACGCCGATCTGCATGACGTAGATCTGAAAGCTGTCCTGTTTCTCTCCATCCCATACGAACGCCACCCGGCTGCCGTCCGGCGACAGAGACGGGTCAGACTGCGGGCCCGGGTACGACGTCAGCGGTACCGCCCGAAGCTCGCCCGCGGCGGGCGGCTCACGCAACCACCAGACCAGCGCCAGGGCCAGCACTGCGGCGATGGCTACGCAGGGCCACACCCACCGCCGCCAGCGCGGCATCCTTTTTGGCGGGGGAGTGCCCGTTTCCTGCCGCAAGCCCTCGAGGGCAACTCCCACGTCATCGATGTGCTGGAAGCGACGCGCGGGATCCTTGCGCAGGCAGCGCGCGATGATCTGTTCCAGCTCCGGCGGGAGCTCCGGCGCCAGCTCGCGCACCGGCTTCGGCTCCTCGTTCAGAATGGCGGCCAGGGTGGAAAGCTTCGAGTCGCGTTCGAAGGGTCTCCGCCCGCTCACCATCTCATAGAGCAGCGCGCCGAAGCTGAAGATGTCCGAGCGCGCGTCCACCGGCTTGCCCTCGGCCTGCTCGGGCGACATGTAGCCCACCGTGCCGAGGACTGCGCCTTCCGTCGTCAGGCGGGTCGGCGTCTCCGCCGCCGGCACCTCGGCGAACTTCGCCAGCCCGAAATCCAGCACCTTGACCAGCCCTTCCGCCGCCACCATGACGTTGCCGGGCTTGAGGTCGCGGTGCACGATGCCCGCGGCGTGCGCACCAGCCAGCGCGTCGGCGATCTGAACGGCGCACCGCAGCGCTTCCTTCACCGGCATGCCCTGGCGCGGGATCAGCTCGGCCAGCGGCTTGCCGGCCACGTATTCCATGACCAGGAAGTCGATCCCGCCCTCGCTGCCGACGTCGTACAGCGTGACGATGTTGGGGTGGTTCAGCGCCGAAGCCGCCCGGGCCTCGTGGATGAGCCGGGCCTTGCGGGCCGGATCGCCCGCCAGCTCGCGCGGCAGCACCTTCAGCGCGACGCGGCGGCCCAGGCGGGTGTCCTCGGCTAGATACACCTCGCCCATCCCGCCCGCACCGAGCTTCTCGAGGATTCGATAATGCGACACCATCTGCCCGGTGAGCGGTTCCTCCGAGCGCGCCTGGTCCTGCGCGAGCGCCCGGGCGGCCACTTCCAGCGCTCGCTCTTCCAGAAAAGCATCGACCCGGCTCTCCAAAGCCACCAGAGATTCGACTTCGCGAAGCAGTTCCGGATCCCCGGCGCAGGCGTTTGCGAGGAACTCCGGCCGCAGGCTCTTCTCCCGCTCCAGGGCCGCCTGGTACAACCCTTCGATCTGCTGCCAGCGTTTGGGCTTCATCAGGCTCGGCTCAACTCGCGCAGCAACCATACCTTGGCCAGCTTCCAGTCCCGTAGAACCGTTTGCTGGGACACTTCGAGCACCTCGGCGATCTCCCCGGTGTCCAGCCCGCCGAAGAACTTCAACTCCACGACCTTGCTCTTGCGGGGATCAATCGTTGCCAAGGCTTCCAGAGAGTCGTCCAGCGCAACCAGGTCGGCGCTTCTCTGCGGGGCGAAGTCGAGGCGCTCGTCGAGGGAAACGGGCCGGGCTGCACCGCCACGTTTGTTCGCGTTGCGCGACCGGGCGTAATCCACCAGGATCCTCCGCATCAGCTTGGCGCTGACGGCCAGGAAGTGGGTCCGGTCCTGCCAGCGCACCCGCCGGTAGTCCACCAATTGCAGATAAGTTTCGTGGACCAGGGCAGTCGTCTGGAGAGTGTGACCGGGGCGTTGACCGGCCAGATAACGGTGCGCCATGCGGCGCAATTCCTGGTAAACGAGGGAGATCAGCTCGTCCAGCGCGGCTTCATCACCCTGCCTCCAGGCCAGCAACAGAGTGGTCGCATCCGCGGCCATGGGACCTCCGGCCGAGGGCTCTAACTTGGCCGGTATCAGTATACCATTTGGACCGTTTCCTTTTTTTAGATGCCGTTGTCGTTTTGGTTGCCGCTTTCCGTCTTCCCTGATGGACCCGGAGGCACAGGATAACCGGCCGACGAATTCAGGCCATTCGCATACCGGGGATTGTCCTGCAGTTTCCGTGTCGTTGCGAGGGGCAACGCCCTCGGCACAAAAAAGGAGAACACATATGAAATTCGCAACGTTCTTGTTTCTGGGAATCCTGCTGCTGGGGTCATTCCCCTCAATGAAGGCCGCCGAGAAGGCCGACGACCCCGCTGGCGTTTCCCAAGTCGCTATGGCTTTCACGGGTGGGTCGGTTTATACCCCGACGGGTAATATCTGCTTGTTCTACCCCGTGCTCCTGGGAGATCTCAACCTGGATTCCTTGTTCGAGTCCGTGCTGGGTGCCCCGAAGGTCGACAAGGAACATGCTTACCTCATCTGGGTGTCAGACTACAGCATGGTGCCGGTAACGCCGTTCCAGCTTAAGCCGGCCATCCCGGGGTTGATTTGGATGGCGCTGGTTCCCACCGGAACCGCCACCATCTATTTCAGCAACAGGCCCGATCTGCGTAATTGGACGGACTTGACTAACCGGAGCACCTGGGGGGAACCCGTGGCCACGTTTGTCAGGAAAGCAGGACTCTTCCAAAGCATCGATGGCGGAATATCAGGCACCGCCGTTCTAACCTCGGAACTGGTGTCGAGCAAACCCTTCAGATTGAACGGGAAAATGTTCAACTTCAGGGACCTGATGCCACACGGAATGACCTGCATCGAAGCTGGGCTTGTCAAAGGTAACTCTGCGGGAGATGATGAGGCCGGCACCTGCATCGCAATCGGCGACGGGAAGTAAGAGACGGGTCGCGATTGGTCCCAGGCGAGGGGCGATGTGGCGTCGGTCTACGGAGTCCCCAGCGCCGGCTCCGCCATGTAAGGTTCGCGACCAGGAGGCCGGTGGCTCGAATCCACTCGCACCCCAAGTAGGACGGGCGCACACGCCCATCCTAACTTGGGGTTCCCAGTGGTCACTGCTCCAGCCCCATGCGGCGCGGCAGGTCGTGGGTCCTCGACCTCGCCCATGAGGTATATCGCGAGCCCGGTTCCGGTCTTCGCCGTCCGAGGTCACCGAAAATTGTCAACCAGCATCAGTTCGGAGGTCAAACGGTCCTCCTGAGCCCAGACGATGAACCGATCATCCGGGGAGACGCAGAGGCCGCCCTTCTCATCTTTCTCCAACGTTGCCAGCGTGCGCACTCTACCGCTGCCCGGGTCCAGGAAGCGGATGGTGCGGGAGTCCGGCATGAAGTAGACGCCCTTGGCGGTCACGCCGAAGCAGGTCCAATTTTCCAGGCGCGGGACTACTTCAACCTCCTGGCCGCCCTCGACCGGCATGCGATAGAGAGAATCGGCATCGCTCCAGAGTTTCCTGTCGTAGTACAGGTACTTGCCGTCAGCGGATTCAAATGCCGCGCCGCCGCCGTTCCTGGTCACCTGCGTCGCCGCGCCTCCGGCGGCCGGCATTTTCCACACCTCCAGGCGGCCGGAGCGGCCGGAAGCGAAGTAGATCCAGCGGCCATCGCGCGACCAGCTCGGCACGTACGCGTCGTCGGCCAGCAGGCGTGGCGTGCCGCCATCCGCGGCGACCACGTAGACCGCGGGTTGGCCGGTCACCCGGCAGCCAAAGGCGATCGACTGGCCATCGGGCGACCAGCGCGGTGTGCCGAGCTGCGGCCCTCCGAACGAGGTCAGTTGCAGGCAGCTCGATCCGTCGGCATCGCACCTCCAAACCTCCAGGCTCCCGGAACGGGAGGAATCGAGCGCGATTTTGCGGCCGTCGGGCGAGTATTGTGGTCTCCGGTTTTCCCGGGCGGAGCCGGAACCGATCAGCATCATTCGCTCCCCCGTGCGGGTGTCCAGGCGCCAGAGGTTCGTCTCCCGTTTGGCCCATAGGTAGACGAGCCGACGCCGCACTATGACGGGGAAGACCGCATTTTCAGTCGCGTAGGGCAGGCGGACCGGATTGCTCCGCCCGGAGACGGCCAGCCGCCACAGCAGGTTTGCCTTGCCGGCGCCCGCCCCAAACACGATTTCCCGGCCGTCGGGCGTCCACGCAATTCCTGCCCAAGTGCCATAGAACCGGTCGGTGAGCCTTCGCGGTTCTCCCTCCGGTCTTAGGTCGCGCGAAAGGCTCAGGGTGTAAGGACGGACAACATAGCTCTTCTCCTCCCTGCTGAATGCCAGCATGCGCCCGTCCGGAGAAAGGGAAGGGCTCGTGTCTCCAAAGGCGGTGGGCGACACCCGAGGGGAGGTCAACCTGTGCTGCTCGCCGGTATCCACCGAGACCACCCAGATGCTGTGAGGCTCCCCCGGTGAATTCCGCGCCGAAAACGCCAGCCACTTGGCGTCCGGCGTCCACGACAGGCAGGATAGGGCGTCAACGGAGGCGGAGATTTCCGCGAGCTTGCGCTCCGGCCCGCCGAAAGGCGGGACAAGCATGATTGCGAACCGATCTCCCTCGACCCGCCGCAGAAAGGCAATATGCCGGTCGTCCGGTGACCACGCCACGCTGAAGGGCCTCCCTGCATAATTCGTGATCCGCACCGGCGGGCCCCCGCCGAGCTGCATGACGTAGATCTGAAAGCTGTCCTGCTTGTCTCCATTCCAGGTGAACGCCACCCGGTTGCCGTCCGGCGACAGCGACGGGAAATCCTGCCGGCCCGGGTACGACGTCAGGGGCACCGCCCGAAGCTCGCCCGCGGCAGGAGGCTCACGCAACCACCAGACCAGCGCCAGGGCCAGCACTGCGGCGACGGCTACCGAGAGCCACACCCACCGCCGCCGGCGCGGCCTCCTCTCCAGAGGATGCCGCAGGTCCTCGAGTTCAACTCTCACGTCATCGATGTGCTGAAAGCGGCGCGCGGGATCCTTGCGCAGGCAGCGCGCGAGGATCTGTTCGAGCTCGAGCGGGAGGTGCGGCGCCAGCTCGCGCACCGGTTTCGGCTCCTCGTTCAGAATGGCGGCCAGGGTGGAGAGGTTCGAGTCGCGTTCGAAGGGTCTCCGCCCGCTCACCATCTCATAGAGCAGCGTGCCGAAGCTGAAGATGTCCGAGCGCGCGTCCACCGGCTTGCCCTCGGCCTGCTCGGGCGACATGTAGCCCAGCGTGCCCAGCAGTGCGCCTTCCGTGGTCAGGCGGGTCGGCGCCTCTTCCC
>JBEKWU010000042.1:0-57908 GCA_049512775.1 Bryobacteraceae bacterium
GACAGGCCCGCACACTTCAGACAAGGAGACCTCAACCTGAAAACGCCCAACTCCGTCCAACAAGCCGCCTGTTTTCAGCAGCCGCCACTGCGGGTCTGTCTTGTCTTGGACAGCAGTGTTTCCACTCTGGACCTTTGAGCGCTTTCACATCACCCTCGAAGGGGTTGGCCGCAACCTGGTCCAAAGCGCGCGCAACGCGCCGCTGAACGTCACGGGGCAAGTCCAGGAGGTCTCTCTCCGCGTCTTCGGTAAGCTCACACGCCCAGCTCATGCTTTACTTGATTCCATGGGCGAGTCTTCCTTTCCCGCACCTGCTTGAGAGCGTGACGTACCTTCTTCGCCTCCGCGGGAGTCAGCGCATCGTCCGCATCGACGAGTCTCTTGGGTTTCATCGAGACGTGGCCGCTCTCCACCGTGACCTCCATGAAGTCTCCGGGTCTGAGCCTCATGGCATCGAAGATCTTCTTCGGAATCACTACCTGACGCCGCTGGCCGATGCGACTCAGCGCGGCGGGTCCGGCGTTGCCGGCAGCCTGGATGTCTCGATTGGGCATACATTCAGCTTATCATGTATGCGGAAGCCGGCGACGCGACAGAAGTCGTCCTATGGCGCGATCTCGAGCATCGCTTCGCGCACGGAGGCGGTGCCGCCCGCTCGCAACTGAACCGCCGCGAGGCCGGGCGGGACCCCCTCCGGCACGCGGATGTTCACCTGCCACACCCCGGCCATGGCCAAGGCGGCATACACGACCTCGGCCGGGCGTCCCGCAACCAGCACTTCGGGGTTGCTCGCCAATGGCAGCGGGCCGTCCAGGACTCTTCCGGCGACCGCGGGAGGCACGGAAGGCCCGAGCCCGGAAGCCCACAGTGCCACGAAGCCACCGGCTTGCACGGGGTCCGGCGCCGCCAGTTGCATGCCGTCCCTTTCGAAAGTGAACAGAGCGGGTGCAAGGGCCGCGATATCGACATATTGCGCGGTGCTGCCTTGCGGAGTCACCACGTCGATCCGGCGGCGCCCCGGCTGAACGTCCGGCGGGATCAGGAAGTTGATCTGATCGCCGCTCACGTAACTGGAGTGCGCGGCGCGCCCGTCGAGAAGCACCCGGACGCCGCCGATGCCCTCCGGCAGCCTTCCATCGGCCGGCATGGCGTAATCCCAGTTGGTGCGGACCAGCGAGAAGTTGCGGCCGAACACGGACGCGAACGAGCCCGCGGCCAGACGGCTGCTGTAGTCGGCCGAGTTGACGACGCCGCCCGGGTTGATCTGAGGCGACCCGGCCTGCACCGCCGGAAGAACGAAGCTCTCCATAATGTCGAAAGGCTGGAGGTACACCGAATCCGGCATGGGGCTGAGATTGGTGCGCGCGCTGGTCACCATGATCAGGTCCAGGTCCGGCACCAGGAACATGTACTGCCCGCCGTAACCCATGCCGATGGTGGTGGGATAGCCGTCGATGGTGGACTTCCACCAGAAGTACGCATAATCTCCCAAAACGCTTTGCGTGCGGACGCGCAGGCGCGTGGAGGTGCGCAGCCATTCTTCCGAGACGATTGCCCGGCCCTCCCACCGGCCGTTTCGCAACACCAGCAGCCCGATTTTCGCCAGGTCGCGCGCGGTGAGCCATACCTCGGAGCCGCCGATGTAAAGCCCCGTCGGGTCTCGGTCCCATCGGGTACAGGTGACTCCGAGCGGCCCGAAAAGGCGCGAGTTGGCAAAATCCAACGTGCCGGCGCCGGTGGCCTTGGTGAGGATGCCGGAGAGCAGGTGCGAAAGGCCGGTGCTGTAGTTGAACTTCTCGCCCGGCGTGCTGTCGAGAGGCAACTGGATGAGAAACTGGTTGGGGTTCGGGCTATTGTCCCACTGCGTGTGGAGATCGCCGGTTTCGACCTGGAGGAAACCCGCCGTCATCGTCATCAGATGGGCGATCGTGATGTCCCACTTGCGGGGATCGTCACCCGCGCGGAAGTACTCGGAATAGAACTCGTACAGCTTCTGGTCGGTTCCGCGCAGCAGCCCTTCCTGGATCGCGATGCCCGTGAGGATGGAAAGCACGCTCTTGGACACGGACTTGATATTGTTCGAGTCCGTGGCCTGGCAGCCCTGGAAATACCGTTCGAAGACCAGGCGCCCGTTGCGGAACACCAGCAGGCTGAGGCGCGTCGGGCTGTTCCAGTCCACGTACTGCGCCGCCTGCTCGAGGCGGGCCGAAAGCATGCCCTGCTCTTCGGGCGTGGAGGTAGTCCACTCCGCGGTCGGCCAGGGAGTGTCCTGAGCTCCGATGGCCGCGCAATACAGCAGGAGAAGAGCCGAAAGTCTCCGCGCCGCCACGTCCGGACTGTATCATAACTCCAGGTGCTGCGCCCAGGCCATCGAATTCGGCGGGGGGCGCGACATGAACGTGGTCGCGCTCGATCGTACCAGGGAG
Source organism: Bryobacteraceae bacterium (assembly GCA_049512775.1). Lineage (GTDB taxonomy): Bacteria > Acidobacteriota > Terriglobia > Bryobacterales > Bryobacteraceae > Fen-330. The sequence goes on from JBEKWU010000042.1 coordinate 2,427, forward strand.
TCGATAGACTGCCATCATGCGGCAGGCAACGGTGTTCGGCTTCCTCCTAGCCGTCTGGCAAGGCATCGGCTCCGGCCAGCCGAGCGTGCGAGTCAAGTCGAGTTACGAAGCGCACCGATGGTTTGAACTCCGCGACGCCGTCGTGGACGCACAAGCGCCGGCATTCTACCGCCGGCGTTGCTGCGCACCTCATGAGCCGGCAAGAGTGCCGGCTCGGCAGGCTGAAGCCCGCGCCACGTCGTGAGCGTTGCGTCACTCGATTGCGCGAGCCTCGGTAAAGGCGCCGGAGGCCCTGAAGAAGTCATCGGTGACTACTCAAAACGGAAATGCGGGATAATGGTCTCCGCCCTATCGGAGTTCTTCGAATCGTGCCGAAGTAATCGGAGAAAGGACTTTTCACGCATGCCGCTCAAGCTCGGAAGCCTTCTCGGTCCTTACGAGATTTCTGCTCTGCTGGGCGTCGGAGGCATGGGCGAGGTCTACCGGGCCCGCGATCCCCGGCTGGGGCGCGATGTCGCCCTGAAAGTGCTTTCGCGAGAATTCGAGTCCGATGTATCCTTCCGTCTTCGTTTCGAACAGGAGGCGCGCGCCGTCGCGGCTCTGAATCATCCCAACATCGTCGCCGTCTATGATGTCGGCCCCGGCTACATCGTCTCGGAACTGGTGGATGGCGTGGTTTTGCGGAAGCTGGGCCGGCAGTCGCTCCGCCACACCCTGGAGCTGGCGGCCCAGGTTGCGGACGGCCTCGCCGCCGCGCACGCTGTCGGCATCGTCCACCGTGACGTCAAGCCCGAGAACATCATGGTCACCCGCGACGGCCGGGCCAAGATTCTGGATTTCGGACTCGCCAAGCGCACCTTCGCGACGCCGGAGGGAGGACTGGACGCGTTGGTCGCTGCCCAGCCGGGCTTGGTGATGGGTACGGCGAGCTACATGTCGCCCGAACAAATTCGCGGTCTGCCGGTGGACCGGCGCAGCGACATCTTCAGTTTCGGTCTGGTGCTGCACGAGATGCTGTCCGGACAAAAGACCTTTTCGGCGAACTCGGCGGCGGAGGTCATGCGCGCCATTGTTAAGGACGATCCGCCGCCGCTGCCTCCTTCCGTTCCGTTCCCGGTAGCCGCGCTCGTTTCCCACTGCCTGGAGAAGGACCCCAATCTGCGTTTCGAATCCGCGCATGACTTGAGCGTCAGCCTGCGCGCCCTGTCCACCGGTTCCCAGCCTCTCCCGGCTGTCGCGGAGCCGCCGGCCCGGCCCAGGCGGATGCTGGCGCGCATCCTCACAGCCGCCGGAGTCGTCGTGGCGCTGGCGGCCGGTCTCGCAGCCGGATGGTGGGCGAATCGCACTGAGCTTCCGTCATTCCGCCAGGTCACCTTCCAGCGCGGATTCGTTTCCGCCGGCCGGTTCACTGCGAGCGGCCAGAACATCGTCTATAGCGCACGCTGGAATACCGAACTCCCGGATCTGTACTCCGTGCACATCTCCGCGCCCGAGGCCCGCCCGCTGGGCCTGCACGGCGCTCATCTGTTCTCCATTTCCAAGAACGAAGAGCTGGCCGTGGCGCTCGATTGCCGCTTCCTCGGAGACAACAGCCAGATGGGCACGCTGGCGGTCCTGCCCCTGCAAAGCGGGTCGCCGCGAACCTTGCTGGCCGGCGTTTCCGAGGCCGATTGGGACCCCGCGGGAAACACGCTCGCTGTGGTGCACACCGTCGATGGAATGCATACCCTGGAGTACCCCATCGGAAAGGTCCTCTACCGTTCCGTAAACTGGATCGGCGACCTGCGTTTCTCTCCGCGCGGCGGCCGCATCGCCTTCTCCGAGCACCCACAATTCGAGGACGATCGCGGCTGGATCGCGGTCACCGATCTGGCGGGCCGGACAGGTAAGCTGAGCCAGGAATGGGAATCGATACAGGGACTCGTGTGGTCAACCGAATCCGGCGAGATCTGGTATGCAGCCGCCATGACCGGCTCCGCCAACACCGTTTATGCGGTCAACATGGACGGGCGGCAGCGGGTCGTCGCCCGCTTCCCTGGAGGAATCAAACTACACGACCTGCGACCCGACGGCGAGCTTCTGATCGCTGAGTTCAACGACAACCGCAGCGAAATGTACGCCCGCCTGCCTAACGAAACCAGCGACCGGCCGCTGGACTGGCTCGGCCCTTCCTTCCCGGCCGACCTCTCTCCGGACGGCAAGCTGCTGCTGTTCTCGCAGTACGGACAAGCCGGCGGGAGCGACTACGGGGTTTACCTCCGCAAGCTGGATGGCTCCCTGCCGGTGCGGCTCGGCGAAGGCGACGCGGCCGCGTTGTCGCCTGACGGCAAGTGGGCAGTGGCGATTCTGTACGCCTCTCCGCCCCAGCTCGAACTGCTGCCGACCGGCGCGGGATCTCCGCGCACGTTGCCCGCCTCCGGCATTAACTATCAGCAGAACGTCCGCTGGCTGCCCGATTCGCGGCGTATCGTGTTTGCCGCGAGCCGATCCGGACAGGGCTCGCGCTTGTGGCTTCAGGACACGGCTGGCGGCGCGCCGCAGCCCTTCACGCGCGAAGGCGTCACCTTCGAGGGCGACTGTCTCTCTCCGGACTCGAAGCTGGCCGCGGCCAAAGGGCCAGACGGCATCCTCCGTCTGTACCCGCTCGACGGCGGTGCGCCCCGCGAAGTGCCCGGCTTGGACACCACGATGCGACTGGTGCGCTGGGCTCCAGATGGCCAGAAGCTCATCCTTGCGGCGCTGAACCCCGCGTCCGCGAAGCTCTATCAGATCAATGTCGCGACGGGCGAGCGCAAGCCCTGGAAGGATCTGAGCCCCACCTACCCCAGCGGCGTGTCCGAGATCACTCAGATACTCGCGTCGGCCGACGGCCAGGTCATCGTCTATGGGCAGGACCGCAAGGTCCGCAGCCTGCACGTGGTCGAAGGGCTCGACCGGCGTCTGTTCCGATTCTAGCCCGCATTTCTCACCGCGACCGTGGCGAGGCGCGATGAGAGAGCCACAGATACAAGGCGCGCGAAGGCCGGCGCCCGCAGGCGTACTTGAACAGTACGTCGAGGACGGCGGCCGAGCGCAACGCAGTAGATGCGGCCCTATCGCGCGCCGCAGCAGGTTGTTGGTGAGAAATGCGGGCTAACGGCTACCCCCGGCGAGGTTGACCGCAAATTGGAGAGCGCGGATCAGGCTCACCGTCGGAGGTGACCCGTGATTTTTGGAAATTATCGAACCGGCGCCGGCCGCGCTTCGTTGTTCTACCATTGGGAAAGGACAACCATGAGACCTATCGCAAGACTCCTTCTGCCCCTTAGCCTTCTCGCATCGGCCCTGGTGGCGCAACAACCTCCGATCATCGACCGGGAACTGTTCTTCGGCGATCCGGAAATCTCGGGCGCACAGATTTCGCCCGACGGCAAGTACATCGCCTTCATGAAGCCCTGGAACAAGACCCGGAACGTCTGGGTGAAGCGGACCGAGGAACCGTTCCCCGCCGCCAAGCTGGTGACCGCGGATACCAAGCGGCCGATTCCCGGGTACTTCTGGAGCCGTGACAGCAAGTACATCCTGTACGTGCAGGACAAGGCCGGCGACGAGAACTACAACGTCTATGCGGTGAACCCGGCCGATAGCCCGGCGGCGGGCGCGGAGGCGCCGCCCGCGCGCAACCTGACCGACGTCAAGAAGGTGCGCGCGGCGATCTACGCGGTGCCCAAGACCGAACCGGACCTGATCTACGTGGGCCTGAACGATCGTGACCCGGCCTGGCACGACCTCTACAAGGTGAAGATTTCGACCGGCGAGCGGACGCTGCTGCGCAAGAACACCGACCGCATCACGAGCTGGGTCTTCGATCTCAAAGACCAGTTGCGCCTGGCCACGCGCTCGGCCGACAACGGGGACACCGAATTCCTGCGCGTGGATGCGGACGGCTTCAAGAAGATCTACTCCTGCGACGTCTTCGAAACCTGCTATCCGGTGCGCTTCCACAAGGATAACCAGCGCCTGTACATCGTTACGAACACAGGCTCGGCGGACCTGGTCCGGCTGGCGGTGCTCGATCCGCAAACGGGCCAGGACGAGTTGGTGGAATCGGACCCACTGAACCGTGTGGACTTCGGCGGCGCGCTGATCTCGGAGGTGAGCGACCAGATCCTGGCGACGATCTACAACGACGAGAAGCTGCGCATCTATTGGAAGGACAAAGGGTTCGAGGCGGACTACAAGCTGCTCCAGAGCAGGCTGCCGGGCAAGGTGGTACAGCCCGGGTCGCACACCAAGGACGAGCAGCTCTGGTTGATCTCCGGGTACAGCGACACCGAACCGGGCGAGACCTACCTGTTCGACCGCAAAACCAAGAAGCTCACGCTCCAGTATCGAATCCGCGAGAAACTCGTGCGGGAGCAGATGGCGGCGATGACGCCGGTGCGGTACAAGTCGGTGGACGGGCTGGAGATCCCGGCCTATCTCACGCTGCCGAAGGGCCTGCCCCCGAAGAACCTGCCGGCGATGGTGACGCCGCACGGCGGGCCCTGGGGTCGCGATGTCTGGGGTTACAGTTCCATGACCCAGTTCCTGGCCAACCGCGGGTACGCCGTGCTGTCGATGAACTTCCGCGGCTCCACCGGCTACGGCAAGAAGTTCCTGAACGCCGGCAACAAGGAGTGGGGCCAGAAGATGCAGGACGACGTCACCTGGGGCGTGAAGTACCTGGCGGCGGAGGGGATCGCGGATGCGAAGCGGGTTGGCATCATGGGCGGCTCCTACGGCGGGTACGCCACGCTGGCCGGGGTGGCGTTCACCCCGGATGTCTACGCCGCGGCGGTGTCCGTCGTGGGGCCGTCCAATCTGATCACCCTGCTCAACTCGATCCCTCCCTACTGGGAGCAGATCCGCAAGATGTTCCACAAGCGCATGGGCGATCCGGGTACCCCGGAGGGTAAGGCGCAGTTGGAGCGGCAGTCGCCGCTGAACTCGGCGGCCAAGATCAAGACGCCGCTGATGGTGGTGCAGGGAGCCAACGATCCGCGTGTGAACAAGGCGGAGTCCGACCAGATCGTGATCGCGCTGCGCGACCGCGGCTTCCCGGTCGAGTACCTGGTGGCGCCCGACGAGGGGCACGGCTTTGCGCGTCCGGTGAACAACATGGCAATGTTCGCCGCGGCCGAGATGTTCCTGGCCAAGCACCTGGGCGGCCGGTATCAGGAAGGCGGGACCGCGGAAGTGGTCGCGCGCCTGAAGGAGATCACCGTCGATCCGAAGACCGTCGTGCTCGCCAAGAAGGTGGACGCAGGTGCGGTGGGCGCGCCGAAACTCCAGGCCGCGTTGCAGCCCGGCACGTACAACTACCTGGCCAAGCTCCAGATGGGCGGCCAATCCATGGACCTCAAGATGTCGACTGTACTCAAGGAAGAAGACAGCGCCTGGACGGCCACCGACACGGTAGCTACTCCGATGGGCGACGCGGTGGACACTGTCACGCTCGACAAGAAAACACTTGCCCTGCTGAAGCGCTCGGTGAAGCAGGGACCGATGGCCATCGACATCGAGTTCCAGGACAACAAGGCTGCCGGCAAAATGAACATGGGCGGCCAGGACCGTCCGATCTCCAGCGACGTGGGCGGGCCGGTGTTCGCCGCTACCGGTGGCGCCGCGCTGTGGATGACCTGCCTGCCGCTGGCCGACGGCTACTCGACCACTTTCCGGGACTTCGACATCCAGAAGCAGAAGGTGAAAATGATGCAGTTGACGGTGGCCGGCTCCGAGAGCGTCACCGTCCCCGCGGGAACCTTCGGCTCCTTCAAGCTGGACATCACTTCCGCCGAGGGTGGGCCGGAGAAGGTCACCGTCTGGGTAGCCAAGGAGTCGCGCAAGGTGGTGAAGTTCGCGACGATCATCGCCGAGATGGGAGGCGCAACGCTGACCGCGGAATTGCAGTGACTCACCGAGGGGCGGGCCTCAAACCCGCCCCTACGCCGGCCGGTCTTTCCCTTCGGGGCCGAAGCGGGTGAGGCCGGCGGAGAGCGCGAGCTGGGTGAGACCGGCGATGTTGTTCACGCCGATCTTCTTCATCATGGTCTTGCGGTAGCTGCGCACGGTCTGGAGCCCGAGGTCCAGCATGACCGCGATCTCCTTGCTGGTCTTGCCCTCGGCCACCAGGCGCAGCACCTGCAACTCGCGGGGCGAGAGGGTATCCAGCACGGGAGGCAGGGCCTTCGACTCCAGGTCGCCGCGCTGGATGCGGGTCTGCACACGGTCCGCCACCTCGGCGCAGAGGTAGAACCCCCCCTTGGCCACGGTGCGCAGCGCATCCAGGAGGTCGTCCGAAGAAGCGCTCTTGAGGACGAAGGCGCGGGCGCCGGAACGGATCGCCCCCACCACCGAACTCTCGTCGTCGTACATGGACAGGATGATCACCTTGCTGTCCGGACAGTGACGCATGATCTCGATGGTGGCCTCGATGCCGTTCAGGCCTGGCAGCCCGATGTCCATCAGCACAAGGTCCGGGCGGGATCTCCGGCAGAACTGCACCGCCTCCGAACCGTTTTCGGCTTCTCCGACCACCTTGAATTCGTCTCGCCTTTCGAGGATGGACTTGATGCCATCGCGAAAGATCTTATGGTCATCCACAAGCAGGATCTGGTATGCCATTGCCGCCTCGCGCAGAAGCGCCCCTCCGGGGTCACTCCGCCGCTCGGTAAATTGCTCTCACAATTGTACCTTTTTCGGGCGCACTCGCAACTGAAAACTCGAGCCCCGCCTGAGAAGCCTGGTACTTCATCAGGTGCAACCCCAGCCCGGTGGAGCCCTGGTCCGGGGAAAACCCCTTGCCGCCGTCCCTGACTTCGAGGGCCACCCCGGCCCGGGCCGGCTTGACCAGGATCTCGATCTGGGCTCCACCCGAGTGCGCAACCGCGTTATCCAGGGCCTGCTCGGCGATCTTGTACAAGGCGGTGGCGGGCTCCACCGGTACGCGCACTGAGGAATCGAACAGCAGGCGAATGCTCCCGGCGTAGCTTTTGCGGTAGCGGCCGACCATCCGGTCCAGGGCGAGAGGCAGCCCGGTACGCGCGACGATCGAGGGATTCAGCTCGTAGCTCAGGTCGCGAACCTGGTCCATGGCGGTTTCGATGACCCTCTGGATGTCCGCGATGCGCTGGGAAGCGGCCTCGACGTTCTCCTTGAGGTCCATGCGGAGCAGGTCCAGTTGCAGCCCGATCGCACTCAGGATCTGCCCCACCTCGTCGTGCAGGATGCGCGAGATCCGGGCGCCTTCCTGGTCCCGCGCGTGCATCACGCTGATCAGAAGGCTGGCAAGCTCGCGTTCCTGATCGGTAGCGAAGGCCATAAGTCAATTAACGATTGAGGATTGACGATTGAGACATTGACGATTGTTTTGATCCCACCGGGCGGCCGGCGGAAATCGTCAATGACAAAATCGTCAATCGTCAATGTCCGAAACACTGTCTCTTCCGTGCCAGAACCTTACGAGCTGCGGCAACCAGGTTGACGGCCCGCAACCCGTACTTGTCGAGCAAGCCATCGGGGGAGCCCGATTCGGCGTACCCAGTCAGCCCGACGAACTCCATCGGGCAGGGGCAGGTCTCGGCGACGACCTGGGCCACCCGGACCCCCAGCCCGCCGTCCACCAGGTGCTCCTCGGCGACCACCAGGGCGCCCGTCTCTTGGGCGGCGCGGCGGATGGCGTCGCGGTCCAACGGCTTGATGGTATGGATGTCGATCACGCGCGCGGAGATGCCGCCGGAAGCGAGCGCTTCCCGGGCGCGGATGGCCTCGGCGACCAGCAGGCCGCTGGCAATCAGCGTGACATCGCTGCCGCCGGCCACCTCGATGGCCTTGCCGATTTCAAACTCCTGCCCGGGGGCGTAGACGACGGGCGCTTTCGGCCTTCCGGTACGGATGAAGACCGGCCCGAGGTGCGCGGCGGCGGCGCGCACCAGCGCGCGGGTGGCCACCTCGTCGGCGGGCGCCAGCACCACGAAACCGGGGAGCGCACAGGTCAGGCTGAGATCCTCGATGCTCATCTGCGACGGCCCGTCCTCGCCGATCGAGATGCCGCTGTGCGTCCCGACGATCTTGACGTTCGTGTTGGGGTAGGCCACCGCCACCCGCAACTGCTCGAAGCCCTTGTTCAGGACAAAGCACGAGAAGCTGGCCGCGAAGGGGATTTTGCCGCCCAGCGCCAGGCCGGCCGCCACGCCCACCATGTTAGCCTCGGCGATCCCGCAGGAGACGAACCGGTCGGGGAATTCCTTGGCGAACAGCGACGTGTAGGTGGACTTGGAGAGATCGGCGTCCACCGCCCAGACGTTCGGGTTCTCCCGGCCCAGCTCGACCAGCGTCTTGCCGAAGGCCTCGCGCGTGGCCAGCCCCAGTTTCAACTCGAATCTCGTTTCCATTACGCGAGCTCCTTCAGCGCCAGCTCCACTTCTTCCTTGGTCGGGGCGACGCCGTGGTACTTGGGGTTGTTTTCCATGAACGAGACGCCCTTGCCTTTGATGGTGTGTGCGATCAGGACGGTGGGCTGGCCCTTGACCGAGGCCGCCTCGGCGAAGGCCGCCTGGAGCGCCGGGATGCTGTGCCCGTCAAGCTCGATGGCGTGCCAGCCGAAAGCCTGCCACTTGGCCGTCAGCGGCTCCAGTTCCATGATGTCCTTCACAAAGCCGTCCAGTTGGATGCGGTTGTAATCCACGATGGCGACCACGTTGTCGATCTTGTGGAAAGCGCCGAACATGGCCGCTTCCCAGATCTGCCCCTCCTGGATCTCGCCGTCGCCCAGCATGACGTAGGTGCGCGCCGGGCGCTTGTCCCAGCGGGCGGCCAGCCCCAGACCCATGCCGATCGATAGGCCCTCGCCCAGCGAGCCGGTCGAGGTCTCCAGCACCGGCAGGAAGCGCTTGTCCGGATGGCCCTGGTAGGGAGACCCGAGCTTGCGCAGGGTGTTGAGCGAATCCAGGGGGCAGTAGCCGCACTCCGCCAGCACGGCGTACAACACCGGGGCGGCGTGGCCTTTCGACAGGATGAACCGGTCGCGATCGGGCCACTCCGGGTTGGCCGGATCGTGCCGCATCACGTCCCAAAACAGGGTGACCAGGGTTTCGACGGCCGAAAGCGATCCGCCCGGATGACCGGACTTGGCTTCCCCCAGCATCACGATGATGTGCCGCCGGATAATCTTCGAGATGTGCTGAAGCTCTTCAACGTTTTGTGTCTGCTTCATCGGCTCCAAAACTCCAGAGATCCTAGCATACCAACTTGACCTCTTCCCCGCGCAAGTTGTAGATTTCAGTCATGCCTGATGAAATCACGCAAGTGAGCTACTACATAGGAACGATCCCCCACAAAGTCGGAGAAGGGGCTCGCATCCTGAACGCAGTTAAAGACGCCAGCGTGAACCTGCTCGGATTCCTGGGCTACCCGAAGAGCGCCCGCGTCGCCGAGGTGGTCTTCGTGGTGGACGAAAAGGCCCCCAACTTGGCGCGGATCGCCAAGAAGGCCGGGCTCGCGCTGGGCAAGAAGCAGAAGGCGCTCCTGATCGCCGGGGAGGACCGGCTGGGAACGGTGGCCGAGAAAATGATCGCGCTTTCCGGCGCCGGGATCAACATTGTCTCGGTGCATGCCCTGGCGGCGGGCGCGGGCCGCTACGCCGCGCTGGTCGCCGTAGCGCCGGCGGACCTCCGCAAGGCGGTGAAGGCCCTGGCTGCGTAGGGCTGCAAGCAATTGTGGCGCACGCACTTTGCGTGCCGCGTCGCCACTCATGGCGACGCTGGGTTGTTTTCGAGGTAGGCCGCAATTGGCGATCGATCCAGACGAAGGCTTGGCCAGCCGAGCTCTTGTGCGGCGGCAGGTAATGACCGGGAAGCAGGCTGCCGTGCAGGTGTCAGGTAACGAATAGCCAACGACCTTGAGGATAGAGGTGCGGCAGCCGCCGCCGTATTGTCAGCACAGCCAAAAGGCGTCGCCAGGAGTGGCGGCGCGGCGCGCAAAGTGCGCACGCCACAGCTCAAGCTTAATTCACTACTCCCGGAATCCGCGGCCCGGCGGCTCCCCGGCTGGTCTGGGGCGGTCGGATCAGGGCCGCGGCTTCCTTGGCGAAATAGGTGATGGTGATATCGGCGCCGGCGCGCCGGATGGCGGTCAGCGATTCCAGCATGGCGCGCTGGTAGTCGATCCAGCCGTTGCGCGCCGCCGCCACGATCATGCTGTACTCGCCGCTCACCTGGTAGGCCGCGAGGGGGACCTCCCAGCGGTCGCGCGCCTGGCGGATGATGTCCAGGTACGGCAGGGCGGGCTTGACCATGATCATATCGGCACCCTCTTCCAGGTCCAGCTCGATTTCCCTGAGCGCCTCCCGACCGTTGGCCGGGTCCATCTGGTAGCTGCGGCGGTCGCCGAACTGCGGGGCGCTTTCAGCCGCTTCGCGAAACGGGCCATAGAACACCGAGGCGTACTTGGCGGCGTAAGAGAGAATCGGGGTGTTGGGAAACCCGCTGGCATCGAGCGCCCTGCGGATCGCGGCCACCCGGCCGTCCATCATGTCCGAGGGCGCCACGATATCGGCGCCGGCCCGCGCGTGCGAGACCGCGGCCCGGGCCAGCCACTCGAGCGTAGCGTCGTTGTCCACCTCCCCATCGACCACCTTGCCGCAGTGCCCGTGGCTGGTGTACTCGCAGTTGCAGACATCGGTAATCACGGGCAGACCGGGCACGCCCAGCTTAATGGCGCGCACCGCCCGCTGCACGATGCCGTCGTCCGAGTAGGCGCCCGAGGCCATTTCGTCCTTGCTCTCCGGGATTCCAAACAGCAGCACCCCGCCCAGACCGAGAAACTGCGCCTGGGCGGCCTCGAGAACGATGTGCTCGACCGAAAGCTGGCAGTGCCCCGGCATGGAGCCGATCTCGCGCCGCACTCCCGTGCCCGGGCACACGAACAACGGCAGGATGAACTGCGCCGGCTCGAGCCGGGTCTCCCGAACCAGCCCGCGCAACCCCTCGGTAGCGCGCAGCCTTCTCATGCGATGGATGGGGAATGACATACGACGATTTTACCGCCAGACCGTCGGAGTAGAATGAAGGCCATGGCGCCAAAGATACGGAAACTGGCGGATCTGGCTGGATTGGGCCCGGCCACGCTCGAGGACCTGGAACAGCTCGGGGTCGGGAGCGTCGCGCAGCTCGCCCGGTGCGAGGCTCGGGAATTGTGGGAACGGTTATGCGCGATCAAGGGATGCCGGGGCGATCCCTGCTGCCAGGACGTGTTCTCGGCCGCTATCGCTCACGCGCGCAATCCGGACCTTGAGCCGGCGAAGCGGCGGTGGTGGTACTGGAGCGGCGTGCGCAAGGCGCGCGCCAGGCCAGAACGGTGAGCGCCACGGAGCCTGCCAGCAAGCCGCCGTCGCGCGCCAGCGTCCGGAGCGAGATGGGGTCGTCGGATGCGAAGCAGCCGCAGTCGATCTGCATGCCCTTGAGGTACGCGCGCACCATCATCGTAAGGAAGCCCAGCAGCAGCAGCGAGGCGGCCGAGGCGGAAACGCGGAGCCACACACCGGAAATCAGCAGCAGCCCGAGCAGCAATTCGGCCCAGGGCAGCGTTCGCGCCACCACGATCACCGCCCATTGCGGCAACAGCCCATAGGCATCCACCGCCATGGCGAACAGTTGCCAGGGGTCCCTCAACTTCAGCCACGCCGCATAGACAAACACGCAGCCCAGCGCGATTCGGAGCAGCAGGCGGGAATAGCGGGCCACGATCATTTCCCCAGCCGGCTATCCAGGAAACTGCGCAGCAGGTCGTAGTTGACGGCGCCGGAGATCGGGTACGGAATCGACCGGTGCTTCACGATCATGGTCGGCGTCTGGTTGAGCCCCATCGCTCTGGCCAGGTCGACATCGTGCTGGACCTCGGCGGCGATGCCGGAATCCTTCGCCAGCTCGCGGACCTTGCTGGCTTCGGCGGGAGTCAAGACACTCGCCACCGTTTCGTCCACCTTGCCGTTGACCGACCAGACAACCTGGTTCAGGAACAGCACGTCCGAGACCTCCTGATACTTGCCAATCCGCGCCGCGGCGCAGGCGTAGGACGCCGCCAGGCGGGAGTAGAGGTGGCCGAGGAGCGGGAATTCGCGGTGAATCAGGTAGACCTTGCCGGGAACGACATAGTCCCGAATGAGAGGGCGCAGGACCTGCTCGTGCAGGATCTTGCAGTGGGGACATTCAAAATCGCTGAAGACCTCGATCGTAATAGGAGCGTTGGGAGAGCCGACTGCCATGCCCTTCGCGGGAGCCTCCGCCCCGCCCGCGGCGGAGTAGAGCAGACCAGCCAGTGCAAGTATGGTGCGGTTCATAGGCGTAAAGAAAGATTATAGCGTCCGAGTAGGATAAGACTCCAGCCTTGTCCGGTCGGTGACCGGGCTGGAGCCCTATCCTACTGCGCTACGATAGAACATTGTGGCCCGCTCGAGGAAATCGCTGGCGCTCTCGGCGCGGCGCTACTTCGTCCGCGGGCGGGTGCAGGGCGTCGGCTACCGCTACTATGTCGAGCGCGTGGCCAGCGACCTGGACCTGGCCGGCTACACCCGCAATCTCGCGGATGGCCGCGTTGAGGTGTACGCCGCCGGCCCGCCCGAGAAGCTTTCCGAGCTGGCCGGCTATCTGCGGATCGGCCCGCGCATGGCCGACGTGCGCGGGGTGGAAGAGATCGAGGCGTCGGTGCTAGATTACAGTGACTTCCGAATCGAGTACTTCTAATGAGCGACCTGCTTGCTGTGCCGGACCTGAAGAAACTGATCCGCGAGGTGCCTGACTTCCCCAAGCCGGGCATCCTCTTCTACGACATCACCACGCTGCTCAAGGACGGGGCGGGGCTGAAGACGGTGATCGACGCCCTGAAGCAGCGCTACCAGGAGAACCGCATCGACGTGGTGCTGGGCATCGAGGCGCGCGGGTTCATTTTCAGCGGGGCGCTGGCCTACGCGCTGGGAACAGGTTTCGTTCCGGTGCGCAAGCCGAAGAAGCTGCCGGCCGAAGTCGTGAGCGTCGAGTACCAGCTCGAGTACGGCTTCGACAGCCTGGAAATCCACAAGGACGCCATCGCGAGCGGCCAGAACGTGCTGATCGTCGACGACGTGCTGGCCACCGGGGGAACGGCAGCCGGCGTCGCCAAGTTGGTCGAGAAACTGGGCGGGCGCGTGGCGGGCCTCGGTTTCGTGCTCGAATTGCTGTTCTTAAGCGGGCGCAAGAAACTGGAAGGCCACGACGTGTTCTCGCTGCTCCAGTACGACAAATGAGTGTGACGCCCCGCCGGGCGCGCGTGAGCGCCCTGGCGAAGATCAATCTCGGTCTGAAGGTGCTCGGCCGGCGGGCGGACGGGTATCACGAGCTGCGCACCGTGTTCCAGACGGTCTCGCTGGCCGACGCGCTCGAGGTCGAGTTCACGCCGGCGCGCTCGACCAGCATCACCGTGCGGTCGGAGCCGGAGATTCCGGGCAACCTGGTCGAGCGGGCGGCGCGACTGGCTTTGGATGCCATGCGGAAGACCGGGCGGGTCGAATTCCACCTCCGGAAGCGCATCCCGATGGGGGCCGGCTTGGCCGGCGGCTCCAGCGACGCCGCCGCGGTCCTGCTCGCGCTCCCGGTGCTCGCTGGCGGGACCTTGCCGCCTCCGGTGCTGATGAAGCTGGCGAGCCAGTTGGGGAGCGACGTGCCGTTTTTCTTGCTGGGCGGAACCGCGGTGGCAGTGGGCCGCGGAACCGAGGTGTACCCGCTGGCCGACCGGCCGCCAGCAGCGGGCCTGGTGCTCGCCCCTGGCCTGCACGTTTCGACCGCCGAGGCCTACCAGGCGCTCGACCGCGGGGCCGGCGAATTGACTTTGTCGGCCTGGCAAGATATGATAAGTGGTTTCCAGTCTTGTGTTTGGGAGCTAGGACAGGCTCTTCGGGGGACTCCCGTGCCGGCTGCCGGCGGAAACGATTTTGAATCCGTGGTTTTTTCGAGACACCCGCGGTTGAAATCGCTCAAGCGGCGACTCGAGAAGCTGGGCGCGAGTCCAGCCCTGCTCAGCGGTAGCGGCTCCGCCCTGTTCGGCCTGTTTGCCGGGCGGGGCGAGGCCGAACGCGCCCGCGAGCACTTCCCCAAGGAGCACGTCATCATGATTTCATTAGTGAGCCGTGCGCGCTACCGGGCGTTGTGGTGGCGGCGGCTCAGTCCGCATATTGCGGGAAAGGTATGGCCACCCCAAAGCCGATACGCATGATGGACCCCGACCGGATCAAGATCTTCACGGGGAATGCCAACCCGGCTCTCGCCCAGGAAATCTGCGACTTTCTGGGTTTGCCGCTGGGCCTTTCGTCGGTCAAGACGTTTGCCGATGGCGAGATCTACCTCCAGATCCATGAAAACGTGCGGGGCGCCGACGTCTTCGTGGTCCAGCCGACCTCGAAACCGGTGGACCGCAACCTCATGGAATTGCTGCTGATGATCGATGCGCTCCGGCGGGCCTCAGCAGACCGCATCACGGCAGTGTTACCCTATTATGGGTACGCCCGGCAGGATCGGAAGGACAAACCTCGAGTCCCCATCTCGGCGAAACTCATCGCCAAGCTACTGGAAAAGGCTGGAGCGGATCGAATCCTGGCCCTGGACCTGCACGCGGCGCAGATCCAAGGGTTCTTCGACGTCCCGGTGGATCACTTGTTTGCCACGCCGGTGATGATCGATTATCTGAAGAGGGTTCAGACGCCGGCGACGGTGGTGGTTTCGCCGGATGCCGGCGGAGTCGAGCGGGCGCGGGCCTTCGCCAAGCGGATCAACGTGCCGCTGGCGATCATCGATAAGCGCCGCGACGAGGTAAACGTAGCCGAAGTGATGCACATCATCGGCGAGGTCGCCGATTGCCAGTGTTTGATCGTAGACGATTTGATCGACACCGCCGGCACCCTGGTGAAGGGCGCCGATGCGCTGCTGAAGGAGGGGGCGGCCAGCGTGATGGCCTGCGCCACCCATGCGGTGCTGTCGCCGTCGGCGGTCGAGAGGATTGAGAGTTCCCAGATTCAGGAAGTGGTGCTGACCAACTCGATTCCGCTCTCGGAGGAGGCGCGCCGGTCGAGCAAGATCCGGACGCTGTCGGTGGCTCCCCTGTTGGCGCGGGCCATCCAGTCCATCCACGAGGAGACGAGCGTCAGCACGTTGTTTATTTGAGGGGCAACGCAACCCACGTCCAGAAGGCGGACTTGCGCCCCCGGAGCCGAGCCGCGACCGTAAGGGAGCGGTTCCCACAGAGGAGACCGAATGCGAAGAGAGATCAGCGTGGCTGCCGAGCCGCGGGCCACGCGGGGAAAGAACGAGTCGCGCCGGTTGCGCCATCGCGGATTGATTCCGGCGATTCTCTACGGCGCCTACCGGGAGACGCTGGCGGTGGCGGTCGATCCCAAGGAGGTCACCCGGATCCTGCACGGCAAGTCGGGGCATAACACCATCTTCAACCTCGAGGTTCGGGAGGGAGAGAGCACCCCGGCGATGGTGGTCGACTGGCAGTACGACCCGATGAAAGACACGTTGCTGCACGTGGACTTGAAGCGCATCGACCTGACCAAGCGCATTCGGGTTTCCGTGCCGGTGGCAACCCACGGCGAGGCCAAGGGCGTCAAACAGCAGGACGGGTTGCTCGAGCTGGTGGCCCGCGAAGTGGAAATCGAGTGCTTGCCGGACGAGATTCCCGAGCACTTCACCGTGGACGTCGCGGAGCTGATGATCGGCCAGAGCGTGCGCGCGGGCGAGGTGGCTTTGACGGGGTCGATGGTACTGGTCAGTTCGGCCGACAACGTGATCGCGCACGTGGTCGCGCTGCGCGCCGAGGAAGTGCCGGCGGCGGCGGCGCCCGAAGTGGCGGCCGCAACGCCGGAGGCGGCGGCGACGGCCGAACCCGAGGTCATCAAGAAGGGCAAGAAGGAAGAAGAGGCCGCCGAGGCCGAGGCCAAGGGCAAGAAGAAGTAGAGTCGGAACCCGGGTTTTCGAACCATGGTGGAATGGCTGGTGGTGGGCCTCGGCAATCCGGGCTTGGAGTACGCGCACTCGCCGCACAACATCGGCTTCATGGTGATCGATCGCCTGGCCGATGGCTGTGGCGGACGCCTGAAGCGCAAGAACTCCCGGGCCCTGGTGGGCCAGGTAGCGATCGCGGGAGCGCCCGTGCTGCTGGCCAAGCCGCAGACCTTCATGAACCTCAGCGGCGAGTCGGTGAAGCCGCTGCTGGAAAAGAATTCGGTCGCGGCCGGGAAGCTGATCGTGGTCTACGACGATCACGACCTGCCGTGGCAGGCGCTGCGGATCCGGCCGCGCGGCTCGGCGGGCGGGCACCACGGCATGGAGTCGGTGATCCGCGAGATTGGGACAACGGAGTTTACGCGGGTGCGGCTGGGCATCGATTTCGGTCGGGGCCGGGCCGAGCCCGAATATCTGCTCAAGCCCCTGGGGCGCGAGCAGCGCAGGCAACTGGACGACTTTCTGGACTACGCGGCCCAGGCGGTCGTTTCCATAATTTCCGAGGGCGTCGAAATGGCCATGACGAGATACAATCGTCGCGCCCAAGGTGAAAAAATCGAGGAAGAATGAGGATTTACGAAGAGTTATTCATCCTGAGACCGGACGCCTCCGAAGAGGAGATCGACCAGCTCATCGACCAAACCAAGCAGGTAATTACCGGTGGCGGCGGCACCGTGGAGAAAGCCGATAAGTGGGGCCTCCGCAAGCTCGAATACCGGGTGGCAAAGCACAACGAGGGCTTTTACGTCCTTCTGCAATTCGCCAGCAGCCCGGAGGCGGTGAAGGAGATCGAGCGCCGGTTCCGGGTGAGCGACCTGGTCGTGAAGTTCCTGACCGTCCGGATCGACGAGCGGCTGAAGAAGATCGAGAAACGCAAGAAGCAGCGGGAGAAGCGGGCCAAGCGCAGGCCCGCGCCGGCCAGCGTGTCCAGCGGCAGCGGCGCGCCGGGCGGCGGTGGCGCGCCGGGGCGTCCCACCGCGCCCGTGGCGGAACAGATGATGGCGGAGGCGGCGGCCGAGAGTGCCGAGAAGGAGCGATAACCATGGCGGAAACCAGGGGAGGAAGGCCGGTCAGCGCCTCGCAACAACCGACGGGTACCGATAAAGCGTCGGCCGGCAAGAAACAGTACTTCCGGCGCAAGAAAGTGTGCCGGTTCTGCGTAGAGAAGGTCGACGATATCAACTACAAAGAAGTCAGGATGCTGAAAGCGTTCATCACCGAGCGCGGCAAGATTGTCCCGCGCCGGCTCTCCGGCGTGTGCGCCCCGCACCAGAAGCGGTTGAGCGAAGCGATCAAGCAGGCGCGGAGCATCGCCCTGTTGCCGTTCAGCTCGCCCCTGTAACGCTCCGGGAGAGATCCGATGGAAATCATTCTCAGAGAAGATATCCAGAACCTGGGCAGCCGCGGCCAGATCGTCAAGGTCGCCGCCGGCTACGCCCGCAACTATCTGCTGCCCCAGAAGCTGGCGGTGGCCGCCACCGCGGCCAACAAAAAGATCATCGAACAGGAGCGGCAGGCGCACTTGCGCCGCGAGGCCAAGGAGAAATCCTCGGCCGAGGACCTGTCCCGGATGATGACCGGTGTGGCGGTGACCATCGCCCAGAAAGCGGGCGAACTGGAGCAGTTATTCGGCTCGGTCACCTCCAAGGACATCGCCGAAGCGCTCGAGCGGCAGGGTTACACCATCGACCGGCGGAAGATCCATCTGGAGGAGCCGATCAAGCAGCTCGGCGAATTCAAGGTTCCCATCCGCCTCCACCGCGAGGTCACCATCGAGATTACGGTTCGGGTGATTCCGGAAGAGTAACCCACCGTGATCCTGAGTCCCGAGCAGTACCCGTCTACCCCGACGTGCGACTTGCTCCGGGCCGCCGCGCGCGGCGTGGTGGCGATCGACCACCGTTTCTTGCGCGCCATCCTCGAGCGCGGAGAGTCGGCCCTCGGCGACATCCGGCGCTTCTTCGAGGAAGAGCGCCAGGACGACCGCATCCCCATTGGCGCGGACTTGCTGGCCATCGTCCGCCAGTGGCGCACGCCGGCGGCGTTGCCCTTCTTGGCGCAGTTCGCCCGCCGGTCGCGCTTCCAGTTCCCGGAGGCTCTGACCGGGGCGTTTGTGGAGCTGGGCGCCGCTTCCGTGGAGCCGCTGCTCGACCTGTTCGAGGAATCGGACCACGCCGAGGACGTCGCCTTCGCACTGGCCGCGCTTCACTCGCGCGACCCGCGGGTTCTCTCCGCGCTGACCGGCCTGTTGGAGATCGATCCGCTGGAGGGAGCGCTGTATCTCGGCATCTGCGGCGATCCGGCCGCCCGGTCGGCACTCGAGGAGGCCCTGGCGAAGACGCCTCCGGATGACGACCTCGTGCGCGAGGGGTTGACCTTCGCGATCCGGGAGATCCGGCGCGTCGGACCGGCCGAGGAGGCCGCGCCGTACGACATCTGGCCGGAGTATCCCGAGGAGGCCGAGCCGCATTTTGCGGCGCTCAGCAACCAGGAATTGATCGAGTTCCTAGGCAGTCCGGTAGCGGCGCACCGCGCCCGTGCCGTCCGGTTGCTCGCCACCGGCGGGGTCGAGGGCGACGTCTTCGCGCGCGTGTTCGAGCTGGCGCAGAGCGACTCCGACGCGGGCGTTCGGGGCGCGTGCTGGGAGGCTTTGGATGGATCGCTGGAGCAACCCGGCGTCCGCAACGCCATGCTGGCGCGGCTCCAGGATCCCGCTGCGCCGATCGAGGAGCGCGGCGGCGCGCTGGTGGCGCTGGCGTTAGGGTCCCGCCAGGTGGAAGCCGTCCGCCGTCGCATCCTCGAGTTCTACGCGATCCCGGAGGCCCGCGCCCAGGCCATCAAAGCCATGTGGCATTCCATGGACCGCCGCTTCGCCCAGTACATCCCGCGGCACCTGGACGATCCCGACCTCGAGATCCGGCGGCAGGCCGTTTGCGCGGTTGGCTGGCTGGGCCTGGTTCCGCAGCTCGACCGCATCGAACAGCTTTTCGAGGACGAGGACGTGCGGGAGGACGCGCTCTGCGCCTACGCGCTGGCGGCCCCCGGCAGCGTCACCCCGGCGCGCACGCGCGACCTGTTGCGCAAGATCGACGACCTCGCCGGCGGCCTCTCTTACGATGAAGGCGTGCTCGTCCGCAAGGTGCTTGACAACCGGCTGCTACTCCACGGCCGGTCCCCGATCTTCGAGGGTGTGGAAAACCGGGAGGACGAAGAAGAGCAAGAGGACGAGGCAGAGCCGCCCGCGCCCGCCGTCAAGGTCGGCCGCAACGCCCCCTGCCCCTGCGGCAGCGGCAAGAAGTACAAGAAGTGCTGCGGGAAGTGAGTCTACCCCGGCCGTAGCTCCAGCACCAGCGCGTCGAGCGCGATGCTCTTCTGGATGTTGCGGCGCACCAGGTCCGCGAGCTCGTCCACCTTGGCGACCGCCTTCCGCAGCCACAGAAAGCCCACGCGCCCGGCCAGCGCCGCGAGCTGCTCACGCAGGTCCGCGTTTCGAATGCCGCTGACGCCTTGCTGGAGCAGCAGCAGGTCCTCGAGCAGCGAATAGAGGGCGCGGAGCAGGGGTTCGAGCTTCTCCTGGCGGCTGGCGGGTGATTCGGCGTACTTCACCCAGGCCGCAAACGGCGCCGCGCCGGAGGCCGCCTCAAGCAACGTAAGCATGGCCGCGCGCCGCCGGTCATAGGCTTCCAGATCGAGGGAAACCGCCAGACCCGGGCTCCCCTGCGCCAGGGCGATGCGCCGTTCGACGTCATCCAACTGCCGCGAGGCGACGAACTGCCGCATCTCCTCGTCGCCGAGCGGGGCCAGGTGCATCCAGACCGAGCGCGAGCGGATGGTCGGCAGCAGGTCGTAGGGGTTCGCGGCGGTGAGAAGCAGGATCAGGTGGGCGGGCGGCTCCTCGAGCGTCTTCAATAGCGAGTTGGCCGCCTGTTCGCCGGCGCGGTCGATCTGGTCGATCAGGAACACCCGGCGATGCCCTTTGAGCGGCCGGAACTGCGCGCGCTCCTTGAGCAGGCGCATCTGAGGGATCGAAATCTGGCGCAACGGCCCGTCCGGCGCGAAGGTCACGAAATCCGGATACGAGGCGAACAGCAGCGGGTCCTCGTTGCGTTTCTCGGCCGGCCACTTCTCGCGCCCGGCGATGGTGTCCAGGTTCTCGGTGCGGCTAAGATCGTCCTTCTCGATGCTCTGTTTCCCGCCCAGCAGCCGGGCGGCGAAGCGCCGCGCCAGCGTCGCCTTGCCGACTCCCTCGGGCCCGGCCAGTAGGATGGTCTGCGGGATGCGCCCGCTCTCCAGCATCCGCTCGAGCGCCTCGGCCAGCGCGCGGTTGCCCCAAAAATCCTCAAACATGAGACTGGCTCACCAGCGGGCGCACCGCCTCCCAAACCGCACCGGCCACCGCCTCGACGTCGGCCCGGCCGTCGATCACGCGAAAGCGCCGCGGCTCCCGCGCGGCCATGGCCTGATAGGCGTCGCGCACTCTACCGTGGAATTCGGCCGCCTGCTCGTCCATGCGCGTTTCGGATCGGCTGAGCTGCCGCTCGCGCGCCCGTGCGAGACTGGCACCTGGGTCGATGTCGATGAGCAGCGTCAGGTCCGGAACCAGGCCACGGCAGGCCACCCGGTCGAGCGCCAGCACCGCCTCCTCGCCCAACCCGCGCCCGTAGCCCTGGTAGGCCATCGAGGAATCCGTGAAGCGGTCCGAGATCACGATCGCCCCCCGCTCCAGCGCCGGCAGGATCAGCTCCTCGACGTTCTGCGCGCGGCTGGCGAAGTACAGCAGCAGCTCCGGCGTCGCGCGCAGGTCCTGGTTGGCCGAATCCAGCAGAATGCGCCGGATCTGCGCGCCGATGCGCGTGCCGCCCGGCTCCACCGTCTCGAGCACCTCGCGCCCCTCCCGGCGCAGCCGCTCGGCCAGCAGCCGCATCTGCGTGCTCTTGCCGCTGCCGTCCCCGCCCTCGAAGGTGATGAACACACCGCGCCCTTCAGTCATAGACGTAGTGCAGCACTTTCTTCAGGTCTTCCCAGGCCTCGTGCTTGGCGGCCTGGTTGTAGGCCCTCAACAGGTAGGACGGATGATAGGTCACCATGACCGGGATGTCGCGCCACTTGAACCAGTTTCCGCGCAGCCGCGTGACGCCCTCCCGGGTGTTCAGCAGCGCCTTGACCGCGGTAGCGCCCAGCGCGCAGATGGCCCGCGGCCGGATCGCCTCGAGCTGTCGGAACAGGAATTGCCCGCAGATCTCCATCTCGTCGGCTTCCGGCGCGCGGTTCCCTGGCGGGCGGCACTTCACTACGTTGCAGATGTAGACGTCTTGCCGTTCGAGCGGGATGCCCTCGCGCCGCGCCGTATTCTCGATCATCTGCGTCAACAATTGTCCGGCGCGGCCGACGAACGGGATGCCCTGCGCGTCTTCGTCCGCCCCCGGACCTTCGCCCACGAACACCAGCTTCGTCTGGGGATTGCCGACGCCAAAGACGATTTGCGTGCGCTGCGCGTCGAGGCGGCAGCGATGGCAGTCGCCGAGATCGGCCCGGATCGCGTCGAGCGTTTCCGAGCCGCCGGCTGGCGCCCGCGGCTCGGCGAATAGGTTCTCCTGCTCCTCCGAACCGCGAGCGTCAGCGAGCGGCGGCGCGGTCCTGCGGTACAAAGACTTGATGCCCAGGTCTTGGTAGTACTCCAGGTATTGGCGCAGCAGTTCAGGATGCATTGCGCAGCTTCAGCAGGTGATCGAAGATCCGGTCGGCCACGTCCCGCTTGGGAGCGCGCGGCAGCGCCACAGCCTCGCCCGTACGCAAGGCCAGTACGACCTCGTTGTCGTCGGAGCCGAAACCGGCGCCCTCCCGATCCACCCGGTTGCCCACCATCATGTCGCAGTGCTTGGACGCGAGCTTGCGTCTGGCCTCGGGCAGCGGATCGCCGGTCTCGGCGGCGAAACCGACCAGCAGCCGTTCGCCCTTTAGCGCTCCGAGTTCGGCCAGGATGTCGGGGGTCGGCTCCAGGTCCAGCGTGAGCCGCTCTTCGCTCTTCTTGATCTTCCCCGCCGCCGGATGCTTCACGCGATAGTCGGCCACCGCGGCCGCTTTCACGATGATGGTCGCCTGGGACAGGTGCTCGAGCACCGCGGCACGCATTTCTTCCGCCGTGCGGACCTGCACCAGGGAAACCCCAGCGGGCGGGCTCAGATGGACCGGGCCGGAGACCAGAACCACGCGCGCACCGCGCGCCGCGGCCGCCTCGGCCACCGCGTACCCCATCTTTCCGCTGGAACGGTTGGAGAGGAACCGCACCGGGTCCACCGGCTCCTCGGTCGGCCCGGCGGTGACCAGCACCGTCTCCCCTTCGAGGTCGCGCGGCCGGTTCAGCAGCGCCAGGACGGCCGCGGCAATTCGAGCCGGCTCGGCCAGCCGTCCCGGCCCCACCATCCCGCAGGCCAGCGCTCCCTCTTCCGGATCGACGACAGTATGCCCGCGGCCGCGCAAGGTCTCGAGGTTGCGCCGCGTGGCTGGGTGGTTCCACATGTTGGTGTTCATCGCCGGCGCCAGCACCACCGGCCCGGTGAAGGCCAGGTACAGGGTCGAGAGAAAATCGTCCGCCAGGCCGTTGGCGAACTTCGCCAGCAAGTCCGCCGTCGCGGGCGCGACTACCAGGGCCTGGGCCTCCTGCGCGACGCGGATGTGCTCGACGGCGCTCGCCAGCGTATCCTCGCCGGAGGCCGCGAACAGGTCCGTGATCACTTTGCGCCCGGTCAGGGCGGCGAAGGTGAGCGGGCGGACGAACTCCTGCGCCGCGCGGGTCATCACCACCTGCACGGTGACGCCGCGCTCGATCAGCGCACGGGCAAGCTCCGCGGCTTTATACGCCGCGATCCCGCCCCCGATGCCCAGGACCGCGTTCATGCCGGCTCCGCCGCTAAATCTCCTCGGTGGGGGCCGGCTCTTCCGGCGGCGGAGGCGGCGCCGTCGCCGGGTCCTCGTACTTTACCAGCCCGCGGCGCACCTCCTCCATCGCGGTGATGGTCGGCTTCTTCGAGGTGGTCGGCAGGAACGGGCGCGCTCCGCTCTGAAGCTGCCGCGCCCTCTTGGCGGCCACGATGATGAACCGATACATGCTCTGATCCGGGTCGTCCGGAATCGCGGCAACGATGTTGTTGGGAGTCGTCTTTTCGGGCATATAAGAACCTCTAGCTCGTAGCCTGTGGCTTGTGGCTTGTTGATCCCACGACGGCGCACCTGCTGTCGCCCCAGGGGCGAAGCCCAGGCGCGGCAATCCGCATCTACAGGCCACAAGCTACAAGCCGCTTTCGAATGTTCCCAGGATGCGCTCGACCTGCTGCTCCATCCTGGTGCGGCGGACACGCTCCGCCTTCACGATCGACGCCAGCGTGTCCACGGATTTCTCCACATCCTGATTCACCAGCACGTAGTCGTACGCGCTGTAGTCCCGGATTTCCCGGGCCGCCCCCCGCAACCGCCGCTGGATGACTTCCTCGGCGTCCTCCGAGCGGGCGCGCAGTCGTTTTTCCAGGTCGTTGCGGGAGGGGGCCAGGATGAAGATGCTTACCGCATCCGGGACCTTGACCTTCAATTGTCCCGCACCTTGCACATCGATGTCCAGTAACAGGTCCTTGCCCTCGGCCTGAGCGCGCTCTAGCTCGCTGCGGTGCGTGCCGTAGTAGTTTCCAAAGACCTCCGCGCATTCCAGGAACTCGTCCCGCGCGATGGCGGCTTCGAATTCGGCGCGGGAAACATAGCGGTAGTCCTGACCCGGCCGCTCCTTCCCGCGCGGCGCTCTGGTGGTGTAAGAGACTGAAAATAGGAGACCTTCATCCTGCATCAACAGGCGACGAACCAGCGTGGATTTCCCCGAGCCCGAGGGGGCCGACACCACGAATACGATGCTCATTCCAGGTTCAGCCCCTGTTCGCGGATCTTCTCGATTTCCGCTTTCACGGTCAGCGCCAGGTCGCCGATCTCCAGTCCGTGCTCGCCGCCGCCGGTCGATTTCGACAGGATGGTGTTGGTCTCCCGGTGCATCTCCTGGAGCAGGAAATCGAGCTTCTTGCCGACTTCCCCTCCCGCCCCCAGCAGATCGTCCAGTTGCACCGCGTGAACTTTCAGGCGGGTCAACTCTTCGCTGATGTCGCTGCGGTCCACCAGCACCGCCACTTCCTGCGCCAGTCGCTGCGGATCGAGCCCGGAGTGGTTCAGCAACTCGCCCAGTTTCTCGGAAAGCCGGGCCTGGAACTCCGGCACCGCGCGCGACCGGATGTCCTCCATCTGTCGCGCGCACTGAAGCACAGCGATGTTCCGCGCGCGCATTTCGGCGGCGATCTCTCCGCCCTCGCGCTCGCGGAACTGGTTGAGCCGCTCGAGCGCGTCCTCGACCGCCGCCACCAGCAGCCACTCCATCTCGGGATCCGGCTCCTCTTCCGCTGTCTGGAACACCCCGGGAATCTGGAACGCCGCGTTGAGGTCCGGGTCTCCCAGGAAGCCGTGCACCGCGGCCACCCGGCGGTAGGCTGCGATATAGGCTTCCACAAATCCCTGGTTGACGCTCACCGGCGTCGCCGCGCCCGGGCCGGCCACCCGGACCTGGATCTGCAAGTAGCCGCGCAGCACCCGGCGCTTCACCGCGTTGCGCAGCGCGTTCTCGAATGGATCGAGCTCCGGCGGCATGCGGAAATGCAGGTCCAGCCCGCGATGGTTCAAGCTCTTCACGCTGACGGTGATCTCCCGATCCCCGGCCGGTCTTCTCACGCGGGCGTAGCCCGTCATGCTGCGCGGAGTCATGAGTTCACCGCCGGATCCAAATCCAGGAATTGCAGCGTGTGCAGCCTCTGATAGATTCCCCCGCCGCTCACCAGCTCTTCGTGGGTACCCACCTCCGAGATCCGGCCCTGGTCCACCACCACGATCTTGTCCGCCCGCCGCACGGTCGACAGCCGGTGCGCGATCACGATCACCGTGCGGCCCGTGATGAGGTTCCCCAGCGCGCGCTGCACCAGCAGCTCCGATTCCGTATCCAGGTGCGAAGTGGCCTCGTCGAGGATCAGGATGGGCGCGTTCTTCAGCAGCGCCCGGGCGATCGCGATGCGCTGCCGCTGCCCGCCGCTCAGCTTCACGCCGCGCTCGCCGATCACCGTGTCGTAGCCCTCCGGCAGCGCCATGATGAACTCCTCGGCCAGCGCGTTGCGGGCCGCCTCGCGGACCATCTCCGCCGTCGCGTCCTGCTTTCCGTAGCGGATATTGTTGGCCACGCTGTCGTTGAACAGGAAGGTCTCCTGCGCCACGATCCCGACCTTCTCGCGCACCGAGCCCAACTCGAGGTCGCGCACGTCCATGCCGTCGATCAACACCTGGCCGCTGGAGACGTCGTAGAACCGCGGCACCAGGTTCACCAGCGTCGTTTTGCCGGCGCCGCTGGGCCCCACCAGTGCTACAATCTCACCCGCCTTCACTTCCAGGGCAACCGACTCCAGAACGAAGCCGTTGGGCGACGCCGGATACCGGAAACCGACGTTCTCGAACACGATCGACTTCTCGAACCGCTCCAGACGCCGCGCGCCGGGCTTGCTGCGGATGTCTTCTTCCCGCGCCAGGTACCCGAACACCTTCTGCGAGGCGCCCAGCGCCTGCTGGAAGATGTTGTAGATCCCCGTGAGCCGCTTCACCGGCTCGAACAGCAGCAGCAGCGCCGTCATGAACGAGGTGAACCCCTCGAGTTTCATCGAGCCGATCTTGATCTGCTCGCGGGCGTACCAGAGCAGGACCACGATCGTCACGGCGCCGAAGAACTGGATGAGGGGCGACGCCACGGCCTGCTGCGCGGTGTAGCGCAGGCTGCTCCGCCGGAAGCGCCGGGCGGCCTGGTGAAAACGGCGCGATTCGTGCCCTTCGGCTCCGAAGGACTTCACGACCTGCTGGCCACTGAGGCTCTCCTGCAAGATCTGGTTCATCTCGGCGGCGTCGTCCTGCGCGTGGCGCGTGGTGCGGCGGACGCGTCTACCCAGCCGGGCGGTGGGCAGCAAGACAAACGGAAACAGCGCCAGGCTGATGAGCGCCAGCTTCCAGTCGGCCTTGAGAATGACCGCCAGCAAGAAGACCGCAGTGAACGATTGCCGCAGGAAGTCGGCCAGCATATTCGAGCTGGCCACCTGGATCTTCTCGATGTCGAGCATGATCGACGACATCAGCCGCCCGGTCGAGTGCGTCTCGTAGAACTGCGCGCCGTGCTGGAGGACCTTGTCGAACACGCGCTGGCGCAGATCCGTGACCGCCGACAGCCCCGCGTAGTTGACCAGCACGTTGCCCAGGTAATCGCACACTCCCTGGACGAAGAACGTCACCAGAATGGCGTAGGCGATCATGACCCAGACGTTGTGAATCCAGTCCGGGGTGAACTGCTCGAGAAAGATGGTCTTGTTGAGCAGCGGGATTTTGCCCAGTTCCACCGGAAGATCCGGTGAGGCGGGCTGGAGCACGCGGCCGAACACCTGGCCCACCAGCAGCGCGGTCATGCCGTGCGCCGCGCCAACCGCCGACATCATCAGGCACGCCAGCACCAGCGCGTACCAGTACGGCCCGACGTAGCGCAGCAGCCGGCCGAATTCCTTCATGCGGCGACCCTCAGGCGCTCCAGCGCCCCCAGCACCTCGCTCACCGCGATCCCGCGAATGTCGCCGCGCGCGATCAACACTTCGCAGGCTGTCCTCCACGGCGCCCAGACGTCCGGGTCCGAGGCGCCGAAGATCACCAGCGATGGCACCTGGAACGCCGCCGCCACGTGCGCCGGACCCGAGTCGTTCCCGATGAACATTGCGGCGCCGGCCACGAGCGACTTAAGCTGGCCCAGCGGCGGTCCCACCACCGTGCGGTAAGCGCCGAAGGGGCTCAAATCCTCACCGGCGCCGGCGATGAAGACGGGCTCGAGGTGCCAGTTATCTTGCAGCCGCGCGGCCACCTCCAGGAACCCCTCCACCGGCCAGGTCTTCGAGGCCGTCGAGGCCACCGGATGCAGGACCGCGTACGGCGCCTGTGGCGCAGGCGCTTCCGCCTGTGTCACAAACAGCTTGGCCCTGGGAACTTCACCCTCCCCCGCCCCGAGGTAGAACATCGCCGAGGCCAGGTGCTCCGCAGTGTGCACCTTCCGGGATACCCCCAGGATCTGCTGCGCCGTCGGAATGCGAACGTTGTATATCGTCGAATAACGGTAATGCGCAAAGCCCGCGCGGAACCGCGCCCCCGAGAGGATAGTGAGGACCGCGCTGCGCGTGCCGCCATGCAGATTCAGGCACAACTCCGGCCGCCATCCGGCCAGCTCGCGGACGGAAGGCGCCACCAGCGCGTCGAGATCGGGATTCCCTTCGAAAATTGGCCTGAACCGTTCTTCCACGACCACGGCGACCTTCAAGTCGGGCCGCCTCCGCCTCAGCACTTCCAGAGCCGGCGTCGTCAGCACGCAGTCCCCCAACGAACGCAGGCGAATCACTGCCACCCGAGCGCCGCTGGGGAGCTGCTCCAGTATTGTTCCCATGCAGACGGGCTTACTCTTCGATTTTAGCCTCGTCGATCAGCATTACCGGGATATCCTCCCGGATGGGGTAGACCCGCTTGCACTGCACGCACTTCAGGCCGCTTTGATCGGGCTTGAGCTCGACCGTCGCCTTGCACAAAGGGCACACCAGTATGTCCAGCAGATCCTTGCTAATAGGCATAGTCAACCGGTCCTTCAGTGTACCAGATTATGCGGCCCCCGCCGCCATCTCGGCCCGGGCTTTGGCAATCGCGGCCAGGTACTGCCGGGCCCGCTCCTCGATCACCTCCAGCCGGCCTTCCCGGATGCTCTTGGCATCCACCAGTTCGGCGCCCACCGCTACGGCGCAGGCTCCCGCCTTCAAAAAATCTCCCGCTGTCTCCAGGTTCACTCCCCCGGTCGGGATGAGCTCGATGTGCGGGTAGGGCGCCTTCAGCGCCTTGATGTACTTCGCTCCGCCCACGTTGCCGCACGGGAAAATCTTCACGATGTCGGCTCCCGCCTCCCAGGCCGTCAGCACTTCGGTGGGCGTGAGCGCGCCCGGAATCACTACCTTCGAGTACCGCTTCACCATCTCGATGGTGGCCAGCTTCAGGTTCGGCGAGACGAAGAACTCCGCCCCGGCCAGCATGCAGGCGCGCGCCGTCTCGGGATCGAGCACCGTCCCGGCGCCCAGCACCAGCCTGTCGCCGAAGGCGTCCGCCGCCTTCTCCAGCGCCCGGATGGCGCCCGGAACCGTCATGGTAATCTCCGCCGCCCGGATGCCGCCGTTATAGATGGCTTCGACCGCCTTCAGAGCGCTCTCGGCGCTGGCTGCGCGCACCACCGGCACGATTCCGATATCGGTAATGAAAGCGAGTATCTGTCCCTTGGTCATGAATCTACGATCTTACACCACTGGCGCAATCGCCAGTCCCATTCCCGGAACGCGGCGTCCCGGAATCGGACGGAGCCTCGAAGCCCGTCTTCGCGCAGCCCATTGATTTACCGGCGGATGCGGGCGCATTATCCTGGCAAGAAGCGTGCCTTCTCACGGGCAGGAAAGCCATATGTTCAACGACTTCCGCTACGCCCTTCGGACTCTCCGGCAGAACCCCGGCTTTGCGCTGGTCGCAATTCTCTCCCTGGCGCTGGGAATCGGGGCGAATTCAGCCATCTTCAGCTTCGCGGACGCCCTGCTTCTCCGGCCGCTGCCCGTGCCCCAGCCCTCGCGAGTCGTCTCGATCGTCTCGCACCGGCCCGCGGAGGGCTTTGGGGGGGTGTCCTACAAGGACTACATCGACTTCCGGAACAAGAACCGATCCTTTGAGGGCCTGGCCGCCTTCCAGTTGGTCCGGGTCGGATTCGCAACCAGTAAAGACGCGTTGCCGCAGTTCAAAGCTGGCTTCCTGACCAGCGGAAATGCCTTTCGTGCCCTGCATGTCGAGCCGGAGCTGGGGCGGAGCTTCCGGCCGGAGGAAGACCAGGTGCCCGGTCGTGACGCGGTAGCTGTGATCAGTCATGACTTGTGGCGGAGCGAATTCGCCTCCAGCCGGGACGTCATTGGGAAAACGATCTTCCTGAACGGCATCAGTTTCACGGTCATCGGAGTCGCGCCGGAGGCGTTCACGGGTGTGGATCAGTTCTTCCACCCGGCTCTGTTCGTTCCCCTGATGATGTCGCCGCGGCTGGCGCCCACTCCGGAACAGAGCATCCTGGAGCGGCGCGACGATCGGGGATTGGTCGTCAAAGCGCGCCTGAAGCCCGGAGTCGGCGTCGCCCAGGCCAACGCCGAAGCGGAGGTGATAGCAAAGCAGCTCGAGCAGGCCTATCCGGACACCAATCGCAACTGCTCCGCGGCGGTTCGAACCGAATTCCAGGTGCGGGTGGATCGATCGCCGTATGACGCCATGCTGATGGGCTTCATTCTGGCCCTGGTCGGAGTGGTGCTATTGATCGCCTGCGCCAACGTCGCCAACCTGCTGCTGAGCCGCGGGCGGGCGCGCTCGCGCGAGATCGCGGTGCGCCTGGCGATCGGGGCGGGACGGGCGCGTCTGGTCCGGCAACTGCTCACCGAGAGCCTGGTCATCGCGCTGTACGGCGGCGCGTTGGGGCTGGTGCTGGCGCAGGCAGGGGTCGAAACCTTCTCCCACTTCAAGATTCCAAGCGATATCCCGCTCAGCATTGACGCGAAGCTGGACCTGCGGGTCACCCTCTACGCCCTGTTCGCTTCCCTCGCCAGCGCCATCCTGTTTGGGTTGGCACCGGCCTTGCAAGCCACCAGGACCGACCTGGTGTCGGCCTTGAAGTCCGGGGTGGAGGGCGCGAGCAAGCGCCGGCGTCTCCTGGGCAGGAACGCGCTGGTGATCGCGCAGGTGGCGGGCTCGCTGCTGTTACTGGTTTGCGCCACCCAGCTTTTCCGCGCCACTTCGTTTCTGCTCTCTTCGCCCCCCGGTTTTCGCACCGACCACATTCTGATGACCAGCTTTGACCCAACCCTGGTGCGCTACCCGCCGGCCCAGACCCAGATCTTTTACCGGCGGCTGGAGGAGCAGACCCGGGCGCTTCCGGGCGTGAAGTCCGCCGCGCTGGCTCGACTGCCGCCGCTGAGCAACTACCCGATCATGGAGTCGGTTGTCCCCGAGGGTTTCCAGTTGCCGCCGGGCCACGAGACCGTCACCGTGCCGGCGAACATCGTGAGTGAGGGCTATTTCGAGACCGTGAACGTGCCCATCCTCCAGGGCCGGGATTTCAAGGTGACCGACAACGCCGATGCTCCGCGAGTGGCAATCGCCAGCCAGCGGTTCGCCCGCAAGTTCTATCCCAATCAGGACCCGGTGGGGAAGCGCTTCTGGCTGGATGGCCGGAACGGCCCGCCGGTCGAGATCGTGGGCCTGGCCAAGCAGAGCCAGTATTACTTCCTGGGCGAGCCGCCGCAAGACGTCCTCTACCTGCCGCTGGCGCAGAACCCGCAGACGCAGATGACGTTGCTGGCGCAGTCCCAGGGAGACTCGGCGCTGCTGGCTGGTCCGATTCGTGGCGTGGTCCGCTCTCTCGACCCGGATCAGCCCGTCTACGGGGTTCGCACCATGGAGGAGTATTTCGACCAGCGGGCCAGGAAGTTCTTCACCTGGCTCACGGAAGCCATCGCCGCGATGGGATTGCTTGGGTTGGCACTGGCCCTGGTTGGGCTTTACGGCCTCATGTCGTACTCGGTAAGCCGCCGGATGCGGGAGATCGGCATTCGGATGGCCATCGGAGCGGATCGGGTGAACGTGATCGGAATGGTGCTCAAGCACGGCCTGCTGCTCGCGGGCATCGGGGTCGCGATCGGCGTGCTGCTCAGCATTTCGTTCAGTCGGGCCTTGACCGCGGGCATGGGTTTGCCCTCCTTCAACCTGACGACACTGGCGCTGGTTTCGCTCGCCTTGCTGGGCGTGGCGCTGTTGGGGGCCTACGTGCCGGCGCGCCGGGCGTCAATGGTGGATCCGATGAGTGTGCTGCGGCAGGACTGACGCGAGACGCCCATGCTGGTATCCGTGAGAGTCAAGCCGAACTCGAAGAACCCGCGCATCGAGCGGGCGGAGGATGGATCGCTCACCGCCTACCTCAAGTCGCCGCCCATCGAAGGCAAGGCCAATCAGGAGCTGATCGCGCGCCTGGCGGAGAGCTTCGGCGTGCCCAAGTCGCGCTTGCGGATCAAGTCCGGGCTGGCCTCGCGAACCAAGCTGGTGGAAATCGATCAGTGACCGCCCGCGGCAGCCATCCGGGGGGCGCGCAAACATAGTATACTTTCCGATTCGCCCCACAAAATGCCGCCCCTGATTCAACTGCCCGTCGCGCTCCTGGTGGTGATAGCCGGGATCTACGATATCCGCTATCGCCGCATCCCGAACTGGCTGGTGCTTCCGGCCATTCCAGTGGCGTTTGCCCTCAACGCCTATGTGTCCCTGCAATCTCAATACTCGATTTGGCCCGGCCTGGGCCATGCTGCCAAAGGGTTTGGCCTGGCGGTGCTGATCTACCTGCCGCTTTACGCCCTGCGCGGGATGGGCGCCGGGGACGTCAAGCTGACGGCCGCCCTGGGCGCCCTGGTGGGCTGGCAGGACTGGTGGAGGATCCTCATTCTGAGCGCCGCGCTGGGGCTGGTTCTGGCTCTGTTGCTGATGGCCCTGCACAAGCGGTTTCGCAAGACCCTGAGCAACACCGCCTACATCATTTGGGAAATGATGCACCTTCGGGCGCCGCACCGCCGCAGCGAGGAGCTGGATCTCGACAGCCCTCGCTCGTACAAGCTGCCGCACGGCGCGGTCATCGCGCTGGGAACGCTGGCGCTGCTGGGCTTGAGGGTGTTTCTGTCCTCGCCCGCCGGATGAACCGCGGCGGAGGGTAGCTCATGCCGACCTGCCGCATTCCCTTCAACAAGCCCTGCCTCGCCGGCAACGAGATGCAGTACGCTCTGGAAGCCATCACCCGCGGCCACAGCGCCGCCGACGGCATTTTCACCGAGCGCTGCCACGCGCTGCTGGAGCACGACCTCGGCGTCACCAAGGTCCTGCTGACCACTTCCTGCACCCACGCGCTCGAGCTGGCCGCGATGCTGCTGGAAATCCAGCCCGGCGACGAGGTGATTGTCCCCTCCTTCACCTTCGTCTCGACGGCCAATGCGTTCGTGCTGCGCGGCGCGCGTCCGCTCTTCGCCGATGTCCGGCCGGACACGCTGAATCTCGACGAACGCCTGGTGGAGGATCTCGTCACTCCGCGCACCCGGGCCCTGGTCCCGGTTCACTACGCCGGCGTCGGTTGTGAAATGGACGCCCTCCTCGAGATTGCGGCCCGGCGCCAACTGCACATCGTCGAAGACGCCGCCCACGCCCTTTTCGCGCGTTACAAGGGCCGGTATCTGGGCACGTTCGGGGCGCTCGGCGCATTGAGCTTCCACGAGACCAAGAACATTCACTGCGGAGAAGGCGGCGCTGTGATCCTCAACCACCCGCGGTTCGTCAAGCGGGCGGAGATTCTGCGCGACAAGGGCACCGACCGCAAGCGCTTCTTCCGGGGCGAGGTGGACAAGTACACCTGGGTGGACATCGGCTCCAGTTATCCGCCCTCGGACGTCCTGGCGGCGATCCTGCTGGCGCAACTCGAGAAGCGTTGCGAGATCTACGCCAGCCGCAGGGGTATTTGGGAGCGCTATGACCGCGAGTTGGCGGGCTGGGCCCAGCACAACGGCGTCCGCCGGCCCGTCGTGCCGGCCCACTGCGAGCAGTCCTATCACATGTACTACCTGATCCTGCCCTCCCTCGACGCCCGCCAGAGCCTGATCCAGCGTCTTCTCGCGGCCGGCATCCTGAGCGTCTTCCACTACACGCCGCTGCACTCCTCGAAAATGGGTCTCCATTTCGGCGGAAAGCCGGGCCAGTGCCCGGTCTCCGAGTGGGCCAGCGACCGTCTCCTGCGACTGCCGTTCTATAACCACCTGAGCGTGGACGAGCAATCCAGCGTCATCGAGACCATTCTGGGGTTCTCATGCTGAGCCTTACGGGAGCGGTACCGGCGCGCCGGTTCGCGGCCGTCCGGACCGGCCTGGAAGCGGCCCTGAGGTTCCTGGACCGGCATGCCGCCTTCCTGCTGCCACTGCCCGTGGCGGTCTTGGCGGCGGCCGTGATCCCCTGGGCCAGGCGCCCGCTTTGGTACGACGAGCTGTTTACCTACTACGTCGCCACCGCGCCCACCCTGGAGAAGTTCTTCGATCTCCTTCTTCACGCCGACCTGAACCCACCCCTCGGATACCTGCCGGTCATGGCCTCCCACGCGCTCTTCGGCCATGCTCCGCTGGCCACGCGCCTGCCCTCGGCGGCCGCCTTCCTGCTCGCCGGTTTCATCCTGTTCGTTCTGGTCCGGCGGCGCCTGGGCGGGCTGTTTGCGCTGGGCGCGACCGCCTTGCTCTGGACGGGCTTCTTCCTGTACTACGCCATGGAAGCTCGCCCCTACGCGCTGTTGCTGCTTCTCTCCTGCCTGTCCCTGCTTTGCTGGCAGCGGGCCATGAAGGACGGAGCGCGGCCCGCGGCCTACTGGGCTCTCGGGGCTTGCGTCGCGGCGTTGCTGCTGACGCACTGCTTTTCACCCCTGCTGCTCGCGCCCCTGCTGGCCGCCGAGGCCGTTCGCAGCTATTCGGCCAGGAAGCTCGACCGCAGGATGTGGGCCGCACTGCTCGTTCCGCTCCCGCTCGTGCTCACTTACGTGCCGCTGTTCCTGGGCGAGCGCGCGGCAATCGTATATCCCACGTTCTTCCGCGGCTCCTGGACTACCTTCGCGGGATTCTACCGCGTCCTCATCTGGGATCGCGGCCCGCTGCTGCTGCTGGGGATCCTGGCCCTGGCCCTGATGCGGCGCCCGCCTGGCAGTCCTTCGGCCCGCAGTTTGTTCGCCCCGCACGAGACCGCGTTCGCCCTGGCCGCGCTGGCCGCGCCCGGCGCTCTCATCCTGTACTCGATTGGCGCGCGGATGTCCTTCTTCTACCGCTACGGCATCGGCGCCTGTCTCGGCGTCGCTCTCCTGGTAACCTTCTTCGTCGCCCACAAAACCAACCGGAACCTGTGGGCCGCCGGTCTGTTCGCGGCGCTGGCCTTGGCGAATTCCTGGCGCCAAAGCGTCGATTGGGCCTCTCTGACGGGCGCCCCCGAATCCCAGGTCTCCACGGCATATCGCGAGGTTCACCCCGACTGGCCCTTCGTCGCCGCCAACGGGATTACGTTTCTGGCCATGGACCACGCGGAGCCGCCCGAGATGGTCGCGCGCCTGTACTATCTCACCGATCGCGAAGCCTCGATCCGCTATACGGGCGGGAACAGTTTCGAGTGGTTCCCTGCCCTCTGCAAGCAGTTTCCGGTCCGTGCCCACCTCGCCGCCTACCGGGAATTCGTGGTGCGGCACGACCGCTTCCTGGTCTTAGGCAAACCGGACGCTCCCTATAACTGGCTGCTCCGGAAACTACAGGACGACGGAGCCGAGTTGCGGCTGATCATCAAGCTGCACACCGACTACCAGGAAGGCCACCTCTACGAGGTCCGCATCCCGCGGGCCGGAGCCCCGTAGCGGAACGTCACAGGGCGCACGTAGCGGTTCGGGAGTACACTTTGCGCAGCACCGCGAATGCGGTTTCAACCCGGAACCCAAGCCCGCTGACCTCCAGGTTGATCACTGGATAGTTCTTCGCGGAGACGTGCGTGACCAGGGACCGGACACCCTGCTCCCGAAGCAAGTTGAGTTCGAAGTACTCGCTCATCGCTCCCAGCCCTGCCGCTTTGTACTGCGTCTTCACGCCTCCCAACAGAAGCTGCGCCTCCCGAGGCCCGGTGATGCGATGCGTCTTGAATGCCACCACCTCGCCGGAAGCTTCGCTTACCAGCCGGAAGACCCTTTCGTCGGGCGCCCGCAATGACCGCTCCACAAAGCGGCGATAGCGGAGGCCGGAGGCGCTCGCCGGAATCCAGGGATCGCAGGAGAACCGATCCTCGGTGAAGGTGCTGCCGGCGATCGCCAGGACGGGTTCCAGTTCGCCCTCGCTCAGCACCCTCGCAGACGCAACTGAGTCTCCAGAAACCGGAATCCGAGATCCTCCAGGCGCTGAATGGTCTGAACGCGGTCCAGCGGCAGCTTGCAGATGGCGTAATGCGGCCGATGCGTCGCGGCCAGGATCCGCTCCTCCCGCTCGATGGGCTCGTCCTCCTGAATGTCCTCAAAGGCGACCACCGTGCCGCCGATTACTTCCGAGTCGATCTCTAGGAAAGTGGCTTTCATGGTCCCATCCTAAAGCGCGCGCATGTCGTGAGCCTCGAAAACTTCGCGCAGTCCGGTGCGGGGGTACGGCGTGGCCAGCAGGAAATCGATGTCCTCGTCCAGCTTCTTCCAGGTTTCCTCGAACGCCGCCTCTTCGTCCACCACGGCGATTTCCGAATCCCCGCAGCGCGCCTTCCGTAAGAGCCCGAGCTGCGTCAAGTGCCGCTCCAGTTCCCCGCGTCCGGATGGAACCACTCCCGGGTAGCGCACGTACAGCGTGTAGGTCGCCTCGCGGCTGTTTCCGTCCGCGCCAATCGCCGTTCCAGTGAACTCCCGATGGTAGCGGTAGGGAACGCCACGGATCGCTTCCACGTAGTGCACGTAGGTGAAGCACAGCGCCGGCTTCGCCCCCAGGAAAAGGAAGCGTGCGCCGCCACTCCGGTGCAGCAGATCGAATGTCGATTCCCGGCCCACGGAGTGCGTGCCGATGTCCCGCACAATACTCAGGCCGGTTCCCAGGGCCGCGCAGGACATCAGGGGGTCGGCTGAGCGCACGGCGTCCGGATGCTTTCGAACGAATTCGTTGAAAGCCCCCATGTGCGACCGCGACCGGCGCACGTCGTACACCTCGCCGTTGCAGAAACTGAAGGTGAACGTGGGTACGCAGATGGTCGGGGTCTTCAATTCCAGCACGGCCTCCAGGAGGCTATGGAGCAGTCCGCTGCGCCCCAATTCCGGATTGGGCGCTCCGAACGACAGCTCGGAGTGGATGAAAAGGCAGGAGGCGCCACCCGCGCCGGCCCGCTCCAAGCAGCCTCGCAGGTCGCTGGCCGTGACCGCGCTGCCATCGCTCGAGAAAAACAGGGTGGTGTCTCTCACGCGCACCAGCCTCAATAGGCGGTCCGGCCGCCGTCGACGGTTAGGATCTGGCCGGTGATCCAGCGCGCTCGTTCCGATAGCAGGAACTCCACGGCGTCCACGATGTCCTCTACCCGCCCGATCCCGAGAGGATACTCCTCGGCCAGCCGGGCCGAAGCGCGTTCGTCTTCGAAGAACAGGGCGGACATCGGAGTATGAACGGCCCCCGGAGCGACCGCGTTCACGCGCGCCGCGGGCGCCAGCTCCAGAGCCAGGCAGCGGGTCAGTGCCTCGAGGGCTCCTTTGCTAGCGCAGTAGGCGCTGTTGCCTTTCACGCCGCGCCGCCCATGAATGCTGGACACGAACACCGCGGAACGCAGCGCACCGTGATTCACGCTCTTCTTGGACAGCACGCGGACAATCTCGATCGCGGCGAGCACGTTGACGTTCATCACGCGCTGGACCGAAGCGCTGTCCATCAGCCGCACCGGCGCCAGCTTGACGATTCCGGCCGAGTGCACGAAGGACTCGACGCGGATCGCGTGCTCGCCGAGAAACGAAGTCAGCGCCTCGCCCAGCTTGCCGGTCTGCTCGAGATCGAACCGCCACACCAGGTGGCGCTCCGCTTCCCCACAACCCGCGCGGGTGCGCTCCAGCCGGGTTTCATCCCGCCCGCTGAGTATCAGCGGAGCTCGCCCCGCAAGCCGCCATGCAATAGCCTGCCCGATGCCCGAGGACGCCCCGGTGATCAGCGTATACGGCCCGTTCATCGCTCCGTCGCCCCCTTTCCGAACGCGGACTCGCGGCTTCTCCGCTCCAGATTCAGCGCCTCCCGCACCGCGTACAGCGGGCGCTTCTTGGTCTCGTCGAAGATCTTCCCCAGGTACAGGCCCAGCAGGCCCAGGTTGGCGAACAACAGCCCGGCGATGAAGTACAGCGACACCATCAGGCTGGTCCAGCCCGCCACGCCGATGCCGTGAAACAGGTACCGGCCCACCAGGTAGACGCCGAACAGGAACGACGCGCCCGAGACCGCCAGCCCGAAGTAGATCGAAAGCGTCAAGGGCCGGTTGGAGTATGCCACCACATTGCTCAGCGCGAACTTCAGCAGTTTCCGCAGCGTGTAGGACGACTTGCCCGACGGGCGCTCGGCGTGCCGGACCTCGATGGTCGTTCGCCGGAACCCCAGCCAGCGCACGAACATCGGAAAGGAGCGGTTCAGCTCCCGGATTTCCAGCACCGCGTCGATCACCGCGCGGCGGTAAATCCCGAAGTTGGCGATGCTGGGGTCCAGCTTCTCTCCCGTCAGCAGGCCCAGCAGCCAGTTGAAGCCCCTGGAGGACCACCGCTTGAATAAACCGTCCCGGCGCACGACGCGTCTTCCGAACACCACGTCGTAGCCCTTCTGCGCCGCCTCGTAGAACCTCGGAATCTCCTCCGGCTGGTCCTGCAAGTCGCAGTCCATGACCACGATCCAGCCGCCGGAGGAATGGTCCAGACCGGCCGTGATCGCATAATGCTGCCCGAAATTCCGCGAGAAGTTGATTCCCTTGACCCGCCGGTCCTCCAGGCACAGGCCCCGGATCACTTCCCAGGCGTCGTCGGGACTGCAATCGTTGACCAGGATGATTTCGAACTCCGGCGAGATCCGCTCCAGCGTTTCCCGCAGCCGCGTATACAGCTCCCGCAAGCAACAGGCGCAACTGTAAACCGGGACCACCACCGAGATCAGAGGCCGCGGCTCCTGTGGCGTGCTCATAGACATGCCGGCGCCAAGGCCGCCTACCGCGGCAGCTTGGAAAGCACCAGGTCCTCCAGGTTCCCGATCGTCTTCGCCCCGGCCAACTCCTCCGAGCGAAGGATCACGTGAAAATCGCCGTGCACGGCCGCCACGATCGACAGCGCCGCCAGCGAGTCCCAGGTCTCGAATTCGAGCAGCTTTTGGTCGCGCTCCACGCGCTCGACTTCCAGAATCTGCGCCAGCTCCTGGCGCAGTTTCCCCAGGGGATCAGTTATCGCATCCATAGTCCGTCAGTTCGCAAATCCGCATTGGCCCGAGGTCCATGACCATGGCGGCCCAGCACAGGCCCACGCCGAAGCCGCCCAGGCACACGCGAACCTTGCGCTCGCCCAGCGCCGGGCCAAGAACGAAGGCGATGGCGGTCGGGATGGTCACCGAACTTGCGTTTCCGAAATTCTCCACGATGTTGTTGGGCACCTTCTCGCGCGGAACCTCGAGGGCGTCGGCCAGCTTCTCGAGCATAAACCGGTTGGGCTGATGAAACAGGAAGTACTCGACCTCCTCCTTCGCCGTTCCGGCCGCGGCCAGGACCTCGTCGATCAGGGGCGGCACTTCCGTTTGCACGAAGTTGAACACTGCCGGGCCGTCCATGAAGAAGTGCTCCTTGCTGCGGAGATTTCCGTCTCCCACGTCCTCTTCGACCGCCGTGGCCGCCGTGGAGGGCATGCGCGCGCCCCCGGCCGGGATCTGGAGCACGCTGCTGCGCGACCCGTCCATGTAGACCGCCGCATGGATCGGCGGCCCGCCCGGGTCGTTCTCCACCACCGCCACCGAGCCCGCATCCCCGACCATCGGGTAAATGTTGCGGTCCCGCTTCCCGACGCGGTGGCTCAGGGTGTCGCCATTCATCAGCACGACTTTGCGCCAGAATCCGGACTCCAGCATCAGAAACGCTTGCAGCAGCCCGATCACGAAGCCCGCGCACCCCTGGTTGATATCCAGGCAGAACGTGTTCCGGCCCAGTCCGGCCCGGCCCTGGATCAGGTTGCTGGTAGGGGGAAGCAGATGGTCTGGAGTCT
Source organism: Bryobacteraceae bacterium (assembly GCA_049512775.1). Taxonomy (GTDB): domain Bacteria; phylum Acidobacteriota; class Terriglobia; order Bryobacterales; family Bryobacteraceae; genus Fen-330. Next base: position 41,451 of record JBEKWU010000042.1, read on the forward strand.
GGGTGACGAAGATGAGCGCATCGATTTCTTCGGGCCGCAACTCCCCGGCCTCGAACAGCCGGTTGAGCCCGTGCAGGCACAGATCGGACGCACAGGTCCGCTCGTCGGCCAGCCGGTGCCGGTCGAAACCCATCACCCGTTTGAGCTTCATCGACTTGGCCCGCGAGAAGCCGAAGTTCCCCATCTCGTCCTCGAACCTCGCTTCCCGGGAGGGCAGCACCGTAACCAGCGCGCTCACCTTCTTTCCCGTAAATCGCAGGTTCATCCCGTCACACCATGCTTTCGCAGCAGCACCGCGATCGTCTCCAGGTTGCGGAAGTTCTCGGGGACGATCTCGACCCCCCGGATGGAGATCCGGTAGCGCTGGTCCAGCGCCGCGACCAGCGTGACCACGTCGAGGGAATCGAGCATGCCGTCGCCCACGAAGTCCTGGGAGTCGCGAAACTCGAACTCGGGCCGGATCTCCCGGAGAATGCCGATCAGCTCATCCATATACGCGCGCTCGAACGGCCGCCGCCAGCTTCACCCGGTCGACTTTGCCGCTGCTGTTCAGCGGCAATTCGGGCAGGGCCACCATCACCGCGGGAAGCATGTACTTGGGCAGCCTCCTCAGCAGTTGGGTCCGCAGTTCCGCCACGCCGAGGGGCCGGCTGGATTCGTAGAACATCGCCATTTGCGAAGCCTCGGGATCGTAAACCACGCAGGCGTTGCGGATCTCCGGCAGGGCCATTGCCGCCGCCTCGATCTCGCCCAGCTCGATCCGGTATCCCAGGTGCTTGATCTGATGGTCGCACCGGCCCGCGAACATGATCTCTCCGCGCTCGTTGCGGTAGCCCATGTCCCCGGTCCGGTAGGCCGGCTCCGGAAAGTGTGGGTTCAGCGGATTCTGCACGAATGCCGCGGCGGTCCGCTCCGGGTCGTTCCAGTATCCATGCGCCAGCGCACTGCCCCGCACGCAGATTTCGCCCCGTTCCCCAACGCCGGCCGGCCGGCCGCTGTCGTCCAGGATCAGCACCTCCATGTTCCGCCGCGGAACTCCAATCGGCACCGGCTCGTCGTCGCGGAATTCGCGGTCCACGATGTAGTAAGTGCAATCCACGGTGATCTCGGTCGGCCCGTACAGGTTCGAGAACAGCGCGCGGGGGTATTTCGCGCGCCAGTAGTTCAAGCAGCGCGCCGGCATCACCTCGCCCGCAAACAGGATCTTCTCCAGCGGCGGCAGCGTCGTCTGGCTCAGGATGTCCAGCCGCGCCACGCTCGCCAGCACCGATGGCACCCAGAAAATGAAGCGCACCGATTGCGCGGTCAGGTATTCGATCAGCCGCAGGGGAAACAGGAAGTGCTCCTCGGGAATCAGAACCAGCGTGGCGCCGGCCGAAAAGCACAGGTGGATGTCGAGGGTGGAATTATCGAAGTGAAACGGCGCCTGGCTGCCGATGGTGTCGGCCTCGGTGATGCCATAGCACTGGACCGCCCAGCCGATATAGTCCGCCACGCCGCGGTGCGAAATCACGACCCCTTTCGGCACACCCGTGGATCCCGACGTGTGGATGATGTAAGCGGGGTCCGTATCGATCGTGCGCCGCTCGGGAAGCGCCCCCGCAGCGACGCTCTCCGTGCCCTCCCACAGCAGAACGCGCTCCGCGGCGACACCGGCTTCGCCGAGTTCCCCGGCATGGCCCGCATCGGTGATGACCAGCGCCGGTTCGAGCTTGTCCAGCAACAGCGCCAGCCGCGCCGGCGGCGACTTCGTATCCAGCGGCGCGTACGCGTTTCCGCTCAAAAGCACGCCGGCGAAGGCGGCGATGCACTCCTTCGAGCGCGGCAGGTACACCGCCACGGGCTGGTTCAAGGCCGCGGTCCGCGCTCGAATCCGGGCCGCGACGCCGCTAGCGCGATCCAGCAACTCGGAGAACGTGACCGGCCCGCGTGCGTCAATCACCGCCGTCTTTCCAGGCAGCCGCCGGGCGGTCGCTTCCAGGGATTCTATGACACTAGCTCCGCTCCACACACTGGTAACTTCATAGCCCGCTGAGGCCAAACAAGAGTGTAGACCGGAGCCGGGTGGGGTGCAAGGTTTTCTGTTGTTACTGCTGTACTTTGAGTCCATCGGTCGCTGGTACTGGTACGTCCGTACTGTGCGTCCCGGGCAGCTCACCCACGGCGTAAACTGACGTCCTGGCCGACTGAAAGACGAGGCGCAGCTCGGGCGCTGCGATCACCGTCTCCCCGTTCATCACGTGGTGCCTGGCAGGCGCTCCCTCCAATGAGTTGAATACGATGTAGCGCATGTTGCGGGCGCGCGCATAGCCGGCCACGGTATTGACGAACCGCGCGGTGTCGCCCGGCCGGCCGAAATACAGCAGTCGCGGGGGAATGATCAAGCTGCTGCCGTGCCGGCCGGTGTAGAGATAGAGCACCGGATCGGCTTCCGAGAGCACCAGCGCCTCCGCCGGCGTGTTCTCCCGGATCCAGCGATAGGCCGCTTCCTTGCTCGCCAGGCCGGCGCGATTGTAGCGCGTGAACCCCGGGAAGCACGCCAGCGTGATGCAGTTGAGCGCCAGCGCCCAGAGGCACAGCAGGGCCACGCCGGTCAACGCCGGAACGGCAAGAGCCAAATCAGCGCCCCGGCCGGTCTTCAGGCGCTGGGCCAGGAAGCGGACCGCGCGCCAGACTTCCCTGGTGACACCGGCCAGCAGGAGCGGCAGGACGGGGAACAACAGGCGCAGGAAGCGCTGATGATTTCCCATGTGCCAGGGCAGCAGCAGGACCACGTAGCCGAGGGCGAACAGGTGGTACTGACTGGTCCCCTTCTCCCGCGCCAGGCGCACGGCACTGAGGATGCAGGCGAGACCCAGAACCTCGAGCAGACGCGCTCCGCCCAGCGGCGCCGCCAGCTCCAGCGGAATGATCAGGCCGCCAATCCCCGTCAGCAGGTCCTCGACATTCTTCGCCACGACCACCGGCAGATCGCTCCAGGTGAAGTTCGCGAACTGGAACTTCAGGTAGTCGGTGTAGTAGAGCAGTGCCGGGTCGGTCCCGGGCGGCGGATGCGCGCGCACCCAGAGAGTCCAGGCCAGCACCGCCGGCAGCATCGCCGCGCAGAAAACCGCGGCGGGCCGGAACCGCCGCCGGAAAACGAGCCAGAGTGGAACCGAGACCAGCGCCGGGAGCATGGCCGTTCGGGTCAAGTATGCCGCGCCCGCCAAGGCCCCGGCCGCCGCCGCCATTCGCACGCCCGAGTTGGGCGCGCCCGCCCGCGCCGCCAGATACAGGCAGCCAAACAGCAGGCAGCAGAAGGGCAGCTCCGACATGACGCTGGTAGCGTAAACCAGCACATAGGGATTGAGCGCCAGCAGAACCAGTACCACGCATCTGTGCCGCTGGCCCAGCCCAAGGTCGGCCAGGACTCCGCGCGCCAGAAGCAGATACAGCGGCAGAAACAGCCACGAGACCAGGGCCGCCAGCGGGAGGTTGTCCGGAAACCGGGGAATGGCCCGCCAGATCAGCGAGAGTGCCAGCGGATACAGCGGCGGGTACTTGGTCTGGAACGGCTCGCCGGGCAAACTCAGGATGCGGTAGCCGGAGCCCTGGGCCAGCGACTTGGCGCTCACCCAGTACAGGCTGGCGTCATGGAACTGCCCCAGGTACGGCATGTCCATCGCGATCCAGGCGCAGTATGCGGAGGGGATCAGCGCCAGCAGCCAAAGCGCCGCCACCCGCAGCCTTCGCATCCCTAGACCGCCGTCACTCATCGGATTCCCCTCGTGGGGCAGGCGGTTTCGCCTGCCTCATGTGCGCCGCAGCCGGAACTCGGAAAACGCCGGCAGCAGTTCGAAGTCGGTACGCACCCGCGCCGGAGCCTCCCCGATCTGGCGTACCCGCTCCTCGCCGGTTTGGCCCTCGGTTTCGGCGAGCTTAAGATAGCGGACCATTTCCGGATCGATCCCCATGATCCGGCAACACGTTGCGTCCACCGCCACCATGTCCTGGCCCGCCACAATGACGCCGGCGGCCTTGGGCCGGCCCTGAAGCGGACCGTTTCCCTCCATGCCCACAATCCCATCCACGATGGTGAACGATCGCAGCAACACGCGGTGGAGGTCCGCGATGGCCCCGGCGATTCCGGCCCAGTGCAGGATGTTCTTCGGCCACCCGTAGATCCCTCCCGGCACCAGGCCGAACAGGTTCTTCATGCCCAGGGTGGCTGCGGCCCAGTGGTGCGTCTTCATCTTGGGCATCGAGACCAGGAGATCGGCGCCCAGCGCCGTGCGCGGAAGATAGAGCGAATCCATCCGCGAGTCGGGCCGCTTCAGGCGCACCAGGGAGGTCTGGTCCAGGTTCAGGTCCGTGAACCTCTCCTCGAACCGGGGGATGGTATCGAAGTATCCCGCCGCTTCGGCCAGTTCCAGCGTGTTGCGCCGGAGACCGGGACCCTCGGCGATCCGCACCTCGGCGGCGCCCATCGCCACGAACGCTTCCAGGGCGGCGTGAACCACCAGGGGATGCGTGTTGATCGGCGCGGCCGGGTCGTAGTCCACCAGGTTGGGCTTGAGCAGAACCCGCTGGCCGCGCACCTCCACTTGGTGCTCCCTCAGGATGCGCCGCATGCTGTCGTACAGTGCCTGGTTGTAGCCCGAGGAGAGCGTGATGGAAACCAGCGGCCGGGCGCCCGGAGGACTCGAGCACCCGGTGAACCCGAGCGTTCCGGCAGAGGCAGCCAGCAGGCGGCGGCGTGAGATCGCTGGCATGGGGTGTTAGCTCAGAAAGACGTTCCGGCCCTGCGCCGCAGCCCGCGCCACGACAAAAACTGCCGTATCGATGAGGCTACGGAACGTCGGGGCAACCGGGGAAGAAACCGCCTGAGTGCGCCCGTGCGCCAGCAGCGCCATCTCGAGCCAACCGCGGCCTTCCGCCGAGCGGCAGCTCGCCAGGTGCCGCTGGGCGCAGCCCAGGCTTTTTTCAAGGTTCTGCCGCCGGGACCCGGCCAGCGCCAGCAGCGCCAGGCCGGTGGTTTCCGGATAGGAGTCGACCGCGTAGCCCAGCGCCCGGGTGGAGCCCTGGTTCCAGCCGCCGTCCCAACACATTCGCGACAGCAGGAATCCCCGCCCCGTCTCGATCCTTGCGCGCCACGACGGGTCGGGCTGGCGGCGGTTGGCCTTCTCCAGCGCCAGAATGGTCAGCGCCGTTGGCGTCACCCATGCCGCCGTGCCCGGATACCACGACCAGCCGCTGTAATTCACGTTCTCTTCCACCCGGACTCCCAACAGCCATTCCCGGAGCCTGTGGAGATACCCCGATTCCCGCCCCGACTGCCTCATCAGCCATCCGCTCGCCTCTTGCCAGCCCGCCGGACCGGGGCGCTCTGCCAGCGCCAGCAACGCCATGGCGGTAACCCAGGTGCTTTGCTCCACGGAGGGATACGGAGGCCAGCCCCCGTCTTTCCGCTGGGTTTTCTCCAGGAAGGCCAGGCCGCGCGCGAAGTCCTCGCCGGTCTCACCCGCCGCCGCCAGCGCCAGCAAAGCGTAAGCGGTCGGCTCGGTCCAGGAGCTGCCTCCCCGATATCCCCACCCGCCGTCCTGGTTTTGCGCGTTTCGAAGCTGCGGCAGAACGCTCGAAAAGACCAACTGCATACGAATGGGGCGGCGGACGGGCGACCGCTTCCTTGCCTCGCCGGTCATCCCTCCGTCCGCCGCCCGGTACCTGCTAGCCCTGCATCTTCCGCTTGCGGCGGCGCATAATCAGCAGCAGCAGAATCCCTCCCGCCGCGATCCATAGAATTGCCTGAGTGATCGTATCGCTGAGTCCGAACATCTAGCTCTCCTTTCTCTCTTTGGTCCTATTTTCCAAACGAATCCATCAATGGGAACAAGCCCTTGAACAGTTGCAGAAGGCCGGGACCCGCCGCCACCAGCAGCATCGACGGCAGAATGCAGAAGAAGATCGGGAACACCAGTTTCACGCCCACTTTCCCCGCCCGCTCTTCCGCCTCCTGCCGCCGCCGCACGCGCATGAAGTCGGAATGCACGCGCAAGGCTTCGGCGATGCTGGTCCCGAAGCGGTCCGCCTGGATCATGGTCGCCACCAGCTTTCGCAGCTCCGATTCCGAGCTGCGGTCCGCCAGGTTCTTCAGCGCCTCGCTGCGCCGCTTGCCGGCGCGCATCTCCAGCGTCACCAGGCCCAGTTCTTCGCTGATCTCCCGATGGGTCCTGAGCAGCTCGCGGCTGACGTTGGCGATGGCTTGGTCCAGGCCCAGCCCGGCCTCCATGCAAACCACCATCAGATCCAGCGCGTCGGGCAGAGACAGCCGCAGCCGTTCGCGCCGCCGGTCGATCAGCCTCTCCAGGATCAGGTTCGGGCCGTAGAAGCCCGCCAAGGCGCCGGCCGGCAGTACGATGATGCTCAGCACCGGATTGGCGATGTAGTGGCGGCCAACCAGCGCCGCCAGGAACAGGGCTCCGCACGTCACCAGCTTGATGCCGTACAACACCTTCAGGGCCATGTCCGTGCGGTAGCCCGCCGCGATCAGGTAGCGCCTGGTCGCAGTGGCGTCCTGCGGGGAGATCGGCACCTTCTCCCCGATCTGCTGGATGACCCGGACCAGCCACCTGGTCTCGGTCTGAGAGGTTTGCCCCAGAGTCGGCATTTCCACCACGGCGGCCCCCAGTCGCTCGTGGATCCGCGCCGGCCGCGAGTACAGCCGGTAGCCGAACGCGGTGACCGAAGCCGCAATCACGAAGAAGAAGCAAATTGAGACCGCTATCGCCATCGATCTACACCTTAATGTTGACGATCTTCTTGATCAGGAAATGCCCCAGGATAATCGCCACGATGCAGATGGCGATCAGAACCCGGCCGTCCGGGTCCTTGGCCATGCCTTGCAAGTATCCAGGGGCCACCACCAGCAAACCGAACATCAGCACGATCGGCATCAGCGTCAGGATCGTTCCCGTGATCCGGCCGTGGGCGCTGGCCGCCCTCACCGCCCCTTTCAGCTTGAACCGTTCGCGAATAATCAGCGCCAGCTTGTTCAGAATCTCGCTCAGGTTGCCGCCCGTTTCGCGCTGGAGCAGAACCGCGGAAACGAAGAAGCTGACGTCCAGCAGCGGCACGCGGCTCGACAGGTTCTGCAACGCCGTCTCGATCGGCAGCCCCAGGTTGTGCTCGTTGAACACCTTGCGGAACTCCTGGCCGAGCGGTTGCGGCGACTCCTCGGAGAGCATCTCCAAAGCGATCGAGAAGGCGTGGCCGGCCCGCATGGCGCGTGCCAGGAAGTCGAGCGCCTCGGGGAACTGCTCTTCGAAGGAGGCCAGGCGCCTCTTCCGCACGACCGTCACGTACACATACGGCAGAGAGGCCGCCACCAACGCCGTCGCCGCCGAGCTCGGACCGCGAAACATCAACAGATTCAGCCGCGCGCCGAGCAGCGCGCCGACCACCAGCAGGATCCCCATGGCCAGCAGCAAAGAGTACACCGGCATGTTCAACCCCGCCTGCTGGATCCGGGTATCCAGCCGCCCCACGAAGTTGAACCGGCTGAGAAACTTCATCAGCATGACGCTGGCGGGGGTCTCCGGCTCGATCAGCACCTGGGTCTGCACCTGAGTCGAGTCGCCGCTGGCGCTTTGCAGCATCTCGGTGACTTTTCTCTTCTTCTGGGATTCCAGGAACTGCGACCCGCTCCTGACCGCCAGTATGGCCAGGAAGAAGATCACCAGGAAGAAGGGAATCATCATAGTCAGCATATGGCGCTCCTAGCGAATCTCGACGGTGGTCTGGAAAACAGCAGCCGGCAACTGGATTCCGGCCGCCCGCAACCGGTCGTAGAACCGGGGGCGGATGCCGGTCGGCCGGAAGCGGCCCATGACCGTCCCGCTCTCGGACACGCCGCTCTTCTCGAAGACGAAAATGTCCTGGGTGGTGACCTGGTCGCCTTCCATGCCCACGCACTCGGTCAGGTGGGTGACGCGCCGCGTGCCGTCGCTGAACCGCGCGATTTGCACGAACAGGTCCACGGCCGAGCTGACCTGCTGGCGGATGGCGCGAATGCCGATGTTGGAATTCGCCATGCCCACCATCACCTCCAGGCGTCCGATCGCGTCGCGCGGGCTGTTGGCGTGGATGGTGGTCAGCGAGCCGTCGTGGCCCGTGTTCATGGCTTGCAGCATGTCCAGGGCTTCCTCCCCGCGCACCTCGCCCACCACGATGCGGTCCGGGCGCATACGCAGAGCGTTGATGACGAGCTGGCGGATCTTGATGGCGCCCTGCCCCTCGATGTTCGGCGGCCGCGTTTCCATGCGCGCCACGTGCGTCTGCCGCAGTTGCAGCTCGGCGGCGTCCTCGATCGTCACGATGCGCTCGTCTTCCGGGATGTAGCCCGACAGCACGTTCAGCAGCGTCGTCTTGCCCGCGCCAGTGCCGCCGGAGATGACGATGTTCAATCGCGCCTTCACGCACGACTGGGCCACTTGCAGCATCCCCTCGGTGAGCGTCAGGTTGCGCACCAGCTCCTCGGGCTGGATCGGGTCGCGCCGGAAGCGCCGGATCGACAGCAGCGGGCCGTCCACGGCTACCGGCGGAATCACCGCGTTCACGCGCGATCCATCCGGCAGGCGCGCGTCCACCAGCGGAGAGGATTCGTCCACGCGCCGCCCGACCCGGGAAACGATTTTCTCGATGATCCGCAGCAGATGCTGGTTGTCCTTGAACTCCACGGGCGTGCGGTACAGTTTGCCGTGCCGCTCCACGTACACCAGCCGCGGCGTGGTCACCAGGATGTCGGATACGGTCGGGTCCTGGAGCAACGGCTCCAGCGGCCCCAACCCGAACACTTCGTTCAGGACTTCCTCGGTAACCCGCTCCTTCTCCACCCGGCTCAGCGGAGTGGTTTCCTCTTCCACCAGCCGCGCCACGGCGGCCCGAATTTCCATCCGCACGCGCTCGCCCCCCAACGAGGACAGCGCCTCCAGGTTGATGCGCTCGATCAGCTTGCGGTGGAGCGAGAACTTCAGCTCCTGGTACTCCGGCGCCAGCGGCTGCGCGTTGAATAAGCGCGTCACCCAGCTCGCGTCACCGCGGCTCCCCACCGCAACGGTCGTTGCCATACCTGTTTCTTCCTCCCTGGTTGGCGCCATCCCGCGCTAACCCGGGCAATCCGCGGCGCCAACCCGCTTCCGCCCCCCGGCCGGAGGCGGCATCCTGCGGCAGTCCGCCGCTCAGAAGATCGAAAGATTCAACCTCGACTTGGGCGCCTTCTCCTTGGGCGCGGCGCCCGTAATCTTGCTGGCCAGCGCGTTCATCGACTTGCCCAGCTCGCTCGAGGCCGGCAGAAGGTTGCCCTCCGCGTAAGTCTCGTAAAGCACCGGGTAGTCGTTCGGCATCGATTCGTAGACCGGCACCCCGAACAGCCGTTGGAGTTCACCTGGCCCCAAATCCGACCGCTTCGGCATGCGGTTCATCACCAGGTGCAAGCGCTGGCGGGCGTAGCCCGCGTCCAGGAGCACCTGAACCACCTGCTTGCACTGGTGCAGCGAGGGCACATCCGGCGTGGCCACCAGGTACAGGTCGTCGATCTCCTCCAGCATTCCCAGCGACAGCGCGTTCAGGCTCCGCCCCAGATCCGTCACGATCCAGTCGTAGGCCGAGCGCAGGAACCCCAGCACCTGCCGGAAGTGGTCCGGATCGGGCGCTTCCTGGATCGAAGCCACCGCCGGCGCCAGAATCACCTCCAGATGCCCCTGGCCGTTGGAGACCAACGCCTTCCAGTAGCTCAGGTCCAGCCGCTGGACGTTCCGTACCGCGTCCATGATGGAGTACGGCGTCTTGGCCTTCATCACGAACCCCACCATCCCGCTTTCCAGGTCCATGTCGGCCAGCAGCACGTCCTGAGAGGTCATCCGCTGGATCTCCACCGCGACGTGGCAGGCGATGGTGGTGGCGCCGCAGCCCCCTTTCGCCGAGACGAACCCCAGCGTCCTGCCTCGCTGCCGGCTCGCCGCGTGGCTCCTAGCGCGCTCGCCCGAGAGCCGCTCCAGCGCTTTGCGCAACCCCACCTGCAGGGGCGGGTACAGGAACTCGTTGGCCCCGGCGCGGATCGCGCCCAGGATCACCTCGGGATCCGCGGTCTCGTTCAGCGCGATGATCATTGGCGCGGCGCTGGCGGACTTGGTGCGGCGAACCACTTGCTCGAAGGGCTCGGCCAACCGGGTCAGATCGATAATCAGCACATCCAGGCGCAGGTGCTCGAGTTGGTCCAGAAAAGCCGCCGGATCTCCCACCTCCGCCTGCTGCATCAGCACACGCACGGGGAGGTCGCGGATGCATTCCTGCACCTCATCCCACAACCCGTGGTTCGTGATGATCAGCCCAACCTTCAGTTGCATTAAGCCCTTTTCACGTCCCTCACTTCTGCGTCTGAGCCGGAGCCGGCGCGGCCGCCGGGATCTGTCCTGGCGGCATTATTACCGGGATGTACTGGATCGCCGGCGGCGCCGGAGGTTGATCCTTGGTCGCTTCCAATTGTTCCACCGGAACCGTATCTTGAACCGACTTCACCGGAACCTCGCCGGTAACGCTGATGGGGGGCGTTCTCGGAGCGGTGGCAGGCGCACCCTTCAGGAACGGCTTGGGCATCTGGGGACCCGCCAACTCGACACCGGCCGGGACTGGCCGTACCAACTCCGGCGTCACCACCACCAACAGCTCGCTGCTGGTCTTGGAGACCGACCGCGACTGGAACAGCTTGCCCAGCACCGGCAGGCTGCCCAGCCCGGGAATCTTGCTCATGGACTCGATCACCTGGTTGTTCAGCAGGCCGGCAATCGCGAAGCTCTGCCCGTCCTGAAGTTCGATTTCCGTCTGCACGCGGCGGGTGGCGAGCGCCGGCACCGAAAACCCGCTAATGGTCACGCCGTGGCTCACATCCAACGAACTGACTTCCGGGACCACCTTCAGGCGGATGGTGCCCCGCGGCGTGACCGTGGGTGTGAAGGTGGTGCGGACGCCAAATTCCCGCCATTGAATCGTGACCACGCCCGTGCCGCCGGCTCCCGCCTGCACCACCGGAAAGGGAAACTCGCCCCCAGCCAGGAAGCTGGCTTCCTTCCCATTGATCGCCAGCAGGTTAGGCTCGGCCAGCATCTGGAGCAGGTTCTTGGCTTGCAGCGCGCGGAGGGTGGCGCCCAAGTTCAGGTCCGGCCGGAACAGGAACAGGTTGAGGGCGTCGGACAAAGTCGCCGACACCCCGTTCCCGCTAAGGTTCATGGTCGGGGTGGTGTACTGGCCCGTGGTCACCGAGCCGCCGGTGCTCCCGGTCCCGGTACGGAACAGGTTCAGACCCAGATCCTGCGAGGCGCTGCGATCCACGTTGGCGAATCGCACTCGAAGCAGGATCTGCTGCTCGGCCGGGGGCACGTTGACCCGCAGCAAGTTGACCGGCTTGCCCAGCGTGGCCGCGATGGCCACCGCCCGCTCGGCGCTGACCATGTCCTTCACCGTCCCGCGGACAAACACGTTGGTGTCCTCCAGGGTGAGCGTGACGTCTTGGCCGGGAAGCTCCTTCTGGAGTTCCTGCCGCACTGCGTCCAGCTTGGCGGTGCTCGGCCGCACCCGCAAATCGAACAGCAGCCGGTTCCCTCCCTGTTGCCAGATGATCAGGCTGGTATCCCCAACCGCTTTTCCGTTCACCAGCACTTCGTGCGGACTGACCGCGATGGCTTCCGCCTTGGCCACGTCCCCCACCGAGATGCGCTGGATGGTGGCCGAGCTTTCCACAACCAGCGACTTTCCCACGGTCAGGAACAAGTCGCGCACCCCGGACCCGGCTGCCTGTCGCGCGGGGGCTGGAGCCGGAACCGGCGACTGTCCCCGGGCTGGTTGGCCGGCGAGGGGTAACGCCCCGCCGATCACAAGAAGTGCGCCGCTCAGCAATCTGGTGTGGCTCACAAATTAGTCCTCCGGCTCTTCCTGGAATTTGGTTTGCTTCCGCTCGCCGCCTTGAATCACCTCCACCACCACGGGGGGCTTGGGCTTGGGCGCCGGGGGCGCGGCTTGGACTCTGGGCGCCTCCCGGGTTCTTGCCTGCGCCTGCGCGCCCGGCAGCAGGAGTTTCTGCCCCGAGAACAGCAGTCCCATGGCGGTGCCGGGCGTCTTCGTTTCCACTTCGTCCAGCGGATTGCGCAACACCAATTGGATCCTGGTTTCGTTGTTCGCCAGGCTCAGTTTCTCCGCGTCCTCCGGCTTCACCAGCACGGTGATCACCGGGACCGAAATTGGCTTGCCTTCGGGGTCTTTCCGGATGTCCTGTCCGGCGGAAAGGACTTCGACGCTCTGGAGCAACGTCTTGGAGAGCGTGCCCAAGGTCGCGGGCGTTCCGGGCGGCGCCCCGAGGATGATGATGTCCACCCGCATCCCCGGCACCACAAAACCCGCCACTCCGATGATGTCGTTCACCCGCAGGGCCACGGCGCGCCAGCCCTTGGGAATCTTGGCCGCCAGTCCGGCGCCTGCGCCTTTGGCGGCCAGGCGCGACTCCAACAGCGGCTCACCCTGGAACACCTTCGAGATCACACCCCGCCCGACGGCATCTTCCTTCTTCATAATCGCCTGCTGTGGGACGGCCCCCACCCAGGCAGTCGTGTCCACGTCCCCTTCCCGCACCAGTGTGCCTTCGTCGAGGTTGCGCGCGGCCACCAGCACCGGAGTGGTCGCAACCGGTGCGGGCGCTGTATTGATCCGGCTCACAATCAGCCTGTAGAACAGCAGGGTGAAGACACCAGCGACGAACAGGGCAAAAACCACAACCGAGACAAACCGCTTGTTCATGCTCCTTCCTTACCGCCCCGCGCCTGCTCCACGCAGCCGCCCGGGACTCGAGTCCTTCCACCTCATCCGGGAGCGATGTTGGGGGGCATGGCGTCCATGCCCCCCGGGTATTTGCTTATGTGGTGGCACACGCGGCCGCGTTGCTGAGCTGGTTGTTGGCGGCCGTCCAAATGGTGCTGACCTTGCCGCCCGCCCCAATGAACAGAGCCGCGGACGCAAGAGCGACGAACGCGAGCAGGAGGGTATACTCAATCAGGTCCTGGCCTTGTTCGTCACGCAGAAAGTTGGTTAAATACGTCATCGTACGTTCTCCTCGCATAGCCTCGCGACCTCTCGATCGCGAGGGTTATTTAGGGTTGGCGATCTCGCGATCACCGAAACTCCGCCGCTAGCAGCGGCGGGAGACTGCACACTCTCCGGCCGGGGCGCATGCGCCGCCCGGGCATCCCTGTTGCGGAACAGGATGGCCACCCCGTCGTCGTAGACCGGACGCCATTCCCGGGATTCCTTCAGGGTGCTGGCCAAAGAGGCGTCGACAGGCAGCAGAACGGCCTCGATCCCATAGCGGCCCAGCGTCTCCTTCCAGTCGTACTTGCCTTCTATGACGCTCAGGAACTTCTCGCTGAACTTGGGACCGTAGAAATCGCTTCTGCCGTCGACAAAAACCTTGATCCTGGGATAAAGACGGTATATCAGGTAGTCGCCCCATTGATCGTGCGTGAAGATGCGTGCCGGCTGCTCGCCGCCGAGCGCCGCGATGGCCTTGGCCGGGAAGCGCTCGGGATCGAACTCGGCCCGCAGGGCTGGGGGCCGCCCGGGAAGATGGAACATCAGCGCCAGAACCACTCCGGCGGCCAGGCTGGCAACCGGAATGCGTCCCAGGGCGTCCTTCTCCGCCACTTCCGCGCCAAACGACTCGAAGCTGGCGGCCGCCCGCTTCACCCAGCCGGCCACCTCCCACCGGGAGATCCGCAACAGCGCCTCGCCCAGGGTTTCGGCGACCAATGGCGCCGCCACCACCACAAACAACGGAATGTTCCGCGCCGAGGTCAGGGCCACATGAGCGGCTCCCACCAGGATAATGACGTAGGCGAACCGCCTCCGGTACAGGTTCCAGGCCACTGCCAGCACCCCCAGCAGCAGCATGGCCTCCAGATAGCGCGCCGAGGGGTGCTGGAAGCTGAGCGACTGAAACTCCTGGATGCGCTGAAAATGGTACGGCTCGGTCAGGTACCGGAAGATATGAACGTGCAGATGGTAGAAGTAGGGGTTGATGAAGCTGGCCAGAAAACACCCAGCCGCGCTCAGCAGGAAGGGCCGGCTGCGTGCCAGCGCGGCCCGGCGGGCTTCCGGCTGGGGCTCCAGCACCCAGCCTGCCAGCTCCCCGGCCGCATACGCCAGGATCAGCGCGATCCCCACAAAGAACCCGCCGTGGAGGTTGGTCCACACCAGCGTCAGCCCAGGCAGCAGCCACAGCACACGCCGGTTGCCTTCCAGCGCCCGCTCCAGCAGCCCGTAGAAGACCACCACGAACAGAACCGTGAACAGGTGCGGGCGCGCCAGCCAGTGGATGCTGGATGCCGCCATGGCCAGGAAGGTAACGCCGAAGGCGATCAGGACGTTCGGGCACTTCCGTCGCGCCAGCCGGTAGAGCAGCGCGAAGGTGAGCGAGATCACCATCATGCTGGCCATCACCACCGCCACCATGCCCAGGTGCTGGTGCAACCAGCCGAAGATCACGTCCCACAGCCATTCCCAGGCAAACCACGGCTCGCCGGCTTTGGTGAAGGAGAATATGTCCTGGTGCGGTACGCGGCCGTTTGCGAGGATCCATTGGCCCGTAATGAGGTGCCAGCCGGTGTCGGCGTCCAGCAGCAGATGCTTGGTGCCCCCCAGTCGTAAGAACACCAGCAGGATCGGCACGATAAAGGCGACGTCCGTCAGCGACGGAAGGCACCCGAGAACCGGGCTGGTCGTCTGCTTGCTCATGTCCTGTCCGAACACACCCTCAACTGGGGCGCCCGGCGCCGCCTGGCGCGCGCCTTCCCCGCCGATCCGCCTCGCTCACGCCGCTGCTGTCCGCCGCCCATCATCCGCGGGTACCCTTTCTCACATCAGCGAACAGCCGAGTTCGTGATTGGCCGCGGTGGCGTACTTCCCGTTGGAGTAGCTCCGAAACTGCATCTGGTTCACCTGGAACGCGACTCGGGCGCAGCCGGTCTCGCTGGCCGACACCCTGGCCACCACCGCCTGGCAGTGCATACACCGCCGGCCGAACGAGTGGTTGGCGGGCAACTCGATGTCCACGGTCAGCAGGTCTCCGGGTTTCGGCAACTGGGTCATCATCCGGTCTGCGCTCCAGAACACCAAGATCCCCCCGCGGCTCATGTTCTCGGTCACCCCGACAAACAGCCGTGACTTGCTCCTCGGAAACGCCACGTGACACGGGAGCTTCACCTCTACCCGTGGATCGGCGCGCCTGTCCATTTGGCCTGTTGCTAGGGATACACCCGTTCGCCCCCGGGATCAAGACCGAAAATGGATGATATATTTCTGTTGACTGAGGTTAACCAACAGTTTAAGATCGAAGTTGCTCAAAAAAATTGGCCTTGTCCGCCGTAACCTGGGCGGGCAAGGGGGTGTTTTGCGAGGAGGGTGACTAATCAAGGAGAGTACTCCGATCCCCCGCCTGGAACAAAGGGGGACGGTCGCACGCCAGGGCGGGGTTCTGATCCCCCCGGATGGGTACCTTGAGAGATCCAGTACTCGGCTGTGGTTTGGCAGTTTGAGAGTACTGGAACCATGGCGCCCAAGTCGGGGGTTGCCAGCCCGGCTTCGAGAGGACGCGGACCACGTCGATTCGGTCCGCTGGGGCGACGTTAAGTGATGTTGAGTGCGTTGTTGTGAACTTTGAGGTGTTGTTGTTGCATGATCAATTTTCCGGCGCATGGTGATTGAATATGGCCCGCGTTCTGCTTTTCACCGATGAGCCTGTGCTCGCGAGAGGATTCACCTCTGTCCTTTCGTCAGTGCCCGGATTCGAATCCGTATCCGTGTGTCACAGTACTGCGGAACTCGCAGTAGCAGTCCAGACTTACAAGCCAGACGTCCTGCTGATCGATCTGACCCCCGAGGTCACATTTGGCATCCTCACACAACTGCAAGGAGATCTGCCCAACTGCCGCATCGTGCTTTGGGTCCGGGCAATCTCCACCGAGCTGGCCTATCAGGCCATGGAGCTCGGCGTGCGCGGCGTGTTGCGAAAGACGCTGCCTCCCGAGCTGCTCGTCAAGTGCCTTGGCAAGGTCTCCGAAGGCGAATTGTGGTTTGACAAGACCTTGACCGCCAGCTTCTTGTCGGCCAAGATGATCGCCCTCACCAAGCGCGAGAGCCAGTTGGTGAGCCTGCTCTCCCAGGGCCTGAAGAACAAGGAGATCGCCGGCACGCTGTCGATTTCCGAAGGCACCGTGAAGGTCTATTTTTCCCGTCTCTTCCAAAAGGTGGGCGTGAAGGATCGCTTCGAACTGGCCCTTTACGGTCTGAGAAACCTGCAGAACATGAGCGGCGAGCCCTCCGCCCTCAATCCGCTGCCGCAGCAGACCATGATGGGAGGCGCGAAAGACCCCGGACAGATGC
>JBEKWU010000043.1:0-37070 GCA_049512775.1 Bryobacteraceae bacterium
GTACTGCTTCTGCGCGTGCATGTCCACTCCTCGAAGGTGTCATGCCCCGCGCCCACTTGGGTTACATTTCTTCGTGACCCAACGGCTCGAGTCCTGGTGACATTTTAAGCGACCCAATTCGAAGGGAGATCAAAGTTTTCGCGGCTGGGGTATAATCGCGCCTGTCGGGGAGACCGGATGCCAGAAGAGGCAACCAGCGAAATCACGCGCCTGCTGCGGGCCTGGGCGGGCGGGGACCGGGAAGCGTTCGACCGGCTGGCCCCACTGGTCTACCAGGAGCTACACCGCCTGGCGCGGCACTACATGCGGGGGGAGCGCCCCGGCCACACGCTTCAGACCACCGCGCTGGTGAACGAGGCCTTTCTGCGCCTGGTGGATGTGGGCGGCGTGCGCTGGCAGGACCGGGCCCACTTCTTCGCCGTCTCGGCGCAGATGATGCGGCGGATTCTGGTGGATGCCGCCCGTGCGCGCGGCGCAGCCAAGCGGGGAGCGGGCGGCGCCAAGGTTTCCCTGCACGAAGCCGCTGTCATCGCTCCCGCACGCGACGCCGAGCTATTGGCTCTGGACGACGCCCTCACCGCCTTGTCCCACCTGGACCCGCGCAAAGGCCGCGTCGTCGAGTTGCGTTTCTTCGGCGGGCTGAGCGTGGAGGAGACCGCCGAAGTTCTCAAAATCTCGCCGCAGAGCGTGATGCGGGATTGGAGACTGGCCCGCGCCTGGCTGATGCGCGAGCTCGACAGAACCACGACGCCATCCGGCTGACACTCTGCCCGATGGCGTGAAGGGCGCGCCTGTCCCCGCAAACGGGGCATCGCGCGCGAGGAGTGCTACTGTGCCCCGCGAGACGTCAGCACCGTTTTCAAGGTCTGGAACAGAATGTAAGCGTCCAGCGTCGGCGAGATGTGCTTGATGTAGTACAGGTCGTACTCCAGCTTGGCGATCGTATCCTCGACCGAATCGCCGTACTTGTGGCTGACTTGTGCCCACCCGGTGATGCCCGGCTTGACGCAGTGCCGCTGGCGGTAGTACGGAATCTTCTCCGCCAGCACCTTGACGAACTCCGGCCGTTCCGGCCGCGGCCCCACGATCGACATTTCCCCGCGCAGCACGTTCCACAGTTGGGGCATCTCATCGATCCGCAGCAGGCGCAGCCAGCGGCCCACCGGGGTCACCCGCGGGTCGTCCTTGCTGGCCCACACGGCGCCCGTCTCGGCCTCCGCATTGGTGTACATGGAACGGAACTTATACAACGTGAACACCCTGCCATTCCGCCCCACGCGGGCCTGCCGAAACAGCACCGGGCCCCGCGAGGACAGCTTCACCGCCAGGACGGCCAGCCCCATCACCGGCAGCATCAACACAGCGCTCACAAAGGCCAGCGCGGCCGAATAGAACCATTGCAGCGCTACCCAGCCCCGCCTCGGCCCCATCTCTCCCGAGAAGATGAGCTGCGCCGGCCGCAGTTCCTTGGTGCATATCCGCCCGCAGGCCTCCTCATAAACCGTCCCCGCGTCTTCAATCGGGGTGCCCGCGAACCGCAGGTCCAGCAGCTCTTGCACCGGCATGCGGGCCCGGCGCTCGGTCATGCCCACCACGATGCGGTCCGGCTTGGCCTCCGCCACGATTTCGCGGAAGCTCTTCAGCGGCCCTAGCACTTCCGCGCCATGGAACATACTGCCCGGCTCGCTGTCGTCATCCACGTACCCCAGGTTCCTGTAACCCAATTCCGGGTGCTTGGCGATGTGCTCGGAGACCGCCTCTACCACCGGGTTGATCCCCAGGAACAGGATTCGCTCCTCGGCGAACGCTTGCAGAAACACCTGCCCGTAGATGATGCGCCAGGCCGACAGCGTGACCAGCGCCAGTGCGCTGCCCCACACCGTGATGTGCGCCGGCAGGCGCCAGTTCGGGTTCACGTAGGCCAGCAGCGCCTCTACAATGCAAGCGAAACCGATCGCCTGCATGATCTCCAGCACCAGCCCCACGCGGGAGAGCGTTCGGATCTCGGAGTATAGATCCAGCAGGTGAAGCCCAAGCAGGATGGCCACCACCACCACCAGGATGCGCGCCAGCCCGCCGTCGTACAGCAGGTACGTCGACGGATCCACCTCCAGGATCAGGTATCCCGCCAGAGCGTAGCAGAACGTCAGCAGCACGCCTTCCGACAGCAGCAGTACGAGCGTGCTGGCCGGAGCCGGCACTCGGAACAGTCGAATCATGCGTGAAACCGAAGTCTAACACGCCCACCCAATCTTCGGCAGCGCACTCGCCCGCCCTCCGCCCCCTCTGCTACAGTCGATGTTGATGTCCGCGCCCGTCCCATCGCAACCCGAGATGACCCTCAAGGCCGTCGCTCTCGGCCTCTTCCTGGCCTTCGTCTTCGGCGCCGCCAACGCCTACATCGGGATGAAGGCTGGCCAGACCGTGGCCGCAACCATCCCGGCCGCCGTCATCGCCGTCGCGGTCTTCCGCATCCCCCGCTTCCGTGGCGGCGTTCTCGAACAGAACATCACCCGCACCGCCGCCTCGGTCGGAGAAGCCCTGGTTGCCGGTGCCGTCTTCACCATCCCCGCCTTCATCCTCGTCGACATCGGCGGCAAGCGCCTTTGGACCGACCTCGCCAGCCACTATTGGCAGGCCGCCTTCATCCTCCTGGCCGGCGGGCTCATCGGCGTGTTCTTCATCATCCTGCTCCGCCGTCCCCTGTGCGTCGAATCCGATCTCCCTTGGCCCGAAAGCGTCGCCAGCGCCGAGATCGTCAAGGCCGGCGACCGCGCCAGCGACGCTCCGCGCTACCTGTTCGGCGCCATGGGCTTTGGCGGCCTCCTCCAATTCCTCACCGACAGGAGCGGCCTGCAAGTCTTCCGCGATTCCTCCAGCGGCTTCCTCCGCTTCTCGCGCGCCGTGGTGCACCATGTCGATCTCGACAGCAAGCCCCTCGCCGACGTCACCTACGGCGGTGGCGTCCCCTGGGCCACGCCCGCCCTCTCCCCCGCCCTGGTCGGCATCGGCTACATCATCGGTCCCCGCCTCTCTGCCATCACCGCCGCCGGCGGCCTGATGGCCTGGTGGCTCCTGGTTCCCCTCCTGCTCTTCTTCGATCCCGACCTGCCCGGCCGCCTCCACTTCGCCGCCGACGCCCCCTGGGACGTCATCTCCAACTCGGTCTGGTTGACCATCGTCCGCCCCGTCGCTGTCGGCATGATGCTGGTCGGAGCCTGCTACACGCTGTTCTCCATGCGCGACTCCATCCTCCGCTCGTTCCGCGGCGCCTTCGCCGCCTCTGCCGCCGCCCGGGACAGCACTCCTCTGGCTCCCTCCGAGCGGGATATCCCCGCGCGTTGGATCCTCATCGGTATTCTGGCCCTGCTGGTTCCCATCACCGCCATCTACTTCTACTTCACCCACGGCTGGGGCTCCGCAATAATCGCCGCTCTGGTCATGACCCTGACCGGCTTTCTGCTCTCCGCCGTGGGTGGCTACCTGGTGGGCCTGGTGGGCAGTTCCAATCAGCCGGTCTCCGGCTTGACGCTCGCCGCTCTGGTCATCGCCGCTCTGGTCATGCTGGCCATTGGCGTCAAAGGCCCCGCCGGCGTTGCCGCGGTCCTCGGTGTCGCGGCTGTGGTTTGCTGCGCCTGTTGCGTCTCGGGCTCCCTGATTCAGGACCTCAAGGCCGGCCACCTCCTCGGCGGAACTCCCTGGAAGATGCAGGTGGTCGAGATCCTTGCCGTCACCCTGCTCTCTTTCTTCCTCATGTGGCCCATCATCGTCCTCCACAAGGCCTACGGCATTGGTAGCCCAGCCCTACCGGCCCCGCAAGCCGGTCTCATGGCTCAGCTCGCCACCGGGATCGTCGGCGGCCAGCAGGCTTGGGGGCTGATCGGCATCGGCGCCGCCTTCGGCATCGCCCTCATCCTCTGCGGCGCCCGTTCGCTCATGCTGATCGCCGTCGGCCTCTACCTCCCCTTCAGGACCGACACCGCCATCTTTGTCGGCGGTCTCATGCGCTGGGTCACCGACTCGCTCGCCAAGGATCGCCCCGCCGCCGAGGAAAAAGGTACGCTGCTCGCCGCCGGACTCATCGCCGGCGAAGCCCTCATCGGCATCCTGCTCGCCGTCCTCGCCGTCCGCGACGTCCCCCCGCTGGCCCGCTTCCTCACCGGCGCGGATCAGTTCCGCTTCTTCCCCGCCTGGGGCGGCTGGCTCTCCCTTCTCGGCTTCGCCAGCCTCGCCTGGCTCCTCATCCGCCTCCCCCTCCGTCAGCGCTAACCTGACGCCGCCGCTACAGGTGAACGAGAAGCAGGACCGCCTCGGATCCGCCGGCTAAGAGCTGACGCCAGAAGGCTCACGGCGAATCCCGCCACGGCGTCCGCCGCGTAATGATAGCGGCCGTAGACGGTGGCCAAGGCGATCGAGGCGGCGAGTCCCAACAAGAACCAACCCACCCAGCGGTGCTCGCGCATCAGCCGGAGCATGGCGAAGGCGCCCGAGAACGCGCCCGAGACGTGTGCGCTCGGAAAGACGCTGGTGTGGATGCCGTAGCCGGAGAGCAGCCAGAGATTCAGGCGGCGGAACGGAGTGAGGAAGCTGGGAAGGTCCTGGAGGGGAAAAGCCGTGCGCGGGGGTTCCGAGGGGAAGCAGGGGAACAGGGTGTAGGCGATGAGGATGCCGAGCAGGAATTGGAGGAGGAAGTCGGGGACGCGCTCGCGGCGGCGGTAAACATAGAGCATGGCGAGGGCGAACGAGGGGATGGTGTAGACCAGGGCGTAGGAGAGTTCGAGCAGCGAGGGGAGCAGGGGGCCGAGGAACTCGATGGCGGCGCGGAGTCCCCAGTGGTTGAGGAGGACCTTGTCCCAGGCTTCCCAGGAGCGCTCGAGCCAGACGGTGTGGCGAGGGTCGGCGAACCAGCCCATTTCGCGATAGGCGAGGAGCATGAGGGGAACGGGATACCAGTCGCGGAAGACGCCGAGGAAGTGGCGGTCGCGGAGGGAGTGCGCGCGGGCCAGCAGCAAGAACCCGGCGATGACGACGAGGTTGAGGCCGATGGTGATGGCCGGAATGGGCGGGCGGAGGTGCAGAACGAGCGAGAGCGCGGCGGTGTAGAGGAAGTAGACGATGAGGGGCCATTCGCACCGGCGGAGAAGGGGCATGGGGGAAGACTTGTTATAGCATGTGGGGCGCGGGGGGGGAGGCCACGCGGCTTTCTGCTCCGCTGGTCGGACACCGTCAACCTGTGAGGTAGACACTGAACCGGTCCCAGGAGTCACAGTGGCGGTCTCGCAGGTTGACCGGGCGTTCTACTGAGGCTCGCAGAATATAGTGACAAGTTCCGACGTGGCGTGGGCACTCCTGCCTGCCGCGCCGAGACTCATCTTGGCGCTTGTGCCGGCCTTGCTGCGCACCTCATGAGTCGGTGCGGGTGCCGACTCGGCAGGCTGAAGCCCGCGCCACGTCGTGAGCATTGCGTCACTCAATTACGCGACCCTCAGTAGGTGTCGGAACACAAGCATGTCCCCCACCACAATCGGCTGCATGCAGCCGCACGTAGGACCTGCTTCAGCTTGCCAACGGTCAGCCGTCACCCTCTCCCTATGGCTTCTTGTACGCCTCCTCCGCCACGCCCGGGTTGATCTTCATCTCCGTCGTCGTCTGCTCGGCCCGCTTCTTGCCGCCCTGGTTGAATACCACCTTGAACGGCACCTTCATTCCCTCCACCTCGCGGTAGTCCGAGTAGATCTCCTCGGTCTCGGCCGGTGGCCCCATCAGCACCCCCGTGTACACCTTCTTCACCAGCAGCTTCGTTTTCGCATCCACGTAGAGCTTTACCACCAGCTTTCGCGCCGGGTCGCTCACCGCAATCCCTTCCACGGCCTTGCCATCCACCTCGGCCGCCTCAAGCGCCTGCACCGTCAGCGCGCTGTTCTCGAAGTTCTGCAACAGTGAGAACGTGTCACGGAAAAGCGAACCGTCCACCTCGCCTTTTTGCGAGGCCGGCATCTCCCGCACGCCTTGCGGCGTCTTCGCCCAGAACACCTTGCCGTCGTATCCCTGCACGATCTCCCCCATCGGCGTCACCAGCTTGTTCAGCATCTTCCCACTCAGGTTCTGCGTGTCCTCCATCTTCAACGAGATCTCGCCCTGCGGCATCGACAAAACAAAGCTGCCCACCACCGTGTAGTCTTTCACCTTCAGAACCGCCGCGCCGCCCGTCGCCTCCCGCGTCGCCGCCAGCAGCGCCTTGCCTTTCGCGATCGACTCCGGCGTCGCCCCCGGCAGCGCTTCCTGCTTCGGCTTGGGGATCGTGATGTCGATCGGCGTCACCTGGCCCAGCGTCGCCAGCGGCTGGTCGAAATCCTTCTCCTTGCCCAGCACCAGGATCGCCAGCTCGTCGGTCTTCAGGTACTGCTTGGCCACCCGCAGTACGTCCGCCTGGGTCACCTTCTGGATGTTGGCCTGGTACTGTTGCAGGTAGTCGCGCGGATATCCGAAGTAGTCGTAGGTCATCAGCCGCCGCACGATCTTCCCGGTCGAGTCGAAATCGAACGCAAACCCCTTCAGGATCTGGTCCTTCGCTTTCGCCAGCTCGTCGTCGCTCACGGCCTCCGACATCTTCTGGATTTCGTTCCGGATCGAGTGGACGATCTTCACCGTCGTCTCCGACTTCGTCCCGCCCTCCGCCATGAAGATCCCCGGCCGGTCCCACCCGGCGTTCCAGCTCGACCCCACCGCGTACGCCAGACCCTGATCGCTCCGCACGTGGTTCACCAGCCGCGAAGAGAAACCGCCCCCCAGAACCACGTTGGCCACGCTCAGCGCGTAGTAATCCGGGTCGTTCCGCCTGCCCCCGATGAACCCCATGTACACCGTCGACTGGTTCACGTCGTCCTTGTTGATCGCGTAAACCCCCGCCCGTTTCCGCGCTCCGGGCTCCAGCTCGGGAACCGGCGGTTTCGCCTGCCCGCCCCGCGCCCACCCGCCCAGCGCCTTCTCGATCTTCGCCCGCATCTCCTCCGCCTTGAAATCCCCCCACGCCCCCAGGATGATGTTCTCCGGCTGGAAGAACTTCTTGTGGAACACGATCAGGTCCGCCTGCGTGATCGAGTCGATCGTGGCGTACTCCGGGATGTGCCCGTACGCGCTGTTCTTCCCGTACAGCACCCGCTCGAACTCCCGCGACGCAATCGAGCCCGGATCGTCGTTCCGCCGCGCGATTCCCTCCCGCACCTGGATCTTCGCCAGGTCGATCTTTTCTGGCGGAAACGCCGGGTGCTGGAGAACGTCGGCCAGGATGCTCAGCCCGGTGTCGATATCTTCCTTCAGCACGGACACCGTCGCGTTCCCCGAATCCTCGCCAATCCCCGTCTCCACCGAGGCGCCCAGCCGGTCCAGTTCCTCGTCCAGTTGGTCGCCTTTCCGAGTCGCCGTGCCGCCTGTGCGCATCACCGCCCCCGTAATCGACGCCAATCCGGCCTTCCCCACCGGCTCCCAACGGTCGCCCGTCCGCACCATTGCGGACACGCTGATCGTCGGCAGCTCGTGGTCCTCCACCAGGTACACCACCATCCCATTGGCTAGCTCGAACCGAGTCGGCTCCGGCACTTTGATCTGGTTCAACGCAGGATACTTCAGCGCCTTATAACTCGTCGCCACCCCGGGCTTCACCGCCGCCGGTTTCGCCGCCGGTGGCTTGGGCGCCTCCTGGGCCAACGCCGCCAGCGCCACCACCACCGCCATCACGCTTAGTCGCTGTCTCATAAGTCACCTCCGCCCCTACTGGGCCTTCGCCGTCTCCAGCGGCTCGATGGTTCCCACCGTCCGGTTGCTCTTGATGAACACCGCTTTCGATACCCGCATGATGTCTTCCGGCGTCACCGCATTGATCTTGTCGAGCTGACGGAACAGGTTCCGCCAGTCCCCCGTCAGCACCTGCCAGTTTGCCAGTTGCATGGCCAGGCTCGAGTTATCACCCAGCCCGCGGATCAGGCCCGCACGCGCCCGCCGCTTCACGCCGTCCAACTCCTCTTTGGTCACCGGCTCCTTCTTCAGCCGCTCGATCTCTTCCTCGATCGCCTTCTCCGACTCGGCGTTGGTGTGCCCCTGCGCCGGCACCGCGAGGAAGATGAACAGCCCTGGATATTTCAGTCCCGGCAGCCCTGGAATCCCCGCCGCCGCCACCGCGATCTTCTTGTCCCGCACCAGCGACCGATGCAGCCGCGACGACCGCCCCTGGCTCATCAGGCTGCTGATCGCGTCGTACACCGCGTTGTCCGGACTGTTGATGTCCGGCTTGTGATAGCCGGTCAGCAGGATCCGCTGCGATTGCAGTTCCAGCGTCACCCGCCGCTCCGCGTTCTGCGGCGGCTCCACCGTGCGCAGCGGCGGCGGCTTGGGCCCGCCCGAAATTCGCCCGAAGTACCTCTCCGCCATCTCTTGCACCGGTTTGGGAATCACGTCCCCCACCACCACGCAGGTCAGGTCGTTCGGCCCGTAGTACTTCTTGAAGAACGCCTCGGCATCCGGCCGCGTGATGTTCTGGAGGTCGCTCATGTAGCCCACCACCGGCACGCCGTACTGGTGCGCGAGGTAGGCCGCGTGCAGGAACTCTTCCAGCAGCTTGCCGATGGGCTGGTTGTCGGTCCGCATTCGCCGCTCTTCCATCACCACGTCCTTCTCTTTGAAGAACTCGCGCAGCACCGGGTCCCGGAACCGCTCCGACTCCAGGTAGAACCACAGCTCCATCTCGTTCGACGGCAGGCTGAAGAAGTACCGCGTCGCGTCCCACGCCGTCGTCGCGTTCAGCCCGCGGCCGCCCGCCCGCTCGATCGCTTCCCCGAACTCGTTCTTCTCGACGAACTTCCCGGCCGCCTCCTGCGCGTTCTTGAAGGCCGCCTCGAGTTCCTTCACCTTTTGCGGGTCCGCTTTCCCGTCCTTCTGCCGCTCCATTTGCAGTGCCGCAAAGGCCTTGTCCACCTGCTCCAGCGCCGGCCGCTCCTTGGCGTAGTCCTTCGTCCCGATGGTCCGCGTCCCCTTGAACGCCATGTGCTCGAAGATGTGCGCCAGGCCCGTTATGCCCTTGACCTCCTGCACCGACCCCACGTCCGCGTACGTGAAGAACGACGCCACCGGTGCCGTGTGCCGTTCCAGCACCAGGAACTTCATGCCGTTCTTCAGCGTGAACTCCGACACCCGCCCTTCGATGTCCTTGAAATCGTCTGCCGCCAGCGCCGCCCCGGCAGCCAGCAGTATTGCCAACGCCAGCAACCGCACCCGCTTGTTCCGAGTCTTCATGCAAAACCTCCAACACGCCCATTTAACCACACTTCCGCCACTCCGTTCCGGGCCCCGCGGCCGTCGGGTTGCGTTAACCTCGGGCCGGATTGTAGAATACTCGCCATGATGAGAACCCGAATTCGCGCTGCTGTTTTTGGAGCCTTGCTCCTCATCGGAGCGGTTGCCACGGCTCAACGTCCCGTCCGGAACGTCTCTCCTGCCCACCATCCGAATCTCGCGGCCGCACAGCGCTTGTGCCAGCAAGCCTGGGAGAAAATTCTTGAGGCGCAGAGGGCTAACGAGTGGGACATGCAGGGCCACGCTCAGAAGGCCAAGGATCTGCTGGATCAAGTCAACCGAGAACTGAAGCTCGCCGCCGAAGCGGCCAACCGCAACACGCGATAGCAAGGCCGCGGTTCCCGAAGCACAGGCCAGGACCGGGGCGTCTTCCGTGAGGCAGTTTGCGCGCAGACGCCCCCGCGGCCACCTCATACATGTTGTCCAGCCCGATATGCAGCACCGGTTTCACGTAGCCCGCGGCGTTCGCGAACAGGACAGACTGCGCCGGACCCTCGATGCGGAAGCGGAATCCTCCGTCGTCGCCGGTAAGAACGGCGAGCCGATTCGCCTGCGGATCCTGCTCGCCGGGTGCCGGCTGGGTGTCAAGAAGATTCCCACCAACACCCAACCCCGGCCGATCGAAGCGCGCCAGAATCACCCGGGCGCCACTGACAGGCTGGTTCGTTGCGCCATCCAGGACTTTCCCTCGACAACGCTGAATTGTTCTGTTTGCTGGGAGAAAAGCAGGACAACTGCGACGGTAAGCAGCATCATTTCGAACCGATAATACCGCAATCCCGTCGCGCAGGTGGTTTCGCCTGCGTCTTAAATCATCTCGTTGAGCAATTCCGGCCTCGGCGACGCAATCACTACCTTATTGACCAGCAGCCCCTTCTCGGCCACCACCGCGGCCCCCGCCGCCACCGCCGCCTCCACCGCCGCCACCTTCCCCGTCAGCGTCACGAAGGCCTTGCCCCCCAGCGCCATGGCCAGCCGTATCTCGATCAGCCGCACGTTGGCCGCCTTCACCGCCGCGTCCGCCCCCTCGATCAGCGAGGCCACCGAAAACGATTCGATCACCCCCAGCGCTTCCAGCGCCTCGATCTTTGTGGTCCCGCTCATCGCCGGGAACACCGATTCATGCACGTTCGGAATCACGAAGCTGTCGATCACGCCGAACCCGCCCGCTCGCACTCCCACCTCGACGCTCGATTCCACCGCCCCCACGTCCCCTCTCACCATCACCATGTACTTGCCCGAGCAGATCGAGCGCGACAGGATCAGCTCCACCTCGGCGGCCTTCAGCATCGCGTCGCAGACCTGGAAACCCGCCGCCACGCTGCCCAGTTCGATCAACCCAATCGAGTTCTTGGCCACGAATCCCTACCTTACAATCTCGACGAAGGAATCGGTCACCGCCTCGACCGTCCCCGCGATGCTGGCGTGGATATTCGCGCCCAACTCCACCGCTTCCACCCGCCCGATGGCCGCGCCTTTCTCCACCTTATCGCCCCGCGCCACCACCGGCCGCGCCGGCTGGCCCGCGTGCTGCGACAACTTGATCCGCACCCGCACCGGCGCAATCGCCACGTTGCGGAACGGCGCCTCGCCCTCGTATTCCTCCACCTTCAGCCGTTTGCGCAACATGCTCAACGGAACCCGGCGCGCCTCCTTCATGGGGTGCACCACCGGCGGCTTCTTCTGCGTGAACTTGATCCCCGCCGCCCTCAGGTCGTCCTTCGCCTGGTCGCACACCTCCCTCGGGAACAGGTCTTCCGGGCACGCATACAGGGTGCACAGCCCGCACGAGCAGCACAACTGCGCCCACTGGTTCCAGTTGTCCGCTCCCGTCAGCGTGAATCCCAGGCTCCGCATCACCTTGTGCGGCATCACCTCGTAACCCAGCAGGTACCGCGGGCAGAATTCCGTGCAATAGCTGCACTGGTCGCAGGCCGATTTCCCGATCCGGTTCATGTCCTGCTCCGCCCGCCCCTTCCGCGTTAGCAGGTAGTGGTCGCGCGGCAGCACGATCAGCCCCGCCGTCGTCTTGGTCACCACCTCGTCCAGGCCCGGCGCCAGCGTCCCCATCAGGATTCCGCTGACAAACACGGCGAACTCCGCCACTGTCGCCCCGCCCGCCGCCTCGATCAATTCACCGAAGCTGGTCCCGATCGGCGCCCACAACGATTTCGGCTCCCGCACCGCCCCCACCACCGACAGGAATTTCTCCGTCACCGGAAGGCCCTTGCTCGCCGCCTCCACGTTGTACAGCGTCTCGACGTTATTCACGACCGAGCCCACTTGCAACGGAATCCCGCCCGGCGGGATCAGCCGCCCCGTCGCGCTGTACACCAGCTCGTATTCGTCCCCCGACGGGTAGAAGTCCCCCAGCAGCACCAGTTCGATGGGCTTCGACTTCACCTGCCCCTGAATCGCCTCGATCGCCGCCGCGTTTTTCGCCTTGATCCCGAACTTCCCTTTCTGCGCCCCGGTCGCCTTCATCATCAGGTGCATTCCCGCGACCACCTGCGCCGGGAAGTTCTTCATCAGCTCGACGTCCTTGTGGATCAGCGGCTCGCACTCCGCCCCGTTCGCCAGCACGAACTCCACCCGCGACTTCGCCTTGACGTACGTCGGGAACCCCGCGCCCCCCGCCCCGACCACGCCCAACTCCCTCAACTTCTCGCTCAACATGGGGTCTTCTTGCAGCCGGCGCTACAGGTCTTCAATCCGTGCCGGGCTCCGGTTCCGGTTCCGGGAACGGCTCCACGAGCTCTGGCTCCGCGATCTCCGGCTCCGTTCCCTTAGTCGCCTTGCGCTCCTGCTTCCGCACGGCCTTCAGCTCCCGCCGCTCCCGCCGGAGCTGTTCTTTCTGTCTCTTCTGGAAACTCGCCCTTCCGCGTCCTGCCATAGTTGCTCCAAAGGGGATAGCGCGCCACTGCGCGCCGGTTCTTCGAACTTCAGTGATTGCCTACCGAGTATAGCAGACCTCTATTTCGTCTGGCTTCCGCGCCCCCACGCGATCGGCGCCGCGATGCCTGCCGGGTTGCCCAGGCAGTTCTGCATCCCGGTCCATTTCCCCGCCGCGGTCGGGCCGGCCAACGTTTGCGTGATGGCCCAGCAGTTCGACGAGAACAGCCCGTAGGCCAGGCATCCGGCCGTCATCGCCGCCACCTGGTTCCTGAGCAGGTTCGCCGGCAGGAGGCCGCTCGCCGCGGAGCAATCCGTAGCCGCACCAGATCCTCACGCGTTGTGCGTGAGGCCGCAGGTAGCCGATGTGCCAGTACGGTCTGTTCCAGAGGTTCTCGGGATGGGCAAGCCGGGATTGAACGCCGCCAGGCCCACCTGGCCGGAGCTGCCGGGCAGACGCCCTAGACCGGTTGCCTTCTCCGCAGTGCCAGCGCTGCCAGGAGGGCTCCGGTCACTAGAAGAATGGAAGACGGCTCAGGAACCGTCTCTCCCTCAAAGGTGGTTACCATGCCCTCGAGATCGCTGAAACCGGAACCACCCATGTTGGCGGCGCGGCTCATGACTCCCGAGTCCATGTCCTCCCAGACGTGGACCGACGGGCTCGTGCCCACGCCGAACGAGTTGACCACGATGTCGATCAGCAGGTTGCCCGTGGCCGGATTGTAATAGAAAGGCGTCCCGGTGAACACCGGCCCTACAGCGCCGCTGTAGTTGAGGAACACGGTGTTGTCCGGACCCAGGTTGCTGGCAAGATCCGAGGAGTCCAGGGCGCCCACTGCGGCGGCAGTCGTGGACAGGGAGATCGTTAGATTGACGGACGCGTCCTGGAAAATCCCGGCCAACCCGATCGTGTCGATTCGGAAAACACCACCGGACTGGGCCAGGAAGGCGCTCGCGCTGTAGACCTGTTGATACTCCAGGCCGGCGAACGGAAATCCGCTACAGGCGGCCCCGTTACAGCCGTCGCTGTCGTTGTGTACGCCCAAAACGATGGTCCCCGCCAGTGCCAGGCTGGCCGAGAGCAACAAGCCCAAAATGAACCGTATCATTGCTTCCTCCTAATAGGACCCGAACCTCCAGAACGTCACAGAAAACCACAGCCCGAAACGATTGGCGCATTTCTCAGGGTGCGCGACGTACTGGTACGCATGCCCCCCCGCGCCGAATCACCGCCGCGAGGGCGGGCTGGATTCCCACGCGATGGGCGCCGCCGTGCCCACCACGAACAGGTACGAGCAGGCGCCGATCACCAGGCACACGCACACCGCCACGAACGCCAGGAAGAACTCACCCGTCCGCTGCACAATGAGTCCGGTCAGCCACGGCGCTGCGATGCCCGCCAGGTTGCCCAGGCAGTTCTGCATCCCGGTCCATTTCCCGGCCGCCGCCGGGCCGGCCAGCGTTTGCGTGATGGCCCAGCAGTTCGACGAGAACAGCCCGGTGGCCAGGCACCCGACCGTCAGCAGGGCCATCGCCGCCACCTGGTTCCTGAGCAGGTTCGCCGGCAGCACCAGGGTGGCCAGCAGCAGGCCGCTCGCCGCGATGGTCTTTCGCACGCGCATCGCCGCGCCGCCGCGCTCGATCAGCCGGTCCGAAAACCAGCCGCTCGTTACCGAGGTGATCGCGATTCCCCAGTACGGGATCGAGCCGTAAATCGCCATCATCGTCTTCGAGAAGTGGCGCTCCGTCTCCAGGTAGGGAGGCAGCCACGTCAGGATGAAATACCAGGCGTAGTTTAAGCAGAACAACGCCACCACGGTTCCCCAGAAATCCCGCTTTTTGGCAATCTCCCAGAATGGCGGCCCGGCGGACTGTAACGTCGCCGCCTCGGTGGCACGCTGGCCGCGGGGAATCGACGCAAACCAGGGTACGAGCCAGAGCGTGGCGCCGAAGCCCAGGAAGTAGAAAAGGTATCGCCAGCCCAGCCGCGCCACGATCAGTCCGCCCACCAGCGTGCCCAGCGCCGGCCCGGCCTTCGCCCCGGCATCGATCGCCGAGTTGGCCAGCCCGCGGTGGCGCGCGGGAAAGTCGCAGGCGATCATCCTCGAATAGGCCGGATAGGCCATCGACTCGGCCATGCCCAGCACCAGCCGCAGCGCAAACAGCCCGCTCAGGCTGTGCGCAAAGCCCATCAGCGCCGTGGCCACTGACCATAACAGGAACGCCAGGCCATACACCAGGTACACGTTGTACCGCCCCACCAGCCACGCAGCGCCCAACAGAAACACCGCGTAGCTCCAGAAGAACGCGCTCAGCAGCAGGCCCAGATCGGCGGGACCCAGCGACAGCTCGCGGCTCAGGTCCGTGGCCGCCACCGAAAGGTTGCTGCGATCGATGTAGTTGATGCCGATCGAGACCACCAGCAGCGCCAGCAGCGCCCATTGCCTTCGCGCGGTCATTGCCACCTATGCTATCATCGCGGTAGATGTTGTATCGGGGCATGAGTGCATTCCTGGGCATTCTCCTGGCCAGCTCCTTCTGCTGGAGCCAATGCGCCTCGTGTGAGAATCGGGAGCGGCCCACCTGCTGCACCCAACATCACTCCGGCAAGTGCGGCATGCCGTCCTCGAAGCCACCGCTCCAGAAGCCCTGTCCGTCGCTGGCGCTGGCGCCCGAAAGCACCTACGCGGTCTCGCTCAACCTTGCCGAGTTCGTGGTGCCGCTCCCAGCCGTCATCCCGGATTCTGCGCCCGAGCCCGGATTCCCTGTTCCTCCAGACCGCCTCCCGGCGCATTCCCCGCCCGATTTGTATCTCCTCCACTCCACTCTCCTGATCTGATCCGCCCTCCTTGGTTTTGTGGCGCCCGCACTCGTGCGTGCCGCGCCGAGACTCTTCTCGGCGCTTGGTCTTGTCATCCAAGGAGGATTCTATGTGGGAAGTTCCATTTCTCATTGCGTTCGCCGCCGCCCGGCAGCCCGTGCTACAACTTGACGACCTCGTCCGCGACGCGCTGCGAGCGAACCCCGAAATTCTTGCGGCGCAGAAACGCTACGAGGCGGCCCGCGAGCGCCCGGCCCAGGAGAGCAGCCTGCCGGATCCGACGCTCTCCCTGGGCTACAACAGCTCCGGCAGCCCGCGCCCCTTCGCCGGAATCGGCCGCGAGCCGGTCGCCAACGCCGGCCTGATGATCTCCCAGGAGTTCCCGTTTCCGGGCAAGCGCAAGCTGCGCGGCGACATCGCGATGCGCGAGGCGGACGCCGAGTTCGAGCAGTACCAGATCACCCAACTGAGCGTGCTTTCCCGCCTCAAGCAGGCCTACCACCGCCTCGACTACGCCCACTCCATGATCGAGATCATGGAACGGCAGCGCGACCTCATGCGCCAGATTCTCCGCGTCGCCGAGGCGCGCTACTCCGTCGGCAAAGCCGCGCAGCAGGACATCTTCCGGGCCCAAACCCAGCTCTCCATCCTGGAAACGCGCATCGAAAAGATGCAGCAGGAGAAGCGCAGCCGCGCCGCCGAAATCAACTCGCTCCTCAGCCGCGCGCCTGATTCCCCTCTCGGCCGCCCGGCCGAAGACCAGCCGCAACCCCTCCGGGTCCCGCTCGACGACCTCATGGCTCAGGTCCGCCAGAACGCGCCCCTGCTCCGGCGCGAGCAGAAGATGGTCGAGCGCACCGAGTTGGCGCTCAACCTCGCGCGCAAGCAATACTACCCCGATTACACGCTCTCCGGCGGCTACTTCTACATGGGCGGCATGCCACCCATGTACATGGCCCGCGTCGACTTCAAGCTCCCGGCGTACTTCTGGCGCAAGCAGCGCGCCGGGGTCGCCGAACAGGCCGGCCTGCTCAGCCAGGCGCGGCACGATTACGAAGCGGCCAACCAGATGCTCGCTTTCCGCGTCAAAGACGACTACCTGATGGCGGAAACCTCCTACCGCCTGATGAACCTGTATTCGACCACGGTGATCCCGCAGAGCAGCCTGGCGTTCCAGTCCTCGCTCGCCTCTTACCAGACCGGAGCAGTCGATTTCCTGTCTGTGTTAATGAACTTCACAACCATGCTGGATTACGAGCTGAACTACCACGAGGAAATGTTGAGTTACTTCCTCGCCTCGGCGCGGCTCGAAGAACTAACCGGGGTGAAGCTATGAAGCGAACCATCCTCACGCTAATCCTGATTGCCGCCGCCTTTCTGGCCGGCTACTGGTTCCGGAGGCCCGCCGCGCCTCCCCCTCAAAAGAGCGCCCGCAAGGTCCTCTACTACGTCGATCCCATGCACCCGGCCTACAAGTCGGACAAGCCGGGCATCGCCCCGGACTGCGGAATGAAGCTCGAGCCGGTCTACGCGGACAGCTCTGCACCACCCGCCGCGGCTCCGGGGATGATCCAGATCAGTCCCGAGAAACAGCAGCTCATCGGGGTCCGCTACGGCCAGGCCGAGTACACCTCGACTGCGCAGGTGATCCGCGCCCAGGGCAAGGTGGC
Source organism: Bryobacteraceae bacterium (assembly GCA_049512775.1). Classification (GTDB taxonomy): domain Bacteria; phylum Acidobacteriota; class Terriglobia; order Bryobacterales; family Bryobacteraceae; genus Fen-330. Next base: position 16,732 of record JBEKWU010000043.1, read on the forward strand.
CATGGACGAAACCCGGGTCGCTCACGTCCACTCCCGCACCGACGGCTGGATCGAGAACGTCTATGTCAACTTCACCGGCGACCTGGTCAAGAAGGGCCAGCCGATGCTCACGGTCTATAGCCCCGACTTACTCGCCACCCAGCAGGAGTACTTACTGGCGCTCAAGGCCAGGGACATCCTGCGCCACAGCGTTATGCGCGACGTGGCCGCGGACAACGACGCCCTGGTGGACGCCGCCCGCAAGCGGCTCGAGCTGTGGTCGCTGAGCCAGGCCCAGATCGAAGAAATCCGGCGCACCGGAAAACCGGCCCCGAGCGTCACGCTGTACTCGCCGGCGGCGGGCTACGTGATTGTGCGGAACGCCTTCCCCAACCAGAAGATCGCTCCCGACACCGACCTCTACACGCTGGCCGACCTGAGCCGGATCTGGGTGCTCGCCAGTGTCTTCGAGTCCGACGTGCCCCTGGTGCGCCTGGGGCAGGCGGCGACGGTTTCCCTGCCCTACTCCGGCGGCAAGACTTACCACTCCCGCGTCAGTTACATCCAGCCCCAGGTCGACCCGGCCACGCGCACCGTTTCGGTACGTCTCGAGCTCGACAACCCCGCGCTCGCGCTCAAGCCCGACATGTTCGTGGACGTCGAGCTGGCCGTGGCGCAGCCCGCGCGGCTCACCGTCCCCGCCGAGGCGGTCCTCGATTCCGGCCTCGCGAAAACCGTCTTCGTCGACCGCGGCAACGGCATCTTCGAGCCACGCGAAGTGGCGACGGGGGAGAGGATCGGCGATCGCATCCAAATCCTCAGCGGTCTGAAGGCCGGCGAGCGCATCGTGACCTCCGGCAACTTCCTGATCGGTTCCGAGAGCCAGTTGAAGGCCGCCACCGAGGAACAGCGCCATGATTAACCGCATCATCGAGTTCTCGGGCCGCAACCGTTTCGCCGTCTTCATCCTGGTGGCCGCGGCGGCGCTGGCCGGTTGGTGGTCCATGAACCACATGCCGCTGGACGCGCTCCCGGACCTGAGCGACACTCAGGTGATCGTCTACTCGCGCTGGGACCGCAGCCCGGACATCCTCGAGGACCAGGTCACTTACCCCATCGTCACCGCCATGCTGGGCGCGCCGCGCGTGAAAGCGGTGCGCGGCTTCTCCGATTTCGGCTACTCCTTCGTCTACGTCATTTTCGAGGACGGCACGGATCTCTACTGGGCGCGCTCGCGCACGCTCGAGTACCTCTCCAGCGTTCTCCCGCGCCTGCCCCAGGGCGTCAATACGGAGATCGGCCCGGATGCCACCGGCGTCGGCTGGGTCTTTCAGTACGCGCTGGTGGATACCACTGGCCGGCGCGACCTCGCCGAGTTGCGCTCCCTCCAGGACTGGTACCTGCGCTACCACCTCAAGTCCGTTCCCGGAGTGGCCGAAGTGGCCCCGCTCGGCGGGTTCGTCCGCCAATACCAGGTGAACATCGACCCCAACCGGCTCCAGGCCTACAACATCCCGATCTCGAAGGTGGTCGAGGCGGTGCGGCAGGGCAACACCGACGTGGGCGGCCGGCTGATCGAGTTCACCGGAGCCGAGTACATGGTGCGCGGCCACGGCTACGCCAAATCGGAGGCCGACCTCGGCAACATCGTGCTCACCGCCAGCCAGAATGGCGTCCCCGTGCGCGTCCGGGACATTGGCGACGTGGTGTTGGGCCCGGATCTCCGCCGCGGCCTGGCGGACTGGAACGGCCAGGGCGACACCGTGTCGGGCATCGTCGTCATGCGCCAGGGCGAGAACGCGCTCCAGGTGATCCAGCGCGTGAAGGCGAAGCTGAAGGAGATCGAACCCGGCCTGCCGCAGGGCGTCAAGATCGCCACCGCCTACGACCGCTCCGACCTCATCCTACGCTCGATCGACAACCTCAAGCGCACCCTGATCGAAGAGCTGGCCATCGTCGCCCTGGTGATCCTCATCTTCCTCTGGCACTTCCCCAGCGCCGCCATCCCGATCATGACCATCCCGATCGCCATCCTGATTTCCTTCATCCCCATGAAGCAGATGGGGCTGACCTCGAACATCATGTCGCTGGGTGGCATCGCCATCGCCATCGGCGCCATGGTGGACGCGGCCATTGTGGTGGTCGAGCAGACCCACAAGAAGCTCGAGGAATGGGACCGCACGGGGCGGAAAGCGGATTACCACCGCGTGGTGATCGACGCCATCAAGGAGGTCGGCGGGCCGAGCTTCTTCGCCCTGCTGGTGATCGCCGTCTCCTTCCTGCCCGTCCTCACGCTGGAAGCCCAGGAAGGGCGGCTGTTCAAGCCGCTGGCCTACACCAAGAACCTGGCCATGATCGTGGCCGCCGTGCTCGCCATCACGCTCGATCCGGCCATGCGCCTCCTCTTCACGCACGTGAAGAACTTCGAGTTCCGTCCGCGCTGGCTGGCCCGCGCGGCCAGCGCCGTGCTCATCGGCAAGATCCACTCCGAGCAGCGCCATCCCATCAGCCGCATCCTGATCCGCCTCTACCAGCCGCTCTGCGCCTGGTGCCTGCGCTGGAAATGGCTGGTGCTTGCCGCCGCCGTCGGAATCGTCGCGGCTACGGTGCCGGTCTACCAGCGCCTGGGCTCGGAATTCATGCCGCCGCTCGACGAGGGGTCCCTCCTCTACATGCCTTCCACGCTGCCGGGGATTTCCGAGACCGAAGCCCAGCGCCTGTTGCAGGTGACCGATCGCATCATCAAGCGCTTCCCCGAGGTCGAGACCGTCCTCGGCAAAGCCGGCCGCGCCGAGACCTCCACCGACCCGGCGCCCCTCTCCATGCTCGAAACCATCATCGTGCTCAAGCCGCGCAGCCAGTGGCCCAGCCAAATCTCGACCGACCAGCTCGTTGAAAAGATGAACGACGCGCTCCGAATTCCGGGAGTCTCCAACGCCTGGACCATGCCCATCCGCAACCGCATCGACATGCTGACCACCGGCGTTCGCACCCCCGTGGGGATCAAGATCTACGGCACCGACATCCGCCAGATCGAGCGCCTCGGCGCCCAGATCGAGAGGATCCTGCCCAACGTGCGCGGCACCCGCAGCGTCTTCGCCGAGCGCACCGGAGGCGGCTATTTCCTCGACGTGGACTGGGACCGCGACCGGCTGGCGCGCTACGGCATCTCCATCCAGGACGCGCAGATGGCGGTGACCAGCGCCATCGGCGGCGAGAACGTCACCACCACTGTCGAGGGCCGTGAGCGCTACCCGGTGAACGTGCGCTATCTGCGCGATTTCCGCAGCGACCTCCCCGCGCTCAAACGCGTGCTGGTTCCCGCCATGAACGGCCTGCACATCCCGATTTCCCAGCTCGGCCGCATCAAGCTGGCCTCCGGCCCCTCCATGCTGCGCGACGAAAACGGCCTGCTCGCGGGCTACGTTTACGTCGACGTGGCCGGGCGCGACGTCGGCGGCTACGTCGCCGAGGCCAAACAAGCCGTTGGCAACAGCCTCGTGCTCCCGCCCGGCTATTCCCTCCAGTGGAGCGGGCAGTACGAGGCCATGGAGCGCGTCAGGCAGCGCCTGGTGATCGTGCTGCCGGTGACGCTGTTCCTCATTCTGATGCTGCTGTACATGAACACACGCTCCTTCACCAAAACCATGATCATCGTCCTGGCGGTGCCCTTCTCGGCCGTGGGCGCGGTCTGGCTGCTCTACCTGCTCGGCTACAACATGAGCATTGGAGTGTGGGTGGGACTGATCGCGCTCGCCGGCGTCGACGCCGAGACCGGCGTGTTCATGCTGCTCTATCTGGACCTGGCCTATGAAGAGGCGCGCAAGGCGGGCCGCCTGGCCAGCCTGGCGGAGCTGCGGCAGGCGATTCTCCACGGCGCCGTGAAGCGCATCCGCCCGAAGTTCATGACCGTGGCCTGCATGTTTCTCGGCCTGGTACCGATCATGTGGTCCGCGGGCGCGGGGGCCGACGTGATGAAGCGCATCGCCGCGCCCATGATCGGCGGCATCTTCACGTCTTTCCTTCTGGAGCTGATGGTCTACCCGGCCATCTACGAGGTGTGGAAATGGAACTTCCGAAAATCCTAGCCCTTTGGGCTGTGACCGTCGCGCCGGCCTTGGCGCTCGACTTCCCGGTACGCCACGAGCACCTGCGCAAGGGGTGCGCGGGCACGCTGACCATCGATGAGCGCGGCGTCTCCTTCCGCGGCCCGAAAAAACACTCCTGGACCTGGACCTACCAGGACATCCAGCAACTCCGCGTCGCGCCGGGCGAGATCCGCGTGCTCACTTACCAGGACAACCCCTGGAAGCTCGGCGCGGACTTCGCGTACCGCTTCCAGGCCCGCTCCGGCCAGCCGTTCACCGAAGCCTACGAGTTGCTCAAGAGCCGTCTGGATCAGCGCTTCGTGGCCGAGCTGGCCGATGACGAAGTCAAGCCCCTCTGGCAGATCCCGGTGAAGCACCTGGGCCGCCTCCGCGGCTCCGAGGGCCTCCTGGTGGTGGGCGAAGACCGGATAGTTTACAGGTGCGAACACAAGGGGGAGCCCCGCACCTGGAGATACAATGATATTGACAGCATCAGCACGTCTGGGCCCTTCCAGTTGACTCTCACGACCTTCGAGCGCGCCCGCTCTCACTACGGCAGCCTGAAGGCTTTCAACTTCCAGCTCAAGCAGCCGCTGGAGGAGGCCAGGTACAACGATCTCTGGCGGAGACTGAACCGCAAGAAAGGAACGATCCACTATGATTAAACTCGCAACTCTGTTTGTCGGGGCAGCGCTGGTTCTCGGCGCCGCCTCCCAGACCTTCACCGGCGTCGTCACCGACACCATGTGCGGCGCCGACCACAAGATGATGAACGTCACCCCCTACTCGAAATGCGTGCGGGATTGCGTCAAGGCGGGCGCCAAATACGCGTTGCTCGTGGGCGACAAGGTCTACACCTTGAGCGATCAGCAGACGCCCGAGAAGTTCGCCGGCGAGAAGGTCAAGGTCACCGGCACACTCAATCCCAAAACCAACGTCATCGCCGTCGAGAAGATCGAGCGCTGACCGCGCCCCGCTTTCCCGAGCCGCGAGCGCAAGGGAGCGGCCCGGCATTTGTGCGGCGGCCCAGTTCATTCTAGGATCAATATAGGCTATGGCTCGCTCCACCTCCGCGCTAGTCCGCTACCACTACAACCTCAAGACTGCCTCCGGTCTGGCGCTGGACTCCATCCGCGCCCACAAACTGCGCAGCTTCCTGACGCTGCTGGGGGTGATCATTGGGGTGGCCAGCGTGGTGATGGTGGGCGCCGCGATCAGTGGCCTCGGCGCCTATGCCGAGGACAGCACCGCCAAGGTGTTTGGCAGCAAGACCTACCTGATCGCACAGATCGCCTCGGCGGTGGGCCGCAAAGAGTTCCTCGAGAAGCTGAAGCGCAACAAGCCCGTACGGCTGGAGGACGTGCAGTACCTGAGAACCGTCACCGGCGATCAGGTCCTCTACAGCCCCTACAACCGCCGCGCGGAAGATGTCTGGCACGAGAATCTGCGGCTCGAGGACGCCAGCATCTTGGGCGTTTCCTCGGTCATGCCGGAGATGCGCGACATCAACCTGGTGGACGGTCGCTTCTTCACCGACCAGGAAGAGCGCACCAAACAGTTCGTGGCCGTGATCGGGCAGGACCTGGTGACCGCGCTGTTCCCGACCGCCTCACCGGTGGGCCGGACCATCAAGTTCAAAGGCAACGATTTCCGGGTGGTGGGCGTGCAGGAGAAGGTCGGATCGGCGTTCGGCCAGAGCCAGGACAACGGCGTCTATATCCCCTACACCGTCTTCACCCGCCTGTACGGCCCGGGCAATTCCATCGCCGTGTTCGGGCGTGCGCGCGACGACAGCGGCCTGTCCATCAACGAGGCCCTGGACCTCTCCCGCGTGGCCCTGCGCACCCGCTACCATGTCCGTCCGGGCCAGCCCGACCGCTTCGACACCCTGACGCCAGACGCCATGCAGACCTTCATCGAACAGATCCTGGCGATGATCGCCGCCGTGGTCGTGCCGGTGACCCTGATCTCGCTGGTGGTGGGCGGAATCGTCATCATGAACATCATGCTGGTCAGCGTCACCGAGCGCACCCACGAGATCGGCATCCGCAAGTCCCTGGGCGCGCGCCAGTCGGATATCCGGCTGCAATTCCTGATCGAGGCCGTGCTGCTGGCGGCCCTCGGCGGCGCCATCGGAGTGCTCGTCGGCGCGGCGCTCACCCAACTGCTCGCGCAGATCTTCGAGATCAGCCTCAGAATCACACTTTCCTATGTGGCCCTGGCACTGATCGTCTCGAGCACGGTCGGCATCATCTCGGGCGCTTATCCCGCGGTGCGCGCGGCGCGGCTGGACCCCATCACCGCCTTGCGGAGCGAATGAACCCATGAAGATCACCTGGGGCGAAAACGTGGGCATGGCCCTCTCGGCGGTCTGGTCGCACCGCTTTCGCTCGCTCCTCACCATCTTGGGAATCGTTATCGGCATCACCACCGTGGTGACCGTGAGTTCCCTGCTCACCGGCCTCCGTCAGGGCATCGTGGTGTTCTTCCAGGAACTCGGGCCGGAGAACATCTTCCTGTCGAAGACCTCCGGCGACCCCAACAGCCCCTTCGTGCCACCAAAGGAACGACGCCGCAAAGCCATTCGCGTCGAGTACGCGGACATCATCCGCCGGCTCTGCCCCTCGGTCGAGCAGACCTCCGTGGCGCTATTCGTGCCTTCCCTGGTCGGAGGCAGGCCGCTGGTGGCCAAGGTGCCCGGGGCGGATTCGGACCAGATCATCCTGGTGGGCGACCATCCCAACGCCTTCGCCATGATCCCGCGCGACCTGGCCGCCGGCCGCCTCTACACGCCCGAGGAGGAACGCCGCGCCGCGCGTGTGGTCCTGCTGGGCTTTAAGATCGCCGAGGCGCTGTTCCCGGACGGCCACGCCGTGGGCCACACCATCCAGGTCGACGGCGCCGAGTATTCCGTCCTGGGAGTCTTCGCCAAGGCCAAGGGCGGCTTCTTCGGCGAGAACGGCGTCGACCGCCAGATCACCCTGCCCCTCCGCACCGCCCAATTGCGCTACCCGCAACTGGACAACTACTTCATCACCTCCAAGGCCCGGCCCGGCCTGCGCCAGCAGGCCTACGAGGAAATCGAAGGGATCCTGCGCAAGGTGCGGCACACTCCGGCCGGCGATCCCGATGATTTCAGCCTCTCGACGCCCGACCAGATCATCAAGCAGTTCGACAGCGTCACCGGCCTGATTGTGATGGTATCCATCGCCATTTCGGGCCTCGGCCTGCTGGTGGGCGGCATCGGCGTCATGAACATCATGTTGGTGAGCGTCACCGAACGCACCCGCGAGATCGGCGTGCGTAAGGCCATCGGCGCGCGGCGCTTCGACATCGTGACCCAGTTCCTGATGGAAGCCATGGCCCTCACCGGGGTGGGCGGATTCCTGGGGATCGTCTTCGCCATCCTGACCACCATGCTGGTGGGAGCGCTGGTGCCTTCTCTGCCCTCCGAAGTCCCGCTCTGGGCCGTCCTCACCGGTCTCGGCGTCTCGGTGGCCATCGGGCTGTTCTTCGGCACCTGGCCGGCCGTCAAGGCCGCCCGCCTGGACCCCGTCGACGCCCTCCGCTACGAATAGCAGCCCGCAACCGAGGGACTGCCTAGGCCATCCGTCGTTGGGACGGCTCAGGCTGTCCCCGGTTGCCCCAAACCGCGCCCCTCTATGGCGTGGTCGGCGCCGCCCCAAATCGGTTCCGCACGCGGGCCTCAAACTGGTCCAGTTTCGTCAACTGGTCCGGGGTCAATATGGCGCGAAATTGCTCCCGCGCCTTGGCCTGAATCGCGGTCAACTGCCCGAACAGGTTCCCAACGGCAGCCGCCGGTGCATCCACGGGCTGTCCCGCCTTGATCGCGGCATTCAGATTGGTCCGTGCCTGCTGGATCTCGGTCCGGATCGGCTGAGCCGCGGCCTTGGCGTTATCGAAAATGGTCTTCGCCTGCGCCTTTTGCGCGTCCGTCAGCCCCAGGTAGCCGGCCAGCAACTCCTGGGAGGCCCGGCCGCGCATGCCCATCCGCCGCGCTCGCAGCCCTGGCCCCTGCGCCAGCAGCATGCCCCCCACCAGGGCGCTCAGCGCCATGATTCCGCACAGCTTTCGAAGCTTCATCGCTCTCTCCCTCCACTCTTAGAAACACCGCCGGCGCGGAAAAGTTCGTAAGGGTCTGTAAAACCGCCTAAGCGCTCTCCAGGATCTCCACCGCCTCACGGGCGCCGTTCGGGAACTCGCGCCGCATCTCGGTCCGCGCAGGCCCGCCCAGGCGCGCTCTCACCGCGGCCACCGCCTCGTCGATGCCCGTAGGACAAGCTTCAGCTTGTCCCACCGCCCTCAGCGACTGCCGATCGTACTTGCGAGGCCAGGCTCGCGTCAGCAGCGGCACGCCGCACGCCACGCACTCGTTCACCGTGTTGTACCCGGCCCCGCCAACTACTGCATCAACCCCCGGCAGCAGGTCCATCGCCGGCCAATAGTTGAGCCAGGCCTCGCGCGGACAACCCGGCGGGCAGACCGGGGCCACGCAGCGCACGGCAACGCCCTCCCGCGCCCCAATCAGCGCGCGCGTGACGCTCCCGTACCACTCCTGTTCCTCGCGGTTCCCCGCCGCGTTGACCAGCACGCACCGTCGCTCTTCCAGGCCCAGCAGGCGGCGGGCAGCTTCCCGCGACGGCAGCTCATGCGCGGATCGAATCAACCACGGCGCCGTCGTTCTCACCTGCGGCAGCCCGGCCAGTGACCCCGCCTCGGCCCGCCCTGGCCGGATCACCACGTCGTAGCTCGAGCCCACGAACTCCTCCAGCCCTTTTTGGCGGATGTAGTCGGGATTCAGGTCGCGATGGATCAGGACTCGCACCGCCCCCAGTTTGGGCAAGAGCGTAGCCAGCTCTCCGCCCAGGCCGCGAGGAAACGTGTCCACGACCAGGCAGGCCGCACCGGAGGCTTCCACCCGCCGGACGGTCTCTTCCCGGGCACGCGCCGCGGGCAGCTCGGGGTTCAGCGCCACGATGTCCAACTCCGGCATCCGCGCGCACACAGCGCCCGCGTAAGGGCTATTGGTAAGGATGCGGACCGGCCCGCGGGCAACCCGCGCCAGCGCCGCGGCCCGCGTCAGGTGGCCCCAGCCGCCACCCAGCGCATAGACCAGCCAGAGCCCCGACCGGCGACTGCCCACGGTCAGCTCTCGGTCAAGTCCCCTTCGAACTCCTCCTCCGGTTTCACCAGGTTCTCCCCATCGGCCTCGGTGAAGTCCAGAGGCTCGCCCGGCGCCCCCGCCGCGCTGGCCGCACCGGGCCAGTCGGCGGAGTCGTAATCGCCGTAGTTGTCGTAGCCCTCCCGATCCGTCCTCTGCGCGTAGGGATCCTCGATCTGGCCGTTCTGGCACTCCGGACAGCCGACAGGAGAACTCCGCCCGCAGGGATGCGGGAACAGGAAGCCGATTCGCCGCGGGCACGTCCAATCCGATGGGATCATTTCTGCCGCCCCTGTAGTTGGCGGGCGAGATTCAACGCCCGGTATAGGCCCAGGTACATCATCACATTCGCCTGAGGAAGCTCGGCGGCCTGGTCCACCCGAACCTTGAGGGCCACCGCCTTCCCTCCGACCTTCAGCCCGCGAACCGTCGCCGAGGCCGGCAGACGAAGGGTCTTCTTCAGTCCCTCCTCCAGGGGCCGCAGTTCTCCGTACAGGTCTTTGGGACAGGACAGCCGGATGCTGATGAAATGCCACGACCGGCACTTCACCTTGCTCTTGCCCCGCGGATTGACGTACGTGCGCCTTCGAATCAATTCCCGGACGGTCTCCGTAAACTGCGTGCCGTCCTGGAACCGGCCCTCGATGGCCAGCCAGTCATCCTCGGAAAACCGCTGTTTGCCCCGTTTTCGCGCCGGCCAAATCTCTTCCTTGAGCAGCCGCCCCCGGTCCTTCAGCCCCATGGACACCGTGACCGGGGCCTTCGGGTCGCTGTCTTGTTCCAGGCTCGCGCCCAATCGCCCCAGCAGCTCGAAGCGCCAGCGGTACGTCTTGAGGTTCCGCCCGTAGCGGTATGCGGAAATCCACACCATCACCGCACAGATGACTCCGCCGATAGCCAGGAGCACGCCCACAAGAATAAGGGCCTCGGCGAACACCGCCACCAGTATCCCAAGCACCGCAGCGCCCAAACACAGGAATCCACGCCCAACCCGCGACTTGCGAACCCGAGCGAATTGCTGCTCCGCCTTGTCGATCTCTCCGACATCGGCCAGCACGGACCCCAGCGGGGCCTGGGCTTCATAGACGCCACCCGTCCGCAACTTCTCCACTTCGATAGCCATAGCCGCCTGTTCCCGGCTATCTTAAACTAACGGCGCCCATGACGCAAGCGGAATCTCGGATCGCCTACATCTCCTTCGACGCTGTGCCCGCGCCCAAGGGCGCCGCCACGCATATCGAGGCCTTCGCCCGCCTCCTCGGCCAGGCCTTTAGCGGCCTCGAGTTGGTCACCGTCGCTCCCGGCCGGGAAGCCATTCCACCGCTCGAGCGCTGGCCCGGCGTTTTCCACACCGCGCTGCCCGCCGTCGGCTCCAGCCTCATCGACCGGGTGCTGCGCTTCCGCCGCGCGCTCCAGCTCTGGCTCCGTTCGCGCCGCTTCCAGGCGATTCAGTTCCGCTCGATCTTCGAGGGCCTCCCGCTCCTCCGTCTCGCTCCCGCGCCGCGCCTGGTCTTCGAGGTCAACGGGCTGCCCTCCATCGAGTTGAAGTACCACTACCCGCGCGCAGCCGATGATCGCGAGCTCAACCTGAAACTCCTCTCCCAGGAGCAGGCCTGCCTCAATGCCGCCAGCCTCGTCGTGACCCCCAGCGGCGTCACCGCGCATTACCTCGCTTCCAGGCGCGCTGTCGGCCCCGAGAAAATCGCGGTAATCCCCAACGGAGTCGACCTGAGCGTCTTCCGGTTTCAACCGCCCCCGCCCATGAACGATTGCCTCCGGCTGTTGTACTTCGGCACCCTTGCGCCCTGGCAGGGAGTGGACCTCACCGTCCGCGTGCTCGCCCAGGTCTGCCAGCAGACGCCCGCCGTTCTCACCATTATCGGAGCGGGCAGCCGGCGCAGGATCGGCGCGCTGCTCGACCTGGCGGCCAAACTCGGGGTTGGCAGCCGCCTGCAAGTACTGCCGCCCATGAGCCAGGCCGGTCTTCTCGATCATCTGCATCAATCGGACGCCGTGCTGGCCCCGCTGGGACTCAACGACCGCAACCTGGTCCAGGGCTGCTGCCCCTTGAAGATCCTCGAGAGCATGGCCGCCGGAACGCCGGTGATCGCCAGCGACCTGCCCGTGGTTCGCGAGCTCGGCCGCGACGGCGACCATTTCCTGCTGGTGAAACCAGGATCGGTGGACCAGTTGGCCCAAGCCCTCCTGCGACTGCGCTCCGACCCCGAGCTTTCCTTGCGCCTCGCGCTTCAGGCCCGCGCGCACATCGAAGCCGCGCACACCTGGGAGCGTGCCGGCGCCGCCCTGCTCGCCGCCTACCACGAACTCGGCATCAGCCGCTCCAGCAGGGCCTGAAGCTGGCGTCGCTCGCCCTCCAGGGTGAATTCCGCCAGCATGTGCGCTCGCGCGGCTTGCCGTATCCGTTCCCGGTACTCCGGCGCGGCCTCCAGCCATTCCAGGATCGCCTCCCCCAGCCGGTGCAGTTGCCACCGCGGCAGGATCACGCCGTTGACCCCGGGGGTGATGACTTCCGGAATGCCGCCCGCATCGCTCCCGATGCAGCCGCACCCCGCCGCCATGGCCTCCAGCAGCGCGTTCGGCATGCCGTCCCAAAGCGACGGCTGCAAGTAGACGTCGCAGAGTTGCAGGTGGGCGTTCACGTCGGCCGGCTCCTTCAAGTGCCCCGTGATCAGGATGCGCTGCTCCTCCGCATTCCACTGCGGCGCTTCCGAAGGCCGCACCTCGCCGATGATCAGCAGGCAGGCGGGCCGCGATGCCTGGACCTGGCGCAGGGCCTCCAGCAGGTGCCGCTGCCCCTTCTTCTCGCGCAGTTCACCCGCGAATCCCAGCACCGCCTCGTCCGGACGAATCCCCAGCTTCGCGCGATCGGCGCACGGCCCCGGCGCGAACACCTCCGTATCCACCGCGTTGCGCAGGCACGCCACGTCGTCTCTGCCCGCGAGCGCGCCCGCCTTCCGTGCCAGGTCGCGCGTCACCGCGGTCACCAGGCGGGCCTCTCGCAGCGTCCACCCGAGCCGCGCGAAATCGCCGGGGGGAAACATCTCGCGATCGATGTCGTTTCCGCGAACGCTGACCAGGCCGGGAATCCCGTGCAGACGCCCGAACCAGGCGGCCAGGAACCCGCCCGGAAACAGGTAGTGCCCCCAAACCGCGTCGTAGGACTCGGCGCCGGCCAGCCAGTCCAGCAGGATCTGGGTGTGCGGCATGGTCATGTCCCACCCGCGGAACCGTCCCATCCGATACACCGAGGGAGCGCCCTCCTCCCGCGCCACCCGGCCCGGTTCCAGCATCCGGGTCCAGGTCACGACATCGACCTCGTGGCCCAGCGCGGCCAGCGCCCGCGCGATCCTCCCCGCACTGGCCGCCACCCCGCCCCAATCGGGCGGATACCGCTCCGAGAGAAAAAGCAGTCGCCGGCTCATGGGAATTGTTCAGGGTAGCAAAGTCGTCCCTCTGCCGGTGGTGCTATATTGTTAGTGCTTTGAGACGAAAAGCTCCGCTCGCCATTCTGGCCCTGGCCGCCGCCCAGGTCGCCTTCGCGGCCTCCAAGGTCGAGGCCGTCAACGTCGACGGGATGGTTCACCCCATCACCGTCGAGATCCTCTCGCGCGCCCTCGACCAGGCCCAGCGGGAAGGCGCGGAGATCGTCCTCATCCGGCTGAACACCCCCGGCGGACTGCTCGACGCCACGCGGGAAATCATCGAGAAGGTCTTCGCCTCGCCCGTGCCCGTGGTGATGTTTGTCGAGCCCAGCGGCGGGCGCGCGGCCTCCGCGGGCTTCTTCCTCCTCGAAGCCGGCGACGTGGCCGCCATGGCCCCCGGCACCCACACCGGCGCGGCCACTCCCGTCTCTCTGTTCGGCGGCCAGGCCGACCAGGTCATGATGCGCAAGGCTCTCAACGATGTCGCCGCCATGATCCGCGGCGTCGCCACCAAGCGCGGGCGCAACAGCGAGTTGGCCGAGAAAGCGGTCGTGGACGCCCGCTCCTTCACTGACAAAGAGGCCCTCGACAACAAGCTCGTCGATTTGGTCGCCGCCGATCAGTGGGATCTGTTCCGCAAGCTGAACGGCCGCGAGATCACCCGCTTCGACGGCCGCAAGCAGACCCTCCACCTCGAAGCGCCGGAAGTGGTGGAATACCAGAAGACCACCCGCGAGCGGATCATCAGCGCCATCGCCGACCCCAACCTCGCGCTGGTCCTGCTGGTGATCGGGGCGCTCGGAATCTACATCGAGTTCCAATCGCCGGGGCTGATCGTGCCCGGCGTGATCGGAGCGATTATGGTGCTGATGGGGCTGTCCGCTCTTTCCGTGCTGCCGATCAACTGGGTGGGAGCCGCGCTGCTGCTGCTGGCCGTTGCGCTGTTCATCCTGGAAGCCAAGTTCGCCACGCACGGCGTTCTGGCGGTCGGCGGGGCGGCGGCGATGGTCCTGGGCGCGCTGCTGCTGATTGAGAGCCCGCTGCCGGAGTTGCGCATCCACCTCTCGACGGCGGTGGGCATCACCCTCCCGTTCGCTATCATCACCACGTTCCTGGTTACGCTGGTGGTTCGCGCCCGGGCCAACAAAGTCATCACCGGCTCGGCCGGGATGATCGACGAAATCGGAGTAGCTCACACCCCGCTCACCCCGGCGGGGAAGGTGTTCATTCACGGGGAATTTTGGAGCGCGGTCTCCTCCACTCCGGTGGAGGCGGGCGCGCGGGTGCGGGTCAGGGAGGTTCGGGGGCTGACGCTCAAGGTCGAGCCGGCGCCCGACTCCACAGAGAATTGATCGGAGGTCGCTATGCCTGTCGAATACATCGTGCTCATCGTCATCGCGCTTTACCTTCTGGCGTCGATCAAGATCCTTGCCGAATACGAGCGGGGCGTCATTTTCCGCCTGGGGCGCGTCCTTTCCAAGCCCAAAGGGCCGGGCATTTTTCTGGTGTTCGCGCCCGTCGACCGCATGGTGCGGACCTCCCTGCGGGTCGAGACCCTCGAGGTGCCCTCCCAGGACGTGGTCACGCGTGACAACGTCACCGTCAAGGTGAACGCTGTGATTTACTTCCGCGTCATCGACCCGATCAAGGCGGTCATCGAGGTCGCCAACTACCTCTACGCCACCTCCCAGCTCGCGCAGACCACGCTGCGCAGCGTGCTGGGCGAGGTCGAGCTGGATCATCTGCTCAGCCAGCGCGAGAAGCTCAACCTGCGCCTGCAAGAGGTGCTCGACCAACACACCGGCCCCTGGGGCGTCAAGGTCGCCATGGTCGAGGTCAAGCAGGTGGACCTGGCCGATCAGATGATCCGGGTGCTCGCCCGCCAGGCCGAGGCCGAACGCGAGCGCCGCGCCAAGATCATCCACGCCGAAGGAGAGTACATGGCGGCGGAGAAGCTGGCCATGGCCGCGGAAGTCATCCAGAAACAGCCGGCCGCCATTCAACTGCGCTATCTTCAGACCCTGGTCGAGATCGGCACCGAGAAGAACACCACCATCGTGTTCCCCCTGCCGCTCGACATCATCTCTTCCTTGGGCCGGGCCCTGGAGCGGGCCGCCGGAGGGCCGCCCACGAGCGTGTAGAGCATTTCCATGCGCAAGAACGAAGAAGGAGAATTCGAGTTGGTGGTGGGCAATCGGCAGTTGCTGAGCGTGCTGTTCGTCATGTTCGTGCTGTTCGGGGTGGTGTTCTCGATGGGCTACTTCGTGGGGCGCAATACCGCCCCTGAGGCGGCCACCCAGAGCGCCGAGGCCAAGGCGGCCGCCGCCGAGAGCCCTTCCCAACCCCGTCCGGCGTCCTCCCAGCCGGCGGCTGATTCGCAGGCTCCTCCGGCCGCGGCGGCGGACGTCCCGCTAGCCCCGGGCGAAGCCAAGGTGACCGCCTCCGGAACTGCTCCGGTCGGCGGGGCCAAGGCGCAGGCCCCCGCTACCACGCCGATCCCCGAGGTCGCGCCGCCCACCCCGCTGCCCGCTCCTTCCGCCAAGCCGCCCGAGAAGCAGAAGCCCGCCACCGCCGAACCAGCGGTTCCCCTGCCCGGACAGACCTACCTGCAAGTCGCGGCCGTAGGAAAGCCCGAGGCCGAACTGGTCGTCGACGTGCTCAAGAAGAGGGGCTTTCCCGCCCTGGTCGCTCCGGTGCCCAATGACACGCGCTGGAGGGCCCTGGTCGGCCCGCTCGCCGATCCCGCCTCCCTCGCCAAGGCGCGCTCCGACCTCCTCGCCGCCGGCTTCAAGGAAGTCATTGTCCGAAAATACTGAGGAGTGGCTCCGGTGTGTCTTCCTGTTCCGGGGACTCTTATGCTGGGGTTTGGTCACTGGTAACTCATGAGGATACTTCTCGTCTCCCCCTGTACGGGATTGCCTTGGAGTACCCCGGCTGCGTTCATGATTCCCCAGCTTGGCCTCCACATCCTCGCGGGGCTGACACCACCCCAACACGAGGTGAAGATCGTCGAGGAAGAAGTCGACCACCTCAACCTGGACGAGCCTTGCGACCTGGTGGGGATCAGTTGCATGACCGCCAACGCTCCCCGTGCCTATCAGCTCGCCCATGAGTTCCAGCGGCGGGGCAGGAAGGTGGTCCTAGGCGGGGTCCACCCCTCCATCCTCCCTGAGGAAGCCGGCCCGCACGCCGATGCCGTGGTGGTCGGGGAGGCCGAGGGAGTCTGGGATGAGGTGCTCGCCGACGCCTCCTCCGGGGTCCTAAAGCCTCGGTACCATTGCCCCGACACCGATCTGGGAACCTACGTCCCGATGCGGAAGGGCAGCTTCGCCCGGAAGAATCCCTTCCACATCCTCCCGGCGATGACCACTCGCGGCTGCCCTTATAATTGCGATTTCTGCTGCGTCTCTCACCTGTTCGGAAAGAGAATCCGCCACGTGCCGGTGGCCAACGTGGTGCGCTTCATACAGGAGACCGGCGCCAAGAAGTATCTCTTCCTCGACGACAACATCATCGGCGACCCGCGTTACTCCCGCGAGCTTTTCGCAGGCATCAAACCGCTCGGCATCAAGTGGGTGGGCCAGGCTTCGGTGTCGTTCACCCGCGACCGGGAACTCATGAAACTCGCCGCCGCGAGCGGCTGCGGCGGACTGTTCTTCGGGGTCGAGAGCGTCTCACCGGCCCAGCTTCGGAGGATGCGGAAGTCGCTCAAGGACATCGCCCTGATCGAGGATGCCGTCAAGCGGGTGCGTGACCTCGGAATCTTCTTTCACGCCTCGCTCATCTTCGGTTTCGACGAGGACACCAAGGACATCTTCCCCGAGACCCTGGAGTTCCTTACCCGCAACCGAATCGGCACGGCGACGTTCAACGTTCTCACGCCCTACCCGGGCACCAAGGTTTATGAGCAGTTCCAGCGGGAGGGCCGGCTCTTGACCAGCGACTGGAGGTATTACGACCACACTACTGTGGTCTTCAGACCCAGGAGCATGAGCCCCTACGAGTTGCAGGAAGGCAAGACCTGGATCAAGAGGGAGTTCTCGAAGCTATCCTCCATCGTGCGCCGCTTGCCGGCCAACATCGCCCACCCGCTCATCCACGTGGCCTTCAACCTGGCCATTAGAAAGAACGCCATCCAGGAGTACCGCGATCTGCCTCGTCAGAAGGCCGAGTTCTTCGACCGGGCCCCCTCCTGCACCCTGGCGGCCGCGGCCGGGGAAAGGGGCTGATATCCTCTTAAACCTCGCAGTGGCGATCCTCTCCGCCCTCCTGATGATCCTGGAGTTCCCCCGCTTCGATCTGCCGTTGCTCGCGCCGCTGGCCTTGGCCCCGCTCCTGGTGGCGGCCGCGCGCGAGCGGCGGCACGGCCGGCGCTTCCTGCTCGGCTGGGCCGCGGGCATCGTCTACTGGACCGGCGCGTGCCATTGGATCCAGGGCCTGCTCGCTGTACACGGCGGCATGTCGCTGCCGGCAAGTTGGGCCGCCTTCGCGCTATTTGCGGCCGCCAAAGCGCTGCACCTCGCGGTCTTCACCCTCCTCGCCGGTCTGCTGATACACCGCGCCTGGGCGCTGGCGGCCGTACCCGCGCTCTGGGTGGCCATCGAGAGCACCCACGGCTCGCTCGGTTTCGCCTGGCTCGCGCTGGGCAACGCCGGCATCGACATGAGCGCCCCCATGCGCCTGGCCCCCTTCACCGGCGTCTGGGGCCTCTCCTTCCTCTTCGCCATGACCGCCACCGCGCTGGCTCTGTCGGCCTTGCGGCGCCCACGCCGCCAACTGGCCGGCATCCTGCTCCTGCCCCTGCTCTATCTACTCCCTCAACTCCCCCCACCGCAACCCGGAGCCGAGACTGCCGTGCTGGTGCAGCCCAACATCTCCGAAACCGCGCCCTGGACCCCCCGCTGGGTCGACGACATGCACCGTCGGCTCGCCTCCTTGTCGCTCGGCGTCTCGCGTGGCGCGAACCTCGTCATCTGGCCCGAGATCCCCGCGCCGATTTACTACTATGAAAGCGCCCGCTACCGCCAAGCCGTCGACGACCTGGCGCGGGAAACCAAGACCTACCTTCTATTGAACGTCGTCCCCCACGACACTCAGGGCCTGCCGCTCAATTCCGCGCTCCTGATTTCCCCCGACGGCCAGCCCGTCGGCCGCTACGACAAGATGAACCTGGTGCCCTTCGGCGAGTTCGTCCCACCTCTGTTCAAGCCGCTGGTCGACAAAGTCTCGACCGAAGCCGGCGATTTTGCGCCCGGCCGCCAGCAGGTTCTGCTGCCCGCGGGCCCGCATCGCCTCGGCGTCTTCATCTGCTACGAATCGGTGTTCCCGAACTTCGTGCGCAAGTTCGCCGCCGATGGCGCGGACCTGTTGGTGAACATCTCCAACGACGGCTGGTACGGCAACTCCGCCGCCCGCTACCAGCACCTCAAGATCGCCCGCATGCGAGCCGCCGAGAACCGCCGCTGGCTCCTCCGCTCCACCAACGACGGCATCACCTCGACCATCGACCCCGCCGGCCGCCTCTACCAGAACCTCCCCTCCTACACCGCCGCGGCCGCCCAGACCACCTACTCCTACCTCACCCCCCTCACCTTCTACTCCCGCCACGGCGACTGGTTCCCCTGGCTCTGCGCCGCCCTCGCCCTCGCCTCCCTCCTCCCGTGGGGCAGGCTTCAGCCTGCCGCCGGGCTTTAGCCCGGCTCAGGATCTTCTCTTCCGCCGGACTCGAGTATCGGGTTGCCGGAGATAAGCGGTACCCGTCTGCGCCACAGGAGCCCCCGTCGCCCCCGCCCGGCTCATCCGGTCCGTAGCATCTCGTCCCAGGTGACCTCGCGGTGGAATTCGTAGGCCATACGCCCCAGGATGGAGGTGAAGGTGCTGATGCCGGCCTCGTGGGACATATTGTAAGGGTTGCCCGCGAGGATGCTGATGTAGAAGCCCTCCACCGCGTCAATCGTAATCTCTCGCTTGGAGGGGACCTTCTGGATCAGGCTGCTGTCCTCCAACTTGTCGTCATTAGTCAGGCGGGCAGCGGCGACCGGTCCGTGCAGCTTGTAGTAGGTCCGGGCCGTCTCGAGTACGCCCTTCGGGCCGAAGAACTGTTCCTTCACGTCGCGAAATCCGGCCGCGTACCTGGCGCTGAGGAGATATCCCTCGGCGCCGTTCGGGTAAGTGTAGATGATGTTGTAGTGGTCGCTGGTGACATCCCCGTAGTAAATGGGGTAGCGCAGGCCTCCCTGGCCAATCGCCTTGATCGGATGCGCCCTGGCGAACCAGTTCAGGGTATCCACGCCGTGGCAATCGCACTCGACGATATCGCCGCCCGAGAGATCCATCCACCGCGTCCACAGCCGGATGCGCCGTTCCTCCTCCGTGAGGTTCGGCAAGGGCAAGCTGGCCGGCGGGTTCAGCCTCGGAGCCATGCCCAGAATCCAAAAGCTCATCATAATCTTCGGCTCGCCGAGCTCTCCGGACTCAACCAGTTCGTGAGCTTTCCGGTACTCCGGGCTGAAGCGTTGCTGAAAGCCGAACTGGACGGTTTTGGCTGGGTCTGCCTTCTGGCCCGCCCGCATCAGGCGCTTCACGCCGGCAACGTCGGCGCCGGCGGGCTTCTCACAATAAATGTGCTTCTTGGCGGAGACCGCCGCTTCGAACTGCTCGGGGTGCAGGTACACCGGCGTGGCGATCAGGACCGCATCGACGTTCTTGTCGTCCAGCAGTTGCCGGTAGTCGCGATAAGTAGTCGCAGCGGCAGCGCCCGGCACATTCTTCCTGGCCTGCTCGATGCGGTCGTCGAAGATGTCGCAGATCGCCGCCACTCGCGGGCGCCCGTCTCGAGCCATGAGCCCGCCAACGTACTGCCCGCGGGCCCCGGTTCCTATGATTCCAAGTCCGACCGACGAATTGGCCTGGGTGCCGAAGACCGTCTCCGGCCGCAAGACCATGATTCCGGCGACGCCCGTCACCGCTTCCCGCCTCGTGAAGCTGCGCATGAGTCCTCCTGTCCGACAAACAGGCATTCAGGATCTTAGCTCAAAACCACCCACCCATTCCAACCCGCGCTGGGATGTAACATCGAAAGATCATGCCGCTCTCGAAAACCTGGATTACGACTGTATTGCTCGCCGCCACCGCGGCTGGCGCTCCTGGCCAAGCCATCCATGCCACCATCGACGCCGCCCGGACCCGCGAACCGATATCCAACTACCTCTACGGCCAGTTCATCGAGCACATCGCCGGCATCATCAATAACGGCCTGTGGGCCGAGATGCTGGACGACCGGAAGTTCTACTATCCGGTGACGGCGCGGGCGGCGGCGACCGGCCCGCCTCAGGCGCGGCGTGCGCCTTTGCGGCGCTGGACGCCCATCGGCCCGGAAGATTCCATCGTCATGGATACGACCCGTCAGTATGCCGGCGATCACACGCCTCTCGTGAAACTGAACGGAGCCGAGCCGGGTGGCATCCAGCAGGCCGGATTGACGGTGCGCAAAGGGAAGTCCTACACCGGCCGCGTGGTGCTGGCGGGCGATCCCGGCGCGAAGGTGGCCATCACTCTGGTGTGGGGGAACAACGCGAACGAACGCCAAACCGTTTCCGCCAAGAGCCTTCGATCCGAGTACGTGAAGGTTCCCCTGAGCTTCCAGGC
>JBEKWU010000044.1:0-36716 GCA_049512775.1 Bryobacteraceae bacterium
GTAGTTTTGGGATTGGTTCCTGGAAGAACCCAATCCAATCTATCAGAGGCTCGGCCTGCTCACGTCCCGGCGCAGGCCCCGCAACGGGCAGGCAGTTGCGGCGCTAATTTGGACAAGAGTGATGCATCGTAGCAACTGAGCTTTTTCAGATCCTCGAATGGTAGTTCCTGCGCCTTCCTAAGTTCGTCGTAACGCAAGCCTTGCTTTAGAATCCCCACCAGTGACTCACCATCACAAGCATTGTCCAAAATGAACTCTTCGTAGTTCATGGGGCAGCCGATAAAATGAATGTTTATGGCATTCATGAATTCGCGTAGTGCCGCCAGCGCGCGCTCAATCTCTTGACGTGAAGGACCGAGGATAGTGGTCCTTCCTGCTGCGGACCCGTATCGTTGCAACAAAGCTCCGAGGTCGGCGTGTGCCAGTTCCTTATCTCGACGCACCTTGATGTCTTTGCAGCGGTCGCGGTAGTTCTGAAGGAGCGTGGCCAGCTCGTCGGGGAACTGTGGAATGTTAAGCGCGGCGATTTCCTTCAAAAGTCTTTCGAGCGCCGCGTTCTCTTTCTTAAAGGTCTCGGCCGGATCAGCGAGCCTGCTCAGGGATAGCTGCACGTCCGTTAGAAGCGAGTCACTAATGATGAAGAAGAACTGTCCTGCGCAGTCGTTCAAAAGGTCTATACGCTCTTTCGACTTCCCGAACAACTGCCGGTAGTTGATCCAGTAAGCGTGAATACGAACGACCTCTTGCTGGAGGACATCCCAAAGCGGCTGGACACTCGGTGGTATTCCCATGTAACGAATTATAGCAGATCAAGAATCACGGAATCTATTTTGAGATCGTGAAGTCCGGATCTTTGAAGTCGGCCAGGTCGGCTCCGGTCGGACGACGGCGCACATTGAAGTCCACCAGCCGACAACGCTTCAAAATGGGTAGGTTTCGGGACTCACCGCGGCTCCTGTAAAACGGCCCTTGCGCGGTCCCACTTTGTTGTTCCGTAATGCGCGGCATGAAATACGGCTATGCCCGCACCAGTACAGACGATCAAAAGTCGAACCTCCAGACCACGGCACTACGCAAGGCCGGGTGTTTGAAGGTGTTCGAGGATCGAGGGTATCCGGCGGCGCCCGGAACAGGCCCGCGCTTGCCCGTTGCCTGAAAGCCCTAGAACCCGGCGATACGTTGACCGTGCGGAAGCTGGACAGGCCAGGCCGCAGCCTTCCCCACCTGATTGCGCTGCTGGACGACTTCAAGGCCCGAGGCATGCGGTTCCGTTCGCTCACAGAAGCAATCGACACCGAGAGGCTGTCATCGATCCTCTGAAAACGTCTTTTCATCCCCCAACGAACGGGTTTGCTCCGCCCTTGGCCCAAACGAATCAAGCGGATGTTCGACGTGGTGTTTGCGGCGCTGCTCGGCCTCATCGCGCTGCCCTTGGGCCTGCTGATCGGCGGGGCCATCGCGCTGGAATCGCGAGGCCCGGTGCTGTTCGCCCATACCCGCAGTTGCAGGCAACTTCCGAACCCTTGCCCTTGCTACCCCCGCTGTTGGCGAGGGCCGAGGGTGCAGCGGCACACGTGCTGCGCGCCTGAAGAGCCAAAAGAGGGAAACCATGACGGCGGCGGTTGACCATGAGTACCAAAAATGGTACTATCCGCCATGAATCCCGGTCTGAAGCGCCTGCCGGCACGCTTTTACCGCTCCGATGCTGGACGCGAGCCGGTGCGCGAGTGGCTGAAGGGTCTTGAGCCCGAAGACCGGAAGGTGATCGGCGAAGACATCAAGGAGGTTGAGTTTTCATGGCCGATCGGCATGCCGCTGGATCGCTCGCTCGGGCGCGAATTGTGGGAAGTCCGGAGCAGTTTGCTGCATAGCCGAATTGCCTGGGTCGTTTTCTGCATAGACTTGGCGCTCAAACGGAAAGAAGGAGGGCGCACATGAAAAGGAAAAACATGGGATCGTCCTTTGATAGATGGCTCCGCGAGGAAGGCATGTATGAGGAAGTGGCTGCGACTGCCATCAAGCGCGTCCTCGCCCGGCAGGTCGAAGCCGCCATGAAGGAGAAACAGGTTTCCAAGGCGGAGATGGCGCGGAGGATGCACACCAGCCGTGCAGCGCTTGACCGTTTGCTCGATCCCGACTACGATGCAGTGACGTTGAGCACACTGCGCAAAGCAGCCGTGGTCCTGGGTCGTGAAATTCGGCTTGAGCTGGTTTAGAGGCTGGTGCGCGCCGGGGCTCACCGGGCTGTGGCAGGTCTCGGGGCGCAACCGCTCCCTGGCGGTCGCGGCTCAGTAGCAGAATGCCGAGCCGCGCGCGGCAGCAAGAGGTCAGAAGCTATGCAGGGCTCAACCAGCGGATTCGACGCGGCCGGTGGCCAGACTCGAGGCCCAATCCGGCCGGCCCAGCGCGCGGGCCTGGCGCGACGCGGCGTCGTGGTCATAGGCGATCCGCCGGAAGCACACGTTCCACTGGCCGCCGTTCCTGGCGACGATTGCGCAGGAGGCGTGCGGCGAATGGGTCTCCATGGCATGCTCGACCGGCTGATCGTCGCGGTAGGCGGGCAATCCCACGCTGCCCGGGTTGAGGACCAGTTGTCCGGTGGAGAGCCGCACCAGCCGCGGGATGTGGGTGTGGCCACAAAGCACCAGCGGCTGCGTGACGCCGCCGAGCAACTCCAGGATGGCCGCGTCGCTTCGGACCGCCGGGCGCCCCGACGAGACGTCCTCCAGTAGATACACGCGGTCGTCGCCGGGCGCCCCGTGGCAGAGGAACATCTCGCCATCCAGCACGGCAGTGGGCGGTCGCGCGCGCAGCCACCCGGCGCCCTTCGCGCCCAGTTCACGTTCGATTTCGGGAGGCAACTGCCGGTCCTGGTTGCCCTGCACCGTGGCGAGGGCCGGTTCGCGCATCAGCAGATCGAAGGTCTCGCGGGGCTTCAGCGGGCCGTACAGGACGTCGCCCAGGTTGACGAACCCATCCATCCCCAGCGCCCTGGCGTCGCGCAGCACGGCCTCCAGCGCCCACACGTTGGCGTGTATGTCGGCCAGGACCGCGATTCGGGCCGCCATCACAGGTTCTCCGGAATCAGCCGCTCGACGATGACGACGTCGCGCCAGACGCCGTCCAGCCGGCCGTGCTTTTCGTAGACGCCCACCTCGCGGAATCCGAGCGCGCGGATCAGGCCCAGGCTGGCCGCATTTTCCACGAAAACCCGCGAAAGAAGCTTCCAGAGGCCGGCCTGTTGGGCGGCCTTCAACAGGGCGTCCATGGCGAGGCGGCCGGCGCCGCGGCGGCGCGCCGAGCGCTCGACGTAGAGGGAGACCTCGGCGATGCCGGCATAGCATTGACGGGGGCTATAGGCGAACGTTGCCGCGAAGGCAACGACCGCGCCCGCCTCCTCGACCACGACAATCGGATGCCGGCCGTCAAACCAGGCACGCACGTCGGCGGCCGTGCGGAGGCGGGTTTCGAAAGTGGCGATGCGCTCCTCGATGCCCTGGTTGTAAATGCGGGCGATGGCCTCCGCGTCCTCAGGAGTGGCGAGCCGCGCGTCCATAGCTGACACTCTTCGGGAGGTCCTTCGGCTCGACGACGCCGCAGCGCCGGGCCCAGGCGTCGTAGCGGGCCAGCAGCTCGCGCGCCTTCTCCGGGTACTTGTCGGCGAGGTTGGTCATCTCGGTGCGGTCGGCTTCCATGTCGTAGAGTTCCCAGGCGTCCGGGTAGCGGGAGACGAGCTTCCAATTCCCCTGGCGCACGGCGCGGTTGCCCTCGTGTTCCCAGAAGAGAACGTCGTGACCCTCACGGCGGCCCCCGCGGAAGATCGGGACCAGGCTCTGGCCCTCGAGCGGCGTGATCTCGCGGCCCTGGTACGTTTTCGGATACTCGACGCCCGCCACGTCGAGGCAGGTGGCCATGAGGTCGATGATGTGTCCCGGCGCGCCGGTGATGACGCCGTGCTGCTTGATGACGGCGGGCCAGTAAGCGATCAGCGGAGTGGCGATGCCGCCCTCGTGCACCCAGTGTTTGTAGAGCCGGAAGGGGGTGTTGCTGGCGTTGGCCCAGGGCAGACCATAGCTCAGGAAGGAGTCCGGATCGCCCGCCGGCACAGCGGGTTTGCCGCGATCCACCTCTTCGGCGCAGCCGCCGTTATCGGAGAGGAAGAGCACCAGCGTGTTCTGCTCGGCGCCGATCTGCCGGAGCTTGCCGAGCAGCTTGCCGACGTCCTGGTCCATGCGGTCGATCTGGGCGGCGTAGACAGCCATCTTGAGGTCGCGCGCGTGCCGGTCCGAGACGGCATCCCAGGGAGGAGCCGCCGCGTCGCGCGGCGTCAGCGGCCAGCGCTGGTCGACGATCCCCATCTCGATCATCCGCGCGTGCCGCTCCTTCCTCAGGGCATCCCAGCCCTTGAGGTACTTGCCGCGGTACCTGGCGATGTCGTCCGGCAGGGCATGCAGCGGCCAGTGGGGCGCGGTGTAGGCCACGTAGAGGAAGAAGGGCTTCTCCCGGCGGCCGTAGCGGTCGAGGAAACCGATGGCGCGGCTGGTGATGGCGTCGGTCATGTAGAAGCTGCCGGGCTCGGGGGTGAAGGGCCGATCGTCGATCGCCATCTGGCGGCCCGGGTCCAGCCGGAAATAGTTGCTGGCGCCGCTGATGAGACCAAAGTACCTGTCGAATCCGCGATCGGTGGGCCAATGCGGGCGGGTCTCGCCGACATGCCACTTCCCCGACATCAGGGTGCGATAGCCGCCCAGTCGGAGTGCCTCGGCGATGGTGACGCAGCGGTCGTTCAGGTAGCCCTGGTAAGACGGAACGCCGCGGTTCTCGACCATGTGCCCGATGCCGGCCTGGTGGGGATAGAGGCCCGTGAGCAGCGAGGCGCGGGTGGGGCAGCAGCGCGCGGTGTTGTAGAACTGCGTGAAGCGCACGCCGCGCTCCGCCAGGCGGTCCAGATTCGGCGTGGAGATTTCCGAACCGTAGCAGCCCAGGTCGGAGAACCCCATGTCATCGGCCATGATCAGAAGGATATTGGGGCGGGGGGCCGCCTGGCCGGAAGCGCTGGCAAGCGGCGCAGCCAGACCCCCGGCGACTGCTGTCAAAAGCTGCCGCCGCGTCATCGAGCGGGCTAGTGCGCTCGTACCCATCGCCTCTGGCCCTCTTCCTCGACGCGCCCTCCGTGCCGCCGCAGAAGGCTCGACAGGAGCATCAAGCCGAACAGGTCCTTGATGCCCTCGACCACCGAATAGGCGGTGTTGTAGTTCCACAGCCGGTTGCGGTCCGGCGACGGCTGGTCGGCCGGGATGACGTCGACCAGGCGTCCCAATCGGGTCACCTGCGGGGTGAGCACAAAGTGCATGGCCACAACGGCCAGCAGCATGAGCACGCAAAGCGGCACCGCCGAGCGGCGCGCCGAGTCGCCCGCGATCAGCGCCACCAGCAGAAGGGCGCCCAGGCCGAGCTGGATCCACTCCCAGGTTTCGAAGTACCAGCGGTTTAGCTCCGAAGCCTGGATGCGCAGGAACGAGTGTGCCGCCGTCTCGCCCAGGATCTCGACGCTGGATGCGGCGGAGGTCGGAGGCGCGGCCACCAGCCGGTCGGCTGCACTCAGGTTATGGATGGCGACCAGGACGATGAGGAGGCTGCAAGAGAGCCAGGCTCCCAGCAGGAAAGCGGCCAGTCGGCGGGTGTGCATGATGTAAACAGCGATTCTATCGCGAATGGGGCCGATTCTGGGTGCGACACGCGACATTGCGCGGTTGCATCGGCTGGCGGCTCGGCCATTCGACCCCGGCCGCACGCGCCCCGCCGCCTAGCCGATGCAACCTTTTCCAGTCACGGCGGATGCGCATTTCTAAGTAGTTTCGGCTCGGTGTTTTACGGTTTTCTACTCATGGGCAACCGGGGGATGCACCTTACGCTGGGAACCGAAAGACACCCGATTTAAGGGAGTCTTCAGGAGCCGAGAAATGCCTACCGATCCGGTCATCATTTGGCTTTAGTGCTGAAGAGACGCCTCCGAGATGTTCGCGCTTCGTGCAACCAGTCCCATGCAAGAGCGGTAGCGGGGACCAGGAAAGGATCTCATTGCAGGCCGAGGTTCTGGGACACTTCCCTTAAGGCCCCCGAACGGGGGCCTTAAGGAGCCGAGAAATGCCTATCGATCCGATCATCATCTTTGTTTAGTGCTGAAGAGACGCCTCCGCGATGTTCGCGTTTTGTGCAGCCAGTCCAGCGCAAGAGCGGTGGGTGAAAGCAGAAGAAGATCTCCGTTGCAGACCGAGGTCCTGGTAGAATTCCTGAAAGACCCCCGAACGGGAGCCTCAAGGAGCCGAGAAATGGACCCCGAGCCGATCATCATCTGGTTGTAGCTCGCTGGAGAGGTTTTGCAGGCGGTTTGCGCTTCGTGCAACCAACTGCGCAGAGAATGTGGGGCGGACGCCCCCGTCCGCGCCGGGTCCCTGACCCGGCTGGCCGGCCTGGGGGTCGGCTGCGGACCAGGGGGTCCGCCCTACGAGGGTGGTGCAAGGTCTACTGAGGTGTTCCCCTCTCGCGCGACCGGGCGCAGGTTGCACAACGATGGAAGATTAAAAAACTTCCATACTGACCACAATCTCTGATATGATTCCCTGGTGGTACGCCTGACGGGAGTACCGCCAGGGAAAGACGAGTGTTACCCTCCCCTGGCCGTCGCTCTTTGAGGCTCCGAATCATGCAAACCAAGGGCCTGTTGGTTTGTCTGGTGCTGCTGTTGCCCAGCGTCGGGACGGTCAGAAAGCCTGCCGCCATCTCCCCAGGGAAAGAACGCTCCGGGTACCGCGAGAGCCCTGCGGCGCCTGAGTTGCTTGCCCTATCCGAGCGGGCCAAGTCCCTGGTTTCCGCCGGCGATTACCTCCAAGCCGCCGAGGTCAACCGCAAAGGCTACGCCGAAGCCACGGCGCGGAGCGACCCCCGCCAGGCGCTCCGGTTTCTCGGCAACGCGGGCAGTTGCTGGTTTGCACTCTCGCGCCACCGGCGGGCGATGGATGCCTACCTGGAAGCGCGGAAGCTGGCCGGGCAGATCGGCGACTGGGAGGTGGCTGGCGCACTCTCCATGAACATTTCCTCGCTGTACCTCCAGATGGGCGAAGTCAGCGGAGCTGGCGTGGCGGCCCGAGAGGGTCTGGCCGCTCTCCAGAAGCTGCCCAGCTCGAAGTACAGGATTCGACTGCTTGTGCAGGCTGGGGAGGTCAAGACATGGCAGGGCGACGTGGACGGCGCGATCCCGGTGTTTGGCCAGGCCATTGCCGAGGCCGAGCGGCAAGGCGACCTCTCGTCGAAGGCCCAAGCCTGCAACCTGCTGGGCTACGGACTTCTGCGAAGCGGCCGGGTGGAAGCCGCCGCGGCGCCGTTGCTGGAGGCATTCCGGCTGCGCCAGCTCATCCATGACCGTGACATCGACAGTTCCTACCGCACCGTAGGCTTGCTGCGGATGGCGCAGGGCGACCTGAAGACCGCCGGAACGCTGCTGGATCAAGCCGTGGCGTTGGCGGCGGCCAAGCCCGGGCCGGTGCCGCGGTGGCACGCATCCTACTTTCGCGGGCAGGTGCGGATGGCCCAGGGGAATCTCGAGGGTGCGGTGGCGGACTTCCGCACGGCCATGGACCTGGCCCGGCGCTGGCGGCTGGAGGTGATTCCCGCCGACGCGGTGCGGGTGAGCCTGGAGGTGGGGCTCCAGCAGCTCTACGCCGGATTCATCCAGGCCGCCAACCAGCTCTATCTGGCGACGCGGCAGGCCTCGCTGCTTCGCGAAAGCTTTGAAGCGGCGGAAGAAAACCGCGCGGCCAGCCTGCGAGCGCTGGTGACGGCGGGCGACGACTGGCGGCGCGGGCTGCCCGAGGAGTACGACCAGGTTCTGGCGCGGCTGCGGGGGGTCGAGGTGTCGCTGCTGCGAGAGGATTCGCCGGCCGCGCGCACCGAGGCGCAGCGGTTGCGGTACGCGCTGATGCAGATGGAGGCCAAAGCGGGGCTGGACTTCGGGTACGATCCAGGCGGCCGGGACAATTCGCGCCTGCTGGAGCGGACCGTCCAGGCGCTGGACCGGTCCGAGGTCCTGATGAGTTTTCATTTGGGCGAGCCGGACTCCTGGGTCTGGGCGGTGACGCGCGAGGGGATCGAGTTGCACCGGTTGAGCGGGCGGAGCCGCATCGCCACCGAGGCGCGGCAGCTTACGGAGGCCGTGAAGAGCGGGTCCGCGGCCGCCCCCGAGTTGGGCAAGACCCTGTACGACTCGCTGTTGGGCGGGCTGGGGAAGGCCGCACGGAGCAAGCCGCACTGGTCGCTGGCGCTGGATGACGCCCTGTTCTCGGTGCCCTTCGCGGCGCTGGTGCCGGAGCGCGGGCCGGACCGCCCGGTGTACCTGGTGGAGCGGCATTCGGTGCGGCTGGTCCCCAGTGCGCACCTGATCGCGGACCGGCTCGCGGCGGCTCGCGAGACCGCCGGCGCCACTCGGCCGGGAGCATTCGTGGCAGTGGGGGACCCGATCTACAACACCGCGGACCCGCGCTGGAGGCAAAGCCTGCACCGAGCGGGTCGGGATTCCGTCCTGCAACTTCCGCGGCTGGTTGGCAGCGGCCGGGAGATCCGCTCGTGC
The DNA here is from genome assembly GCA_049512775.1 of Bryobacteraceae bacterium. Lineage (GTDB taxonomy): Bacteria > Acidobacteriota > Terriglobia > Bryobacterales > Bryobacteraceae > Fen-330. The sequence goes on from JBEKWU010000044.1 coordinate 8,627, forward strand.
GCCAGCGCCTGGGACCCGGGCGCGCCACCGGTGCTGCTGGAAGGTCCGGAAGCGACGCGCGCGGCGCTCTCCAAGGCGCTGGACGGCGCGCCGCCGGTGCTGCACCTGGCGACCCACGTGGTCTCGCGGCCGCACGGCCCCGCGCAGGGCATGGTGGCGCTGAGCCTGCTGCCGGACGGCGAACCGGATTTCTTGAGCCCGGCCGACATCGCCACCTGGCGCGTGAATGTCGGGTTGGTGGTGCTCAGCGGTTGCAGCTCCGGCCTGGGCGAGGCTCTCCCGGGCACGGGTTTGATGGGGCTCACCCGGGCCTGGCTGGCGGCGGGCGCCGATGCGGTGACCGCCAGCCTGTGGCCTGCGCCGGACGATACCGGGGAGTTGTTCCTGTCGTTCTATCGGCATCTGCGCGAGGGCGCAGCCCAGGGGGGGCGCGCGCCGGCTGCCAGATACCCCAGAGCGGCCGTGGCGCTCGAGCGCGCACAAATCGACATGTTGCACTCCGGAACGTGGCGGTCTCTGCCGAAGTACTGGGCTGGATACTTTCTGTTGGGGAAGGAGTGAGCGATCTTATGCGGGCGGCTAGCGAAGAGGTGTCCGAGCGGGGGGAGGAGTCCATGAGCGACGTGCCTGGCCAGCGCCGCGGCGCGGCGAAGGCAGGAGCGCCGAACAGCTCCGAGCCGGGGCCCAGACCGGACTGGCTGGACCTGGTTCACAAGATTCGCAGCGGCGATCCCGCGGGGATGGAGGAGCTGTATCGCTTGTTCTCGCGCGGAATTCGATTCTATCTTTGCAGGCAGTTGGGCCCGCAAGAGCTGGAGGACAAGGTCCACGACACCTTCCTGATCGTGGTCCAGGCGATCCGCCGCGGCGAGCTGCGCGATCCCGAACGCCTGATGGGGTTCGTGCGTACGGTGGTGCGGCGGCAGGTGGCCGCGCACATCGACAGCGCGGTGCAGAATCGCAAGGAGCAGGCCGAGCTGCAATGCGGCTACGGAATCTCCGACGTCCGGAACAACCCCGAGGAGGACGCCATCGTGCGGCAGCGCCTGGATCTCATGACCCGGGTGCTGCGCAATATGTCGCGCCGGGACCGGGAGATCCTGACCCGCTTCTATCTGCTTGGGGAGAGCCAGGAGCAGATCTGCAGCGAGATGAACCTGACCGGAACCCAGTTCCGGCTGTTGAAGTCGCGGGCCAAAGCCCGGTTTGGGGAGCTGGGGAAGCGCAAATTACAGGTTAAGAGCCTTCTATCGGTTTTTCCGAGAGCCATCTCGGCTTAGAGACACTAATTTTAGATTGGCTGGGCACATTTTGTCGATACTGGGAAGGGTTGTGCTGGACATGAAACTGAACGGCCATGCCCCGGAGGAAATGCTGGAAGAGTATTCCCGGGGGGTGCTTCCCGACGCGGAAGCCGAGTGTCTCGAAGAGCATATACTGATTTGCCCGCAGTGCCAGGACAGGCTTGCGGAAGTGGACGCGTTTCTGGACGCGGCGCGCCGGGCCGCGGCCAGATTGCAGATGGAGCCGCCGGCGACTTTGGAGGAGAACTGGCGCGGGCTGCTGCGATGGCTGGCGCGCCCGGCGCGGCTGGCGGCCGCCGCCGGCCTGACGGTCTTGCTGGCAGGTGCGGTGGTTGCGTGGCGGGCAGGGCAGCGGAGCGCGCCGGTCTTCTCGGTGTATCTTCAGGCGGTTCGCGGCGAGGGAGCGCTAGGCGCGCGCGCCCCGGTGAACCGGCCGTTGCAGTTGCGCCTGGACCCGGCCGGTTTGCCGGCGCTGAAGTCCTGTCGGGTGGAGATCGTCGATACGCGGGGCGCCACCGTGCTTGAGGCCGCGGCGCGATGGGACGCGGGCGTGATCACGGTCGAGGTGACCCGGCGCTTGGCCGCTGCCAGGTACTGGGTCCGGCTGTACGAACCGGGCCCGCGGCGGACGCTGCTGCGCGAGTTTGCACTGGCCATCCAGTGAAGCGGCGCGCCTCCTGCGGCGCCGCCGACGGTGTATCCCACGAAGCGCTAGCCCGCGCTTCTACCGCAGGATCGTGACGAGGCGCGTGAGGAGCCCGTGGATACGAGGCGGGCGAGAGGCGACGCCCGCAGGCGTACTTGACAGTGCGTCGAGGACGTCGCCCGAGCGCAACGAAGTAGACATGGGCTCATCGCGCGCCGCAGGAGATCTTGTGTGAGAAGGGCGGGCTAACGCGCGGGGAGCCGTTTCATGCCGCTGCCAGGCGCCCGCAGCCTGGCGGAGCGCACCCGCCAAACTCAGACCTGAGCCCGCTCCAGGGCTGGGTGCTTCCGCGGATGGTGTGCCCAAAGAGCGGGGCGCGGAATTTGCCCTCCAACCCGCAGGCAATCCTACTTTAGTCGGATGCCTTCCAGCCGGTCACAGCTTAGAATCTAGCGTGGCGGTGTTTGCCCAGCCCGGACCGAATCAGGGGACGGAGGGCTGGGAGGCCTGTCCGGGACGTTGGGGCCGGTTATGTATTCCTTTGAAAATAAACAATTTGGAGGGGGTCAAGGACCCTCCGCGCCGACAGAAGAACAGGGAGGTAAGGTCATGCATGTGTCAATGATGAGACGAGCCGCAGTCTGGCTGGTTCTCCTGGCCCTGGTGGTGTGTGTCCCGCGAGGGTTCGCGCAGGGCTCCGGGACGTGCACCGTCACGGGGACGGTATATGATGAGTCGGGCGCCGTGATCCCGGAGGCCAAGGTACGACTGGTCTTGCAGGCCACCAGCACGGGCCGGGAAGCCACGGCGGATGCGAGCGGATTCTTCTCACTGGTCGGGGTTCTGCCGGGAACCTATGACCTGACGGTGGAGGCGAAAGGATTCGCTGGCTTCACACAAAAAGGGATCGGGCTTCACATCAACGACCAGGTGGATTTGAAGAGCATTGTTCTCAAAGTTGGAGCCCTTGCCGCCGCGGTCGAGGTTTCCGGGGCGCAGGCTGAGGTTGTCCCGGTCAGCTCCGGCGAGGTGTCCTACACCATCACCAGCGATCAGGTGCAAAACCTCGCCATCGTGGGCCGCAACGTCATCGAACTGGTGAAAATGCTTCCCGGCGCGCAGAACAGCGGAGGCTGGAACGGCCAGTACAGCGGCGAGGTCAGCGCCTTCAACCTGGGTGCGGGGGCGTATACGGTGAACGGGAACCGTTTCAACATGCTGGCGGTGGTCAGCGACGGCGGCAATGTCACCGACCATGGCTTCAACGGCGGTTCCATGGTGACGCCGAACGTGGACATGATCCAGGAGGTGAAGGTTCAAACCTCGAACTACTCGGCCGAGAATCCGAATGGCCCGGTGGTGATGGAGACGGTGACGAAGTCGGGCGGCAAGAGCTTCCACGGTGAGGGCTACTACAGTATTCGCGATAGCAGCATGAACGCGAACGACTGGCAGAACAACCGCTACGGCCTGGGGAAACCCGCCAGCCGGTTCCAGCACCCCGGGTTCAACCTGGGCGGCCCGGTGCTGCTTCCTGGCACGAGCTTCAACAAACAACGCGACAAGCTGTTCTTCTTTGCCGGCTTCGAGTGGGCGCGCCAGGCCGTGGATCTGGGCGTGCATCGCGCCATCGTGCCGACCGCGGCGATGCGGACCGGCGACTTCAGCAGTATCGCCGCTTTGCAGGCTCACGACGCAACCGGCGCTCTCATCTCCAATTTCGTGAATGCGCCCATCTGCCAGCCGGACTCCTCGGGTAATCTTGCCAGCTACTGTGCGGGTGTGGGAAAGCTGGCGTCGTCGGCGATCGACCCCGGAGGGCAGGTTCTGATGAACCTGTATCCCCAACCCAATGCGGATCCTCAGTCGAGCGCCGGCTTCAACTACTTCACCGATATCATCAACCCCCAGCCCCGCGTGCAGCAGTTGGTGAGGATCGATTACGCCGCGACGGAGAGTACGCATTTTTCCGCCCGCTACAATCACGAAGCGGAGACGCTGCCGTACCCGTACGGTCTGTGGCAGTTCTGGCCCCAGATCCCGTACCCGGGCGGCGTCGTGGGCAACGATACGGCGCATTCGCTGGCGCTCAATCTCACGAACACTCTCTCCCCCTCCCTCACCAACCAACTGACGGTTACTCTCAATCACCTCTTCTACGGCAACCAGCTCAGCACGCCGGAGAAGGTTTCGGCTTCGAAATTGGGATACCCGTACTACGGGGTCTTCAATAACGGACTGGATCTGATCCCCAACGTGGGAGGCGGCAACGGAATCGGCGATGTCTACGACGAAGGGGGCGTGGTTCCCAACCAGAACGCCCCCAAGTGGACGGCCACGCTCTCGGAAAGCGTCTCCAAGATGATCGGGACGCACCTGCTCAAGGGCGGCTTCTACTGGAGCCGCATCACCACCCAACAGCGGACCGGCGGGAGAACTTATGTCGACCAGGGCAGCATCGCGCTGGCGAATTGGGCCACCCTGACCGGCAACGGCTATGCCGACCTGCTGCTGGGGCACATCTCCGGGTTCGATCAGGGAACGAAGAACGTGCAGACGGACTTCGCGGCGAACGAGTACGACTTCTATGCCCTGGACACCTGGAAAATCGGACGCCGCCTGACCCTGAACTACGGCGCCCGTCTCAACCACATGGGCTGGTGGTACAACAGCGAGGGGCATATCGCCATTTTCGATCCTTCGAAATACAGCGCGAGTGCTCCGATCTCGGCTTACACGGGTATCCAAACTCACGCCAAGGACGCGAGCGTCCCGCTGTCGGGGTACAAGCCCGTGAGCTTTCAGTTCGCACCCTCGGTCGGGTTCGCCTGGGACGTCACCGGCTCGGGCAAGACCGTCCTGCGCGGCGGATTCGGCGTCAACTACTTCCGCGACGAGGGGAACACGGCGGCCTTCAGCCTGGTGCTGAATCCGCCCTTCCTGGTCATGAATTACTACTATCCGAGCGGCGGCCTGTACCTTTCGCAACTGCCGTCGATGGCTTCCTCGGCGGCCGCTCTTCCGTGGCCCTCGGTGGCCGTGGGCAGCGAGAGCAAGATGCCGCGGACGTACTCGTACAGCTTCAGCGTGCAGCGCCGGCTGGCGGCCGCCACGACGCTCCAGTTTTCCTATGTGGGCAACTTCACCAGGTACCTGGTCGGCTGGCCCGACATCAACCCGGTGCCGGAAGGCGCGGAGCTGGACTGCTGCTGGGGGTGGCCCAGCCAGAGCGATGACGCGACTTATCGCAGGTACCAGAACATCGCCGGGATCTATCCGGCAGCGCACGTGCTCCGGTCCAACTACAACTCCCTGCAAGTGACCGCGTCGCGCACCACGGGTCCGGTCAACTACTGGGTGGCCTACACCTTTGGCAAGGCGCTGGGGCACAACGTAGCGGACTCTTTCGACCTTTCGCGCGGATACGGGCCGCTGCCCTGGGATCGCACCCAGGCGCTGAAGTTCTCCTACACCATCACCCTGCCGGCCGTCAGCAAGCAACACCTGGGCAACAATCGAGTCGTGAACGGCATGCTGGATGGCTGGCAGGTGAGCGGCATCAGCGAGTTTGACAGCGGCGCTCCGATGTCGGCGCTCTCGGGCTTCCCGGGCGGCTACACCATCGGCATGACCGACACCCAGTCCGGTACCGCGGCGTGGAGATTCACGGGGCGCTATGTCGCGGGCACGCCCGACGTATCCCTCGTGCCGCTGGTGATCTGCGATCCGGCCTCCAACCTGGGCCCGCACCAGATCTTCAACGCCGCGTGTTTCCAGGCGCCGACGCACGGGCAGAACGGCACCTATCGCCCCCCCTACATCCACGGCCCCTGGTACAACAACAACGACGTGTCCCTGTTCAAGAACTTCCCGATGGGCGAATCGCGGAAGTTGCAGATTCGGGCGGAGGCTTTCAACTTCCTGAATCACGCGCTGTGGGGATTCGCCAGCAACGACCCGGCGCTGCAATTGCAGATCAAGGACTTCGGCGCGGCGCCGGTGAACGCAACCACGGCCGGCGTGATGACCAACAAATTCGGCCACCGCATCGTGCAGTTTGCGGTGAAGTTCTTCTTCTAGGAACAGGCGCGCGCAGACGTCCCGGCCGCATGCCCCGGCCGGGACGTCTCTAGAACAGCCGCCGGGTCAGCTTGGCCACGTTGAACTTGGCGGTGTCGGCCACCGCCATAACCGCCATCACTCCGGCCTGCACGGGGTCGGTGACGACGAAATCGGCGGCGTCCGGCACGCTGCCCGCCATGTTGAGGCTGATCACCAGCAGGCCCTCGGCGCGCACCTCGCGCACTGCCTTCTCGATCTCGCCGCCCATCAGCGATCCCGCCAGCACCAGGGCGCGAGCGCGCGGCAGACGGGCCACCGCGCGGACGGCGTCGGCCAGCGGCTGCTCGCCCACCAGCGGAATCGTATCCACCGAGATGTGTTCGCCGCGGATGTTGTGGCGGTCGGCCTCGGAGATCGCCCCGATGGCCACTTGGCCGACCTGCGCGCCTCCCCCCATGATGATGATCCGCTTGCCGTAGATTTTCTGGAAGGTTTTCACCGGGATCGCCTGCCGCACCACGGGCAGGCCCCGGATGTCCTCGACCAGCGGCCCCGCCTGCCCCGGCACTTCGATCTCGAAGTAGATGCGGGCTTCCGGGGGGCGGCTCTCGATGATTTCGACCAGCGTGATGTTGCCGTTGTGCCGGGCAATCGCGCCGGTGAGCTGATGCAGCACGCCGGGGCCGGACTCGGCCCGCACCAGCAATCCGATGTTCGCGTTGGCCGTGGAATCAGGCATCGGCTTCGTACTTTCGGAGAAGCTCTTCCCAGTGACCCTGCGCCTGAAGCAGAAGCTCGCAGACCTCGCGAACCGCGCCCCGTCCGCCTGGGCTCGAGGTCACCAGGTGGGCGCAGCGCTTCACTTCGGGACGCGCATTGGCCGTTGCGATCGCGAGACCCACCCGGTGCATGATGACCACGTCGGTCAGGTCGTCGCCGACGTAGGCAACCTGGTCGGGAGTCAGGCCGGAGGCCGTCAGGATCTCCTCGAACAGCGGGATCTTCTCGATGTGGCCCTGGTAAACGTACTGAACGTGGCACTGCCGGCAGCGCTCCTCGGTGGCCGGCGAGACCCGCCCGCTGATGACTCCCGTCCGGATGCCCTTCCAGTGAAGCCATTGGAGCGCGATGCCGTCCTGCGTGTCGAAGGCCTTGGTCTCGACCATGTTCCCGTTCGGGTCGGGCACGTTGTAGAGTTTGCCGTCGGTGAGCACTCCGTCGACGTCCATCAGGAGAAGCCGGATATTGGCCGCCAGTTCGGTGATGGTTTTTGACACTTCTCTTGTAGCCTACCGCGAAATGCGCACCGATCCGAAGGCCCGCACCTGCTCCAGGGTCACCATGGTGGTGTCGCCGGGAGTTGTGGTCAGCAGCGCGCCGTGCGCCCAGCCCAGCCGGACCGCCTCCTGCGGCTCCTCGCCGCTGAGCAAGCCGTAGATGAAGCCGGCGGCGAAGCCGTCTCCGCCACCGACGCGATCGAGGATGTCGAGCTCGGCGGTTGGGGCGACGTAGGTCTGGCCGTCGATCCAGGCGACCGCGCTCCAACTGTGCCGCGCCGTCGAATGCACCTCCCGGAGGGTGGTGGCGACGATCTTGACCTTCGGATACTTTGCGACCACGTTGCCTATCATCCCGAAGAAGACCGCCGGATCGAGCTTGGATTTCTTCTGGACATCGGGGCCGGGGATGCCGAGGCCCTTTTGCAGGTCTTCCTCGTTGCCGATCACGACATCGACGTTCTCGACGATGCGGCCGATGATTTCAGCCGCCTTCTGGTCGCCGCCCCAGATGTTCCAGAGCTTCTCGCGGTAATTCAGGTCGAAGGACACCACGGCGCCGGCGGCCTTGGCCGCCTTCATGCCCTCGATGATCACCTCGCCCGTGGTTGCCGACAGAGCCGCGAAGATGCCGCCGCTGTGGAACCAGCGGACGCCGCCGGCGAAAATCGAATTCCAGTCGAAATCGCCCGGTTTCAGCAGCGCCCCGCCCTCGTTCGAGCGGTTGTAGAAAACCACCGGGCCGCGGGCGCCGTAGCCGCGGTCGCTGTAAACGGTGGCCATGTTGGGCCCGTTGACGCCGTTATGCTTGAAGCGCTTGTAGAAGGGCTTCACGCCCATGGCCCGCACGCGCTCGGCGATCAGATCGCCGATGGGGTAGTCGACCATGGCGGTGGCGATGCCGGTCTGGAGGCGGAAGCAGTCCGCCAGGTTGGCGGCGACGTTGAACTCGCCGCCGCTGACGTGAATCTTGCACTCGGTCGCCTTGCGGAAGGGGACGATCCCCGGGTCCAGGCGGTGGACCAGCGCACCGATGGACACCAGGTCCAGGGCGCCTTGCGGAGCGATGTTGAGGCCGTATTTCATGGAGTTCTCCAAATTCAGTTCTGTTGCCAGTTGGTGTGAAACTTCTGGCCCACGGGCTTGTCCAGCCGCTCGTAGGTGTGCGCGCCGAAGTAGTCGCGCTGGGCTTGCAGCAGGTTCGCCGGCATGCGTTCGCGCCGGTAGGCGTCGATGTAAATCAACGAGGCCGCGAGCGCCAGCGCTGGCACGCCGAGCTTCGGCGCTTCCATCACGATCGCGCGCAGCCAGACCTGCTGGTCGTTCACGATCTCGCTGAAGCCGGGATCGATCAGCAGGTTGACCAACCCGGGGTTCTGCGCGAAGGCCTGCTTGATCGGCTCCAGCAGCTTGGCGCGGATGATGCAGCCGCCCTTCCAGGTGCGGGCGATCTCGGAGAAGTGCAGGTCATAACCGTATTCCTTCGAAGCCTCCCGCATCAGCGCGAACCCCTGCGCGTAGCAGGTCACGATCGCCAGGCGCAAGGCCTTGCGCAGCGTCTCGATGAACGCTTCCGCGTCGCCCTCGTACTTCGCGACCGGCCCCCGCAGGATCTTCGAGGCGGCGATGCGCTCCTCTCTGGCCCCCGAGAGAATGCGCCCTTCCAGCGCGGCGTTGATCGTCGGGATGGCAATGCCGAGGTCGAGCGCGTTCTGCGAAGTCCATTTTCCGGTGCCCTTCTGTCCGGCTTTGTCGACGATGATGTCGACGGTGGGCTGGCCGGTCTCCGGATCGGTGTGCCCGAGGACCGCCGCAGTGATCTCGATGAGGTAGGAATTCAGCTCCGTCTCGTTCCAGGCGGCGAAGATCTTCCCGATTTCGGGGGCGGAGAGGCCCAGCGCCGACTTCAGGATGTCGTAAACCTCCGAGATCAGCTCCATGATGGCGTACTCGATGCCGTTGTGCACCATCTTCACGTAGTGCCCAGCGCCGCCTTTCCCTATGTAGGCGCAGCAGGGGCCGTCGTCGGTCTTGGCGGCGATGGCGGTGAGGATCGGCTCGACCTTGCGATAGGCCTCCTCCGGACCGCCCGGCATAATGGCGGGGCCGAGCAGCGCGCCCTCTTCGCCGCCGCTCACGCCGGTGCCGATGTAGAGGATGCCGGACGGTTCGAGTTCCTTGCCGCGGCGGTCGGTGTCCTGGAAGAAAGAATTTCCGCCATCGATGAGGATGTCGCCCGCGGCCAGGTGCGGCTTCAAGTCCTGGATGACGGCGTCGACCGGCTTGCCGGCCGGCACCATGATCAGAATCCGCCGCGGGATTTCCAGCACCGCGGCCAGCTCCTGGAGCGACCCGGTGGTGGCCATCCGCTTGCCCGCCCACTTGCGCCCGGCGGCCCGCGCTTTCTCCGGGTCGAGATCGAAACCCGCCACCGTGAATCCTTTGCTCTCGATGTTCAGGGCGAGATTCTGGCCCATCACTCCCAAACCGATCACGCCGAAGTTGTACTGGCTCATCCTGTTCTCCGTTGAAATCGGATCTTAGCATAGCACTGGCGGGCCGCCACGATCGCGAGCCGGAATCTAAACGGTGAGGTCCCGCGAATCGTCCTTGACAAACGGGTTGAGCACGAGCGCGCCGGTCCTCGCCACATCGGCGGCATTTCGCGTGACCAGGGTCAGATTGTGCTGAAGAGCGGTAGCAGCCAACAGGCCATCGATCACTGGAACAGGAGTCCCAGCCGCGGCAGCCGCAGCCGTGATGACCCCCCATCGGTCCGCGACGGCTTCGTCGACCGGCAGGATGCGCCCGGCGAAGCGCGGTCGCAGACTGGTCTCCAACCACGTTTCCAGCGCACCTCGCCGGGCACGCTTGACCAAACCAGCGATCCCCTTCCGGATCTCCCCCAGCGTGAGGACGCTCAGGAACAGCAGGTTCTCATCCGTTGAATCGACCCATTTCACCACGCTTAGGGCCGGTCTTGGTTTGATGAGCTCCGAGACAACGTTGGTGTTGAGCAGGAAGCCGGTCATAGCTCGACCGGCCGCCCGTAGTCCGGCGCGCGGTCCAGACGGATGCCCGATCCCGCCAGTGGCGACTTGGCGAAGAACTCGACCAGTCTGCGCGGCTGCCGCGCGCCGCGCAGGAGCTGCTCATACTCCTCCGTGGGAATCACCACCACGGCCTCCTTCCCGTGCTTTGTGATCCGCTGAGGCCCCCGCGATCGCGCCAGGCGGAAAACCTCGCTGAAACGGGCCTTCGCATCCTGGAGTTGCCATTGCCTATCGATCACCGCCCGCTTCGCCATGCCGAGTGCTCCTTAGCTTCGACCAGTCTGACTAGTCAGAACGATTATAGCTCGATATCTTCCGCCGCAACAACAGTCAGTCCGCTTCCCCAAGCGAACCTGACATGCCTGGAATGGCTCGCGGCCGCCCAGTCCGCCGATGCTTGCGAACGCCACCGGTAGTCGCGTCCTGCCCGTTCGGCCCGCTCCGACACCAGCCACCCGCGCTCCGCCATCCTGCGAACCGTCGTAGGGTGCGAGCGCCTTGCGCACCAATACACAGGCCACCGTATTGTTGACCTCTTTGAGCTTGCCTCTCTCACGGGCCAAGCAGCTCGCCGCACTCTCCTTCAGTGCTGGAGTGTCTCGCGCACAAAGGGATCATCCGGCCACGGCGCCTCGTCGAAAGCGGCTCAGCGCAATTCCGCGTTCAACACGACTGCACGCACAAGGATGCCACCGGTGGACAGCGCCGCGGCTTGTGACTCGAACTGCCGTTGGGCGTCTTCGATTGAGATCTTGGGTCCCCTTGTTCGGCGGTTGTCGTCCGGGTCCCACTGTCCACATTCGAACCAGCCCACGACATAGATCCCGTGGCGGCATTCGTTGTCTTTCATATACCGATCCACGAGCTGGATTCGCATGGCGTTGCAGAGGGCCTCGTGCCAGCAGCACTTCACCTCGATTATTACTGTGACCTTGTACGGGGTATTGGGTTCGGTCGCGGGCACTCCGACGTTGACAAGAATGTCAGGTCGTTCGCCCGGCGCGCCGCCGAAGGACCGCCGGATCTCCACCTCGCGGTTCACGATCGCTCCGCGGTCCCGTAGGTCCTGGTCAAGATGTCGCTTAATGTAGTCAGAAAGAGCGGGCTCGTCCTTGGGTGTGAAGACCTTCCGGCCCTTTTTCGTGGCATCGTCACGTCTTCTGCCAGTCTCATTCCAAAGGTCGATCGCGGCCGGGGTTTCTCCCTGGAGCAAGGCTTGAAGTCGGCCCAACGACTCAACTACGACCTCAGTTAGGTCGTTACCATCGCGGATCCACCGCGCGGAGGCGCTAGAACCGAGCCGAATCAGCTCTTCTGGCGGAATCGGCACCCAGGTGTTGCGTCGCGTCAACTCCTGAGCGTTCTTGAGGTACCACTTCAGCCAGTAAAGTTCCGGCCGCGCCGCTATGACACGTTGAATTGCCTGGCACGCCTTGGGTGTGCCTCGATCCGCCAAATGGCCGAGCAACGATTCGCGCCACCTTGCGAAAGCCCATTCCGGCGTAACAGCACCAGAACCCCCCCGGTCGCGCTCGGTCTTCTCGAACGGCAGCCAAATGAGGAGGTCAACAATCTGGTCCTCGTTTAGGTTGGCCGCCAGCCCTGGACCCTCAGGGTAGTTCCCATAGAGACCTTGCAGCACGGCCAACCCGAATTCTCGATCTGCTTGCAGCGCGGGCCACACGAGCGGCCAGGCGCCGTCCGCACTGTGCCGGATCAGTTCCTGGGCCGTGGCGATAGCCTCATCGCGCTTCGGGCCGGCGGCTGGAATCTGGCCAGCAATGACCGCCTCCGCCATGGCGCGAGCAGCGACATCGCCCTTTTCGAGCAACTTGGACAGGGGAACCCGAAACGAGCCGGGTTTGAGAGCGCCGCTGCTGAGCTTCCCTCTTAGAACCTTGGCTACGCGGTCGGTCCATAATCCGCTGAAATGCTGGAAAACGGAGATCGTGCCATCTCGTTCGTTCTCGCCGTCGATGACTTCATCCAGTACTTGCAGGACGGCATCCGGCGCCCTCTGAAAGGCTGATCTCAAAATTCTCTCTTGGACTTCTCGGCCCTCGGAGTCGTTGAAAGGATAAGAAACTGCGATCCACGCCCAGACGGCCCAGAGGTCTTCACCCAGAGCCGCAAACAAAGCCGGCCCTTCCACGCAGAGCAGCGAGAGAGCTCGGTAGGCAGCCAGCGCGTACGGCGGAAACCGGCCCTCCCGCCACCATGCCCTATTGTCAACCGACCTGTAGTCCGTGAGGTACCTGTGTGCTGCTTCCAGGATTCTGGCTCTGAGAAGCCGATCAAAACCGGACCATCCAACCAACGGCTCGGCCATTTTCTGGTGCCGCTGTCTGGCCGGCCAATCCACGGCCCAAATCTCGAGAAACGCTTCAACCCCACGCTTGTTCAGGATGTCTTCGATGGACTGAGCATCAGGCAGCTGTTCCGATTGCTTCGGGGTGCGTGTGTACTGCTGTTGGCGCTGATACCACGCTCTCATCTCTTCGGCTTGTGGCGAGTCCAACGGCACGGCGTCGATTAGCGGGCGAATCGCGGCATCCAGAAAGGGGTTCGACTCGCGGGCACGGAGTACTTCGTCGACGATGTCCACGTCGTTGAAGTTCAGTATCCGTGCAATCGCGGAAGAAAGCACCTGTTGTTCGCCGCCGGACTGGGCGACCTTCAGTTCGGAAAGTAGCCAAGGCACGTCCCTGGATGTAATCGCACAGGTCTCCAGCAGTGTCAATGCGCCGTGTTGACTCGCTGCGACCAAGGGGAGCATGGAGCGTAGGACGAGTCGTCTTGCATCTGCTGAATCGCGCAGTCGCTCGGCGACCTTCTCAGGGCACTGACAGAACTCCCACTGAGCATTTAATGCTTGTGCGACAAGGTCCGAGGTCCCTGGCTGGTTTAGGTGATCGAGCGCCCTGGCGAGGATCTCTGATGCGAGCTTACTTAGCGGATCGAGATCAGCGTTTCCCGGCAGATGGTTCTTGGCCCAGGGGAGAGCGACGGCGAAGTCCTGAGCGCGCAGTGATGCCGCAACGTCAGAGTGCAGGAACGCGTGGTATACACCAATGAGGTGCGGATCCTTGGGCGGCGTCAAGGCGGCGAATAGATCCTCTGCGGTCACCTGGTCTGGCCAACAGGCCCTCAGAGCGCAGCCCTTGAGCTCATCCTCGGGATCGTCACCGGTGGTTTCCGCCAAAAGCGGCTTCAACGCGCCCTTTGCCACCGCGTCCCCGACCTCCCCAACTGCGGAGGCGGCCCTGATTCGAACTCGATATGAAGCGGATGCATCCAGCGCGATGGAGACGAGCTCGAACTGCAAGGTGGTTAGCTTGCAGGCCCGGGCAATTCCAATTGCCGCTAGCCGCGCACTCGCCGCCCTTGAAGAATCCTGGAGGTACGGCCGAAGGACTCCGGCTAGGTCGGGACTGGTCAGGGACGCATAGTACTGCCAAAGACTATGATCGTCGAGAAGATCACCCGATTCGAAGGAGGCTAGCAGTTGCCGGACAAGTTCAGCACGGTCCTGACAGGCCGCGCCAGCCATGTCGCCTCGCAGCAGAGTCTCAGGGTCGGTTTTCGCGAGAGCGCGAAAGATCCAAGGATTCATGCTTGCGAGCCATGCCGCAGTCTCACGCAATTGCGGCACCACCTTGCCGGAGCCGTCCTGGTGCTGGAGCAGTTGGAGCATGCGGGCCGCCGGCATCTTGCGTCCGTGAAGGTAGTGCGCCGCGAGGAACTCGGCGTACGTCTGGTGCGCCCAGCCCAACTGGTTGATTCGCCGCGAGGAGAACAGGCCAGTGTCGAGCGTTTCCCTGACAGCGGCGGTATCGACTCTTGTCTCGGTCGGCCCGTCTCCCTCCTTCCCCCCGATCAGTCTCGTGAGAAGCACATCCTCGTCAGGAATGTCGCCCTCGTTAGGCCCTGTCCAAATTGCGAACCGATTGGAGAACTGCGTGACCGCCGCTAATCGACCGGCGACCTCGACCCGCTGGCCAGGCGTCAGTTTGCCGATGGCCTTGGCATCGCGGCGGTTTTCACTTGGCTCACAAAGACACTTGCATCCTTCACGATAAAGTTCAGTCCGACTCGTCGGCAGAGATCCACCCCGCTTGAAGGAATTCATGAGGAACCGCAGTGTAACCGGTCTGTTCGCGAGAGGAGCTACGCCCAAGATGTCTACGTCGTGGAGAAACGCATCGGGATCGTCTATGCCCGTTGATTTCGCCGCCACGACAACGTCGGTTCTTCGCAGAGGAACCAACAGGAAGACACCGACGTGACCCTCAGTCCAGATGGTACGGAGCGTCGCCTCAAGCCCGCCCGGCCAGTCAGCGGCTCGACACGCGATCCGGAGACGGAGGCGCTCTGCGGGGAGTTCTCTCAGCTCCGAGGACAGAACCGCCGCAATGTTTTCGATGCGAAGCAGGGCCTCGTCGAGGCTGTCAAAGAATAGATGCAGCGTGTGGCTGCCTTTGCGCCATTCCTCCATCTTCCGCGAGTCGAAAACCTTCTGCGCGAGTCTTTGATCTGTCTGAAACTCGCGGAGATCGACCCACATCGGGGTGTCCTGGGTGTCCGCAAGTGCTTTTTCGATTGCTACGCGTTCAAGTCCGAGAGCTGTCGACTTGCCCATTCCAGGCTCTCCCAGGAGAGCTAGACAAGGGATGTGTGTGATTGATTCGAATGGGACCACATCGCTGGGGTAGTACTTTGCCAGCTCGCCCTCCGGGTCAATTAAGAACCCTTGATCCGACAGGTCAAAGCGACCTTCTCTTGGGCACCAAAATCGCTTCCAGTTGTACACCACCTGCGGCATTGCGACTCGATTCTAGCGAAAGAGGGGCCAGCCACGCCAGCCTAAGTCGCTCCCATGAAACGCCCATCCTTCCACCGAAGCGACGAATCCCCGTCGACGAAGGTCCTCTTGTCATGTCGTTAATGTCGGCGCGCGCCGACCCCTTCCAACCGACGGAACTGGCATTTCGCGCGGCCGACGGCTGCGCACACCACGATCACATCTGGATAGAGTCTCTAGAATTCGGTTGCCGCACCCCGGTGTCGCTTGCCAACGCAACATGCCCCGGCCTCCATCCGCTTCCCCCGGTCTCACCAGCCGCGGCTCTCCATCTCCCGTCTTTCCGCCGTCTTACCGTTCCCCACTCGCCTCGCCGCCACCCCCGGGGGTCTACAATGAGGCAGCCGTGTTCTGCTGCGTTCCATGCCGTCCCGTCCGGCTCTTGCCGCGTGCCGCCCCCAGACCGGACTCCGGAATCCAGGAATCACCAAACGAGCCGCCCCTGACCGCCGCACCTCCTACGTCCACCCCGAGAACCAAAAAGCGCAAAACGAAGCCAATTTCCCTCCCCCCGTGGCCCCGCGTACCCACCTCGCTCAACTCCGTATCTCATTCGGCCTGCGCGTCTTACTGCCATTCCACCCCGAAAACTAAAAAGCGCAAAGCAAAGCGAACTTCACCCGCCCGGCGGCCTTCCGCGCCCGCCTGGGTCACCCTCGTATCCGGCCTCCAAAACAAGAAAGTACAAAACGAAGCCAAAATCGCCCTCCCTGTCAAACCGTACAATATAGGCATGCTGGCGCGGGTGGTCGAAACCATCGAGCGGTACCGCATGTTCGCGCGCGGACAGAGGGTCGGGGTTGCGGTCTCCGGGGGCGCGGATTCGGTCTGCCTGCTCCACGTGCTGCTGGAACTGGCGCCGCGCTGGGAGCTGCGGCTCAGCATCCTGCACGTCGATCACCGGCTGCGGGGCGAGGAATCCGAGGCCGACGCCCGGTTTGTTCGGGAACTCGGAGCCGGGCTCGGGCTGGAAGTCCTTTGTCAGGAGGCCGATGTCCGAAGCATCTCATCCGAGGCGGGAGACAACCTGGAGCAGGCCGCGCGGCGGGTCCGGCAGGGGTTCTTCCTGGGACTCATCCAATCCGGTTTGGTGGATCGGGTGGCGCTCGGTCACACCCGCTCGGACCAGGCCGAGACGGTTCTGTTCCGCTTCCTGCGAGGGGCGGGCACGGCGGGGCTGGCTGGCATCCGGCCGGTGACCGCCGAAGGGCTGGTCCGCCCGCTGATCGAGGTCGGGCGCGCCGAGGTCGTCCAGTTCCTGAGGGAACGCGGCATCGCCTGGCGCGACGATTCCAGCAATCAGGACCGCAGTTTCGCCCGCAACCGCATCCGGCATGAGTTGCTTCCGGCGCTCGAGCGGGACTGGAACCCGGCGCTGGCCGGGATCCTGGAGGGTGTCGCCAAGGTGGCCCGGGACGAAGAAGACTACTGGCGCGCGGTGGTCGATGAGATGACTGAAGGGAATCTGCTGGAGCGTCCCCCGGCGGTGCTGTTCCGCGCGGACTGGCTGGCGGGCCTCCATCCGGCGGTAGCGCGGCGGGTGGCGCGGGAAGCCATCCGCCGGGCCAAGGGGGATCTGAGGCGGATCGATTTGCAGCACGTCGAGCAGATTCTGGAGCTTGCGCGCAGCCCGCGAAGCTCGGGGCGGCGTCAGATCCCCGGGCTGGACCTCCGCAGGTCGTTCGGGTGGATGCGGCTGGCGCCTGCGGGGCGCGACCGAGCGGACTATGACCTCGAAGTGTCGGTGCCGGGACGATGCAAAGTGCCGGGTACTGGGTGGGAGGTGGTACTGGAATTGCTCATCGCCGGCGCCGACTGCGGCTATAATGAAGGTGAGGGCAAGCTGGTGGACTGGGGCCGCATCCCCGGTGCATTGCGGCTGCGCAACTGGAGGCCCGGTGATAATTACCGACCGTTTGGGCAGGCCAGCGAGGTCAGCGTCAAGTCGCTGTTCCGGCAAGCCAGGGTCCCGCTCTGGGAACGGCCCGAGTGGCCGCTTCTCGCTTGTGGAGGGAGAATCGTCTGGGTGGCGCGGTTCGGGCCGGCCGCCGAATTCGCAGCCACAGCGGACAGCCACGCCATGCTGAAAGCGCGCGCGAGCCACGATCTTCCGGAAATCTTCGATCTTAACTTCGGGCGTTGGCGTCCAATAGATAGAGGCTCTGCCGCCCCTGTGGGCGGGGGAGGTTTATGAATTCGAACGTGAAGACGGCGATCTTTTGGGTGGTCATCATCATGGGCGTGGCCCTGGTGTTTACGGTCGTCCGAACGGGACAGAAGCGGGCCGACCGCCAGCTCTCTTTCACCCAGTTCGTCAGAGACGTAGCGGATAAGAAAGTGCAATCGGTGACCATCACCGGGATGGAGGTGCACGGCAGCTACAGGGACGACAACGGGGGCCTGCACGTGCTGATCCCGACCAACTACCCCGACATCTACAAGCTCTTGCAGGACAACGGGGTTAACGTCGACATCAAGGAAGCCAACTCGAGCAATTGGGTGAGCGTGATCATCAACACCGTTCCGTTCCTGCTGCTGCTGGCCTTCTGGATCTTCATGATGCGCCAGATGCAGAGCGGCGGGAATAAGGCCCTGAGCTTCGGCAAGAGCCGGGCGCGGTTGCACTCCTCCCAGCAGAAGAAGGTGACCTTTAAGGACGTGGCTGGGGTCGACGAGGCCAAGGAAGAGCTGCAAGAGATCATCGAGTTCCTGCGGGAGCCGCAAAGGTTCCAGAAGCTGGGCGGGCGCATTCCGAAGGGCGTCCTGCTGATCGGCCCTCCGGGAACCGGCAAGACGCTGCTGGCGCGGGCGATCGCCGGCGAAGCCAACGTGCCGTTCTTCTCGATCTCGGGCTCGGACTTCGTCGAGATGTTCGTGGGCGTGGGCGCGAGCCGCGTCCGGGACCTGTTCGAGCAGGGCAAGAAGAACGCGCCCTGCATCGTCTTCATCGACGAGATCGACGCCGTGGGGCGGCATCGCGGGGCGGGCCTGGGCGGCGGACACGATGAGCGCGAGCAGACCTTGAACCAGTTGCTGGTGGAGATGGACGGCTTCGAATCCAACGAAGGCGTGATCCTGGTGGCGGCTACCAACCGCCCCGACGTGTTGGACCCGGCGCTGCTGCGGCCCGGGCGGTTCGACCGGCGGGTGGTGGTGGCACGGCCCGACGTCAGGGGCCGCGAGGCGATCCTGAGGGTGCACACCAAGAAGGTGCCCCTCGGCGACGACGTCGAGCTGATGGTGCTGGCGCGCGGCACCCCCGGCTTTGCCGGCGCGGATCTGGCCAACCTGGTGAACGAGGCCGCCCTGATCGGGGCCCGGCAGAACCGCAAGGTGGTCACCATGGCCGACTTCGAGTTGGCCAAGGACAAGGTGCTGATGGGCGTGGAGCGCAAGTCGCTGATCATCAGCGAGGAGGAAAAGCGCAACACGGCCTATCACGAGGCCGGGCACGCGCTGGTGCTGGTCCTCTCGCCGAACGCCGATCCGGTGCATAAGGTGACCATCATCCCGCGCGGTATGGCGCTGGGCGTCACCATGCAGCTTCCCGTGGACGACAAGCACTCCTACACCAAGCAGTACCTGGAGACCCAGCTCACCGGCCTGATGGGCGGCCGCATCGCCGAAGAAATCTTCATGCAGCACATGACCACCGGGTCGGGCAACGACATCGAGCGCGCCACCGACCTGGCGCGGAAGATGGTCTGCGAGTGGGGCATGAGCGAGCTGGGGCCGCTCAGTTTCGGCAAGAAGGAAGAGCAGATCTTCCTGGGCCGGGAGATCGCGCAGCATCGCGACTACAGCGAGGCCACCGCCATCCGGATCGATGAAGAGGTGCGGCGGATCGTCGGTGAGGCCTACACCCGCGCGCGCAAGATCATCGAAGAGCGCTCCGACGCCCTGGTGCGGGTGGCCGAGACACTGCTGGAGCGGGAGGTGCTCGACGGCGACGAGATCCGCGCGCTGATTGAGGGCAAGACGCTGGCCCCCATGCGGCCCGTGCCGCCCAAGGATCACGGGCAGACGCAGCAGGTGGTCCGGCCGGAGGGCGGCCGGCGCCTGCCCGGGTTCGTCGAGGGAGAGCGACCTCAGCCGGCCTGATGCCGCCCTTCCCGGTCTATATCTTCGACGTCGATGGAACGCTGCTGGACTCCGCCGAGGACATCTGCGCCGCCATCCTCGACGCGCTTGCGGCGACTCCCTGCCGCTCCCTGCGGATGGCCGACCTGAAGCGATACGTCGGCGTGCACCTGCTGGACATGTTCCGCGAACTGCTGCCGGACTACACCGACGCGCAGCACGAGGAGCTGATCCGTTGCTACCGCACCGTCTATCCCGCGCGGGGGCATCAAGCCACTCGGGTGTATCCCGGGGTGCGGGAAGCGCTGGAGGCGCTGGGCGGCCGCAAGTCCACCGCCACCACCAAAGCCTCGACGGCCGCGCAGGCGATTCTCGAGCAGTTCGGCCTGGTCCGGTACTTCGACCACGTGCAGGGTACGGATGGCTTCCCGTATAAGCCGGCCCCCGACGTCATCCACGCCGCTCTGAAGGCCCTCGGAGCGCGTCCGGACGACTGCCTGTATGTGGGTGACTCTCCGGCCGACATGGATGCCGGGCGCCGCGCCGGCGTCAAGATCTGCGCGGTCCGCTACGGCTACGGCGACCCGGAAGAGCTGGCGCGCTGGCAACCCGATTATTGGGTGTCGGACCTGAGGGAGCTGATATCATGATTTCTATGAACCGCCGCAATTTTCTCAAGAGCGCGGGAGTGCTCGCCGTTCCATTCTCCGGCGCATCCGCGCAAAGCGCCAAGTTCCGCATCTCGCTGGCCGAATGGTCGATCCACAAGGCGATTCGAGCGCATAGCTTGTCGAACCTGGATTTTCCTCAAGTCGCCCGGGAACGCTTTGGGATCGAGGGGCTGGAATTCGTCAACCAACTGTGGGAAGCGCCGACGCAGGACTATCTCGGGCGCCTGAAGCAGAACATGGCCCGCTACGGGTGCAAGGGCGTCCTGATCATGTGCGACGGCGAAGGCATGATGGGGCACTCCGACCCCGCCGCGCGCCGGAAAGCGGCCGAGAACCACTACAAGTGGGTGGATTACGCCGCCGAGCTCGGCTGCCATTCGATCCGCTGCAACATGCACCCCGAGAAGCAGCCCGCGACGCCCGCGGAGATCGACGCCTTCATCGGGTATTGCGCCGACAGCTTCAGCCGGCTCTGCGAGTACGCCAAGCCCCGCGAGCTGAACGTCATCATCGAGAACCACGGCGGCATCTCCTCGGACCCCGACGTGATGGTGCGGCTGATGAAGACGGTCAACCTGCCCAATTTCGGCACGCTGCCCGATTTCGGCAACTTCCCCAAGACCGTCGACCGCTATGAAGCGGTGCGCAAGATGATGCCCTACGCCAAGGGAGTCAGCTTCAAGTGCTTCGATTTCGGCCCGGACGGACGCGAGACCACCATCGACATGGACAAGATGATGAAGATCGTCCTGGACTCCGGGTACCACAACTGGGTCGGAATCGAATACGAAGGCGAGCGCCTCACCGAGTTCGAGGGCATCGCCGCCGGCAAGCGGTTCCTCGACCGGCTGCTGTAGCGCACGCACTTTGCGTGCCGCGTCGCCACTCTTGGCGACGCCGCCCGCGTTAGTAAGCGGTGTGCCGGGACGTGCTCATCGTCGTGTCCCGAACAACCACGAGCAGGCCTGGCCAATCTTGTTCGCCAAAGCGGCCGATGACATGCATCACGGCGTGGTGGATCTTTTGGCGGTTTGGTTGACGCAGGCGGACGATGAGAATGCCGCGGTGCGGGGAACGGCGGTGTTCGGTGAACCCTTTGGCGGGATGTTCTCGTCAACCAGGATCGTCATCCGTCAGAGATTGGCGACCTGAATCGGCGTGACCTGTTCCTCGGCCAATTCGGCGGCATAATCGAGGCAGGCCATGATATCCTCGCGTGTGAGAGAGGGGTACTCGGCGAGGAGATCTTCCACCGTGTCACCGTTCGCCAGCATGCGGACGATCTGGTGGACGGGAATGCGCGTGCCCCTCACGCAGGCCTGGCCGTGGCAGATGTTCGGGTCGATGGAAATTCGCTCCAGCGGCACGTCGGTGGCCTCCCTGACCAGTTTACCGCACAACGCTAATCCAGCCGCTTGTGGAAGCGGAGGACGCTCAGGGTCATGATGAGGACGCCATAGAGCAGCAGGGCCAGCATCTGGGGCCAGAGGGTGTCGATGCCGGTCCCCTTGAGGAAGATGCCGCGGACGATCTGGATGAAGTAGCGCAGCGGGTTCAGATAGCTCAGCCACTGCACCGGCAGCGGCATGTTGCGGATGGGGAAGGCGAAGCCGCTGAGCATGAAGGCCGGGGTGAAGAAGAAAAACGAGGACATCACGGCCTGCTGCTGGGTGCGGCAGATGGTGGAGACGAACAGGCCGACGCCCACCGTGGTCAGCAGGAACAGGCAGGCGCAGAACAGCAGCAGCAGCACGTTGCCGCGGAAGGGGATGTGGAACACCAGCAGGGCGGCGGAGGTGATCAGGATGACCTCGACCAGCCCGGCCAGGGCGAAGGGCAGCGTCTTGCCGAGGATCAGCTCGATGGGGCGGATGGGGGTCACCATGAGCTGTTCCATGGTGCCGATTTCCTTCTCGCGCACGATGGCCATGGCGGTGAGGATCAGCGACACCAGGGTGATGATGTTCACCACCACGCCGGGAACGAAGTAGTTGCGGCTGCGCAGGTCGGGGTTGAACCAGACGCGGCTGCGCACGTCGACGCGCGGCACGCCCAGGCCCACCGGCCCGCCGGTGGCCAGCGTGCTGGCGACCAGCTTGGCGCGCTGCTGCTCGGCGAGAGCGCGGCCGGAGTAGGCGGCCACGATCTGCCCGGCGTAACTGGAGATGATCGAGGCCGTGTTCGAGTTGGTGCCGTCGACCAGCACCTGAACCGAGGTCGTGTCGCCGCGCTCGATGTCGCGGCTGAAGCCGGGCAGGATCGCCACCACCCCCTGCACCTCGCTCTCATCGAGCAGGCGCTGGGCTTGGACGTTGCTGGCCGGAGTGGCCAGGATCTGGAAACGCCGCGAGCCCTCGAAGGCGGCGCGCAGGTCGCGGCTGGCGGGCGTGCGATCCAGGTCCATCCAGGCGATGCGCGCGCTGTCGACGTCCAGGTTGACCGCGTAGCCGAAAATGAGGAGCTGGATCAGCGGCGGCACGAACAGCACCACGCGCATGCGCGGCTCGCGCAGCGTCTGGCGGAATTCCTTGCGGATGATCTCGCGGATGCGTTCCCACATATTCAGGCCACCTTCTGGCGCAGCTTCCGCGTGGCGGCGAGGAAGACCAGCGCGGCGAAGACGAACAGGAACACGATTTCACCCCAGAGGATGTCGATGCCCACGCCCTTCAGGAACACGCCCTTCAGAAGCGTGACGAAATAGCGCGCCGGCACGATGTAGGTGATCGCCTGGATCACCGCCGGCATGTTCTCGATCGAGTAGATGAAGCCCGACAGCAGCATCGCGGGCAGGAACGAGCTGAGCATGCCCAACTGGTAGGCGAGCACCTGGGTGCGGGCGGCCGCGGAGATGAAAATGCCCCAGCAGAGCGAGCCCAGCAGGAACAGGCAGGTCGCGCCGACCAGGATCAGCGGGTTGCCGCGCAAGGGCACCTGGAAGACGAGCACGCCGACGGCGATCGACAGCACCATGTCCAGGAAGCCCAGCGTGAAGAAGGCCAGCATCTTGCCGAGGACGATCTCGGCGGGCCGCAGCGGGGTGGAGAGCAGTTGCTCCATGGTGCCGGTCTCCCACTCGCGGGCGATGGTCAGCGAGGTGATGAGCGCGGTGATGATCGCCAGGATCACCGCGATCAGGCCGGGCACGATAAAGTTGCGGCTCTTGAGCTCGCTGTTGTAGAGCACGCGGAGGCGGCCGTCGACGGGCGGGTTGAGCTTGGCGCCGCCCTTGCGGTCCAGCGCGCGCGTGCGCACGTCCATGGCATACACCTGGAGCAGGGTGTCGGCATAGCCGTGCGCGATCGAGGCGGTGTTGGAATCGCTGCCGTCGAAGATCAACTGCACCTGCGGCTCGCGGCCCGCCAGCAGCTCGCGGGCATAACCTTGCCTAACCACCACGGCGAGCAGGCACTGGTCCTGGTCGATGCGCTTCTCGATGGTGCGGTACTCGTTGACCGAATCGAGGATCTGGAAGAAGCGCGAGCCCTGGAAGCGCGCGATCAGCTCGCGGCTTTCGGGCGTCTTGTCGGAGTCGTAGACCAGGGTGGGGATGCGGTCGACGTCGAGCGTGAGGCCGTAGCCGAACAGCAGCAGCATCAGCAGCGGGACGGCCAGGGCCATGGTCAGGCTGCGCGGGTCGCGCAGAATGTGCAGGAATTCCTTCTTGGCTACCGCTCTGGTGCGCCGGAGGTTCATGCGGCCCTCCTTTCTTCCTGCTCGATCATGGCGACGAAGACGTCCTCCATGGAGGGCTGGATGGGCTCGAGATGGCGGATGACGATCCCGCGCGAGGAGAGCGCCTGCCGGATGCGGGGCGCCGCCGCCACCGGGTCGTCCACCGTGACGTGCAGGCCGCCGCCGAACACCGCGACGTCCAGGATGCCCTCGGTTGTCTCGAGCGCCTTCATGCTTTCGAGCGGGTCCGAGGAATCCAGATCCATCAGGTGGTGCGAGGTGAGCGAGCGCTTGAGTTCCTCGGGCGCGCCGAGGGCGACGATCTTGCCGCGGTACATCAGCGCGAGGCGGTGGCAGTACTCGGCCTCGTCCATATAGTGCGTGGAGACGAAGACCGTGTGGCCGGCCTCGGAGAGCTGGTAAATGAGGTCCCAGAAATTGCGGCGGGCGATGGGGTCGACCCCCGAGGTCGGCTCGTCGAGGAACAGAATCGGCGGCTGGTGCAGGATGGCGCAGCCGAGCGCCAGCCGCTGCTTCCAGCCCCCGGCGAGCAGGCGCGTCATCGAGTGCCGCCGGTCTTCCAGGCCCGCCATCTTGAGGATGTACTCCTTGCGCGCGGCGCGCGTCTGGACAGGCACGCCGTAGATGCCGCTGAAGAAGTCGATGTTCTCCTCGACCTGGAGGTCGTCGTAGAGCGAGAACTTCTGCGACATGTAGCCGATGTTGCGCTTGATGGCCTCCGACTGCGTGGCCACGTCGTAGCCGCCGACGGTGGCGTTTCCGCCCGAGGGGCTGAGCAGGCCGCAGAGGATGCGGATGGTGGTCGACTTGCCCGCGCCATTGGGACCCAGAAAGCCGAAGATCTCGCCGCGGCCGACGGAAAGCGAGACGTGGTCCACAGCGACGAAATCGCCGAAGCGCTTGACCAGCTCCCGGACTTCGACCGCGACGCCGTTGCCGTTCATGCTGCCGCCTCCTTGCGGATCAGGGCGATGAAAACGTCTTCGAGCGACGGCTCGATGCGCCGGAACTCGGCGGGGCCAAGCCCTTCGAGCCGCTCTCGCGAGGTGTGCGCGGGATCCAGAAACAGGTGCAGCACATTGCCCGATGGCTCGACGCTGACGACGCCCTCGGCGGCGAGCAGCAGTTCCCGCGCGGCGCGGCGATCCGTCGCCTGGACCTCGTAGCACTCTTCGGGGAGCGAGGTCCGTAGCGCGCCGGGAGAGTCGCAGCGGATCAGCCGTCCGCGGTCGATGAGGCCGACGCGGTTGCAGCGCTCGGCCTCGTCCAGGTACGCCGTGGTGACGAAAACCGTCAGCCCGTCCTTGACCAGTTGATACAGGATGGCCCAGAAGTCGCGGCGCGAGACCGGGTCGACGCCGTTGGTCGGCTCGTCCAGGAAGAGCACCTGGGGATGGTGCAGCAGGGTGCACATCAGCGCCAGCTTCTGCTTCATGCCGCCGGAGAGCTTGCCGGCTTGGCGGGCGCGGAAGGGATCCATACGGGTCATGCGCAGCAGGCGGGCCATGAGCTGGTCGCGGTCCGCGCCGGTGACGCCGAACAGGTCGGCGTAGAACCGCATGTTCTCCTCGACGGTGAGGTCAACGTAGAGGCCGAAGCGCTGGGCCATGTAGCCGATGCGGTCTTTCACCGCGTCGGGAGAGCGCGCCACGTCGTGGCCGGCCACCTCGACCCGGCCCTCGGTGGGGTCGAGCAGGCCGCAGAGCAGGCGCACCGTGGTGGTCTTGCCGGCGCCGTCCGGGCCCACCAGGCCGAAAATCTCCCCGCGCGGGATCTCGAGGTTCAGCCGGTCGAGCGCCGTCAGCGCGCCGAAGCGCCGCGTCAGGCCGATCGCGCGGATCATGATGGCGTCGGCGTTCATTGGTTGATCAGGATCTCGGCGTCGGCCGGCATGTTGGACTTCAGTTCCTGGTTGGGATTCTCCACCTCGATCTTGACGCGGTAAACGAGTTTGGAGCGCTCCTCCTGCGTCTGGATCTGCTTGGGCGTGAACTCGGCCTCCGAGGAGATGAACGACAGGCGGCCCCAGTAGATCTTGCCGGGGAAGGAATCGGTGGTGACCTTCACTTTGTCGCCCAACTTGACGCGACCGAGGTCGCTCTGGCTGATGTAAGCGCGCACCCAGGGGTGGTGGATATCGCCGATGGTGACGACGGTCGTGCCCGCGGCCAGGATTTCGCCCGGCTCGGCCGCTTTCACCAGCACGACTCCATCGATGGGAGAGATGGCTTGGGTGTCGGCGAGCTGGGTAGCGGCGATCTGCACGTCCGCGCGGCGCGCGGCGATGTCCGCCAGGCGCGTCGCGATCTCTTCCTTCCTGCGCTTGAGCTCCAGGCGCTGAGCCTCCGCCAGCCGCAGCGCCGCTCTCGTCTGCCCCAGCATGGCCCGAGCCTGCGCGATGGTTTCTCTGCGCGGACCTTCGAGCACCAGCGCGAGCTGCTCCTTGGCGCTCTTGAGCTGGGCGTCAGCGGTTTCGTAGCGGGTGCGGTACTGATCGTAGTCGGCGGCGGAGATATCTTCGTTCTTGAAGAGCGTCTGGGCGCGCTTCCAGTCGTTGGCGGAGCGGTCGTATTCGGTTTGGGCGCGATCGACGGCGGCGCGCGCCTGCTCCTTCTCCTGGGTGCGCGAGCCGGCCAGCAGCTCGGCCAGGCGCGCGTCGGTGTTCCTGACTTCGGCCTGGCGTTGCTGGATCTGGGCTTCGAGCGTCTCGTCCTGCCACTCGATCGAGGTGCGCTGCTGCACGAGCAGGGATTCGGAGGAGTCGAGCGCGGCTTTTGCGCGGTCGCGCTGCGCCAGCAGTTGCTCCTTGTCGAGCCGGGCGACGACCATGCCTTTCTTCACCGGGTCGCCTTCGTTCACGGCGCGCTCGATGAGCCGGCCGGCAATCTTGAATGAAATGTTGACCTGGGTGAGCTCGATGTTTCCCGAGAGGCGGATGGCGTTGCCGTTGCCGCTGTGAAACCAGCCGCACGAGGACAGGGCGATGGCCGCGGCGGGTACGAGGAAGAGCCTGTGTCCGGACATGATGAGTTCGCTCCTTTACTGGACGATCTGACGGATGGCGCCCATGGCCTGCGCCAGGTTGATACGCGCGACGTTGTAAGCCAGCAGCGCGGAGATCTGGTTATCGCGGGCGCGGGCCAGGCGGGTCTGAGCGTCGGTGGGTTCGAGGCTCGAGGCCACTCCGGCCTCGTAGCGGCGCTGCGCCTGGGCCACCTCGAGCTCGGCCTGCTCGAGGCCCTCGCGCGCGACCTTGACCTGGTCTTCGGAGGATTGCAGGCTGTCCAGGGCCAGGCGGATCTCCAGCTCGATCTGGTTGCGCAGGTCGGTAGTGCGGATGGATTCCTGGCGGAGCTGCGAAGCGCTTTCCGAGCGCCGCGCGTCGCGCCGCCCCCCGTCGAACAGCGGCACGCGGAGGGCGATGCCGTAGGTGCGGGTGGGGACCGCGTTGTTGAAACCGGTTCCGCTGGAGCCGTAATCGGCGAAACTGGCCAGCGAGGGCAGGCGCTCGAACTTGGTGGCGGAATAGCTGAGGCGCGCGTTCTGCTCGCGCGTTTCCTGGGCCTTGAGGTCGGCGCGCGCGGCGAACGCTTTGTCGATGGCCTGTTTGGCGGTGACGGCATCCAAGGGCGCGTACTCGAGCTTGCCGGTGAGCTCGAAATCGGCCCCCAGGTTTACCCCCATCGCGCGGAGCAGTTGGAGTTGCGCCTGGCGGCGCTCGTTGCGGGCGACCACCAGCCGTTGGCGCTCGTTGGCAAGCTGCACCTGCGCGCGCGTGACCTCGATTCCCGTGCCCGTTCCGGCGTTCTTGCGGTTCAGGGCCAGCGTGGCCAGAGCCTGCGACAGATCGACGTCCGCCTGCGCCGCTTCGACGTGCGCCTGGGCCGCCAGGGCCGCCATGTACAGCGTGGCGACCTGCGCCGCGACCTGGTCTTGCGCGCTCGAGTTGTCCGCCTCGACCGCGCGGACGCCTGCCCGGGAGGCCTGGAAGCGGCGGATCGAGCTGAAGTCGAAGACGGTCTGCGTCGCGCTCACGCGGGCGTCGATGGTGGTGAACGGGCCGACGAAGGTGGGGATGCTGAAGCCCAGCGACGGCGGCAGCTTGATCTGGAGACCGAAGGCTTCCAGGTTGCGGGTCTGGCTCTGATCGGCGAACTGCCCGTCGAGATTGGGGAGCAGCGCCGCGCGGGCCTGCGCCGAGCGCGCCCGGCTCTGGCGGACCAACTCCTCGGCGAGTTGGATGCGCGTGTTCCCTTTGGGCGCGAGCGCGATTTCCACCGCCTGCTTGAGACCCAGCCGCTGCGCGGCGGCCGTGCCACCTCCGGCGGACTGGCGGTCCGGTGACTGGGCCAGCGCGAGAAGCGGCGCCAAGGCCAGAATCATTTTGCGATGCATTGGGTGTCTCCTTGTGGCGCCGGGGCGCGGAAACCGGCGGCCAGG
>JBEKWU010000045.1:0-35277 GCA_049512775.1 Bryobacteraceae bacterium
TCTACGCTTTGACCGGCTGCCTCGCGGCATGCCGTACAAGACTCGAGGTCAGGACGGAGTCGCTTCTCCTTTCCTGTAGGGCTCTTTCATCCCCTACAACATGCCGGTTTATCCCGGCGCACACTGTCCCCGGTTGCCCCTCACGCCGCCCGCAACCGAGGGACTGCCTAGGCCGTCCGCCGTTGGGACGGCTCGGGCTGTCCCCGGTTGCCCCTCGTTCTCATTCTCAGGGCTGGTGCGCACGCCATGCCTCCGCCTTCCCGCGAAACGTGGGGCCAACTAAAACTCCCCAGCGTTCCCCAGAAGGTCCGGGACCTGCTCCACATCACCAAGCTGCACCTCATGTTCGAGTCGTTTGACGACGAGGCCGCCGCGATTCCCGGATTCCAGAGCGAGGCGCCGTAGTCACCGGCGGACATGTTGTCGCAGCCACCGCTCCAGCTCTGCGAAGCGGAACCGGCCGCTCTCGTACAAATCGACGAGGAAGGCGAAGGCGGCATCATCCTCGAACTCCAGCCGGTACCCGTTCACTCGCAGAAACCCAGCCGTGGCCGTGACGCCAACGCGCTTATTCCCGTCCACAAAAGGATGATTCTGAGACAGGCTTTCCCACAAAGCAGCCGCCTCCTGCATCAGGTCCTCGTAGTAGCCAGTCCGCGGACGTGCCAGCGCCGATTCCAAAGCCCCCAAGTCACGGAGGCCCGCTGAACCGCCAAATCGAGCGATCAAACGGGCGTGGATTGAGATGACCTCTTCGACGGTGGGATAGTAAGTCACTGAGCGAGGCGGCGCAGGAGCTCCGGATGCTCGTCGATGAACTCGTCGATGGCCTTCAGGAACGGACCCCGCTGCCGCGCAGACCCGTGCCTGAGGAATTCAATGAACTCCCGGACGGCGGCTTGCTCCTCCGCCGTCAGCTTATTCACGATTTCGACCAAGCCGTCCGCTGCCATGGAAGCCTTCCATACGCAGTATAGCGCTGTGCCAAAGCGCCCCGCTTCTTGGGCGGATCGTCACTTCCCCGCCCGGAACTCGGTCCAAGGGTGCGCGAGCAGGTCGCGGAGGTAGCGTTTTTGCCAGGCGAATTCGGGGTGCACGCGGAGGTGCGGGGCGGCTTTGAAATGGATGCCGCAGGAGTGGCCCATCGCGGCCACCAGCGACATGCGCTCGGCTAGCGTCGCGTCGGCCACCTTGGCTTGTACGGCTCCGGCGGGCCCATAGGGGGGCTGCCAGGGCTTCAGCCCGCGCGGGGAGAGGTCGTTGTGGCCGCAGAGCGTCCGCTCGTTCGGCGCGATCTTCTTGTCGAAGGTGTCGTAATGATCGGAGAGGAAGCGCTCGGCCGCCGCGACGTCGATCTTGCCCTTATTCTCCTCCATCAACTGCTCCCAACGGATGCGGCGGGCGTTGGGACTGAGCGACAAATCGGTGCGGTCGAAGTTTGTTTCCTCCCGCGCCAGCTTGTCATCGACCGGGAAATTCGCTCCCGCGAAGTAGCCGTCCTTGGTCCGCAGCAGCGTCACGTTCTTGATCCCCAGTTCCAGATCGGCGATCTCGTTGGTCTTGCGGTCGGCCACCAGCCAGTTGTTGGCATAGCCTCCGTTGTTGCCTTCCTTCATGATGCGCGCGAAGTCGTCGATGGAGGCGGAGTACTGCATGGCCTTGCGCGCGCGAACGAATTCGGGCACGCCGTTGGGATCGAACCCGTTGAACTGCGAGATGGTGGTCTCGGTGATCATGATTCCCGCGGCGTTGATGCCGAAATCGTCGGCGCTGTGGATCAGGCCCGGAAAGCCGTCCATCAGGATGCGGTGCCCCTGCTGCGGCAGGATGTCGAAGACGATGTTCCAGCGTTCGCCTTCCATGTAGCCGGTCCAGGCGTTGTGGCCGATGATGACCTTGCCGTCCTTGGTGTAGCTTCCGGTGGCGACGAAGGCGCTGCAATGCTCGCGGGCGGTGACCGGCGCGGGTTCCGCGACCTTGTGTTCCTTCTCCCACCACTTCAGGTAGTACGGGGAGAACTCGAGCCAGGCGTTCAGCGCGGTGACGTCCCAGACGTCCAGCATGACGCCGCGCGCGTTCAGGCCCTCGGCGATGCCCTGCAACTCCTCGCGATACTGGTTCTCGACGCGCGGCCAGAAGGTGTTCCTGGCGGCCTCGCGGAAGAACCGCCAGGGCTTGCCGCTATCGCGCTCGAGCAGCAACGAGATCACGCGCTGGGCGTCCTGGATTTCCGGCGCGAGCATGTATCCATGCTGGAAGCCGAGCATCGCGGGCGGCCCCTCCAGGCGCACATAGATCCAGCCGTTGCGCACAGCATGGCGCACCGCGCGGTGCAGCCGCTGATCGGACCACGCTTCGCGCGAGACGACGGCCGCCGCCAACAGCAACAGCAACCATCGCGCCAAAAGGCCGGACCTGCGCATTCCCATTCACCTCCCGATGTTCAGCATTATACCCGGAGCGTGTCACCGTGTTCTGCGAGGCTCAGCAAGGGCGCAGACTCTCCAGGTACGCCGCCATGGCGTCGATGGTCCCGAAGTGGTCGATGGTGACCTGCTCCTGATCGATCTTGAGGCCAACTTCGTTTTCGCACCAGAGGATGAGTTCCATCAGCGCGGGCGAATCGAGCAGACCGCTGGCCGGAATCTCTTCGTCGCAGCGCAGGCCGCGGGCGTCGTTGCCCAATTGCCGCGCCAGCTCGACGATCTTCGCGTGGATCGCTTTGCGCATGTCGTTCATGGGGATGCCGGGCTAGCCGCCTTCCGGTGGAGCGGCCAGCGCCCGCAGGACGCCGACCACCTCCGCGCCGCCCAGGACGCGGTGATCGTAGGTGGCGCCGAGGCTCGCCGCTCCGCCCGCAGGCGCCGAGTGGGCGATCATCAGTGCGGTCTGAGGAAGCAGTACCGGCACATGGCGGGTGACGGCCCAGCGGGCCATGCTACTGAAGCCGATGGTGGCTCCACAGGTCTCATCGGGACGCAGGGTGTTGCCCATCGCGGAGCGCTGGAGCTCGCCGAGCCTCTGCACGAAGGCGGCTTGGTCCATCTTTTCCGCCTGCCTCGCCACCACCACGTGCAGGTGAGTCCCCGACTGCACCACGAAGCCCAGATTCACGTGGTCGTAGAGGTGCTTCTCTTCTCCCACGATGGTGGCGTTGAGGGCCGGCTGATCGGCGGCGATCCGCACCAGGCGCCAGGCAAACAGCGACAGCAGCGGGCTGAGCAGCAGGCGATGCTTCTGCTGGAAGGCGGCCGCGTACTCGGTCCAGGGAGACGGGTCGAAGGACATTTCCAGGTAGGCGGGCACGGCCTCGGACTTGTGCCACGCGACGGTGCGCAACATGCCGCGCTCGGGCGGCGTGAGCGGAACCCTTCTGCCCGCCTCGGCCGGCGTGGCTGGCGCGGGGCGGTGCAACTGGCGGGAGGCGGCGTGGCGCTCGACGTCGACGGCGCTCAGCCGCTGGCCGGTGGCCGGGACCTCCGACGCGGTGAGCCCGTAGCGGGCCAGCAGAATCGCCGCTTTCAGCGTGGGAGCGCCGGAGCCGGTGGGACGCGCGGGCTGGGCCGAAGGCATGGGCAGCGGCTCGTCCGCGCTGGCTCCCATCCATGCCAGGACCGAGCCGACCTCGATGCTCTCGCCGGTTTGCGAACAAAAGCCCAGCAGATAGCCGTCCTGCTCGGCCTCCACGGTGAAGGTAGCCTTGTCGGTTTCCACGTCGGCCACCGGATCGCCCCGGCGCACGTAAGCCCCCGGAGACACGAACAGGTGGGTCAGCCGCACCGAGTCGTCGTTGTTGTTGAGTCTCGGAGTATGGAGAGGGACAGGCATGGCGCGGGGCTAAGACACGGAAGCGAGATCCGCCAGAATCGTCTCGACCACGGCGTCGAAGACGTCGC
Organism: Bryobacteraceae bacterium; assembly: GCA_049512775.1. GTDB lineage: Bacteria > Acidobacteriota > Terriglobia > Bryobacterales > Bryobacteraceae > Fen-330. Next base: position 3,897 of record JBEKWU010000045.1, read on the forward strand.
GCTCGGAAGGCAGGACATCGGCTTCCAGGCTGCGGGCCGCGGGGATGGGCACCGGGGGCGGCGCCACGCGGCGGTACCGGCCGCGAAAGCCGGCTTCCAGCAGCGCGGCGGCCAACTCGGCGGAGAAGCCGAACTCCGCAGGCGCCTCTTCGACCACCACGATGCCGGGGCGGTCCTGGAGGTGGTTCACCAGGGTGCCGAGAGGCGGGGGAGACAACAGCGAGGGGATCACGATCTCACTCTGGATTTCCTCCTCGGCCAGTTGTGCCGCCACCGCTTCGGCCAGCGCCACGGAATCGCCGTAGGCGACCAGGCTGACGTCCGGGGCGGCGGCGCCACCGGCCAGCGTGGGGAACCATTCGGCGCCCGGGTCGGACGGGTCGGCGCAGAGGACGCGATAGCCGGCTGCATCCACCGTGCGCCCGTAAAGCAGCTTGTGTTCGAAGAAGAAGGTAGGGGAATCCCAGTCGAGCACGGCGCGGCGCAGCAGCCTGCCGGGGTCGTGGCGGTGGCTCGGGAAGACCACCGTCAGGCCAGGGACGCCTGCCATCAGATTCTCCGGACTCTGGCTGTGGCTGGGACCGTAGCCGCGGCGCCCGCCGCTCGGCGTGCGCACCACCAGCGGGACGCGCATCTCGACGAACATGCCTGGGAACTTAACGGCGTGATTATAGACCTGGTCCATGGCCAGGGTCGCGAAGTCGGCGAACATGATCTCGACGATCGGGCGGAAACCCGCCAGCGCCAGACCGATGCCCGCGCCGACGATGGCGGCCTCGCTGATCGGGGTCGAGATCACGCGCCCGGGAAAACGGGTGCTTAGCCCCGCGGTTACTTTGAACGCGCCGCCGTAGGGGTCGTGCAGGTCCTCGCCGAGGAGCACGACCTCGGGGTGCCCGGCGAGCAACTCGGCCAGAGCGTGGTTGAGCGAGGCCCGGACGGAGCAGGCGGCCCCGGCCTCCCGATCCGGTTCCGCCTCGAGCGGTCGGACCATCGGGAAGATGTGGCGCTTCGGCCCGCGGAGCTTCGCTTCGGGCGACGCCAGCGCCCGGCTATGGACATCGCGCAGGAATTCGGCGGCGGCCCGGTCGATGCGGCCGCGGAGGTCGTCGCCCAGTTCGCGGCCTATGCGGGACAGGCGGTCGCGTGCGCGAATGGCGTCTATCTCCGCGGCATCCCGCTGGTCGTCTCCCTTGCTGTGCGGCCCCAGGCGCATGGTCCGGATGACGAGGAATCCCGGCTTGCGGCTGGAGCGCACTTCGTCCACCACGCTTTCGGCGTCCTCGAGGAAGGACGGATCGGCGTCGTCCAGTTCCCAAGCGCGCAGTCCGAAAGCCTGGCCCCGCACCACGATCGAGCCGCCCGTGGTGTCCGCCGTGGGCGTGGTCTGCGCGATGCCGTTGTTCTCCACCACAAACAGCAGCGGCACCTCCCAAACGGAAGCCAGGTTGAGGCTTTCGTAGAGCAACCCCTGGCCCAGGGTGCCGTCGCCAACGATGGCGGCGACGATGCCGCCCTGGCCGCGACGTTTGAGCGCCAGCGCGTGCCCGACACCGATGGCGGTCATGCCGCCCTGCACGCCGTTGCAGTGAAAATGGCGGAAAGCCAGGTGCTGGCTGCCGCCGATGCCACCGCAGACGCCAGCCTCGCGCCCCATGATCTCGGCGATCAGGCCGAGAAAGTCGCCCGTGTACGTCAGGAAGTGGCCGTGGTTGCGGTGGTTCGAGAGGACCACATCCTCGGGATGGGAAAGCGCCCGCACCACCGACAGGGCACAAATCTCCTGGCCCAGACAGGTATGGGTGGTTCCCGACAGCAGCCCCTGAGAGAAGAGCTGGAGCAGCAGTTCCTCGGTCTTCCGAATGAGGGTTCCGAAGCTGTAAATCGATGCGGCGTCCCGCGGGACAACAGGCTTCCCGCAGGCGTCGCGCTCGAACAACACCGCGGCTCCGTCCGTTGGGCGTGGAAGCTGGACCATAGAGGAGTATCGCCAGTCTAACATAGGCGAATTCAGCCCGGTGTTACGCGGCGGTGCCCGCCTCTTCGATGGCCAGTTCGCCTTTGTCCGCATCCAGCGTCGCCATCACGCCCAAAGGAAGCGTAAGCTGGTCCTCGGTGTGGCCGAAGGCTAGGCCCGAGAGCACCGGAATGCCGAGCTTTCCGAGGATCTCGTCGAGGACTTCGCCCAGCGAAAGCGTCGATTCGAAGGACGGCTGGAACTGCCGCGGGCGGCAGTTGTGGCACTCGCCGAAGACGATTCCGGCTGCCGCTTCGAGTTTTCCCGCCAGCCGCAGTTGCGTGAGCATGCCGTCGATGCTGTAAGGCTCCTCGTCCACGTCCTCGAGCAGCAGGATGCGGCCGCGCGTCTCGACCTCGTAGGGCGTGCCCATGGTCCTGGAAACGAGGCTCAGGTTGCCGCCGATCAGCCGGCCCCGCGCCTTGCCGGGGCGCACCGTGCGCAGCGGATGCGCGGGCCGCAGCGGATTGGTCTCCGGGGGATTGGTCACCGCGCCGAGCGGATCGGCGGAGAACAGCGCGCGCCGGAAGGCGGCCTGAGTGTAAGCGCTGAAATCCCCTAGCACCACCGGGCCATGGAAGGTGACCAAACCGGCGTGCCGGTGAATGGCCAGGTGCAGCGCGGTGATGTCGCTGTAACCGAGAAAGATCTTCGGGTTGCTTCGCAGCAAGCCGTAGTCGATACCATCCAGCAGGTGCGTCGAGCCGTAGCCGCCACGAATGGCCCACACCGCTTTCACCTGGGGGTCGCGGAACATTTCGTGAAGGTCGTCGAGGCGCTCCTGGTCGGTTCCGCCGAGGTAGCCCAGACGCTGGCCGACGTGTTGGCCCAGCTTCATCCGCAGGTCGAAGAACTTCACGGTGCGGGCCGCCAGCGCCAGGCGGTCGGGATCGGAAACGTACGTGCCGGGGGTGATGAGGCCGACGGTGTCGCCCGGCCGAAGCGTCGCCGGGCGGATCAGCGGCTGCTCGACGGCCGCAACGCGGATCTGGCGGCTTGCGATTGCACCGGCCGCCGCGGTGGTCAGGAACTCGCGTCGATTGGTCATGGTGACTCAGGTTATTATAGGGAAACTATGAACCTAAGGAAATTGCTTGCCTTCGCGGCCGCGGGAGGACTCCTGGCGGCGAGTGCCGCCGCCGGGCCGCGTCTCGAGATGCTGGTATCGACCGGCTGGCTGGCGGACCACTTGAACGACCGGAACGTGGTCGTGCTGCACATTGCGCGCGACCGCGCTCACTACGATGCCGGGCACATCCCCGGCGCCTGCTTCGTCCCCTGGAGCGAGCTCATGGTGACCCGCGAGGGCGTCCCCAACGAGCTGCCGCCGGTAGCGGACATCAAGCGGCTATTTGAGCGCTGCGGCGTAAGCGACTATTCCCGTGTTGTGCTGTACGGCGACACCTTGCTGCTGAGCGCCACGCGCGCCTGGTTCACGCTGGACTACCTCGGCCACGGCGGGCACGCCGCGCTGCTTGATGGCGGCTTGGAAAAATGGCGCGCCGAGCAGCGCCCGGTCTCGAAGGAAGAACCCGTCGCGCGCCAGGGCCGCTTGACGCCGCGCATCCGGCCGGATGCGGTGGTGGGACTCGAACAAATGCGCGATCTTTCGCGAGTGGCGGTGAACGTCCCTTCGTCCAAAGTCGTGATCCTCGACTCGCGCTCGCCGGCCGAGTTTCGCAAGGGGCACATTCCCGGCGCGGTCAACGTCTTCTGGCCCGATACGATCACCAGCAAGGAGATGCCCACCCTGCGGCCGCTGGCCGAGGTCGAGCGCATCTACCAGGCCGCCGGCGTGGCCCACGGCCGCACTATCGTCGCCTACTGCGTGGCCGGCGTCCAGGCCACCCAAACGTACTTCGTTCTCAAGTATCTGGGCTACGACGTCCGCCTTTACGATGGGTCCTTTTCGGAGTGGAGCCGGGCCAAGGATGCCCCCATCCAGTGACATGACCGAACTGCTGAAGCTCCTTCGCGAGGCGCGGATCTACGATCTGGCGCAGCCGTATTTTGTGGGAATGCCGCACTATCCCACGCATCCGCCGTTCCTGTTCAGCCTGTCCCGGAAGCACGGCGATTACATGATGCCGGGCGAGGTCAGCTCGGCCGCGGAAGCCCTGGCCATGGGGGGCCACCTGGGCACGCACATCGACGCGCTGTGCCATTTCTCGCGCGGCGGCAAGCTGCACGGCGGCGTCGAGGCGGCGGGCGTCCAATCCTATGCCGGCGGCATCGGCCATCTGTCGATCGACACCGTCGGCCTGTTGCTGCGCCGCGGTGTCCTGCTGGACATCGCCGGTGCGGAGGGAGTCGAGGCGCTTCCGGTGGATTTCGCCATCGCGCCCGATCGCCTCGAGGCGGCCGCGCGCGCCGAGCAAGTGACGATCGAACGCGGCGACATCGTCCTGCTGCGCACCGGCTGGGCGCGGTACTGGAACGACCCGCGGCGCTACCTCTCTGAGGTGCGCGGCCCCGGGCCGGAAATCGAGGGAGCGCGCTGGCTGAGCCAGCGCGGCGTTTTCGCAGCCGGCTCGGACACCGCCGTGTTCGAGAAGGCGCCCGCCCCTTCCCTGCCCGTCCACGTCCACCTGTTGGTCGAGTGCGGCATCCACATCCTGGAGGCGTTGAACCTCGAGGAGCTCGCCCGCGAGCGCGTCTACACCTTCGTCTTCGTCGCCGCTCCGCTGAAGATCCGCGGCGGCACCGGTTCGCCGGTGCGCCCCTTCGCGCTGGCCCCGTAGGATAGGGCTCCAGCCCTGTCCTACTGCGCCAGCCGCCGCACGCCGCAAACCTTGGGACGCCAATAAGGGTCGAACCGCGACAAGTTGGTTCCCTTCGAGGACTCGGCGTGATAGAAGTCCGAGCGGGAATTGACGATGCCGCAGTGCGCCAGGTTGTCGAAGAACACGATGTTGCCGAAGCTCCACTGCTCCAGCTTGGAAACGGCCGGCAGCGACAAATAGAGCTTCCGGGCGGTGGTGCGTTTCATGAGAATGCCGCTGTCGTATATCACGCGCCAGACAAAGCCGGAGCAGTCGTAACTCTTCAGCCCGGTCGCGCCCCACACATAGGGCCGGCCCAGATTATCCTCCAACGCCGAACGGAATCGGTCCCAGAAGCCCGGCTCGGCAGGGGGCGCGGCAGCCAGCGCGCCGCACCAGAGAACGACAGCAGCGATCAATCGTCTCATTTCACCGCGCTGCCGAGCAGCAGTCCCAGCCCGATGAACAACCCGGCCAGGAAGATCGCCACCGAGCGGTTATCGGCCTTTAGTTGATCCGAGAAATGCACGCCGGGAGTCAGCCAGTCGAAAATCTTGTAGGCCAGGACGAACCCGGCCAGTCCGACCGCCAGCGAAATCAAGATCGAGAGCAGGTAGCGTAGGAGATCCACATCCGCACATCATACTCGCCCGAGCCGCCCTGCGCCACTGCTCCGCCGTGGCGCAGGCTTCAGCCTGCGGACAAATAGACCTTGACCCACCGCCCCTTCAATCGCGGCAGCACTTCCGGGTTCAGCACGCGGCCAACCAGGTTGACACTGCTCGCTGCCCGGCACTCCTGGCCCTCGCTGACCGGCGTCGGGCCCCAGAAAATGCACAGGCAGGCTCCCTGGGGCCAGTAGGCGACCGCACCCGGCTCCACCACCTCTCGGGCGCTCTTCTCGAGAGGCGCTTTCACGGGGATGGGGAAATAGAACTCGCCTCCCCAGTAGTTGCCCGAGGCCTCGATGGGCAGCGCCTCCAGGATTCGCCGCGTGGTTTCCGAATCCCCGAACTCGCACTCGACCTGGATCTCCCCGATGGAGAAAATAACCTGTGGCATCGCCGGATCACCGCGTGATGACGCCGCAGGCGATGCGCGCACCGGCATTGCCGGCCGGGTCGGTCTTATAATCGTCCGGGCTCGCGTGGATCACCAGCGATGTGCCGCCCTCATGGAACAGCCCGTTCGCTTCCGTCCCCATGGTCACCCCGGTCGCGATCAACGTGGTGGTGGCCGTTCCCTTGTCGCTCACCGTCAGGTTCGGCAGGTCACCCGCGTGCGGCCCCTCGGGATTGTCCTTGCCATGGTGCTTGTGCGCCGGATTGAAGTGCCCGGCCGCGGTCTTGAAGTCGGGCGGATCGCATTTCCCCGCGTCGTGAATGTGGATCGCGTGCTCGCCGGGTGGCAGGTTCTTCAGCCGCAGCGCAATCCGGATCCCGTCCGGCGCGGCCCGGAACGTCGCCGCCCCCACCGCCTGCCCTTTCGCGTCCTTCAACTCCGCCTTGGCGACTTTCACCCCGCCCGCCTGCGCCCAAGCGGACATGGTCAGCATCAGCGCCCCTGCGACGAGGCTCAAGAGTTTCATGTCTGTGTTCCTCCGCAACTGGATTGGCATCCCTCGTCCGTATGCTAACAGAAGGCGGAAGGCGCCGCGTGGTATCCTCTTTCGACAGGAGTATCGAGGTGGAAACTCGCATTCATATCATCGGTCTGGTGGTTCCGGACCTCACCGACACGCACTTCGCCGAGGTTGCGCGCGGCGTGGCCCGGATCATGCAGCCCAGCGGCTACACCGTGCTGATCTCGAACTCGGAGGGAGACGCCGATTCCGAGCGGCTGGCCATCGATTTGCTCCTCTCCTGCGCCCAGGTGGACGGCCTGATTCTGGCCTCCGCGCAAGCGCCCGAGGAGACCGCGCTGTTCCAGCGCATCGAGAAGCACCGGCTGCCCTATGTGCTGATCGACCGGGCCTTCCCCGGCTCGACGGCCAGTTACGTCGGAGCGGACGACGACGAGATCGGCGCGGTGGCCACCGAACACCTGATCTCGCGGGGCTGCCGCCACATCGCGCACATCCGCGGACCGGAGACCTCGACCGGAATCGGCCGATCCAAGGGCTACGCCGCCACCCTGGCGCGGCACGGCCTCAAGGCGCCCGCGGCCTACGTCGCCAGCGGCGGGTCGAGCGACTCGGAGGGCTATGCCGCCATGCGGCGGCTGCTTTCGGTAAATCCCCGCCTGGACGGCGTGGTGTGTTTCAACGACGCGGTCGCGGTGGGCGCCATCAAAGCGGTCCTGGAAGCGGGGCTCGAGGTGCCTTACGACATCGAGGTGGTCGGAGCCGGCAACGTGCACTACTCCGACATCCTTCGGGTGCCGCTTTCGACCATCGATCTGAACAGTTCGCTGGTGGGCGAGCGCGCGGCCCAAATTCTGCTCGGCACGCTCCAATCCCCCGAGCCGCTGCCGCCCCAGCGGGTGCTGATCCCGTTCCACCTGGTGGCCCGGGAATCCAGCAAGGCCGTCGCAGTCTAGGCTGGCTTGCCGGAGATCGCGCGGCCTACGCGCCGCATCCAGGCCAATTCCTCTTCCGCCATCGGGCCGCGCCGCAGGGCTTCCAGCGCCTCATCCATCTGCGCGGCATCCGCCGGCCCGCTCATGCAGACATCCACGTCCGGTTGCGTGAGCGCGTAACGGTAGCAGTCCGCTCCGGTGGGCTTGCGCTCGCCGCGAGGGATCTTGCGGCTCTTCAGCAACTGTCCCCAGCTTGTGGTTGTGAACGAGACCAGGCCGGGCCGGTTGTCCGCCGGCAGGTGCGGAAAGATATCCTGCTCGGCGCCGGGGTGCGCGGCGTTATAGCGGAAGTGGACCACGTCGAAGTCGGCGCCTCTGGCGATATCCGGCACCCGCCGCCGCTTGTGGGTCGATACGCCAATGAAGCGTACCAGGCCGCGCTGCTTCACTTCGCGGCAGGCATCCAGAAAGCGCGGCGGAACGGGGCGGTTCCACATACCCAGCAGCAGGACGTCCGCGTGGTCCAGGTGGAGTTCGCGCAACGCGCGCTCCAGGCTCCAGCGGATCAACCCGGCCACCCGCGAATAGGATTGAATCACGAGCACGAACCGGTCCCGCCGGGAGGCCAGGTTGCGGATCGCCTCTCCGAACCCGCCGCGCCGCATGCTCCCCCAATACAAGTAGTTCACGCCCTGCTCGAAGGCCCGCTCGACCGCCGCCGCGGGCACTCCGTATGATGCGGCCACTCCCAACCGCCCGACCTCGAGGCCCGTGCGCCCCAGCACCGCTCGCTCAAATGAGTTTCTCACAGACCTCGGATTATACTGGAATCGATGTTCTTCCGCCGCCAGCCCAAAGAGACGACCTTCGAAGAGCGGCTCGAGGCCCTGCGCGCCGCGGGTTTCGAGACGCTGCCGGAGCCCGGCGGCCGCGTGAAGGCGAGCCGCAACGGGTGCGCTGCCGTGATCGATTCCGGCCCGCGCATCGAGCGCGCCGGCTGGCTCGTCAAAGGCGAAATTGCCGCGCTGGTCGATGGCGGCTACCAGAAGTTCTGGCGCGCGGCTGGCCGCGACGTTCCCGCGCTGGCCGGGCAACTCGAGGTGCTGCACGACTTCGAGGAAGACTTGCGCGAAGGGCTGGGACTCGAGAGCCTCTACAACACCTCGCTCGGCACCACCAACGACCTGCACCTTTACGATCGGCTGGCGGGGCGTTAGCGGATCTCTATTCGCACCGGGCCGATCAGCCCGGAGCGCAGCTTGTCCGTGTCGCGCAGGATGTTCCCGTCGTGCCACCAGCGGCTCATAGGCCTGGAAATGGCCGCGTCGAACAGGTTCCAACGCATCTGGTTGGCGAGCAGGTTGGCGGCCACGATCACGAGTTCGTTGCTGCCCGCGCGTGTTGCGCCGGTGATGTCCACACGGTTCGGCGGCCACGCCAGCGTGCCCATCAACCTGCCGTTCAGCCAGACCTCTCCCGTATAGCAGAGCTCTCCGAGGTCGAGCGTGAGCGTCCTTCCGGCTGGAGCGGCCGGAAGCTGAAAGCTCGTACTGTAGACGCCACGGCCGGAATACCAATCCAGCCCCAGCTCGCGCCAATCGCCGAGCCTGCCGCGGGCCTTCGAGCAGTGGAACACCAGCGGCTTCAACAGGCCGTCGCTGGCTTCGGTCAGGTCCACCTTGAGCCGCAGGAAGGACCCCTCCGGCAACACGATCTTCCCGCCGGCTGCGGGCAGCAGCTTCCCGGCGTTGCTCAAGTTCGGTTCACCCCACCTGCCGAAGGGCGGGAACGCAAACTCGTAGGCGGGCAACGGCGGCTTCCCCGGCGCGCTCACCGTCCAATCCGCTCCGCTGCGGATCTCGACCCGGCGGCCATTCGGACCGCGAATCTCCCCTTGCGCCAGCAGATACCCCCTGCCCCTGACCGCACATTCCATCCGGTTCCTGCCGGCCACGACAGGCAGCTTCTCTAGCGACACCGACCCTCTGCCCGAGGCGATCTGGGTTCCGTTCCACTCGCACTCCACTGCCCCGTCTGCGACCACGGCGAGCCTTGCGGACTCCGGCTCGAACGGAACATCGAGTTCCTTGCTGAACCGCAGATCGCGGCCGGCCAATTCCCCCGGATGCCTCCCGGCATAGAAATATCGCGTGATCCAGGCGGCATCCCATGCGGAAAGGTAGCGCGCCGCGCCCTCGACGGGGTTCAGCGGATCGGCCACTTTGATTTTGCGCCACGGCCGATCCTCCTTCTCCAACCGGAACTCGGCCACGGGCACTTCCCCCCGCGTCTCGCCGGGATCGGGCTTCCACGTATAGTCCAACTCCGCGGGCGCCATCTGGAAGGTCCACGGACCGCCCAGTTCCACGGTCGTCGCGGGCGCCTGCTCGGGCGCAGCGCCACTTCGAGCCGCACGGTCGAAGACCACGAAATAGGCTTCCCAGGGCTGGAACTCGAGGTTCAGAGCGCTGCCGGCGGGAAGCGGCGCGCTTTGCCCGGTTTCCGGATTCCATTTCTCCGCCGCGCCCTCCGCCGCAAAACGAATCCGCGCCGACACCGGCCGGCGTTCCGAATTGGCCAGGAAGTACACCTGCTTGTCCCCGACACGCCGATGATAGTAACGCAGCGCCGGACCGTCGCCTTGCTCTACCAGCACATCCGGCGGCATTGCGGAGCGCAGCCAGCGAATCAGCTCCTCACGGTCCAGCGCGCCGGCGGGAAACAGCTTCTCCGAGATCCGCAGGACCTCCGGATCGTCGGCTCCGTGCTCGGCCGAGTGTCGCGGCGCCGTTCCGAGAGCAACCACTTTCAGCCCAGTGGCGGCCAGCTCGGCTATGCGGCGATAGGCTGCCAGCGACACCGTTCTCACCTCCGGCAGAACCAGCACGCGATAAGACTCCGCCCCGATCTTCGCGCGACCCTCGGCGCCGGAAACCGAACGGATCAGGCTGTCGGTGTCCACCAGATCGCAATCCAACTGCTCTCGAGCCAGCCGGTCCACCAGCGCCACCACCGGCGGCTCCGCGGGCGGCTGTCGCACAATCCCCCGGCTCCAGACCTCCTCGACCGGATACAGCACCGCAATACCGGCGACGTGTTCGCCCTGGCTGCCCATGAAGGACAGGCGCCGCGTATAGTCGGCCAGCTTCTTGAAGTACTTCCAGTAGGGGTTCTGGTAGAACCACGAGTTGGGCCAATCGTCCATGCTCTCCCGCGTGTCCTGAGCGTAGTGGAACAGGTGGAACACGAACGAGTTGATCCCGTAGACCGCGAGCATGTTGACGCCGTAGCGCGCCTGGTCCAGCGTGACCGTCCAGCCCGCTCCGCCGAGCGCTTCCACCATGGCCCGCGGCTTGCCATAGACGTGCGTGACCGAACTCAATTGCTTCGGCTTCCAGGAGCCGATCACCCGCGGCCAGGTGTAGCGGAAATCCTCGTTGTCGGTGCCCGGCTTCTGTGCCAGCCGCCAGGTGCGGAAGTAGTCGCCCTGGTTGTAGATGTCGTACAGTTCCTCGTTGGTGTGCCCGGTGAGCTTGAGATTGTGCCGCCCGCACCAGTCGGCGAGTTGCCGAAACCAGGCATCCGCGTAGAGCTTGGTGAATTCCTCGAAGTAGTCGCACCGGACCTTGATGGTTTCCGGGCCGCCGTCCTCGAACAGCAGCGGCAGCACCTTCCTCAGCTCGTACCCCTTGGCGGCGCGAAAACGCTCCTCGAGCAGCGGGTCCCAGGCCAGCGTGATGTTAAAGATCTCGTCGAAAAACGAACCCGGGATGGTCTTGCCGAAGTGCCGTGAGACGCGCGAGGCGTACTGCTCGTAGGTGTTATGGATGAACTCCTTCACCGCGTCCGGATTGAGGTAGTTGGGCAAAGGGACCGGGCGCCACGCGGGTACCAGAATCGAGATCCGCCACTGGCCCTCGGGAACCTGCCATTCGCTCCGGCCCGTCAGGTCGGTGAGGGTAGTGGAATCGATCCGGTTCTCGGAAACCTTGCGCGCGGCGATGACGAACTTCGCCCCAGGAAACTGGAGCGCGACCTTCCCCGGCCCGCGGACGTCCTGGAACCGGTGCCGAAGCCCCATGGCGGTGTAGCGCTCGGGATTGGCGGCGCGGATTCGCCCTCCCGCGTCCCCGCTGGGCCACTTGTCCTCGTCATAGATCCAGGTTCGGAAGCCGACCTTCTCGCCGTGCTCGACGCTGGTCTTCACCCCGTCCCAGAATCCCTCGGAGAAGTACGGCGTGCGGCTTTGGTCCAGGCCGTCGCGGGCGTGCATGTAGGCGCCGTAGACGCCCTGCTCCACCATCTGATCGATCTGCCAGATGAGCTTGTCGCGCTCGAGCGCGCTGTTCCAGCTCCACAGCGGCTCGATAGAGTACTCGCGCGGGGGATCGCGGAACAGGTCTTTGAGATGGTCCGGCGCAGGCGCCTGCCCCTCCAGCGCCGCGAGTCCCAGTGCCAGCAGGAGAAGCTTCCGCATGCGTTCAGAAGCAGGATAGCATTGACTGCGCGGCGGCAGGAGCCCATCTCGGAGCACCAGATCGGCGTGGCGGTCTTTGGGCGGCCAGCGGGCTACGATTCGGTCGCGGATACGATTGTCCGCGTCCAGGTTTCACAGCTTCGCCGGAGACTGGAGCACTACTTCCTCACCCATGGGCAGAACGAACCCGCCGTAATGGAAATACCTGGAGGCCCCTACGTCCCGGTGTTCCGTTTTCGGGAACAGGCCCACGCTGAAGAGCCGGTGGTTTCCCCCCCTGGGCCCTCCCCGTCCTGGACGACTTTCGAACTCCTGCGGCTATACGCGCCGTCATAAATTCTTGCGCATCGGACCAGCCGCGTGCTCACGCGCGCGGCTGGGTACCTTGGCCGAGCCGCGACCGTGAGGGAGCGGTGGCGCATTCAATTCCTTCGCTGCGTATAGGAACGCATCCACTCGAGCCTGCTTAAGTTCCTCGGCAGCCAATACTTCCGTTTGGAATCCGCTCATGCACCTGATCTCGGCACCCGACCCGAGTGCTCAGAGAGCCGCCGTCGCACGCCAACACGATGCGCATGGGACGCCTTCGGGCGGGCTGGCCAGCCGCACGGGGCGGCCCGGCACGCCGGACGATCCCCACGTGGCCTCCTTCACGTAGAAGCCGGATGGCGGATCGCGGAGAGGGCCATCCCGCTCAGTTTACATGGGCGTGGGCGGCATATTCATAGGAAATGAGCCGCACGCCCGAGGTTCTGCAACGCACCACCACCTGATAGGTGGCCGGAAAGCCTTTCAGCCCGGCATTCAAGAAGCGTTGTTTCATCTGGCTCATAGCCGCCGGGGAACAGAAGAACTCGACGGCGCTCTGCACGGCGGCCGAGCCGGATCCAGACAACACGAGCGTGCGCCGGGGCGTCCCCAAGGGATCCGCGGAGGTGATCACGGTCAGCAACCCGTACTGGACTGCCGGGACCGGGTTCCCAATGGGCTGTGACTCGAAGAGCTGGTCCTGGCCCGCGGGCTTGCGGCGGTCGAACACGGCAAAGCGGTTCTCCGGCGTGTAGTCGATCGTGAACGGCAGGTTCAGCAGCAGGATAGACGCCGCCTGGCTGTTGGTTCCCGAGCCGATGAGCGCTCCGTTGCGGCCGCGCAGCGCGGTCACGGGCGCTTCGGCTTCCGGCAGAATCTGGAAACCGCCGCCAAATTCCGCTCTCATGTCACAGAGTTCCACGGCGGCTGCTAGCTCGCCCAGCGGAACCGAAAGCTGGGCCGGCTCCATGAACAGTTCGACACCGGGCGGCAGCGGACGCTGGGGACCGTAGAGGGGGTATACATCCCGTGGCGCCGGGTAGCGCAGCGGATAGGGCGGAATGTGCGGACGCACGATCATGTGCATGTTGGTGGCGATGGAGAGCAGAAAGTCGTCTCCACGATCGGCCAGGGGGCCCCAAGCCTCGCGCAGAATCGAAGGCGGCCGTGGCCGGCCCGTGCGCCAGGAGCCGGCCAGGATGAAGCCGGCTGCCAGGCACGCCAACGCGATGGCCACCACGGACCAGGGGCCCAAGCGCCGCGTCGCTCGGGGCGGGCCGGCCATGACTTCGACAGGTGGTTCCGGCCGCGGGTGCTCGGGTACCACCGGTTGCCGCGTGTAGTACGGGAGGTAGCCCCCACGCGGTATCTGGATCCGCACCGGGGCGTGAGGCTGTTCGCTCGAATAGTATCTCTCCAGCCGTTGCCTGAGCTCGTAGGCCCGGTTACGAACCGAGGAATCCTCCACCGGGCTGACGTCCTTGCGTCGCCCCAGTACCTCCACCGCGATCTGGTACTCCGTCAGTTCCTCCGCGCGGCCCGCCAGTTCCTTCTCGCAAATGTACCGGAGGAAGGCGCGGAGTTGGACTGAACGCGCAAAGGTGGCGCTGTTCAGGGCCATTTCCAGCGCCTCACGCTTTTCGCTCGGTGAGACTGGGTGTTCGGAGATAACCATTTACCAGACAAGCAGATTATAGACCTTTCCAAACGGTTTGCAAACGTCAAAAAACGTCGGAACACTTGCGGGGCCGGTCTGAGAGGCATATTCAATGCTGAGGTGGGAGGAGTGAGTATATCCATTTTGACTCGCTTCGCAGGGGGATTCCGGTGGGGACTCGCCGCCGTCCTCTTGTTTGCAGCCTCCTTGCCGGCACAGCAGTTCCGGGCCACCGTTACGGGCACCGTCACTGATCCGAGCGGCGCGGCTGTCCCGAAAGGTGAGGGTCGGCGCGGTGTTTGTGGAATGCGCTGGAAAGACAGGATTCCCCGGCTTCTGGATTTTTCCGGCAGGGCGACAACTGTGCCTTGCGGGGGCGAAAACGGCTCCCGGAGGAAAGAATGCAGGTCGCAGGATCAAAGGATGTTGGCTGAGTGTATACCCAAGAGGACTCGGGAGTCCAAAGTGGAAATTCCGGCTTAGGGTATCTCTCCCAGATTTCTCGCTATGGAGGAAGGTATGTCTCTGTTGACAACGTTCAAAACCGCGCTGCAGGTCACACTCGCAGCCGGGCTACTATTGGCTGTCCCGCTGTTGGGACAAGAGTTTCGAGGAACCATCACAGGCACGGTAGTTGACAGTTCCGGCGCAGCGGTGCCAAGCGCCGAGATCGAGGCCCGCAACGTCGGCACGTCCGCGGCCACCACGACCCGCACGAACGACGCCGGGGTTTATACCGTTCCATTCCTGCTGCCCGGCACCTACACGGTAAAGGCGACGGCTCCCGGCTTCAAGCAGGCGGTGCGAGCGAACATCGAAGTGCACACCGGCGACAGAGTCCAAGCGGACCTCAAGCTGGAGGTGGGCGCGGTCAACGAGAGCGTGAGCGTCACGGCGGAAGCGGAACAGCTCAGAACCGCCACGGCGTCGATGGGGCAAACCATCAACAGCACGGAGGCGCGGGACCTGCCCATCATGGGCCGCAACACCTACATGCTCGCCGATTTGGCCACGGGAATGTATACGGCGCTGAACACCACTTCGCAGGCGAGCGGATTCGGCCGCCCGTATGATGGCGCGTCCGCCCAGATGTCGTCGGAAGGTATCGGCAGCCAATACCAGATCATGCTGAATGGCGTTCCCAATGCCCCCGAGGAGCGCGCTTCCGCGGCCATCTACGTGGGCTTCATCCCGTCGCCCGACTCCGTCGAGGAGGTCACGGTCCAGACTCACACTTACGACGCGCAATACGGCCATAGCAGCGGCACGGTGGTCAATGCGGTGCTGAAGGGCGGCACCAACCAGCTTCACGGTTCGTTGTACGAGTTCTTCCGCAACGACAAATTGAATGCCAACAGTTTCGCCGGCAACGCGGCCCGCAACAAGCGCGGCGTCATGCGCTGGAACCAGCCGGGATTCGAGATCGACGGTCCGGTGCGTATTCCGGGCATTTACAACGGCAAGGATAAGACCTTCTTCATGTTCAACATGGAGTGGATCCGCAACGCCAGCCCGCTGCCCTATACGGCGTCGTACCCGACACAGGCGGAGCGTAGCGGCGACTTTTCGGCCCTCGTGAATTCCACCGGCGCGCCGGTCCTCATCTACGACCCGCTGACCACCACCCTCACCAACGGCCAGTACCTCCGGCAGCCGTTTTCGGGTAACATCATTGGCCCGGACCGCATCAACAAGATCGGCCAGGCGCTGATCAACGATTTCCCGCTGCCCAACCTTCCGGGGAACCTCGGAGGGTTCAACAATTACGTAGTCAGCCCGAACTCGCAGCAGGACAAGTACCACTCGGTTTCGTCCCGTGTAGATCACCAGATCAACGACAAGAACCGGCTCACCATGATGGGCTTCTCCAACGTCCGGCACCAGCTCTTTCCTACCTATGGATGGGCGAATGACGCCGCCAGCCCTGGCTACCTTCACTTCCGCAACAACCACGGAGGCAGCATCGATTGGACCAATACTCTCTCGCCCAATACCGTTTTGGACGTGAAGTACGGGTTCATCTTCCACCCCTTCCAGGTGGGCCTCTACGCCGACAACTACGACCTCACCAAGCTGGGATTTACGCAGCAAACAGTCTCCCAGTTGCCGCACCTGAACTACCCCAGCCTGAACATCCAGAATGGCTACACAGGGACCATCGGCAATGCCGGCACCGGCACCCCCGGCACCAGCCAATACACCACCACCTTCGACCATTCGCTGGCGGCAACCCTCAGCAAGACCATCGGCAAACACACTCTTAAGGCAGGCGGCGAGGTCTTCGTGATGAAGGCCAACAACAACACTCCCGTCTCCAACCTCAATGCCTTCACCTTCAACGCCGGATTCACACAGCAGAATGCGCAATCCGCGAGCGCCACTGCCGGCAATCCGTTCGCTTCGCTGCTGCTCGGTTGGCCTTCGGCCGGTGGATACAGCCTTACCATCGCCTCGGCTTTCCAGCAGATCTATACCGGGTTCTTCTTGCAGGACGACTGGCGCGTCACCCCCAGGCTGACCTTGAACCTGGGGCTGCGCTGGGAATACGAATCGCCCATGAGCGAACGCTACAACCGGCAAAACGCGGGATTCGATCTCAACGCCACCAACCCGTTGCAGTCGCAGGTGACCGGCCTCACTCTGAAGGGCGGCCTGCTGTTCACCGACAGCTCCAACCGCCTGCCCTTTGTCAAGGACCTGAACAACTGGGGACCCCGCATCGGGGCGTCGTATCGGCTGGGCACGAACACGGTACTGCGCGGTGGTTTCGGCACGAATTATTCCGTCACGTTCCAGACCGGCGGGAACACCGGCTTCAGCGCCAACACCGGCTATGTGGCTTCCAACGACAGCAACCTGACCCCGGCCAACGGCCTGAGCAGTCCATTCCCGACCGGCATCCTGGCGGCTACGGGCAGCAGTCTGGGATTGGCTACCCAACTGGGACAGGGCTTCACGTTCGCCGATCCCAGCCGCACCCTTCCCAAGGTCTATAACTACTCGCTGGCGGTGCAGCACCAACTGCCCGGGCAGACGTTGCTGGAAGTGGCTTTCGCGGGCAACTATGCCACGCAGTTGTCGGTCTCCAAGGCCATCAATGCCCTGCCGCGCTCGTTCTATGCCCTGCCCGACAACCCCATTCCGGTCCCCAGCACAACCTTGCTGACCCAAGTGACGAACCCCATGGCCGGCAAGATATCGGGATCCAGCCTGAACAACGCCACCATCGCCTACTGGAACCTGCAGGTGCCGTACCCCGAGTTCGGCAGCATCACCGAATCCACGCACTCCATTGGGAAGAGCCTCTACAATTCCCTGCAAGTCTCGGTGGAGAAACGCCTGTCGGCCGGCTTCCAGGGACGGCTCAGCTACACCTGGAACAAGATCATGCAGGAGACCTCATATCTGAACGATCAGGACGATTGGTCGCAATTGGCGCGCGTCCAGGCCGGCGAGCCGAGCAAGGTGCTCACCTTGAGCATGACCTATATGCTGCCGATTTTCGCGAACCGCAAAGGGTTCCTGCATAACGTGCTGGGCGGCTGGGAAGCCAATAGCATCGTCCGGTATCTCAACGGGTCCCTGGTGGGCGGGCAGAGCGGCGTGTTCTCCACCGGCATCAACCCGAAGCTGGACAACCGGACGTATCAGCACTGGTTCAACACCTGCACCGTGAACACCTCGGGCGTGCGGCAAAACTGCACCGACGCCAGCCAGCCGGTGGCCTTCATCCAGACGCCGCCGTACACGCTGCGCACGTTGAGCACTGTGCTGCCCGGCGTCCGCACCGAGGTTCCCACGACCATGGACCTTTCGTTGTTCAAGACGTTCCAGATCCACGAAAGAACCAGGCTGCAGTTCCGCGCCAACGCCTATAACCTGGCAAATACCCCGATCTTCGGAGGACCGAACACCACTAGCGGAGTGATCGGCCTCGGACAGGTCAACGACCCGCGTATCGTGGAGCTTGCGTTGAAGTTAAACTTCTGACGCTTCAGAGCAAGCCTTGAAGCTGAATTGTTGAAGTCGCGCGGCGGCCGCCCTCTCCGCTAGCATGGGGAGGGGGCGGCTGCCGCTGTTACCCGGCAAGGCGTTCGACTTCCTGAGGAGTGTTCCAAGCCAATGGCCAGCCCTCT
Source organism: Bryobacteraceae bacterium (assembly GCA_049512775.1). Lineage (GTDB taxonomy): Bacteria > Acidobacteriota > Terriglobia > Bryobacterales > Bryobacteraceae > Fen-330. The sequence continues at coordinate 21,772 of JBEKWU010000045.1, forward strand.
GACTGCCGCCCGCTGGTGGTGCGGTGGAGCGGTTCTCCTGGCAACATTTGTTGCCTCCTGCTTCTGGCGAGGACCAGACCCGCTGGCGGCGGGCTTCGCCGACCCGCCCGCCGAGGCGCGGCTGCGCTGTTACTGGTGGTGGCTGAACGGCAACACCACCACGGCCGCGATCACGCGTGACCTCGAGCAGATGAAGGCGAAGGGCTTCGGCGGCGCGCTGTTGGTGGACGCCGATGGCTCGGGGCAGCGGAACAATCGCAGGGTATCCCCAGGCCCCACCTTCGCCTCTCCGGCTTGGCGCGTGCTCTATCGCCACGCGCTCAAGGAGGCCGCGCGGCTGGATCTGGAGATCACGCTCACCATTCAGAGCGGCTGGAACCTGGGCGGCCCCATGGTCACCCCGGCCCAGGGAGCCAAGCTTCTCGCCTGGTCGCGAGCGGTTGTGGAAGGCCCCGCGGATTTCAATCGGCGCTTGGCGCCGCCGCGCGCCCGCAAGGGCTTCTACCGGGACATCGCGGTCTTGGCCTATCCGCTGCGAAACGGCCAGGAGTTGCCGGGCGAGAAAGGCGCCGCACGCGCGCGCCGTCCCATCCGCCAGCTCTCCATCAAGACGGCTTCCGAGGAGGCCGGCTTTTCCGTGCCCGTCACCACGCCGCTGCTCGAAGATGGCGTCTCCACGCCGGGCGAGGAGGACACCGGCGCCAAGGATGTGCTGGACCTCACCGCCGCCATGTCGCCCGATGGCCAGCTTCGCTGGAAGGCGCCGCAAGGAACCTGGGAGATCCTGCGTATCGGCTATACCAATTCCGGCGCCGTGACCTCCACTTCGAGTGGGGCCTGGCAAGGTCTGGCCATCGACTACATGGACCGCACTGCCTTCGAACAGTACTGGCGAGAAGTGGTCGACCCGCTGCTCGACGACGCTCGCCCCTACCTCGGCCGCACGCTTCGCTACCTGGCGACCGACAGTTGGGAGCTCGGGGGCATGAATTGGACCCCCCGGTTCCGGGAGGAGTTCCGCACGCGGCGCGGCTACGAGCTGCTCGGATACCTGCCCGTGATCGCCGGCCGCATCGTGGACACCCGCGAGACCACCGCCCGGTTCCTCAACGATTTTCGACGCACGGTGGGTGACCTGATTATCAGCCAGCACTACGCCGTGTTCGCGGAGTTGGCCTCGCGGCGCGGCCTGGGCATCCATCCCGAATCCGGCGGCCCGCACGGCGCCCCCATCGACGCTCTGGAAACACTGGGAGTCAGCGCCTTCCCCCAGACGGAATTCTGGGCGCGATCGGCGAACCACCGCATCCGGGACGAAGATCGGTTCTTCGTCAAGGAGGCCTCCAGCGCGGCTCACATCTATGGCCGAAAGATCGTGGCCGCGGAGGGCCCGACCAGCATCGGCCCGCACTGGGACGAGTCGATCGGGGACAACCTGAAGCCGTCCTTCGATCGAGCCGTCTGCGAGGGGCTCAACCGTTTGATCTGGCACACGTTCACTTCCTCTCCGAAAGAGGCAGGCCTGCCCGGGCAGGAGTATTTCGCCGGCACTCACCTAAATCCGAATGTGACCTGGTGGAACGAAGCGGGCGCCTTCCTCGGTTACATCAACCGGACGCAGTTCCTGCTGCAACAGGGGCAGCCTGTTGCCGACGTGGCCTACTACTACGGCGACCACGTCCCGAATTTCGTCCAGCTTAAGAGCTTCGATCCGGCGCGGGTGCTTCCCGGCTACGACTACGACGTCACCGACGAGAATGTGCTTGTCAATCGGATGAAGGTTCGCGACGGCCGGATCGTGCTGCCGGAAGGCGTGAGTTACCGCATCCTGGTGTTGCCGGACCGCGCCGGCATTTCCCTCCAGGCGCTCCGTGCCGTTCGCAGGCTGGTGCGCGAGGGCGCGGTCGTCCTGGGGACCAAACCGGTGCGCGCCACAGGATTGGCCGATGACCGCGAAGTCCGCGCCATCGCCGGCGAACTGTGGGGAACGGGCGAGCTGCGCGTCCGCGGCGGCTCTACGGCCAGGGAGCTGCTCGCCTCGCTCGGAGTGCCGCCCGATCTCGAATGTCCGAACGCTTCGCTCGACTACGTGCACCGGCAGGCGGGCGGCACCGACATCTACTTCGTGCGTAACACGCGGCCGGAGCAGGTCAACGCTCTGGTTACCTTGCGGGTGGCCGGCAGAACGCCCGAGTTGTGGCGTCCTGAAAACGGTGAGATCGAGCCCGCTGTCGAGTACGATTTCACCAACGACGCCAGGACCCGGATGCCGCTCCGTCTCGAACCGTACGGCTCCGTCTTCGTCGTGTTTCGCAGGCCCGCCGGCAGGCACGCCGTGAAGGTCACACCCGCATCGGCGCCGTACCGGATCCGGCTGGCCGAGGGCCGCCTGGAAAGCGGAGCCGCCGGCCGGTTTACCGTCAGGACGAGCACCGGCGAGAACCTCACCGCCGAAGTTCCGCGGTTGCCGGAACCGAAGGTCCTCGGCCCGGAATGGACAGTGGAATTCGCGCCCGGATGGGGCGCCCCGGCACGGGTGGTGTTCGATGGCCTGCGTTCGTGGACCGAGAACTCCAATCCGGGAATTCGATACTTCTCCGGCACGGCGAAGTATTCCACCAGCTTCCGTCTGACCGCTGAAGACTTGGCCCCCGGACGCCTGCTCGAACTCGACTTGGGCGACGTGCGGGAACTCGCCCGCGTGCGGCTGAACGGACGCGACCTTGGTGTGCTCTGGAAGAAACCGTTCCGCGTGCCGGCGGGTTCGGCCGTGCGCGCCGGTGAGAACCACCTCGAGATCGACGTCACCAACTTCTGGCCCAACCGGCTGATCGGCGATCAGCTTCTGCCGCCGGAGCAACGGCTCACGCGCACCAACATCACGAAGTTCCGGGCCGATTCGCCGCTGCTGCCATCCGGCCTGTTGGGGCCCGTACTGCTGCACACCGTCTATTCGGTGGCGCTGCGGTAAGCGGGCGCTCGGGACTGGAAACAGCGGAGCGCCTCGCGCCTCCCCCGCTCGTCGATCTGCTTCCGCGCCGGATCGGCGTCAAACCAGGCCAGTGTCCGGCGGATTCCCTCCGCGAACGGCACGGTTGTGCGGTACCCCCGCACAAAGCGTTTGATCTTGGTGTTCAGCGGGGGCCTGTGCCCGGCGTTGATGGCAGTCATGAGAATGCTAGTGTCCTGTCCCGCGTAACTCCTGACTGCTTGCTGACACGCGCGGCTCGGTAAGCGCCCGTAAGTACGGGACATCATAGCCGAGCCGCGACCGCCAGGGAGCGGTCCGTTGTCGGAATTAGAGCGGGACAGGACACTGGCCCGCCCTTCTCACGCAGGATCGTGACGAGGCGCGTGAGGAGCCCGTGGATACGAGGCGGGCGAGAGGCGACGCCCGGAGGCCCGCTAACGGGCCGAGGACGTCGCCCGAGCGCAACGAAGTAGACCTGGGATCGTCGCGCGCCGCAGTAGATCTTGTGCGAGAAGGGCGGGCTACAGCCGTCCCAGCGCTTCGCGGGCGCGCCGCTCTTCCCCGAAGATCGCCGGCAGATCGCCCGAGAGGCGCAGGAACATCTCATAGTTCGCGCGGGCCTCCTGCCGTCGGCCCTGTCGCTCCAGCAGCACTCCGCGCAAGAAGAAGACGCGGGGAAAACTCAGGGACAGGAAAGGGTGCTCCCGGAGAGCATCCGGGATGGGATTCGCCGCCAGGAGTTCCTCCGCCGGTGCGAACCGGCCGGTTTCGACGAGCGCCCAGGCGAGCTGAACCTCCACCGGATCCGGCGAGCCGGGCGGCGTCTGCTGGTACAGCTTGGTCCAGCAGACCGCCGCTTCCGGGAAATGCTTCGAGAACAGCAGCGCATAGCCCAGCGCGTATTGCCTCAGGCCGGCCTGGGACGCTTCGGGGAACGCACGCTCGGCGCGGACGGCCCACTCGGAAGCTGAAGCGGGCGGCTCGGTCCACAACCGGCAGGCGCCCGAGAGCGGGTGCCCCGGCCCGGCCCGGAGCGCATCCTGGCGCGCCTGCGCCGCATTCCCGGTTTCGAGCCGCCAGATCGACAACTGTGCCGCGGCCAGCGAAGCCAGCGCCGTCTGCGGAGCCTGGACCACCTGATCCAGGCGCGCGATGGCCTGCTTGCGGCGGCCGGTCAGGTACTCCCATTGCGCCCTGCGGTACGGGACCAGAAGGTCGTTGAGTCCTCGCCGGGCCTCGAGGTACTTGGCAAAGGCTTCGTCGGCGCCTTTCAGATCGCCGCCCATCAGGCGCGCCCACGCGGCCTTGTACAGCTCCGCGCGCGACAGAAAGGACGCGTCCCTGGCGTAGGCCTCCAGGTAGTACTTTTCGGCGCGAGAAAACTGGCCCAGGTAGAAGTGCACGTCTCCGAGCGAGTCGAGCGGGTTGGCCTCCAGCGGCCGCAGGTCCCGGTAGCGCGAGAGGCTTTTCGTAGCCGCTTCGAGATCTCGCGCGTAGGCCTGTGCGTAGCCGGTCTCGTTGAGCAGTGCGACATTGTCTGGCTCGCGCTCCAGCGCCTTTTCGTACCACCGGACGGCGGCCGGGTAGGCGCGCGACGCCAGATCCATCGCCGCCAGCCTTTCGTAGACGGAGGCGTCGGCCGGGGTCGCACGCGCCAGGCCAGCCAGCGCCCGGCGCTCGGCCACGCGGTCTCCGTCGAGCGCCGCGGCCAGCACCCCGAGCCGCGCCCGCTCCACCTCGGGAATCCCGGCTCCCCTTCCCAACCCGGCCGCGACAGCCTGCCGCGCCCGGGCGCGCTCGCCCCGCGCCACCAGCCACTGCGCCCAGGCCAGGTACGCGGCGCCGAAGTTCGGGTCGGCGGACACGGCGCGCTCGAAGTCCCCGGCGGGCTCCCGCGCGCCCAGCGCCTCGACGTACGCCCGCAACGCCGCCTCGCTGGCGGTGCTGAACCGGCGCGCCTGGGGATCGAGTTGCCGCGCCACGGCGTCGGCCAGCGCCAGGATGCCGCCTGGCGCGCCGGCTGCCGAGGCGGTTTTCGCGGCCCGCCGCGTGGCGGTGTTCTCGACCACCGCCTCGACGCGCAACCGCCCCGCTGCCATCGAGTAATACCCGTGAACGATGCCGGTGGCGCCCGAACCTGCAGCCTCCCGCAACCCCGGCGCCACCGCCGGCTCGATCTCCGGACTCCCGGTAAGCTGCGCCGTCACCACTTCGGCGAGCGCCCGGCCCACCCAATCGAGCTCCCGGCTGGCCGACAGATTCTCAAACGGAAGCACCGCCAGCTTGCGCGTCGCATGCTGGTCCCCCGAGCACGCGCACAGCAGCGCCCAAAGCGGAAGCAGGCAGGCGCGCCGGTTCCAGGATTTACAGCACACGGGGTTCGAGTGCCATCACTTCCTTGAACTCGGGCAGCTCCTGCAAGGCCGCGAACTCGGGCTCTTCCAGGTACTTCTTGCGGTCCTTGAATCCCTCCTCGATGGACTTGCGGATGTACAGGATCGCGCGTTCGGCGTTCCCCGCCTGGGCGAAGGTCTTGGCCAGGTAGTAGTGGAACTTGGCGCGCTCCGCCACGTTTCGCTCTTGCAGCAGCTCACCGTACGTGCTGTGGTGCTCGAATACATCCGGATCCAGCGCGATGGCTTTCTGGTAGGATTCGGCGGCTTCCTTGTACTGCTTGCGCGCGAAGTAGGCGGTGCCGAGGTTGCTGTAAACGGAAGCGGAGTTCGGGGAGAGGTCAATGGCCTTCTGATACTGCACCACCGCTTTCCGGTAACTCTTGACGGCATAGTAGACCGTGCCCAGATTGTTCACCGCCTCGGAATACTTCGGGTTCTTTCTGATCGCGCGTTGGTAATACTTCTTCGCCGAGCCGAGGTCCGTCAACTGGTGGTACCCGATGCCGGTCTTGTTCAGCACGACGGCGGTCTGCGGGCACTGTTTGTACTGCTCGATCGCTTCACGGTACGCCTTCCGCGCCATGTAAATGTCGCCCCGCTTTTCCGGCGTCAGCGGTTCGGGCTGCGGGGCCGCCGTGGCCTCGGGTGCGAGAGGCTTGGCCGCCTCGGGCGCCGGCTGCGCCCAAAGCGCGGGAATGAGAAGGAAAACGGCCAGAGCGATGAGCACACACCTCTGGGATATCATGGTTGACCTCCTTGCGCGGGCTCGCGACTTCTGGCTGGCGACCTATGGATCCAAACCGCCGCGCCGGCGCTTCGCCAGTGCCGGAACAGGTGCGGCGGCGCGGAATCTACAGGCCACAAGCCACAAGCTACATGCCTATTTAAACACACCCAGAATGCGCCCAAAGAATCCTTTTTTCTTCTCTTTCTCCTTTTGCCCCGGCTGCGGCTGTGGCTGCGGCAGCGCATCCCCCTGCTGGGGCGGGCGCGGCTGCGCCGAAGCGGGCTGGCCGCCGGGCGGCGGCGCCTTGGCCACCCCCGGGGGAGCGGGGGCGGGAGCGACGGGAGGCGGTTGGGGGGGCGCCGGGCTCTCCCAGGACGCCACGCGCGTGCCGCCGACGCGGCCGTGCAGCCGGCAGCTCTCCACGGGCTGGGTCCCGGAGATGAACACTTCGGTTCGCGTGATAGGGCAGGCCGCCGTGGCCAGTTGCCCGGTCACCGGATCCACCTCCACGCTCACGATCCCATCGGGGGCCTGGAACTCACTCACGTTGCGGTACTCCCGGTACTGATGGGCGCGCTTCATGAACTCGGTCCAGACCGGCAGTGCCGAGTGCGCCCCCTCCAAACCCAATTCGCGATTGTCGTCGAATCCCACCCAGACCACGCACAACAGTCTGGAAGTGAACCCCGCGAACCAGCCATCGTGCGACGTTCCGGTCTTGCCCGCCGCCGGCAGGACGAAACCCCGCGGCCGCACGCTGGCCCCGGTTCCGCCGTCGCGCAGCACCTCCTCCAGCAGGCTCACCATAAGGTAGGCCACGCGCGGGTCCAGCACCTGCCGGCGTTCGGGCTTGTGGGAGTACAGCACCGTGCCCTGACGGTCGCGGATCAGGCTGACCCAGTTGGGCTTCACGTACTGCCCCTGATCCACATAAATGGTGTATGCCCCTGCCACCTCGATCGGGGTGACTTCGTAAGCCCCCAGGGCGATCGCTGGGGTGGGCCGGATGCTCAGGTTCATTCCGGCGCGCTTGGCCAGGCTCTCGACCGTGTCGTAGCCTACCATCTCGGCCAGCTTCACGGTGGGGACATTCAGCGATTTGGCGATGGCCTCGCGCAACGTGACCTGGCCGTGAAACTCGTCTTTGAAGTTCGTGGGCGCGTATGGCTTGCTGTCGAACCAGAACGTGGTCGGCTCATCCATGAGCACCGTGGCCGGGGTCAGAATCTGGCTGCCCCCCGTAACCGCGGTATTCAGCGCCGCGGCGTACACGAACGGCTTGAAGGCGGATCCTGGCTGGCGCTTGGCCAGCGCGCGGTTCAACTGGCTGGCGCCGTAGTCGCGCCCGCCCACCAGGGCCTTCACCGCTCCCGTCTCCGGATCCAGCGCCACCAGCGCGCACTGCGCCTCGGGCGGCTTCTGCCCCTTGGGCCAGCGCCGGTGGCTGAGCTGCCGGTCGACTTCCTGCATCCCGATGCGCACCGCCTCCGAGGCCGCCCGCTGCAAGTTCAGGTCGACGGTGGTGTAGACCCGGTAGGTGCTGGTCTGGAAGTCGTAATCCCCGAACTCGCTTTGCAGTTCCTCGTTCACCAGATCGACGAAATAGGGCGCTTCGGTGGATTCCATCTCCGCGGCGGTCAGCTTCAGAGGTTCCTCCAGCGCCTGCCGGTACTGGATTTCCCCGACGTACCCGTTCTCGCGCATCATCTGGAGCACCACGTTCCGGCGCTCTCGCGCACGATCGGGGTGCCGGTAAGGGTTGCGATAGCTGGGCCGCTGGATCAATCCCGCCAGCGTGGCCGCCTCAGCCAGCGACAACTGCTGGAGGTCCTTGCCGAAATACGCCCGGGCGGCCTCGCCGAACCCGTGAATCGAGAAGCTGCCCCGCTGGCCCAGCGGCACCTGATTGGCGTAGAACTCGAACAACTCCTCCTTGGAGAGTTTCTGCTCCAACTGCAAGGTGATCAGCACCTCGGCGGCCTTGCGTCTCCAGGTCCTCTGCCGCCGATCGAGCCAGAACATGCCGGCCACCTGCATGCTGAGCGTGGACGCGCCGGCCTCGATGCGCCCTTCCTTCAGGTCCTGATAGGCGACCTTGAGCACGCGCAGCGGATCGAACCCCGCGTGCTGGAAAAAGCGTTTGTCCTCGGCCGAGACCACCGCGTCCACCACCACCTTGGGGATGTCGGCATACTTCACCAGCCTCCGCTTCTCGCGGCTGCTGTCCGACAGGTTGGTGACCAGTTCGGGCTCCAGCAGGTACTGCGCGCGCTCGGTGTTGTCGCGCAGCGAAATGATCCGCGATACCCGGCCTTGGCTGAACTTCACCACCCCGGCCTCGTCGTCGAAGTACGAGTCGGCCCCGGGGAAGATCGCCAGCGAGCCGTCGGGGCGAAGTTGGTACCAGCCCATCCGGTTGCCACTGGAATCCCCATAGCCGCTGCGGCGCAACTGGGCCACGATCTCCGCGGCCGAGAGTTCGTCGCCTGTCGAGACCACCCGCGGCGCGGCGAACACCATCGAGGTGCTCTGGAAGGGACCCGCGCGCAGCTTCCGCTCGATCAGGCGGGAGTACTTGACGTAATAGAACGTGCAGACGCCCAGCAGCACCAGCAGGAAACCCAAGCACGTGCCAACGACAATCCTCCCCACCGGATGCAGGAGAATCCGCACCCCTAACGCCCGCCGACGGACCTGTATCCGCACCGCCACTCCTCTTCATTCTCTCACGAACCAGCGGCTCCCCCGTCCGGCTCACCGAGTGGCGGCGCCGCTCTCTCTTGCGGGGCCCACCTCCCGTTACGTCCCCGGACCGCAGGCCCTCACCGCCGGTCTTCCCCGTTCCCCGCCAGCTCCTTCCAGATGTCGTCGTCGTGCCGTTCCCAGTCCGCGGCCTCGATTCCGGAGATCTGGAGCGCCGGCACCTTCAGGGTGCCGTGGCCGAACGGACAGATGTATTCGACGCGGGGGCGCCCGAATTGCAGCATCTGCCCCCACGAGCCGGTGGCGACCGGCATGCGGAGCCGGCGCAGGCAGACCCGGCAGCGATAGCGCTGTTCCAGCACGCACAGGTAGACCGCGCCACAGCAGATCAGAAAGAACAGCCCGGTCACGAAGGTCCAGGTCAGGTCATGGCCGAAGACGTGATTTCGATAGATGCGCGGCTTGGGCACCCACAGGGCAATGCCCAGCCACAAGTAGCGCAGACCCAAGGCCACCGCCAGCAGCTTGGCCGCCAGGTAGGCCCAATACCGCATACTGATTGGACAACTTTGGCCCGCCTTTGGTTCCCGGGCATTCGACCAGAACAAGGCGGAGCCTGACCCTACTCAGCCGCGCACGAGGTTTCGCATTAGAAAGAACAGGTTGGCCGGCCGCTCGGCCAGACGCCGCATGAAGTACGGGTACCAGGCCTGCCCGTAAGGCACGTAGAGACGCAGCCGGTAGCCCTCCTCGACAAACCGGCGCTCCAGATCCCGGCGGATGCCGTACAGCATCTGGAACTCGAAGCGCTCGGGCCCGATGCCCGCGGCGGCGGCAAAGCGCTGCGCCTCGCTGATGATCCGTTCGTCGTGCGTGGCCAGCGCCGGGTAGTTGCCGCGCTCCAGCAGGGTCTTCATCAGCCGCACGTAGTTCTCGTCCACCTCGCCCTTGCGCCGGAAGGCCACCGAGGCCGGCTCGCGGTACGCGCCCTTGCACAGCCGCACCGGCACCCGCTTCTCGCAGAGCCGCTCGACGTCCTTCTGGCTCCGGTGAAGGTACGCCTGGATGACCGAGCGCACGTTGCCGAAGGATTCGTGCAGCTCGACCACCAGCCGCAGCGTGCGGTCGACGTAGTCGCTGGACTCCATGTCGATCTCCACCACCCGGCCCAACCGGCGCGCTTCCTCCACCAGGCGGCCGGCGTTCGCGCGGCAGGCATCCTCGGACAAATCCAGGCCGAACTGCGTCAGCTTGATCGAGACGCTGGCCTCAAAACCCAGATCGGCGATCCGGCGCAGGGCCTCGATATAGCCCTCGCGGGAGACCTCCGCCTCTTCCAGAGAGGTGACGTTCTCGCCCAGCCGGTCGAGGGTGATCATCACGCCGTCGCGCTCCAGCCGGGCGCACACGCCCAGCGCCTCCTCCAGAGTCTGGCCGGCAACGAATCGCGCCGTGAGGGGACGCACCAGGGCCGAGGTCTCCATCCAACGGCGGAGGGCTTTGCGTCTGGAGAGGAACAACAGGGAGCTTCGCAGGATCATGGGCGCTTTGGGGGCCGCATGCCCCCCTCCTACAGGATAGAGACAAAACGGGGTGCGCGGGCGGCGGCGGCAGCATCTATATACAGAGATGGAACCAATCGGGCGCTATCAGGTGCTGGGCGAACTGGGGCGCGGAGGCATGGGCGTGGTCTACCAGGCTTTCGATCCCGTGATCGGCCGTCCCGTGGCCATCAAGACCGTCCACCTGCACAAACTCACCGACCCCGCGGAACGGCAAGCGCTGTGGGAGCGCTTGCGGCGGGAATCGCAGTCCGCCGGCCTGCTGCTGCACCCCAATATCGTGGCTGTCTACGACCTGCTCCAGCAGGGCGATTTGGCCTACCTGGTGATGGAGCTCGTGCGCGGCCCGTCGCTGGCCAAGCTGCTCGAGAGCAACGCCCGCCCCAACCCTGTAGTGCTGGTGCGGGCGCTCTACTACGCGGCAGCGGCCCTGGATTTCGCCCACTCCAAGGGGATCGTCCATCGGGACATCAAGCCGGCCAACATCCTGATCCACGAGGACGGCACGCCCAAGATCAGCGACTTCGGGCTTGCCAAAACCATCGCATCGCCGCTGGTGACCCAGACCGGAATCGCCGTCGGCAGCCCGTCCTACATGTCGCCGGAGCAACTCCAGGGGCAGCCGGTGGACGGGCGCACCGATCAGTTCTCCCTGGCGGTGACGGCCTTCGAGGGGCTCACCGGACGGCGTCCGTTCGAGGCGGACACCCTCAGCGCCCTGTTCTACAAGATCCTCAGTGAGCCGCCCGCCTCGTCCGCGCCCCTGAATGCGGAACTGGGCCCGGACGTCGAAGCGGTATTCCACAAGGCGCTGGCCAAGAATCCCGCGGCCCGTTATCCCAGTTGCACGGAATTCATCAAGGAACTCTGGGCCGCGCTCCGCAAGCGAGCCGGCAGCGCCATGGCCGAGAACCCGTTTCCCGACCTGCCCGAGATCCTGCTGGTGCCGGCCTCCGCGGACATCGGCACGCTGGCCCGGCCGACGCCCACCGCCAAGCTTCGCTGGCGGGTCAAGCGCGTGATGGTCGCCACCCCCGTGCTGGTTGTGGCGGCGCTCGCCGGCCGCTACTTCTACTCGCGGCCCGAGCGGGCGCAACCTGCCATCGCCGTGTCCGTCCCGGTGGCTCCGGTCAGTAGCGAAATCCAACCGCTTGCGCCCGAGCCGCCCCCGGTCGTCGTCCCGCCGCCGGTCCAGCAGCCGCCCCAGAAGATACCAGAGGGCGAGCACGGGTTCCGTCTCAAGCGGATCAACGACGTGATTCCGGTCTACCCCGAGCTGGCCAGGCAGGCTCACGTCCAGGGCGCCGTCCGCCTGAAAGTCGTCATCGGAACCAATGGGAGAATCCACACCGTGACCCTGATCGGCGGGCATCCGCTGCTGGTTCCGGCCGCCATGGACGCGGTGCGGCAGTGGGTCTACCAGCGACCCCTCCTGAATGGCAGACCCGTCGAAGTCGAGGCCTTGGTGGACGTCAACTTCACCCTGAAAATGTAGCCCGCTCCGCTTGCTTGCGCGCGCGGCTCGGTAAGCGCCCGCAAGTACGGGACATCCTAGCCGAGCCGCGACCGCAAGGGAGCGGTGCGTTGTCAGAATCAGAGCGGGACAGGACGCTAGCCCACTTCAGCGCGCACAGCACGTCGTAGTGCCAGCGCGGCGGAAACGCGAACCGCAGCATCGTGGGCTTGACCACTTCGCCGGTGCGATGCGCGCGGAACAGGCGGTGCACCAGCAGGAACTCGCGGCCGCGCGCCTGCGCCTCCCGGAGCCGTGGCGCAGACTCCGGGTTCAGCAGCTCGTAATCCCGCAGGCCCTCGAGCACGCTGATGGTGGTGTGGAAGGAACTGTGCGTGGCGCCCCGCCAGGCTCGGCAGTTCCAGCCGCCGTCGGTCATCCGCTGCTCCAGCAGGTGCGCGGCGAGCCGCTCCAGCCGCTCATCTTCGAGCCCGAAGTGCGCCGATACCGACAGCACCATGCCGGTGACGCAGGTCTCGCTGGGACGTCGCCCCCAGCCCAAGTTGATCCCGCCATCCATGTAGAGGCCCTGGTCCAGCAGCAGGCGGCAGCTCTTGAGCGCCTGGGGACTGCCGGCCGCGAGCCCGAGGCCGCGCAGCACCAGCAGCGTGTACGTGGTCGAGGTCCATTTCGGCGTGTACACACCGCCGCCCCACTGCCCGGAGGCGTCCTGAAGCCGGAGCAGACGCGCGCCCCAGCCGGTCTGGGCCACGCGCTTGCGTTCGCGCGTCACGGTGCGTTCGCCGCGGCCCTGCAGGTCGCGCATGGTCTGCCAGCGGATCGAAGGATCGTCTTCGAGCAGCCACTCAACCACCGCCTTCTCCGATACCATAGGTGGTTCAGGCTTCGATGACCGAGGCATGATACGGAAAGGAATACCAAATGGCACGACGCGGATTCAAGCTGCTGGCCGTCCTCATCCCGGCTTCCCTGGCTGTAGCACTCGCTGCTGCCCCGCCGAACTTCAGCGGCGCCTGGAAGGTGAACCTGGCCAAGAGCGACTTCGGCCCACGGCCGGCGCCCAACAGCGCCTCCTCCAAGATCGACCACAAGGACCCCAGCCTGAAGGTGGCCGGGACCGAGGTGGGGGAGCAGGGCGAACGCACCTTCGAGCTGAACTTCTCCACCGACGGCGCCGAGACCACCAACCAGCTCGGCCCGTTCACTATGAAGAGCAAGGCCCACTGGGAGGGCAACGTTCTGATGGTCGAGTCCAAGGCCAGCACCGAGAACGGCGAACTCGCAATCAAGGATAAGTGGACTTTGAGCGAGGACGGCAAGACGCTCACGGTGATCCGGACGCTTTCCGGCCCGCAGGGCGAGATGAGCATGAAGGTGGTTCAGGACAAGCAGTGAGACCACATTTCCGTTTTGAGTAGTTACTGATCACGTCTTCAGGGCCTCCGACGCCTTTATTCATGCGGGTTTCAACATGATGAAGACGCTCCGGAGGTGCACACCCAAGAAATGCAACTCGCAGGATCAAGGGATGGCGGCTGGGTGTATACTGAACCACTCTTGTCCAAGACAACTTTAGCCCTGCGATAGTGAAACGAAAAGCCCTCCTATAATGGGACGTTGGCGAATCGTTCCCTGGCTGGAGCTTCGCCAGACGCCGCCCACAAGGAGGGCAA
>JBEKWU010000046.1:0-35138 GCA_049512775.1 Bryobacteraceae bacterium
CTGGTCTCCACCCAGAAGGAAGTCTGCTTCTGCCTACGCTTGCCAAGCGCCATACCCAATTATCGGTCCAAAACATTTCCACATCAATATGTTTTGGCGACTTTATCCACGGGCTGCTAGGCCGTCCGCCGTTGGGACGGCTCAGGCTGTCCCCGGTTGCCTCACTTGCGCTACCCGGGACTCTGCTATACTGAGTCTTCCATGCGAGTCGTGTCCGCCGCGGTCGATCATCGCCATCATCATGCGCCAGACCAGGCGACGGGCTGACTTCCGACCTGCTTCAAACCATAATTGGAAAGGGCGCCCGCCGCGAAATGGCGGGCTTTTTTGTTGGGTAACGCAATGGAACTGGATTTCACGAAACTCGACGGGCTGGTTCCGGCGGTCGTTCAGGACGCCGCCAGCGGGCGTGTGCTGATGGTCGGCTTCATGAACCAAGCGGCGTTCCGCAGGACGGTCGAGACCGGGTTTGCGACCTTCTACAGCCGGTCGCGCCAGAAGCTGTGGATGAAGGGCGAAAGCTCGGGGCACCGGCTGGCGGTCCGGGAGATCGCGACGGATTGCGACCAGGACGCGGTGCTGCTGCGGGTCGAGGCCCTCGGACCGGGCGTCTGCCACAACGGCTACCGCAGTTGCTTCTACCGGCGGCTCGAGGACGGCCGGTGGGTGGAATCGGAAGCGCGCACGTACGATCCCGGCGCGGTATATGGGGGCGAGTCATGAAACTGAAGCTGGGCATCCCGAAGGGCAGCCTCGAGAACGCGACCATCGATCTGTTCCGCCGCGCGGGGTTCAACATCACCATGAGCAGCCGGTCGTACTTTCCCTCCATCGACGACCCCGAGATCGAGTGCATGCTCATCCGGGCGCAGGAGATGGCGCGCTACGTCGAGGATGGCGTGCTGGACGCCGGGCTGACCGGGCGCGACTGGGTCGAGGAGTGCGAGGCGCAGGTCGAGACCGTGGCGGACCTGATCTATGCCAAGCAGAGTTTCGGCAAGGTGCGCTGGGTGCTGGCGGCGCCCGAGGCCTCCAGCTTCCGCTCGGTGAAGGATCTCGAGGGCAAGATCATCGCCACCGAGCTGGTGGGCGCCACCAAGCGCTACCTGGCGGCGAACGGGGTGACGGCCAAGGTCGAATTCAGTTGGGGCGCCACCGAGGTGAAACCGCCGGAGCTGGCCGACGCCATCGTCGAAGTCACCGAGACCGGTTCGTCGCTGCGGGCCAACAAGCTGCGGATCATCGATACGGTGCTCGAGTCCAACACGCAGTTGATCGCTAACGTCGGCGCCTGGCAGGACGAATGGAAGCGGCACAAGCTCGAAGACATGAAGATGCTGCTCGAGGGCGCCATCAATGCGCTGGGCAAGGTGGGGCTGATGCTCAACGTACATCGGGACTGCCTGGCCGCGGTGCTCGAGGTGCTCCCGGCGCTGAAGAAGCCCACCATCTCGCACCTGAGCGACGAAGAGTGGCTGGCGGTGAACACCATCCTGGACGAATCCACCGTGCGCTCGATCATCCCCCGGCTGAAGAAGGCGGGCGCGCAGGGCATTGTCGAGTACCCGCTGAACAAGATCGTGATGTGAGCCATGCTCCGGACGATTGAATCGAAGAACGCGGGGCGCCTGCTGCGGCGGCGGGCGTTGCGGATGGCCGAGGCCGAACAAACGGTGCGGCCGATCCTCGAGGCGGTGCGCAAGCGCGGCGATCGGGCGCTGCTCCAGTACGCGCGGCGTCTGGACGGGCTGGACCGCCCCACCGTGCGCGTACCCGCGCGGGAATTGAAGCAAGCCGCGCGCCACCTGGCGCCGGAGCTGCGCGCGGCGGTGGCGACGGCCTCGGAAAACATCCGGGCGTACGCCCGGACGCAGTTGCCGCGCGAAAGCCTGTCGGCGCTCCAGCCGGGCCTCGCGCTGGGGCAGATCGTGCGGCCGCTCGACGCGGTGGCGGCCTACATTCCCTCGGGGCGCTATCCTCTGCCCTCGACCCTGATGATGACGGTCATCCCGGCGCAGGTGGCGGGCGTGCCTCGAATCGCGGTGGCGTCGCCCAAGCCGGCGATGGCGATCTACGGGGTGGCGGCGATGCTCGGGGTCGGCGACGTCTTCCAGATGGGCGGCGCGCACGCCATTGCGGCCTTCGCCTTCGGCACGCGCACCGTCCCGAAAGTCGACCGCATCGTCGGGCCGGGCAACATCTACGTCGCGGCGGCGAAGAAACTGCTGGCCGGCGAGGTAGGGATCGATTTCATCGCCGGCCCGAGCGAGATCCTGATCATCGCCACGGACGGCGATCCGCGCGCGCTCGCGGCCGACATGCTGGCGCAGGCCGAACACGACGTGGAGGCGTCCGCGATCCTGCTCACGAGCTCGAAGCCGCTGGCGAGAGCCGTAGCCGCGGAGGTCGAGCGGCAGCTCACGGACCTGCCGACGGCGGCGGTTGCGGCGAAGGCGATCTCGAAGAACAGCGCGATTATCCTGGTGCGCTCGACCGACGAGGCCGTCGAGCTGGCCAACCAGTTCGCCCCCGAGCACCTCAGCATTCCCGAGCCGTCGCTGCTCAAGGACATCCGCCACGCGGGCGGCATTTTCGTGGGCCCGTTCAGCCCCGAGGCGGCGGGCGACTACGCTTCGGGACCGAATCACGTGCTGCCGACGGGCGGCGCGGCCCGGCAGCGCGGCGGGTTGTCGGCGGCGGATTTCGTCAAGGTGATTTCGGTGCAGGAGCTGAGCGCCGCCGCGCTCGGGAAGCTGGCCCCGGCAATCACGACGCTGGCGCGCGCGGAGGGTCTCGAAGCGCACGCGCGGTCGGTGGAGGTGCGCACCAATGGCTGAAGGATTGCTCCCGCGCAAGGCGGTGCTCGAGATGGCGCCCTATTCGCCGCCGACGGCGGGGCGTGCCGGCAAGCTGCGCCTGGATTTCAACGAGAACACCGTGGGCTGCTCCCCGCGCGTGCTCGCCTTCCTGCGCCAGCGGCTCACCGAGGACGGGCTGGCCGTCTACCCGGAGTACGGAGAGGCGAAGCAGGAGCTGGCCGCGTTCTTCGGCGTGCCGCCGGACGAGCTGCTGTTCACCAACGGAACCGACGAGGCGATCCAGGTCCTCCTCAACACCTACGTGGACGCCGGCGAGGAGCTCCTGCTGCTGCGGCCGTCGTACGCGATGTACCGGTTCTATGCCCAGGTCGCCGGGACCGCGATCCGCGAGATCGACTACCGCGCCGGAGATCTCGCGTTTCCGCTTGAGGAACTGCTGGAGGCGGTCGGGCCGGGGACGCGCGCCGTCCTCATCGCCAATCCCAACAATCCCACCGGAACGGGTGTGGATCTGGCCGGCATCGGAAACATTCTGGAGAAGGCGGGGAATGCCGCGGTGCTGATCGACGAGGCATACTACGAATTCTCGGGCATCACCGCGCTACCGCTCATCGCGGAGTACCCGAACCTGTTCGTCAGCCGAACGTTTTCGAAAGTCTACGGGATGGCGGCGATGCGCATGGGCTGCCTGTTTTCGCGTGCTGCGAACATCGCCTACCTGCACAAGGCGCAGTCGCCCTACAGCGTGAACGCGCTGGCGGTCCTGGCGGCTCGCGCGGCGGTGCAAGACCGCGCCTACATCGAGAGCTACGTGGCCGAGGCGCTGGCGGCCCGCGAGTCGCTCTGCGCGGGGCTCGACGAATTGGGCATTCCGTATTACCCCAGCCGGGCGAATTTCATCCTGATGCGCATCGGGCCACGCTCGGTCGAAGTGCGCGACCGCCTGCGTGACAAGGGCGTGCTGGTGCGGGACCGGAGCTACGAGATCGCGGGCGCGGTGCGGGTGACCGTGGGGACGCGCGCGCAGGTCCGGCGTTTCCTCGAAGAGCTGAAAGAGATCTGGCAATGAGCGAAGGGTTTCTGGTCTTCGACATGGACGGCGTGCTGGTGGACGTGAGCGAGTCCTACCGCGCCGCCATCGTCCAGACCGTCGAGGACTTCACCGGAAAGCGCGTCAGCCGCGAGCTGATCCAGGACTACAAGAACCAGGGCGGCTGGAACGACGATTGGGAGCTGTCGCACCGCATCGTGAGCGATCTCGGAGTCCAGGTGGAGTTCGACGAGATCGTGCGGCATTTCAACCGGCTCTTCCTGGGCGATGGAACCGACGGGCTGATCCTGCGCGAACGCTGGATTGCCCGTCCGGCCGTGCTCGAACGGCTTTCCGAGCGGTTTCAGCTCGCCATTTTCACCGGCCGCCGGCAGTACGAGGTGGCGCCGACGCTGGAGCGTTTCGGCGGCGGCCTGACCTTTGATCCCATCGTGACCGCGGAAATGGTGGCAAAACTCAAACCCGCGCCGGACGGGCTCAATCAGATCGTCGAACGGCGCCCGAGGGAGCACTTCTGGTACGTCGGCGACGCCATCGACGACTGCCGTTGCGCCAACGCCGCGGGGGTTCCGTTCATCGGCATCGCCGCGCCGTCGAATCCGCAGCACGCGAAGGTTGTCTACCTGCTCCGCGCGGAAGGCGCCGTTGCCGTGATTGACGACATCAATCAACTGGAGTTCATCCTGTGAGGACCGCCAGCATCCAACGCGACACGAAAGAGACCCGGATCCGCGGCAAGCTTCGGATCGAGGGACGGGGGCGGTACAAGATCTCGACCGGCATACGGTTCCTCGACCACATGCTGGAACTGTTCGCGAAGCACGGCGGATTCGACCTGGAACTCGAAGCGCGCGGCGACCTCGATGTCGATCAGCACCACACCGTCGAGGATGCGGGCATTGTGCTCGGGCAATTGTTCCGCCAGGCGCTCGGCGACCGGCGCGGCATCAACCGCGCGGGCTACTTCGTGATGCCGATGGACGAGACGCTGGCGGTCGCGGCGGTGGATTTCGGCGGGCGGCCGCACCTGGTTTACAGGGACCTCGTGAAGGCGCGCAGGGTGGGAGATCTCGAGGCCGAGCTGGTACAGGACTTCTTTGAGGGCTTCGTGGCGCACGCGGGCGCGAACCTGCACCTGAAGGTGCTTTACGGGCGCTCCAGCCACCACCAGATCGAGGCCCTGTTCAAGTGCTTCGCAAGGGCGCTCAGGTCTGCGTGTTCTAAGGACCGCCGCCTCAAAACCGACCTGCCTTCGACCAAGGGCCTGCTATGATCGCCATCTTCGATTACGGCGCGGGTAACCTCCGCTCGGTGGCCAACACGCTGGAGGAGGTCGGCGCCGCCTACACCCTGGTGCGGGACGCCGAGGGCCTGCGCCAGGCATCTAAGCTCATCCTTCCGGGCGTGGGCCATTTCGGGCAGATGATGCGCGCGCTCGACCAGCTCGGCGTGCGAAGCGCGCTGCTCGAGAGGATCGAGGCGGGCGTCCCGTTCCTGGGCATTTGCCTGGGCTTGCAGGCTTTGCTCGAGGGCAGCGAGGAGGCGCCCGGGGTCCGCGGCCTGGGGCGGTACGAGGGAACAGTCCGGCGCTTCCCCGCCGGCGCCCGGGTGCCGCACATGGGCTGGAACGAGGTCGAGCCGCGCGGCCGCTGCCGCCTGCTCGACGGAATCGCGCCGAACCCTTATCTCTACTTCGCCCATAGTTACTATGTGCCGGTAAGTCCGGTTACCGCGGCGATTTGCACTTACACGACGCCCTACACGGCGGTGCTCGAGGCGGGCAGCGTCTTCGGAGTCCAGTTCCACCCCGAGAAGTCGGGACCGCTCGGCCTCAAGATCATGAAGAATTTTGTGGATCTGTGAAATGCTGGCCAAACGCATCATCCCCTGCCTGGACGTAACCGCCGGCCGCGTGGTGAAAGGGATCCACTTCGTGAACCTGCGGGACGCGGGCGATCCGGTCGAGCTCGCGGATCGCTACAACCAGCAGGGCGCCGACGAGCTGGTGTTCCTCGACATCACGGCCTCGAGCGACAACCGCGACACCATGGTGGACGTGGTGGCGCGCACGGCGCGGAAAGTATTCATCCCGCTCACGGTGGGCGGCGGCATCCGCTCGGTGGCGGACGCGCGCCGCATCCTGCTCGCCGGCGCCGACAAGGTGAGCGTCAATACGGCGGCCGTGCGGCGGCCCGAGCTGCTCACCGAGCTGAGCGAGGAGTTCGGCGCGCAGGCGGTGGTGCTGGCCATCGACGCCAAGCGCCGCGCCGGAGGCGGCTGGAGCGTTTACGTGCGCGGCGGGCGCGACGACACCGGAATCGACGCCCTGGGCTGGGCGGCGCGCGGCGAAGCGCTGGGCGCGGGCGAGATCCTGCTCACCTCCATGGATACCGACGGCGTGCAGGACGGCTTCGATTGCGAGTTGACGCGCGCCATCTCTCGCGCCACGCACATTCCCGTCATCGCTTCGGGTGGCGCGGGCGCCCCCGAGCACTTCAGCCGCGTGCTGACCGAGGGCGAGGCCGACGCGGCCCTGGCCGCTTCCATCTTCCACTACGGCACGTACACCGTGGCGGACCTGAAGGAATATCTCACGCAGTGCGGCGTCCCGGTGCGAAAGTCTCTATGATCATTCCCTGCATCGACCTGATGGATGGCAAGGTGGTGCAGCTCGTCCAGGGCCGCGACAAGGCGCTCGAAGGGGGCACGCCCGCCGAAATGCTGGAGCGGTTCTCCGCCTTCCCCGAGATTCAGGTGATCGACCTGGACGCCGCGCTGGGACGGGGCTCGAACGATGGCATCGTCGAGCTCCTGGCGGCGCGAGCCGTAACTCGCGTCGGCGGCGGCGTGCGATCGGTGGAGCGGGCGCGCAGCCTGGTGGAGTGCGGCGCGCGTAAGGTGATCGTGGGCACGGCCGCGTTCGGGCCGGCGGGCGTAAACACGGAGTTCCTCGAAGGCGTCCGGGCCGCCATTGGGCGCGAGCGATTGCTCATGGCGCTCGATTCCAGGGAGGGCCGGATCGTCGTCAAGGGCTGGCGCGAATCCACCGCGCTGAGCGCCGAAGAGGTGCTGGGCCGTTTGGAGCCCTACTGTTCCGGGTTTCTGTGCACTTACGTGGATAAAGAAGGAATGCTCGAGGGGACGGACCTCGGCTGGTTCCGCCGCCTGCGGGCTGCTACCGCGCTCGAGATCACGGCTGCGGGCGGCATCACCACGCTCGAGGAGATCCGCGAGCTACAGCGGCTGGGAATTCACGCCGCGCTGGGGATGGCCATCTACACGGGACGGCTGGACCTCGATGAACTGGCGAAGTTGGGCGCTTAGCGCGCTGTGCAGTATCGCCGCCTGGGGGCAGGGCAACTACGAGGTGCAGGTGTACGGATCCGACACCGTTCCTGCGGGGCGGACCATGGTGGAGTTGCACTCGAACTTCACCGTGCAAGGCTCCAAGGGCCTGGTGAACGGGGTGTTGCCGACCAACCACCAGTTCCACGAGACCATCGAGATCACGCACGGGTTCACATCCTGGTTCGAGACGGGCTTCTATGCGTTCACCAGTGCACAGTCCGGCCAGGGCTGGCAGTGGGTCGGCTCGCACATCCGGCCGCGCTTCGCCATTCCGGAAAGCTGGCATTGGCCGGTGGGCGTCAGTCTCTCGACCGAGTTCGGCTACCAGTGGCCGCTATTCTCGGGCGACACCTGGACCATAGAGATCCGGCCGATTATCGACCAGAAACTGGGGCGCTGGTACTGGTCCTTCAACCCGACTTTCGACCGCTCGTTTCACGGCGAGAGCAAGAGCCTCGGGTTCGAGTTCTCTCCCAATTTCAAGTTCAGCTACGACCTGACGAAGCGCGTGAGCGCGGGCCTGGAGTATTACGGCTCGCTCGGCCCGGTCACCGGGTTCGATCCCTTGCGGGACCAGCAGCAGCAGATCCTGCCGGCCATCGACCTGAACCTGGGGCCGCAGTGGGAGTTCAACCTGGGCGTGGGCATCGGGATGACCCAGAGCACCGACCACCTCCTGGTCAAAATGATTCTGGGCCGGCGGTTTTAGTCGTGACCGCCCCCTCACAGTCGCCGTGCGACTATAGGGTCATATTATCTGTCTGGACACTTCACATGACCAGTTGTACACTGGAGGAGCGATGACCCAGATGAAGGCTTCCCAGTTCAAGGAACAGTGCCTATTCCTGCTGGACCACCTGGACCCGGAAGGGATCGTCATCACCAAGCGGGGCAAGCCGGTCGCCAAGGTGATCCCCGCGACCTCGGGCTGTGCGCATCTGATCGGCAGCATGCGGGGCCAGCTCAAGATCCGCGGCAATCTGATGACCACCGGGCTGAAATGGGATGCTGAATCTTGACACGCACATCCTGATCCACGCGCTCGGGGGCCGGCTCACGCCAAGGGAGCGCCAGCTCCTCTCCGGGAACCTGTGGAGCATTTCGGCGATCGTGCTCTGGGAGCTGTCGAAGCTGTTTGAGTTGGGGCGGACCGGTCTGGACATCGCGTCGCCGGAGTTCGCCCTGGCGCTCGCGCAGATCCGCGTTTGGCCGCTGGATCTCGCTGTGTGCAGAGCCATCCGGGCGCTCGATTTCCGCGGAGACCCCGCCGACGAAATCATCGCCGCCACGAGCCTGGTGCACAACGTGCCGCTGATAACCCGCGACCGCCGAATGCGCAAGTCCAAGCGGGTTCCGCTCGCCTGAGGCGCGGGCGTCGGTATAATACCCCTTCCGAACCATGATTGCGCAGCCTCCGGCCCGGGGAGTCCCGTCAGTTCGACTGGTTCTCGCAACCCTCACGCTGGCGGCCCTGCTGGCGCTCGCGATCTTTGGGATCGAGGGCTCCTGGATGCCCGCGGACCTCGTCCGGCTCCACCATTTCTGGGCCAAGGACTACTGGAAGCTCGCCAAAGAGAACGTGCTTCTGTACTGGAACAGCGGCGAGCCTCTGACCGGCCTGGTGGAGCTGACCGTCTTCAACCTGTGCGGTCTCCATGCGATTGGGTTCCACGCCCTGGCCCTGGCAGTGTTCGCGGCGGACCTGTTTCTGCTGTTTCGCCTGGCCATCCTGCTCGGCTGCTCGAGCCTGCACGCGGGCTTCGCGGTCTTTCTGATGACCATTCACGCCGGGCTGTGGCGGATGTACTTCCGCGTGTCCGGGCTCGAACACGCCCTCGCCTTGTTGTTCTTCTCCGGCGCGCTGGTCCACTACATCCGCATCCGGAGCGCCGGACGGCGGCTGAGTGCGCGCGACACCGCGATCCTCATCGCACTGTATGTCGCGGCGTTCAATTCGAGCCCGGTGGCGCTGTCGCTCCCTCTGGTCCTGTGGCTCTACGAGTGGGTATATGGACGCCCGGGCTGGCCCGAGGTGCGCCCGATGGTTTGGGCGAGCGCCTTCGCCCTGATCTTCCTGGCTGGTCAGGGCGTCAGGCCGGGCATGTTTTGGGAGTGGTGGCTGAGCGGAAACGTGGAGACGACCGCGGAACTGGCCTATTGCTCCCCCAACTCGTTCAGCTTCCGCGCGATGTGCCTGGCCTGGGCCATTCTGTTCTACATCGCCTTCCGGCGCCGCCGCCCGGAACTGCGCTTCGCTTTCGGCCTGTTCCCGATCTCCATGCTGCCCTACGCCCTGACGCCGGACCGATTCCTGAACAACACTCACATCCCCGCCTATGGGGTCGCTCTGGTGCTGGCCTCGGTTGTCGCGGGGGCCGTCGAGTTCATCGGGCGCGAACCGCCTTTTCGCCGCTGGCCCGCGGGACTGGCGGAGGCCGCCGCCACGGTGGCTGTGGCCGCGATTCTGACTTTTTACGCGCACGGTTTCTCCGCCGGTCCGCGTCCCGATCCTCTGTACGGGGACCGCGATATTGCCTTTGCGCTCGGCGAGCTCCGCCGGCTGGATCCGAGAATCCCGCCGCGAAGCAGCGTGGCGTTTCTGAACGACCCTACCTGGGCGCACAGCATGATCCGGCTGGCGCCTCTGTGGTTCCGCGACCGTCGCCTGCGCCTGGCTTTCCCCGCGCCCGGCTCGGCGCTCCAGGGGGCGGACGCGGTCTTCGAGTTTCAGGGCGGCAAGCTGGTACAACTCCGCCCCGCCCCGGGCAGGTGAGCGATGGCCAGCGCCAGCCGCCAGTGGAGCCCTCCCGCCATCGCCGTGAAGCTGGCCTGCGCCGCGGGCGTTCTGGGCTACTTCCTGTACTTCGCGTTCGACGGAACGCGGGTGAAGTGGGCGGCGGACGACCCGATGAACCTCTACACCTATTGGCGGCTCGGCATCTGGAAGGTCCTCTGGTCGAACCTGGCGTTCTTCGACGGCTCCTACCGGCCCATGGGCGGCTTGTTTTATCTGCCGATCTATTTCTTCGCTCACTTGAACCCGCTCCCCTGCCGGATCGTTCTGGTGTGCCTGTTGGGGTTCAACGCCTTTCTGGTTTACCGGTTCGCCCGCCTGCTCGGGGCCTCGGAGCGCGTCTCCGGACTGGCTGCACTCGCCACGTGCGTGCACGGGTCTATGGCCGACCTCATATACCAGACGTCGGCGCTCTACGATATCCTCTGCTTCACCTTTTTCTTCCTGGCCTTCAACGCGTACCTGCGGATTCGCGGGCCAGGGCGCGCGCTCCGCATCCGCGACGCCGCTTTGGTGTTGGCGCTCTACATCGCCGCGATGAACTCCAAAGAGATGGCCGTGACGTTCCCGGCCCTGCTGTGCCTTTACGAGTTGCTGTATCATCCGCCGCAACAATGGCGGCGGCCCGTGCTGTTCCGCTGGGTGGTGAGCGCGTGCTGGCCCGGGATGGTTGCCGGCGGGCTGACGGCGGCTTTCCTGTACGGCAAGAGCCACGGCCCGGACCCGCTGACGGCCACGGAGAGCTATCGGCCGGTGCTGTCCTTCGTTCGGTGGATGAATGCGAACGTGAACTACACCGGCGCCATGTTCCGCGCGGCCGGCGAGTTCAACTGGGCCACCGCGCCGATTCTCTGGCTGGTTCTGTTCTATCTCGCGTGGCGCCGGAAGCGGCCTCATCTCCAGTTCGCGTGGCTGTTCATCCTGATCGGCACCCTGCCGATTTCGTTCATCCCGCAGCGGGCTGGTTCGTGTCTGTATCTTCCCTTGGTCGGCTGGGCGTTGTTTGCCGCCACCGTGGCCTCCGACCTGATCGAACTGCTGGCCCGCGAGCCCTGGCTGGCGCGCCTCCCACGATGGGCTTGCGAGTGTGTCTGGACGATTCTCCCGGTGGCGCTCTTCTTCCAGTGGACCGCCGCCAATCTCAAAGACGCTCCCAGGATCTTCCGCGAGATTCAGGCGCCCACGTGGCGGGTGATCTCGGACATGAACCGGCTGAATCTCCACCCGCCGCACGGCAGCCGGATCGTTATCCTGAACTCCGCCCCGTTCCCCGGCTTCGACGTGTTCTTCATGACCAGTCTCTGGTGGAACGATAAGACGCTGGAGATTCACACTGAGCCCGATCCCGCCAAGGCTGACGTGCCGAGCTTCGATTACGTGCTCCGCTTCGAGAACGGCAGACTGGCAATCGTGAAAGCCCCACCGAGGGAGTCTGGAACGCCTGGCAGCGCACGCGAGTCATCGGGTCCCTCGCCTCCTGTCGCGAAACGCCCGAGAAGGTGGCCTGGGGGCCGCGCGGGCCGTGGCGCTCTGAAGCCGTCCGCGCGATATGCGATCGCCACCTCCTGGTTCGCCGCTACCGCGACCAGGGCCGCACACCCACGTGGCGTGGGCACTCGTGCCTGCCGCGCCGAGACTCATCTCGGCGCTGGTGCCGGCTCGGCAGGCTGAAGCCCGCGCCACGTCGTGAGTATTGTGTCACTCGATTACGCGACCCTCAGCAAGCGCGGCGGGAACGGCTGCCCTTGCCAGCTTGGCGGCGCGGACTATATACTTCTGTAACGACGAATCGGAACACCTTCCGAAGGAGGTCACCGTGTTCTGCCCACGCTGTGGAACTCCCGCCCACGCGGATCTGCGGTTCTGTACCGCCTGTGGCGCTCCTCTTATCCCTTCCGCGCCGGCTGGCCCCGCCGGCCCGCCGTTCCCCGCGCCGGAGGCCGCCGCCGCGGCTGTCGAGCGCAGGTCCGCCCCCGCGACCCGCGTCGCGCTCGTGCTGGTGTTGCTGGTCGTATTGATTGCCGCCCTGGCGGCCGCGTACCTGCTCTACCGCAGGTCTTCCGCCGGGATGGGGGGCAACCTTCGGGTGGTGAATGTCGCGTTTCTTCAGAGCGAGGACGGCGCTGCCCGCGCAGCGGCTCCCTACGCGCCTGGCGACACCGTGTACGTGAAGTACGAAGTTCTCGGGTTCGCGAAGGACAAGGATCGCAAGATCGACCTGCTGCTGCGCGTGGTGGCGAGCGACCCGGACAACCTGGCCCTGTACCCGCCCTGGGAAAAGGAACTGGTGCAAGAGGTGCCGGCGGGCCGTCCGGTGAACGGTTCGTTCAACCTCGGGCTGCGCTCGTACGTTCCCCCGGGCGCGTACAAAGTCGAGATCAAAGTCCACGACAAGGTGAACAACACCGACGCCGAGGCCGTGCCGGCATTCCAAGTGGAAGCGCCGGCAGTCGCTCCCGCGGCGGGGCTGGAAATGCGCGACTTTGCGCTCTCCTTGTCCCAGGATGGACCGCCGGCCGAGGCCCCGGTCTTGCAGGGTGGCGGCACCGTCTACATGAGATGGAGGATCTTCGGCCTCCAGGCCAAGGGTGGCAACGTGAACATGAGAGTCGCGCTGAAAGTGCTCGGCCCGGGCGGAAACACGGTGGTGGACGCGCCTAAGTACGTGCTGGTGGACGAGACCTTCTACTATCGGCCGCGGACGTTCTTCCTGGCCATGTCGGGACACGTCACTCTGCCCGGAGAGTTCCCCAAGGGCGCCTACACCGCGCTGTTTACCGTGACCGACGAGGTGGCCCAGGCTCAGATCCCGTACACGGCGAAGCTCGAGTTGCGCTGAGCCGCGCGCTCTTTACACGCTGCCCTTGGGGACCAGCGGCAGCGAGCGCAGGCGCGCCCCGGTGGCCGCGAAGATCGCGTTGCCGATGGCGGGTGCAATGCCGACGATGGGGCATTCGCCCGCGCCGGCCGAGGGCAGGTCCTTGCGGTTCAGCATCACGGTCTCGATGGGCGGAACGTCGCTGAAGCGTGGCACCCGGTAGCGCGAGAAACGTCCGTTGAGGATCTTGCCGTCCGCGAAGTCGATGGCCTCGAACAGTGCTCCGCCCAGCCCCATGATGATGGCGCCTTCGATTTGGTTCTTCAGATTGTCCGGGTTGATGATGGCGCCGCACTCGAAGGCCTCGACCACGCGCTCGATTTTGACGTTGGCGCCGGGGCGGGCCGCGATCTCGACGCAGGTGGCCACGTAGCCGCCTTTCTCCCAGCCCGCGGCGATGCCGTAGCCGCGGCCCGATGCGGGCTTGGTCCCGCCCCAGCCGAAGCGCGCCGCGGCCGCTTCCAGCACGGCGCGGAAGCGCGGGTCCTGGGTGTTCTTCAGCCGGAACTCGAGCGCATCCATGTCCGCGGCATGCGCCAGCTCGTCGATGTGCGTCTCGCGCGCGAAATGGTTCGCGGTGGCGGCCAGGGCGCGGTAAGACCCCTGACGCAAGGGCGAGCGCACGTGCCGAAAGGAGATCCGGCGATTTGGGATGTCGTAGGCCATCTGCAGGCCCGCGGCTCCGGAGTTGTAGTTGGTGAACTCCCAGGCCGTGATGGAGCCGTCTTTGCGCATGCCGCTCGCGACCTCGATCACACTGGCGGGGCGGAAGTAGGCCCAGTGGAACTCCTCCTGGCGCGTCCAGACGACTTTGACCGGCTTGCCGGCAGCCCGCGCCAGGATCGCCGCCTCGACCGCCGCATCGCCCATGTGCTTGCCGCCGTAACCGGCCCCGGCGTCCAGCCCCAGCACGCGCACCCGCTCCGCGGGCAGCGAGAGAGCCGCCATCAGCTCGTAGCGGACACCGAACGGTCTCTGCGTCCCGGTCCAGACGGTCAGCTTGCCGCCGTTCCACTCGGCGACGGCGGCGCGGGGCTCGAGCGGCGCGTGCGCGATGTATGCGGTCGTATAAGTCTGGCGCAGCCGCGTCTGCGCCTGGACCAGCGCCTGCTCCACCGAACCGTGCTCGTCCGACACCTGCTCCTTCTCCGCATGCTCCTTCAAATAGTCGAACAGCTCGGCGCGCGAGGGTTTCAGCGGGATCCTCCATTCCGCCTTGAGGGCCGCGACGGCGCGCTCGGCGGCCTGCGGCGTAAGAGCCGTGACGCCGGCGAAATCGCCGTCCCGAACCACTTTCACTCCTTCCATCGCCTCGGCTGCGCTCGCGTCGAGCGAAACCAGCGTGCCGCCGAGCGCCGCCGGCCGCAGCACCTTGCCGTAGAGCATGCCCGGCCGCGTGACGTCGTAAGGGTATCGATGCCTGCCGGTGACGATGTCCCGAGCGTTCACTTTCGCGAGCGGGGTCCCGGCAACCTTCCATTGCTCGGGAGGCGTCAGCGGAGCGGAGTCGCTGATGGTCTGGAGCAGCTTCCGGCCCTCGGTCAACTCGCCGAAGCCAGCGGACCGGCCGGTCTTCGGATCGGCGATCCTGCCGCCGGAAACCGTGAGAGCGGCCCGCCCAACGGCCCACTTCTCCGCCGCGAGGTCGAGCAGCATCTCGCGAGCGGTCGCGGCGGCCTTGCGGAGCTGTGGAACCATGCGGGGAGTGGTCTGGCTGCCCAGAGTGCCGAAATCGAACGGGGTCAGGTCGGTGTCGCCCATGACCAGCGTGATGCTGGCGGCGGGCGCGCGCAGTTCTTCCGCCACCGCCTGTGTCAACTCGGTGCGAGCCCCCTGCCCCATCTCGACCTTGCCGGTCGAGACCGTGATCGCGCCGTCCTGGCCGATATGCAGCCACGCCTCGAGCTCTTGCGGCAAACTCTGTCGCTGGGCCGGCGCCTCCTCGCGCGTGAGGACGATCGCCAGGCCGCCGCCGAGCGCCTGGAAGAACTGGCGGCGGTCAATCACGGCGCGCCTCCCCTATCGTTTTCGAGGCCATCCGCACCGCCGCCACAATTCGGGGATACGTGCCGCAGCGGCAGAGGTGGCCTTCGAGCCACTGCTCGATCTGGGTTTCGCTGGGAGCGGCGTTGCTCCGCAGCAGCGCCACCCCCTCCATGATCATGCCGGCCGTGCAGTAGCCGCACTGCATCGCGCCGGCGCCGAGGAAGGCTTCCTGGAGCGGATGCAGGCGGCCGTCCCGCTCGAGCCCTTCGATGGTGGTGATGGACTTGCCCGCGGCGGCCTCGGCGGGCGTGATGCAGGAGCGCACCGGCCGGCCGTCGACCAGGACCGTGCAGGCGCCGCACTGCCCTTCGCCGCAACCGTACTTGGTTCCGGTGAGGTCCAGTTGGTCGCGCAGCACACCGAGCAGCATGGATCCCGGCTCGGCTGTGACCGAGCGTCGGGTTCCGTTCACCTGGAGTTGGATTCTCATCACCAGGAACAGAAAAGGCGCACACGCGCCCCTCGGAACCTATTGTCCGTCCGGGCGGTGCGCGCCGGGAAGTCTGGGGAGCAGGTTACTCTTTCACGCGCTTGTAGACCATCTCTCGGGCGGGCATGTCCTCGCGGAACTGGACGCTCATCTTGATCTCGTCCCCGGCCACCTTGCCCTTATACTGGCTCTTCATCTGCTGGCCCTGGAAATCCCGGACCACGACGAAGGAGATCTCGTCTCCGCTGACCTTTCCCTCGCTGATCGCGGTATCCCCGCCACGGCCGCTGATGGTGCCGGTCAGCGTCTCGCCGTCGGCCTTCAAGGTCAGGTTTGAGGTTCGGGTCTGCCCGTTGGGCGTCTCGAACTCGGCCTTCCACTTGCCGCTGACGTCCGCGGCGAAAGCGCTCAAAGCCAGCACGCCGACCAGGGCAAGAGCCCAAAACAGCTTGCGATTGTGCATGTTGTATCCTTTCCGGCAGGGCGCACCAGTCCCTCGGGGTGTCCCTGCGCCTGGGTAGATGTCCGGACGGCGGGAAATGTTACCCGACGAGCCAAAATCCGTCACCGCGCGAAGGTGAGCCGGATGCCAGATGTAAACAGAATGTCGTTCTTCTTCAGGCCGGGCAGCGGGTCGCTCAGGAACCGGTCGCTGAAGCTGAGTTGCCAGCCCAGCCACTTGCGGATAGAGGTGACGGCCGAGATGTCGAAGTTCATGCGGTAGGCGCCCCCGTTCGTCACGTTGGGATAAATGGTGAACTTCTCGGTGATGCCGGCGGCCTTCGACAGTTTGCGGGAAAACATCTGGCCAATGAGCGCCTCGCCCGAGGTCCGGTTCAGTCCGGTGGCGAAGAACTCGCGATTGAGCGAGACGCCACCCAGCAGGTCGAGGGTGGTCCGCTCGTCCTTGACCGCGTGCCAGCCCACGCCGCCGGTCGGGGAGAACCGCAGATCGAGTTTCTGGAATTCGTCATATTCCAGGTCCGTGGAGCCGAAGGCCAGCACCTTGGGCGTGACGTTGAGGCTGTAGCGGATGCCGCCGCGAATCGCATTCGCCGTCACCTGCGATACCCCGCCGACCGAGTTGCTGGCGTACAGGGAGGTGAAATTCACCTCGATCTTGTCCCGGCTGGTGGCGCGATTGGCGTTGGCGCTGACGTTGAGGTTCGAGGTCTTGGCGTTCCCTTGAGCCATCGCCACGCCGACGTCGACGAACCCAGTCCACAAATCGGTGAGCCTGGGGTGGCTGTAGCGCTCGACTTGGGCGTCGTAAGCCGCCTGCTCTTCCTTGGACCGGAGGAACCGGACGGCCTCCTTCGGCGCGACGACCTTGCCCGCATCTTTGGTGGCGATCTCCAGTTTCTGGCCGGCCGTTTCGACCGGCCCGACAACCACCTGCCCATCGCGCAAACCGACGTGCAACGGCTCGGACGAAGAGATGGCCACCACCGAGTCCCAGGCGACCGTGACCGTCCCGGCAAGCTCGGACTTGAAGACCAGGCTCTTCTCGTCCGACCTGACGACGGCGCCGGAAAGGCGGTCGCCATTTTTCAGCGTGATTTGGCCGGCCCATGCGGGCAGGCACAACAGAATTGCGGGGAAAAGCAAAGAGCGCATGGCCGCCTCCTAAGACGGAACGTAGCTTACCACAGCGCCAGACACATCACGGTGGCGCTGGCCGGGCACACGCGCGAGTATTCCTCGGAAGTCCGGATGCCCTCGGGCACGGATTCCCGCTCCACCGGCCAGAAGCCCATGCGCGCGAAAAAGTCCGCGGCGGTGGTGGTGAGCAGGTAGACCGCCCGCAGGCGGTGTTTCGCCGCCCACTCGAGCCGGTTCCGCACCAGCAGCGCTCCCTGCCCCGTGCCGCGGTGCTCGGGCGCTACCGCCACCGAGCGCAGCAACCCGTCCTCCCCGTAAACCTCCATACCCGCGACCCCCGCCAGCTCGCCGCCGCTATCGACAACGGCGTATCCGTCCGGGAACTGGGTTTCGAGTCCCTCCGCCCCCAGTTCACACTCGATCAGAAGGCGGCGGGCCGCCTCGAGGTCCCCCTGCCGCGCGGGCCGAAGCCGGGGAGTGGCGGCGCGGATGTTGGCCAGGTAGAAGTCGCGGAAACGCACGCTCATCTGATCGCGGACCCGGCGGAAGGCCTCGAGCACTTGCTCCTCGGCGCCCCGCGCGGCTGCCGGGTCGTCGAACGGGAAGTGCAGCCGCCGCCGTACGGCGCCGTGAAACGCCGGGCAGGAGGCCTCCGCCTGGCCGCAGACCGTGATCACGTAATGGAAGGGCTGGGCCAGAAACAACTCGACGCTCTTCGGCCGGGCGTCGCTGATGTCGATGCCGATCTCCTCCATCACGCGCACCGCGTTTGGGTGCACCCGGGCCGCGGGTTCCGTGCCCGCCGACCAGACTTCCAGGCGCGCATCGTAGGATTTCAGCAGCGCCTCAGCCATCTGGCTGCGGGCCGAGTTGCCGGTGCAAAGGATCAGGATGCGCGGCATGCTACCATTCTCTAGAGAGAACCTCAGTTTTATCGCTGGAGCCGACCTTTGTCCCAGAACAATTGTAAGCGATTCAAGACCCTTGCCATTCATGCCGGCCAGCCGCCGGACGCGGCCTATGGCGCCGTGATGACGCCCATCTACCAGACCTCGACGTTCGCCTTCCGGGGCGTGGGCCAACCGGGGCCGTTCGAGTACTCGCGCAGTGGCAACCCCACCCGCAAGGCGCTCGAGGACTGCCTGGCCGCGCTCGAGGCCGGAAGGTTCGGCTTTGCCTTCGGCACCGGGATGGCCGCCGAGACGACTCTGCTCACCATGTTCGATCCGGGCGACCACCTGGTGGTGCACAACGACCTGTATGGCGGCACGTACCGGCTGCTGGCAACGCTCGGCGATCGGCGGGTGGCGGTGGATTACGTCGACCTTCGCGACCTGGACGCGGTGCGCGGGGCGCTGCGGCCGTCCACGCGCGCCATCTGGATCGAATCGCCCACCAACCCGTGCATGAACCTGGTGGATCTGGCGGCGGTGGCGCAACTGGCCCGCGAGCGGGGGCTGCTCACCATTTGCGACAACACCTTCCTGTCGCCCTACTTCCAGCGGCCGCTCGAGTGCGGCGTCGATATCGTGCTGCACTCGACTACCAAGTACATCAACGGCCACTCGGACGTGGTCGGCGGGGCCATCGTGGTGCGCGATCCGGGGCTGGCCGAGCGCATCGGCTTCCTCCAGAACGCGCTGGGAACCTGCCAGGCGCCCTTCGACTGCTTCCTGGTGCTGCGGGGCATCAAGACGCTGGCGCTGCGCATGGAGGAGCACAACCGCAACGCGCTGGAGATCGCACGCTGGCTCGAGCGGCACGCGAAAATCTCGAGAGTGCATCACCCCGGACTGCCGAGCCATCCGCAGCACGCGCTGGCGTTGCGGCAGATGAGTGGGTTCGGTGGGACGTTCTCCTTCCGCGTCCGCGGCGGCCAGGAGGAAGCCTTCCGGCTGCTCGGGAACGTGAAGGTGTTTACGCTGGCCGAGTCCCTGGGCGGAGTCGAGTCGCTCATCGAGCACCCCTACACCATGACGCACGTCTCGGTGCCGCCGCAGGTTCGCGAGGCCATGGGCATCACGCCCGACCTGATCCGGATCTCGGTCGGGATCGAGGACCTGGCGGACCTGATCGAGGATCTGGAGGCGGCGTTGGCCGCGGTGTAGCTTAGACTATCCCTTCGTACAGCACGCTCGTGAGGTAGCGCTCGCCGGAATCCGGCAGCACGGCGACGATGGTCTTCCCGGCGTACTCGGGCTTCCGCGCCAGCCGTATGGCCACCGCGGCCGCCGCGCCGCTGGAAATGCCACTAATGATGCCTTCCTCGCGCGCCAGCCGCCGCGCGGTCTCGATCGCTTCGTCGTCCGTCACCGTTTCGACCCGGTCGACCAGCGACAGGTCCAGGGTATCCGGGATGAGTCCCGCCCCGATGCCCTGGATTTTGTGCGGCCCGGGCGTCAGCGGCTGCTTGTTCAAGGTCTGCGTGATGACCGGGCTGTTCGCGGGTTCCACCGCCACCGACTCGATCTTCTTCCCCTTGATTCCCTTGATGAACCGCGAGATGCCGGTGATGGTGCCGCCGGTGCCGACGCCGCTCACCAGCACATCCACACGGCCTTCGGTGTCATCCCAGATTTCCGGGCCGGTGGTTTTGAAGTGGATGTCGGGGTTGGCCGGGTTCTTGAACTGCTGGAGCAGCAGGAAGCGGCTAGGGTCGGACGCCTGGATGGCCTCGGCCTTGGCGATGGCCCCTTGCATGCCCAGCGCGCCCTCGGTGAGCACCAGCGTGGCGCCGAACGCCCGGATGAGCTTGCGTCGCTCCAGCGACATGGTCTCCGGCATGGTCAGCGTCAGGGCGTAGCCCCGCGCGGCGGCGACGAAGGCCAGCGCGATGCCAGTGTTGCCGCTGGTCGGCTCCACCAGCTCCACGCCCGGACCGAGCACGCCCCGCCGCTCCGCGTCCCAGATCATCGACGCGCCGATGCGGCACTTCACCGAGTAGGCCGGGTTGCGGCCTTCGATTTTGGCCAGGACGGTAGCCTGCGCGCCATTCAAGATGCGGTTGAGTTTGACCAGCGGCGTGCGGCCGATCGAGAGGGTGTTGTCTGCATATACCATGATGTCTATAGAGTATGCTATATTTGCGCCTTTGGCAAGCGCCAGGGCGGGAATCGTCAGCTTCGCAGCTTCAGCTCCGGCTCCAGCACGATCTGCTCGAAGCGCCGGTCCGGCTCCTTCATCCGTTTGAGCAGCAGCTCGGCGGCTTGCGCGCCCATGGCGTAGCTGGGCTGCACGACGGCGGAAATGCGGGGCTCGAACAGGTCCATCCAGTCCAAATCGTCCGAGTTCATCACCTCGACCTGCTGCGGGCACTTGAGCTTGCGCTCCCGGAGCGCGCGCAGCACGCCGGTCAGCATGAGGAAGTTGCCGGTGAAGATGGCGGTGGGCCGCTCCTCGGAAGCCATCCAGTCGAGGGTGACGCGATAGGCCGACTCGGGCGTCCAGTCGCACTCGCCGATCCACTGTTTGGGGGCGGACAACCCGGCCTTCTTGAGCGCCCGGCGCCATCCGACCACCCGGTCCGAGCCCGCGCTCAGGCCCAGCGGGCCAGTGATCAGCGCGATCCGCTGGTGGCCTTTCCCGATCAACTGCTCGACGGCGAGCTGGGTCCCGCGAACGTTGTCCGGTGTCACGCTGTCGGCCTCGAATCCCAGCGGCCGCCGCGCGACAAACACCACCGGCTTCTTGGCCTCGACCAGCGCGCGCACCTCGGCGTCGTCACCGGGGGCGACAAACAGCAGCAACCCATCCACCTGCTTCGAGCGGAACACCATGAGGTACCGCGACTGCTCCTCCCGCTTGTCGTAGGTGTTGCCCAGGATGAGCGAGTAGCCGGACTGCTTGAGCACGTCTTCCACGCCGTGGACCACGTCGGCGTAGAATGGGCTGGCGATGTTCGGGATCAGCATCCCGACGGTCTTGGTCTTGCGGGTCTGGAGGCTGCGCGCGAGGTCGTTGATGGTGTAGTCCAGCTCGCGCACGGCCTGCTCGACGCGCTGGGTCAGTTCGGGGCTGACGTAGGCGGAGCGGTTGAGCACCGCCGAGACGGTGTAGGTCGACACCCCCGCCCGTTTGGCTACATCGTAGATGGTGGCCAAACCAACACAATAGACCGGAAACGGCGGGGGCGCAAGCGGGCCGGTATCCTTAGTACTCGTGCGAGAGCAGATGGCGGTTGCCGATCCGGACGTTCTTCAGGCCGGCGGATCGGGCCGCGGCCGCGGCTTCCTCCGCGTGACGAACCGAGGTGCGCGGCAGGTCGCTCATCCGGAAGTGCGGCGCGAAACCGAGCAGCGCATACGGAATCTCCGGATCGAGCGCGGCAATGAACCGCGCGGTCCGGCGCACCTCCTCCGCGTCGACGTACCCGGGGACCAGCAGCGTGCTGGCGACCACCAGGGGCGGTTCCGGGCGTTCCCCGAACCGCCTTGCGGCGCGCGCGAAGTTTTCCAGGGTCCTGCGATTGGAGGCGCCCGTCAGGGCCGTGTGCAGGCCCTCGTCGAAGGCCTTCAGGTCGAACTTGATGCAGCCTCCCGTTCGCAGCGAGATCTCGACGGCGTGGTCCAGCAGCTTCGGGTTGGACGTTCCAGCCGTCTCCCAGCACACTGCCACGCCCGCCTCCGCGAGCCGGCGGCCGGCAACCAGCGCGTGCGGCATTTGCGAGGCCGGATCGCCTCCGAAGAAACAAACGCAGAACGTGCGCGGGTTGGCGGCGGCGGCCAGCTCGGCGGCGCTCACCAGGCGGCTGCGCTCGGGCGCGGCCTCGCGGAAGTGCCAGTTCTGGCAGAACAGGCAGTCCAGCGTGCAGCTCGCATAGAAAACCGCGAGGTTGTGGCAGCCGATCCGCCTGCTGCCGGCGCAGACCCAGTCGGCGACGCAGTTGGTTGGCAGCGGATCGCGGTACCACTCGAGCATGCCCGTGGCGGCGGTACCGGCCAGGTGCGCCAGGCGGCCACCCCTCGCCGTGCGCATCCCGCAAAATCCGCGCTCGCCCTCGCCCATCGAGCACTCCCGTCCGCACAGCGTGCATGCTACGCCGCCTTCGGCACGCGGAGGCGCGGCCGGCAAAGAGAACCTTCGCCGTGCCAGGCTATGGGCAGTTTGGGCGATGCCGAGCGCATGGGCGGGGTCCTTGCGGAGGCACTCGAGGCAGAGGCCGAGCGCTTCGCTCACCAGGGCGCCGTGCCGCCCACAAATGCCGCAGGTCTTTGAGGAGTCGCGCACTACCGGGATTATACGGCGCAGCGCGCAACCCCTGGGACAGGGCTGGAGCCCTATCCCACTCAGCTATAGCGAATGGGCTACCAACGCGCTCACCATCCGGTTTGCCAGAAACGCTCCACCCCAGGCCAGCGTGGTCATGTAGGCAAACTGCGCCAGCGGCCACTTCCAACTCCCGGTCTCGCGCCGCACCACGGCGATGGTCGAGGCGCACTGCATGGCAAACGCAAAGAAGATGAGCAGGGCCACAGCGCCGCCCGGCGTCAAGTCGTGCCGTAGGGCGGCTTGAAGGCCGAGGGACTTGGCGTCCGGCTCCATCCCATAGATCGTGCCCAGCGTGCCGACAATCACTTCGCGCGCGGCCAGAGAGGTGACCAGCCCGACGCCGATCTTCCAGTTGAAGCCCAGCGGGCGGATCGCCGGCTCGATGGTCCGGCCCAGCGCACCAACCAGGCTGCGCTCGATGGGCGGGACCTTGCCCCCGGCCAGCGGCAGGTGGGCTGCCGCCCAGAGCACGATCGCCACCGCCAGAATCACGGTGCCGGCCCGGCGCAGGAAGATTTTCGCGCGGTCCAGGAGCCGCAGGCCGAGCGATTCCAGCGTCGGTCGCCGGTAGGGCGGCATCTCCAGCACGAACGGCGCCCGCTCGCTCTTCAGAATCGAGGACTTGAGCACGCGGGCGGTGGTGAAGGCCGCCAGGAATCCGAGGAAGTACAGGCCCAGCATGGCGGCGGCGCGCGTGCCCAGCAACGGGCCGAGCACGGGGCGCTCCGGGAGGAACGCCGCAATGATGAGGGTGTAAACGGGCAAGCGGGCGGCGCAGGTCATCAGCGGCGCGATCAGAATCGTGGCGGTGCGGTCGCGCCGGTTCTCGATGGTGCGCGTCGCCAGCACCGCCGGAACCGCGCAGGCGTACGCGGAGAGCAGCGGGATGAACGACTTGCCCTGCAAACCCACCCGGGCCATGGTGCGGTCGGCGATCAAGGCCGCGCGCGCCAGGTAGCCGGAATCCTCCAGGATTCCGATGAACAGGAACAGCAGGAGAATCTGCGGCAGGAATACCAGCACCGAGCCGACGCCGGTCCAGACGCCTTCGATGATCAGGGAGCGTAGCCAGGAGTTGGGCAGCAGCCCGCCGACCCAGGCTCCGGACCAGGTGATCAGCGATTGCACGCCGTTCATGAGCGGCTGCGCCCAGGAGAACAGCGACTGGAACACCATCACCACCACCAGGCTGAAGATGAGCGGACCCCAGATCGCGTGCAGCAGGATGGAGTCCAACCGCCTGGTCCACCGCGGCGGCGCGGGTGGCTGATAGGCAGCGTGCCGCCCGACGTGCGCCACCCAGGCGTGGCACCCGGGAACGTCCTGAAGTGCCGGCAGTTCGGCCGGTGACGGCGCGGCGCCGCACTCGGCCAGGAATCTCCAGACCGGCTCGAGCCCTTCGTCCCGCACGGCGCTGGCCAGCACAACGGGTGCGCCAAGCTGTCTGGTGAGCGCCCCGGCATCGACCTCGCCGCCGCGGCTGCGGAGTTCGTCGGCCATGTTCAGAATGATCATGGTCGGCAGCCCCAGCGCGAGGATGGGCGCGGCCAGCATCAGGTGGCGGCGGAGGTTGGTCGAGTCCAGGATCAGGAGCACGGCGTCGGGGCGGGGGAGGCCCTCCATTTTGCCCGCCAGCACGTCGCGGGCGACCCGCTCGTCTTCCGAGCGTGGCGACAAGCTGTAGATGCCCGGCAAATCGACCAGCGTGACTTGGTGGCCGTCCTCGAGGCGGGCCTGGCCCAGCCGCTTCTCGACCGTCACGCCGGGATAGTTGGCAACCTTCTGCCGCAACCCGGTCAGGCGGTTGAAGAGGGTGGATTTCCCGGAGTTCGGCGGGCCGGCGATGGCCACCATCCGGGGCCGCTGGCGGTCTGCGTTGGGCGCCAGCGCCTCGGCCAGGGCGCATTGATCGCACTCGCTCATGCTAGTGTGGTGCCCCGAGGACAGCTTGGCACTCCGGGCCACAGCACCGAACCACGAGCGTCAGCGAGTGGACCGCTCCCTGACGGTCGCGGTTCTGTGCTCTCGCGTAAAGGCATTTCGGAGACACTATGCTAGTCCGCGGCGGCGGAAGCAGCAGGGCGGAGCTTGAGTTGCGCTGCGGTGTCGCGCCGCAGGGCGATCTCCGAGCCGTCCACGCGGAACACGCGCGGGTCGCCGCCGGGTGCGCTCAAGGCGGCGACGATCGGGCTGCCCGGAACAAAGCCGAGTTCCATCAGCCGCCTGGCAACATCCTCCGGCAGCTCGAGACGGTCCAGGATGCCCTGTTCGCCCTCGCGCAGCTCCACGAGGCTGGCGGGCCTGTGGCTCCTGATGAAACTGGGTTGCATCAAGACACAGTATCGAACGCCAAACGGCGGCCTGTCAAGGCCGTCAGTGCAAAAGAGTTGCAATTAAGGCGAACGCCTCACAGCCCGGCCCGCGCGGCAAGCCCCAGTCCCCGCCGGCCGCCGTTTCCCAGCGGTTTCTGCTACAATTCTCCGCGATGCTTGCGGGGCCGCCAAAGCAATCCTATTCGCGAAAAGAGGCCCGGCGGGTGTTGGGCATCTCCGAGCAGCAGCTTCGGAGCTGGGAAAAGCAGGAGCTGGTTCCGCGCCTGGACCAGTTTGCGTTCTCCGACCTGATCGCGTTGCGGTCGCTCCAAAAGTTGCGCCAGAACCGTGTGCCGGTGGCGCGCATCCGGCGAGCGGTGCGGGCCTTGCGCGAGAAACTCGGCGGGGTGGCCGATCCGCTCAGGGAGCTGAAAGTCTTTTGCGAGGGCAAGCAAGTCGCGGTGCTGCTGGAGGGGCAGAAGATGGAGGCGGTTTCGGGCCAGCTTCTGCTGGACTTCGATCGCGCCGAGTTGAAGAGGCTGATGGAGTTTCCCGGAGACCGGACGCCGGCGTCGCGGGCCTCGCGGCAGCAGGAGGCCGAAGCCTGGTTCGAGAACGGGCTGGAGCTGGAGCAGACCGGCGCGCCGATTCCGGACATTGTCGAGGCCTACGAGCGCGCGCTCCAGCTCGACCCGCGCTCGGTCGGGGCGCTGGTGAACCTGGGGACGATCCACTATCACTTGCGCAAGTGGGACGCGGCCGAGCGCTGCTACCGCCAGGCGCTGGAGGTGGACAGCGGCTATGCGCTGGCGCACTTCAACCTGGGCAACCTGTTCGACGAGATCGGCAACCAGCCGCGCGCGCTATCGCACTACCAGGCGGCGCTGCGGGCGAACCCGAACTACGCCGATGCCCACTACAACGCCGCGCTGATCTACCAGAGCCAGGGCGAACCGATGCGGGCGGTGCGCCACTGGAAGGCCTACCTCAAGCTCGATCCGGGCAGCTCCTGGACTGCCATCGCCAGGCGGGAGCTGGACAAGCTGTGCAAGGCGGCCCTGGTGCGCGGCGCCAAAACCGGCGAAGATTCCAGCATCCGCAGTGTATCCTAGGAATTGACGAATCACGATTGTTGCATTGACGATTGAAGAACCGCAGCGCCTTGGGGCGTTCAATCGTCAATGAAGCAATCGTCAATCGTCAATGGATTGGGGGACTCATTGGGCCGCTTGAGGTTGGCTTTCCGTAGTTTCTTATGCATTCTGTCTCGCGGTGCGCTCTCCGACGAGATGAGGGCGGCCCTGGGGCTGAAGGAGCCGGAGCCGCCGGCGGCGGATCACATCGACGGCGCCGTCGCCATCGTGTCCTTCCTTCAACGCGACTCGCGGCTGGTGGACTTCCTCATGGAGGACATCTCGGCCTACGACGACGCGCAGGTGGGCGCGGCGGTGCGCGCACTGCACGATCAATGCCGCGACTCGCTGAAGCGTCACTTCGATCTGGTCCCGGTGATCGACGGTGTCGAGGGCGCATTCACCAGCCTCGGCGGGACCCTGGCGGCACAGAACCCGGCGCTGGTGAAGTTCCTGGGCAACGTGCCCGCGGGAGCGCCGCCAGGCGGAGTGCTGCGGCACAAGGGCTGGCGGGCCGCGAAAGTGAGCATGACCGCGCCGCCGCACGGCGTTGGCGTAGTCGCGCCGGCCGAAATCGAGATCGAGTGAGCGGGCCTTGGCACCACGGTTTGTCATCGGGATCGACTTAGGGACCACCAACTCGGCGGTCGCCTATATCGACCCCCGCGAAGCGGAAGACACCGATTTCCCGCCGGTCCATGTGCTGCCCATCCCGCAGCACGTCGCGCCCGAGCGGGTCGAGCCGCTCAAGGTCCTGCCTTCGTTCTTATACCTGGCAAACACCGAGTACGTGGGCGCGTTCGCGCGGGACCAGGGGGCGCTGGTGCCGACGCGGCTGGTCCACTCGGCCAAGTCCTGGCTCTCCAACCCCGAGGTGGACCGCACGGCGAAGATCCTGCCATGGGATTCGCAGGAGACCGGGCGCGTGCTCTCTCCGGTCGAAGTCTCGTCGCGGTTCCTGGCGCACATGCGCGAAGCCTGGGACCGCGCGCAGGCCGAGCCGATGGCCGAGCAGGAAGTCGTGCTCACGGTGCCCGCATCCTTCGACGAGGAAGCCCGCGAGCTGACGGTGCAGGCGGCCGCCGAGGCGGGCCTTCCCAAGCTCACGCTGCTCGAAGAGCCGGCCGCCGCGTTCTATTCCTGGATCGCCAACCACCTCGCGGAGTCGCGCAAGAGCCTCTTCGACGGCCAGGTGGTTCTCGTGTGCGACGTCGGCGGAGGCACCTCGGACTTCACGCTGATCCGCGTGGCCCGCGAGGGCGACCGCGTCGAATTCACGCGCACGGCGGTGGGCCGCCACTTGCTCCTCGGCGGCGACAACCTCGACCTCACGCTGGCCTGGCTGGTCGAGAGCAAGCTCGGCGCGCCGCTCTCCATCCGGCAGCGCAACGCCGTGCGGCGCCAGTGCACGGCGGCCAAGGAGCGCCTGCTTTCGGACCCCAAGCTGGCCAGCGTCGAGGTGACGGTGGTCGGCGCCGGCGCGGCACTGGTCGGCGGCGCGCGCAAGACCGCGATCCTCCGCCAGGAAGCGCTCGAACTGACGCTCGAAGGTTTCCTGCCGTTCTGCAACCTCGGCGACCAACCCGTGGAAGAGAAGCGCAGCCTGTTCCGCGAGCTGGGGCTGCCGTACGTCTCCGACCCCGCCATCACGCGCCACCTGGCCGCGTTCCTGACGGGCGCCCCCGAGCAGGCGCCCTCGGGCGTCGACGCCATCCTGTTCAACGGCGGGTTCTTCATTCCCGAGGTCTGCCGCGCGCGCGTGGCGGAGGTGGTCGCGAGCTGGTACGGGCGGCGCCCGGTAGTGTTCGAGAACCGCGACCTGGATCTGGCGGTGGCGGTGGGCGCGGCATATTACTCCTACACGCGCTCGACCGGCAGCGGCGTGGTGGTGCGGGGCGGCCTGCCGCGCGCCTACTACATCGGCATCGGCGAGCGCGCCGTGTGCCTGGTGCCCCGCGGCACGGAAGAGGGCTCGACGCTGGAACTGGATCTCGAGAACCTGCAACTGGTGGCCAACCGTCCGGTCTCCTTCCGGCTCTATAGCTCCCTCACGCGCACCGAGGACGCCCAGGGGCAGGTCCTCGAGTTGACGCCCGAGCGGTTGGAGACCGATTTCCACCTGCACGCGCCGCTCAACGCAGTGATCCGCTTCGGCAGGCGCACTGGGGAGCTGCTGATCCCGGTGAAGCTGGGTGCGCGGCTGACGGAAGTCGGCACGCTCGAAATCTGGTGCGAGTCGAAGGTGAGCGAGCACCGCTGGCGGCTACAATTCGAGCTGCGGAAGAAGGCGGCTGCGGCGGAGGCGCCCAAGCGGCCGGCGGCGGTGATTGCCGAAGAGGCGCTCGAACGGGCCAAGGCCCTGATCCGCACCGTGTTCGGCCCGGGCACGGAACGCGCGGTCGCGCCCGAGGAACTGCCCGGCAAGCTCGAAGGCGCGCTGGGCCTGGGCAAGAATTCCTGGCCTTTGGGAACCATTCGCCAACTGGGGGACGTCTTACTCGAGCTGGCGGACGGCCGCAAGCTCGCGCCCGCTTTCGAGCAGCGCTGGCTCAATCTTTGCGGCTTCTGCCTGCGCCCCGGTTTCGGATATCCGGGCGACGATTTCCGCATCGAGCAGGCCCGGCGCATCTACGCCTCCGGGCTGCTTTTCGCGAACCAGGTGCAGAACGAAGTGGAATGGTGGATCTTCTGGGGCCGGGTAGCCGGCGGGCTGAATCGCAACCAGCAGATCGAAGTGTACCAGCGGCTCTCGGCCACGCTCGTGCCGCGCGGCGGCAAAAAGCAGCGGGTGAATCCGAGCCTGCTGCGCGAGATGTGGCGGGCGGCGGCGAGCCTGGAACTGCTGCCGCTCCAGACCAAGACCGAATTGGGCGACCGGCTCGCCGGCCATATCAAGTCCGGCCAGGGCACGGATACCGACGTCTG
Source organism: Bryobacteraceae bacterium (assembly GCA_049512775.1). Classification (GTDB taxonomy): domain Bacteria; phylum Acidobacteriota; class Terriglobia; order Bryobacterales; family Bryobacteraceae; genus Fen-330. Next base: position 28,607 of record JBEKWU010000046.1, read on the forward strand.
GTGCCTGACGCGGATCGGCGCGCGCGAGCTGTTCTACGGACCGGCGAACCAGGTGGCGCCGCCCGCGGCCGCGGCGCGCTGGGTGGAGGCGCTGTTGCCGGTGGCCCGCGCCGCCGATGCCCTGGCGGCCATTGCCCGTCGCACCGGCGATCCCGCGCGCGACCTTTCCCCGGTCGTCGCCGGGCAGGTGCGCCGCGCCGTCTCCGGAAAGCCCGACGCCGCCAGGCTGCTCGCGGTGCTCGAAGGAGAGGAGGAGCTGGATTCCGGGACGCTCGACCGCATGTTCGGCGAAGAACTGCCATCGGGCCTGGTGTTCGGCCAATCGGAATGAACGAACTGGAACTCCTCCGGCGCATCCAGCGCAAGACGCCCGCGCCCGGCCCCGGCGTTCTGCTGGGCATCGGCGACGACTGCGCGATTTTCCGCCCCGAGGGTGCCTCTGAGGACCTGCTGTTCACCACCGACATGATGATCGAGGAGGTTCACTTCCGGCGCGACATGCATGCGGCGGACTCGGTGGGATGGAAGGCGCTGGCGCGCGGGCTCAGCGATATCGCGGCCATGGGCGGCGAGCCGCGCTTCTGCCTGCTGTCGCTGGCCCTGGCCCCGTGGGCGGACCAGCGCTGGATCGACGGTTTCTATCGCGGTTTCCTGCGCCTGGCCCGGCGCACTGGAACCACGCTGGCCGGAGGGGACCTGGCGCGCGCCGAGCGCGTGGCCTGCGACGTCGCCGTTTGCGGGACCGTCCCTCCGGGGCAAGCGCTGCGGCGTGATGGCGCGCAGGCAGGCGACGGAGTCTACGTTTCCGGCCGGCTGGGCGGCGCGGCCCTGGGGCTCGCCACCCGCCGCGGCGCGGCCTGGACCAAGCACTGCCGTCCCGAACCGCGGCTCGAGTTCGGGCGCCTGCTGCGCGGTCGCGCCACCGCCGCGATCGATCTGAGCGATGGCCTGTCGCTCGACCTCCACCGGTTGTGCCTCGCCTCAGGCGTCGCGGCGGTGCTCGATGAAGCGATCCCGGTTTTCCCCGGGGCGACCCTCGAGCAGGCGCTCCACGGCGGCGAGGATTACGAACTGCTGTTCACGGCGCGGGCCGAGGTCGAGGGCGCCGTCCGCATCGGCACGATCTGCCCGGGCCGGCACGGCCGGGTGTACTTTCAGGGTAAGCCGCTCGCGCCGCTGGGCTACGACCATTTCCGATGAAACTCCCGAGCCCTCTTCGCATCCTCGAATTGATCGACGCGTTTCGCCGCTCCAAGACCATGTTCGCCGCGGTGGCGCTGGGCGTCTTCGACCGCGTGCCAGTGGATTGCGCCACGCTGGCGCGCGAACTCGACGCGCATCCCGGCGCGCTCGAGCGGTTGCTCGACGCCAGTGTGGGGTTGAAGCTCCTGCGGAAGGACGGCGCCGTGTACCGCAACCGGCCCGTCGCCGAAACCTACCTCCGCCGTTCCAGCCCGCACACCATGACCGGCTACATCCTGTACTCGAACAACGCGCTGTTCCGGTTGTGGGCGAACCTGGAAGACGCCGTCCGCGAAGGCACGCCCCGCTGGGAACAGACCTTTGGCGGCCGCGGCGCGCTGTTTGATCACTTCTTCAAGACCGATGAGGCCATGCGCGACTTCCTCATGGGCATGAACGGTTTCGGCCAGCTCAGTTCGCCCGCGGTGGTGGAAGCTTTCGACCTGAGCCGGTTCCACCGTCTCGCGGATCTCGGCGGCGCAACGGGCCACCTGGCGCTGGCCGCCTGCGAGCGTTATCCCGGCCTGCGTGCCGTGGTCTTCGACCTGCCTCGCGTCATCGACTACGCCCGTAGGATAGGGATCCAGCCCTCTCTCGTCGAATTCCTCGCCGGCGACTTCTTCGAAGATCCGCTGCCCGAAGCCGACCTGTTCGCCGTAGGCCGCATCCTGCACGACTGGGGCGACGGGAAGGTCCGCCGCCTGCTGCGCAAGATCCACGACCGGCTGCCATCCGGCGGCGCCCTGCTCGTCGCCGAGCGCCTGCTCGCCGGCGACAAGAGCGGCCCGGTGGGCGCGCACATGCAGTCCCTCAACATGCTGGTATGCACCGAGGGCAAAGAGCGCACCCTGGCCGAATACCGCGGCCTGCTCGAAGAGGCGGGCTTCCGCGAGGTCGAAGGCCGCATCACCGGCGCGCCCCTGGACGCGGTGTTAGCCCTGCGCTGAGGAGATCCCTGGTTGACGGCCAGTAGCGAAGTGCCTTAAGATTGAATGCAGTTCACGACCAGGAGGGCAACGGTGAAAATTCTTGTTCGAGCCTGTGTAGTACTCGTGTTTGCGGGTGCGGCCGCGCTGGCCCAGCCCGCCGTCTTTGCCAACGGTATGGTGAATGCCGCCAGCTTTGTGCCGGCGGGTTTGCCGAGCGGCGACATCGCGCAGGGCTCGATGTTCGCCATCTTCGGGCAGAACATGGGGCCGGCGACCGCGGTCTGGGCGACGACCTGGCCTCTCCCCAACTCCGCGGGACTGGCCGGCGTCACCGTCCAGGTCACCGACTCGGCGGGCCAGACTCGTTACGCCATCCTGCTGTTCGTCGCCGCGGGGCAGATCAACGCGGTCCTGCCCTCGGCCACCGCCACCGGCCAGGCCTCGCTGAAGGTCACCTATAACGGACAAACCAGCGCGCCTCAGACGTTCAACGTGGTCGCGCACAGCGTCGGCCTGTTTGCCTTGAATGTGCAAGGCAGCGGACCGGGGGTGGTGGTGCAATACCACGGCAGCGGCCACTCGTTCAACAACATCTCCGACTCGGGGATTCCCGGTGACGTCGCCGTGCTGTGGGGCACGGGACTCGGCCCGGTAACCGGTGACGAAACCCAGCCTCCGGTGCAGATCCCTCTGGGCGTGGGCGCCGAAGTGTGGGTGGGCGGGCAACAGGTCGCGCCGGCCAATGTCCAGTACCAGGGCCGCTCGACTTTCGCGGGAGAGGACCAGATCAACTTTGTGATCCCCAACATTCCGGGCTGTTATGTCCCGGTGTTCGTCAAGGTCGGCAACGTGGTGAGCAACACCCTCAGCATGGCGATTTCAGCCAATGGCGGGATGTGCTCCGACGCGATCAGCTTCTCCGGCCTGGATCCCAGCTACGTGCAAGCGAACGGGCTGAAGGAGGGCGTTGTGAGCGTGAGCTGGACCACCCTCAAGATGCCGGTCATCGGCAACCTTGTGAGCAACGGCGCCTCGGGGAGCTTCTTTGGTTACGACTGGACCCGGTTGCAGCAGAGCCGAGGCCAGTTCGGCGTCTCCACCTATGGCGCGTGCACTGTCGTCACCTTCGGCCCCACTGGATCCACCGCCGACCCTGTGACTCCCGACGCTTTGGACGCGGGCACACTGACCCTGACTGGCCCGGACAGCGCGGTCACGCCGTTCACGAATTCGACCAAGGGATCTTACTCCATCGCAAGTCTGCCGTCTTACCTGGCCAATCCGACCGGCAACTACACCCTGACGGGCGCGGGCGGCGCCAACGTGGCGGCGTTCACCTCCACGCTGACCGTTCCGCAGGCCTTTGTCTGGAGCAACGTGGACGCCATTACCCAGGTGACCCGCGCCAGTGGCGTGACCGTCAACTGGACCGGCGGCGCGGGTATCGTCAGCATCATAGGGATGTCGATGATCCAGACGCCCCAGTCGGCTGGCGCCATGTTCCTCTGCCTCGAGCAGGCCTCCAAGCTCACCTTCACGGTGCCGCCCGCCGTGCTCCTGGCGCTCCCGGTATCGGCGAATTCGGGTGGTTTTCCGATGGGCAGTCTCATGGTCTCGAACCAGCCCGCCAAGGCAAATTTCAATCCCAATCCGCCTAGTGGCTTGGATGTCGGCAGCTTCTCCGCCACCTTCGCCACTAGCAAGACGCTGGGGTACAACTAGACATTCCGGGGCAGGCTGCTCGCGGCCTGCCCCACGCCCCGCCTTGTTCACTTCACCCGGCTGGCCTCGGCCAGCGCGTTCCGCCATCTTCCGCCTGGTGTTCTGGGAGACTCGGGCTGTCCTCGCGATCGCGTGTATTCGGCGGCTCGCGGGGATTGACCTTCAACTATAATGGGGCTTCTCAGGAGGATCGTCCCAATGGCGAAACACCTGCTCCGCTCTCTTGTCCTCGGTACCCTCTGCTCCGCCCTGTCGGCCCTGGCTCAGGCTCCGGCGGTCTACTCTGTGACCAACGTTGCGACCAATACCACGCTGCTGGCCCCCGGGACGCTGGCCAATGTCTGGGGCACTGGCTTCGGAAACGACGCACAACAAGTCTCCGTCCAGATCGGCGGGAAGCCGGCCGCCGTCATCGGCGCTTCCTCAGGTCAAATGAACATACAGATCCCGGTCGAATTGCAGCCTGGCAAAAGCGTGCCTGTCGTCGTCGATCTGCAGGGCCAGAAGTCCGAACCGTTCAACATCGACCTCGAGACATACGCTCCCGGTATCTTCACCTCGGGGGGTATCGGATGGTTTGTCAGGGCCAACGGCAGCACAGTCTCTGCGAACAGCCCCGCCATCCCCCAGGAGACCCTGACCCTGTACGGGGTTGGTCTCGGGCCGACCAATCCGGTTGTGCCCACGGGCACCGCGGACGCCTCACCCAGCGTGGTGAAACCCGATCTCCTGGTTGGCGGCCAGGCCGCTACGGTTCTCTATTCCGGTCTTGTCGGGGGTACTTTGGGATGGTATCAGGTCAGCTTCACGGTTCCAGCCGGGCTTGCCGGGAGCTCCCAACCGGTGAAGCTCCGCATCGGCGGCCAGGAGAGCAACACCGTCTCGCTCCCAGTGGCGCAGTTCGCGGTCTTTCCCAACGGCATGGTGAATGCCGCCAGTTCTGTTCCAGCGGGTTTGCCCAACGGCGACATCGCCCAGGGTTCGATGTTTTCGATCTATGGTCAGAACCTGGGGCCGTCAACAAGCCCCGCACTGAGCTGGCCGCTCCAGTGCTCTGGTGGTTTGGGCGGCGTCAAGGTCCAAGTCACGGATTCCGCGGGCCAGACGCGTTGCGCGATCATGCTGTTTGTCGGCCCGGGCCAGGTCAACGCCATCCTGCCCTCGGCCACTGCCACCGGCCAGGCATCGCTCACGGTCACCTATAACGGACAGACCAGTGCGCCCCAGACGTTCAACGTGGTCCAGCGCAGCGTCGGCCTCCTGGCCTGGAACCAGCAAGGCAGCGGACCGGGGGTGATCCAGCAATACCACGGCCCGAGCTGGGCGTTCAACAACATCACCACCTCGGCGCTTCCCGGCGACGTCGGCGTGCTGTGGGGTACGGGACTCGGCCCGGTAACCGGCGACGAAACCCAGCCTCCGGTGCAGATCGATCTGGGTGCGGGCGCCGAGGTTTGGGTGGGCGGGCAGAAGGTGTTGCCGGCCAATGTCCTATACCAGGGGCGCTCTAGCTCCGCCGGCCAGGATCAGATCAACTTCGTGATCCCGAACAACCCGGGCTGCTACGTGCCGGTGTTCGTGAAGGTCGGCAACGTGGTGAGCAACACCGTCAGCATGTCCATTTCAGCCAATGGCGGGATGTGCTCCGACGCGCTAAGCTTCTCGGACCTGGATCCGAACTACGTGAAAGCGCACGGGCTGAAGCAGGGTTACGTGAGCGTGAACTGGAGCACCATGAAGGTGCCGGTCATCGGCAACATGGTATCCAGCAGCGCATCGGGGACGTTCTATGGTTACGACTGGGCCCGGTTGTCGCAGAGCCACGGCCAGTTCGGCGTCTCCGTCTATGGTGCGTGCACTGTCATGACCTTCCGGGGCGACCAGGGATCCACCGCCGACCCCGTGGCTCCCGATCCTCTGGACGCGGGTAACCTGACCCTGACCGGCCCGGACAGCGCGACCAGAGCGTTCACGAGCTCCACGAAGGGATCCTACTCCATCGCCTCTCTGCCGTACACCACCAGTCCGTCGGGCAATTTCACCGTGACCGGGCAGGGCGGCGCCAACGTGGGGGCGTTCACCTCCACGCTGACCCTTCCGCAGGCCTTTGTCTGGAGCAACGTGGACGCCATCACCCAGGTGACCCGCGCCAGTGGCGTGACCATCAACTGGACCGGCGGCGCGGGCATGGTCAGCATCATGGGGATGTCGATCATCGAATCGCCCCAGTCGGCTGGCGCCATGTTCCTCTGCCTTGAGCAGGCATCCAAGGGCGCCTTCACGGTTCCGCCCGCTGTGCTTCTGGCGCTCCCGGTATCGGCGACCTCGGATGGCGTGCCCATGGGCAGTCTCATGGTCTCGGACCAGGCCGCCAAGTCATCCTTCAATCCCAACCCGCCCAGCGGCTTGGACATCGGCAGTTTTTCCGCCACGTTCGCCACCATCAAGACGCTGGGATATAACTAGGCATCGCGGGGTGAACCCGCCCGCCGGACCGGTGCATTCTGTCTAGTAACCTGCTAGACCGAAGTTCCTGAGCCTGCCGTAGCATTACTCCCGTCGTTGGAGCAAGTTGGCCTGCAATTCGAGTTCCATGTGTAGCCACTAAAATGGTCTCGCCAGACCTTGCAATCTGAATG